>QPGA01000015.1:59514-86548 GCA_003332265.1 Candidatus Accumulibacter meliphilus
AGCGCCATCAGCGAAATGTTGTCGAGACTGAAACCCAGCAGGTACATCACCGAGAAGGTGCCGATGATCGACATCGGCAGTGCCAGGCTGGGGATCAGCGTCGCCGAGACATTGCGCAGAAAGAGGAAAATGACCATCACCACCAGTGCCAGGGCCAGCAGCAGGGTGAACTTGACGTCCGCCACCGAGGCGCGGATCGACTGCGAGCGGTCGTACATGACGTCGATCTTGATGCCGGTCGGCGCCTGCTCGCGGAAGGTCGGCAGCAGCTTGCGGATGTTGTCGACCAGTTCCACGGTGTTGGTTCCCGGCTGACGCTGGATGGCCAGGATGACCGTCCGTTCGTCGTTATACCAGGCGGCGTACTTGTCGTTCTGGACGCCGTCGACGACCCGTCCCAGCGCGCCCAGCCGGACCGCTGCGCCATTGCGGTAGGCGACGACCAGCGGCCGGTAGGCGGCGGCGTCGTTGAGCTGGCCAGTGGCCTCGACCGAGAAGGCGCGCTGGCTGCCGTACAGAGTTCCCGTCGGTTTGTTGACGTTATGGCTGGCGATCGCCTGCTGCACTTCGTCGATACCGATGTCCCGAGCAGCGAGCAGATTCGGGTCGAGCTGCACCCGAACCGCATACTCCTGGCTGCCGAAGACCTGTACTTGGGCAACTCCGGCAATGGTCGACAGGCGCTGCGCGATCCGCGTCTGCGCGTACTCGTCCACCGCCGACAGCGGCATCGTCTCGGAGCGGGCCACCAGATAGAATACCGCCGCATCCGCCGGGTTGACCTTGCGGAATGATGGCGGCGTGGTCATCTCTGGCGGCAACTGCCGCAAGGCCGTCGAGATCGCCGACTGGACGTCCTGCGCGGCGGCATCGATGTTGCGATTCAAGGAGAACTGCAGGGTAATCGACGTCGTCCCGACAGCGCTGCTCGAGGTCATCGATTCGAGCGCCGGAATGGTCGAGAATTGCTTTTCGAGCGGCGTCGCGACGGCGGCAGCGATCGTCTCGGCATTGGCGCCGGGCAGGTTGGCGCTGACCGTGATGGTCGGGAAGTCGACATTGGGCAGGTCGGAGACCGGCAACAGGCGGTAGGCGATCAGGCCGAAAACGAGAATCGACAGCATCACCAGCCCGGTCATCACCGGGCGAAAGACAAAAGGCCGCGAGATGTTCATCAGGACTTCCCGGCGGCATCCCTGATTACTATCGGGCTGCCCGGCAGCAGCCGCGACTGGCCGTCGACGACCACCGTCTCTCCCACCGCCAAGCCCTCGGCAATCAGCGCCTCGGCGCCAGCGGTGCGCTCGACCACGACGTCACGCAGTTGCGCCTTGCCATCGGCGCCGACGACAAACACGTAGCTGCCCCTCGGGCCGGTCTGCACCGCGTCCGCCGGGACGACCAGGGCATCGGCCCGCTCACCAAGAGCCAGCACCGCGTGCACGAACTGTCCCGGCCACAGACCGCTATCGCGGTTGTCCACGCTGGCGCGCAGCTTGACAGTGCCTGTGGCGGGGTCCACCGCGTTGTCGACGAAGGCCAGCGTCCCGCTGACTTCCACCGCCTTGCCGTCGGCATCGGTGGCGACGACCTTCACCACCCCGGCCCCGGCACTGCGCACCTGCGCCAGATATTGTTCGGGCACCGAAAAATTCACAAAGATCGGCGTCAGCTGGTTGATCACCACCAGCGGATTGCCGTCGTTGGCCTTCACCAGATTGCCCTGCTGGATCATGATCCGCCCGGCCCGCCCGGCGATCGGCGCGCGGATGGTGCAGTAGTCGATCTGCAGCCGGGCGCTATCGACCGTGGCGCGAGCCGCTGCCGCATTGGCCAGTGCGCTGTCAAGGTTGGTCTTGTACTGCTGATAGCCATCGGCAGAAATGAAGCGTTGGCGCAGCAAGTCCTGGTAACGCGCATCCTGCGCCCGCGCCCGCGCCAGCAATGCCATGTCGCTGGACAGCTTCGCCTCGGCCTGCCTGAGCTGCGCGAGCGCCGGACGGCGATCCATCTCGAACAGCACCTGCCCGGGCTTGACATCGTCGCCGTCCGCGAAAGCCACTTTGACGATCTGCCCGTCAATTCGCGACTTCACTGCCACGCTGGCTATCGCCTCGACCGTCCCGATGCCTTCGACGCTCAACGGCACCGTCTTGCGCTGCGCATTGACGACCACCACGGGAACGCTCGCTTCGCTTGCTTTAACCGCTTTGCCGGCGGGCTGCTGGTCGGCGCCGCAGCCATCGAGCAGGCTGGCAGACAGGGCGATACTGGCGACCACAAACCACGAGCGGAAACTGGTGCTGCGACAGGGAGTGGAACGGTGGATGATGGCCATGTCTCTGACGAGCCCGGTAAGGGGCTGGCTGGAAAGCCTGCGAGCATAGCGCCTTGCGCGGCCTTTGTGCACCCGCGGCGCGCAACGGCCGCGAACCACTCGGCGAAGCGCCGCTAGCCGCTCTGTGTCTTGTCGGTGAGCTTGCGCATCCACCTGTCCTCAATCATCTGTTGCCGCAACGGCGCGACGTGCTGAGTCGAGGCGTCATGGCTCTGCTCATAGCGTGGACGAGGAGGATTGCCCCAATCCGCAACATAGCAAAGAGGGCCAGCGCTTCGCCCAACTGCACACGCCACCACGGCCCACGATTAGCGCGCGAGCGCTTTGCTCCTGAAGTGCCAAGCGGTCGTTCGAGCTGATTTCCGACCCTACGACCGGTAAGCTATTTATTACGGCCGCTGGACGCGCCGTATCCCAATGACCGTTGCGGCCGAATTGCCGCTCGCCAGAAATTACAGGAATGTAATCCGGGCGTCAGCCTGCTGTGCGGGCAAGTTATGCAGAATGCCCCACCAGACGTCACTTGCCAGTTCAACTCGTCTTCCGGAACGGGATCTTGTCATGAAGTCATTTCGCCTTCTCGCCGCGCCCGCCTCGTATCCCTCGTATCGTCCGCCCATGCATTCGCCCAGGACGTTCCGCGCGTCGAGGTTTTCAAGAGCGCCACTTGCGGTGGTGGTGGCGGCTGGGCCGAGGATCTTGGCGGCAAGGCTTCCAGCCGCGTTTTTTACCAGTCACGGAAAGCCAGCAGTCGATGAACAAGCGCACTCTCCGAGCCTTGTCATGACGCCTGTATGCTGGCCACTGCGCCTGGCTGCCGGCCTGCTCGGCTTGCTGCTGAGCCTGCCTGGAGTGGCCGCTGCTCCATCGCCTGCAGCGGCGCCGGAAGGCAGCCTGGGATTCTGGCTCGAACAGGCATGGCTGAGAAATCCGCAGGCGCAAGCACTGGACGCCCGCGAGCGCGAAGCGCGTGCGGCGCAGGAAGTGGCCTCCGGCCTGACACCTGAGCCGGGGTCAATCAGCGTCGGCGCGCTCAACGACCAGCTGAACAGCAATCGCGGCAAACGCGAGGTCGCCGTCGAGCTGAACGTCTACCTGTGGCTGCCCGGACAGAAAGCGGCGCGCGAAGCGGAGGCCGAGAGCCGCTTCGACGAAGTCGGCGCCCGGCGCGCCGGCCTGCGGCTGGAGCTCGCCGGCGAGTTGCGCGAGGCGTGGTGGACGCTGGCCGCAGCGCGCAATAGCGCCAGCCTGGGGGCGCGTCGCCTGGAGACGGCGCGCGCGCTGGCAAGCGAAGTCCAGCGTCGCTATCAGGCCGGTGATCTGTCACGGATCGACGCCAACCTCGCACAAATCGAAACGCAGGCCGCCGAAGCCGAGTCGATCGACGCCGACAGCGCGCTGCTGCAGGCCGAGCATGTCTTTCGCGCACTTACCGGGGCACCGGCACCGTCGTTGGTCAGTGCCGAACTGCCGGCCAGTTCGGTCCCTGGCGAGGCGAGTCAGCAGGCGCCGGCGACGCACCCACAGCTGATCGCCGCCGCCGCCGCCTCGCGCAGTGCCCGCGCCAAGGTCAAGGTCGCCGAACAGACGCGCCGCGCCGCACCGGAGTTGAGCTTGCTCGCCCTTCGCGAACGCGCCGATTTCAACGAAGCCTATAGCGACAGCATCGGCATCCGTCTGAAGATCCCCTTTTCTTCAGGCGCTCTGGTGCGCCGCGAAAGCTCGGCGGCGCAGGCCGAGGCCGATCAGAGCGACGCTGAAATGCAGCGCCTCGAGAGCCGCGTCGAGTTCGACGCCATGCGTGTCCGCCAAGCCTTGCAGGCCGCCGAGCGCCAGTACGCGCTCGCCGAGCAGCGGCGCACGCTGAGCAGCGACAGCCTGCGCCTGGCGGAAAAGAGTTTCGCCCTGGGCGAAGCCGACCTGGCAACGCTGCTGCGTATTCGTGCTGCCGCCTACGCTGCCGACACTTTTCTCGGCCGCCAGCAGATTGCCCGTGCGGCGGCCATTTCGCGCCTCAATCAGACCCTGGGAGTGCTGCCGTGAAGCAGCTTCTGGCCACTGCCTTGCTGGTGATCACGTTTTCGGCTTTTGGCCATGGCGGCGAAGATCATGGCGCGCCGCCCCCGGCGCTCAGCCAGAGCGTCGCGCCGCGGGCCAGTGCCGCCACCGCCGATTTCGAAGTCGTCGCCGTCCTCGAAGGCCGGACACTGCTGGTCTATGTCGATCGCTTCGCCAGCAACGAGCCGGTGGCAGGTGCCAAGGTCGAAGTCGAAACTGATGTGCCCGGCGTGCAAGGCCTGGTCAGCGAAACCTCACCCGGCACCTACGTCATGCCACTTGCCGCCGACTTTCCGGCGGGCAGGCACCCGCTGACCATCAGCATCGAGACCAGCGACAATGCCGATCTGCTGTCGCTGGTCCTCGATACCTCGCCGCCGCCAAGCACCGCTGCGCCGCACACCCATGCCTGGAGCGAATGGACGGTATGGGTCCTGGCCGCCGCGCTGCTGCTCGCCGGCGCCGCCTTGCTCCTGCTCCGGCGCCGCCGGCAACACCGATCCCCGCGAGGCCACCAGGCATGAACTTGCGCAGCATTCTCGCCTCCGTCACGCTGTCCTGCTTCGCCAGTGCCGCGCTGGCGCATGGCGACGAGGATCACAGCCAGGGCAACAAAGCCGCGGCAGCCGCGCCGGTCAGCGCGCCGGGCGACGGCGCCACGGCCGGCGGGCGCCACGCCACATCGCCGCAGCGCCTGCCCGACGGCAGCCTGTTCGTGCCCAAACCGCTGCAGCGGCAGATCGGCGTGCGCAGCCAGCAGGTCGCCATCGGTCCGCTCTCCGCGACGATCGAACTCAACGGTCAGGTGATCGCCGACCCGGAAACCGGCGGCCGCGTGCAGGCGACCTTTGCCGGTAGCGTCGAACCCGGCCCCAAAGGCATGCCGGTCCCCGGCAGAAAAGTCAGCAAGGGCGAGATCCTGGCCTACCTGCGCCCGGTCAGCAGTGCCATCGAGCGGGGTAACCAGAGGGCGCAGCAGGCCGAACTGGCCGGCGAGTTGGCGATTGCCGAAGCGCGCGTGCGCCGGCTGCAAGCGCTTGCAGGCGCAGTGGCGCACAAGGAAATCGAAGCCGCACGCATCGAGCGCGGCGCGCTACGCAAGCGCCTGGCGGCGACCAGCGCCAGCATTGACGGCGCCGAGCCCCTGCGCGCACCGGCGGCCGGCGTGATCAGCGCCAGCAGCCTGGTCGCCGGTCAGGTCGTCGATGCCAAGGAAATCCTTTTCGAGATCATCGACCCCTCGCGCCTGGCGGTGGAAGCACTGGCCTACCAGGCGGGCATTGGCGCGACGCTGATTTCTGCCAGCGCTCTATCCGAGCAAAGCGCGCTGGAGCTCGCTTTTGTCGGCGGTGGCCGGCAGATGCGTGAGCAGGCGCTGCCCCTGCTGTTTCGCATCGTCACGCCGAACTCGCTGGTCGCCGTCGGGCAACCACTCAAGGTGATCGTGCGCACGGCGCACGAGATCGAGGGCGCCGCCGTGCCGCGTTCGGCGCTGACGCGCATTGGTGCCGGCGAAACGGCGGTGTGGGTGCATACCGAAGCCGAACGTTTTGTCGCCCGCCGGGTGCATCCGCAAGCGCTCGATGCGAACACGGTCGCGATCAGCGACGGCCTGCACGACGGCGATCGCGTCGTGATCGAGGGCGCCGGCCTGCTGTCGCAAGTGCGCTGACATGTTCGAACTGATTATCCGCGCCAGCCTCAAGCAACGGCTGATCGTCCTCGGCATCTCGCTGTTGCTGATCATCTACGGCGCGATCACCCTGCGCCAGATGCCGGTCGATGTCTTCCCCGACCTCAACAAGCCGACGGTGACCTTGATGACCGAGGCCGGCGGCATGGCGCCGGAGGAAGTCGAGCAGCTGGTCACTTTCCCGATCGAATCGGGAATGAACGGCATGCCCGGCGTGACGCGCGTGCGTTCGGTCTCGGGCATCGGCCTGTCGATCATTTATGTCGAGTTCGAGTGGGGTTCCGACATCTACCGCAATCGCCAGCAGATCGCCGAACGCCTGAACCTGGTCCGCGATCAGTTGCCGCCGGGAATCGTTCCGCAGCTCGGGCCGATCTCGTCGATCATGGGCGAGATCCTGCTCATCGCCATTCCTGCCGACCCGGCCAGGGTCAGTCCGATGACCGTTCGCGAGTACGCCGACTGGGTGATGCGGCCACGCCTGCTGACCATTCCGGGCGTCGCGCAGGTGATCCCGATCGGTGGCGAAGTGCGCCAGTACCGGGTCGAACTGCGCCCCGCGCAGCTGCAGGCCCTGGGCGTCGAGCGCGAGAAGCTGGAAGCCGCGCTGCGCGATTTCGGCGCCAACACCAGCGGCGGTTTTCTCGAAGTCCAGGGCCGCGAATACCTGATCCGCCAGATCGGCCGCAGCGCGCGCATCGAGGACCTGCAGAACCTGGTGGTCACGGTCAGGAACGGCCAGTCGATCGTCCTCAAGCAGCTCGCCGACGTCAAACTGGCGCCGGCGATCAAGCGCGGTGACGGCAGTTTCCAGGGCAAGCCGGCGGTCATTCTGTCGGTGCAGAAACAACCGGCCGCCGACAGCGTGCTGCTCACTCGCGAAGTCGAGAAAGCCATCGAGGAACTCGCCAGGAGCCTGCCCGAAGGCATCGAGGCGCCATCCTTTCTCTTCAAGCAGGCCGATTTCATCGAGCACTCGGTGAACAACGTCGAAGAGGCTCTGCGTGACGGCGCGATCCTGGTTGCGGTGATTCTCTTCCTGTTCCTGCTCAACCTGCGCACGACGATCATCTCGCTGATGGCCATCCCGGTTTCGTTGCTGGCCACGGCGCTGGTCTTTCGCTACTTCGGCCTGTCGATCAACACCATGACCCTCGGCGGGCTGGCGATTGCCATCGGCGAACTGGTCGACGACGCCGTGGTGGGGGTCGAAAACGTTTTGCGCCGCCTGAAGCTCAACCGCGCCGCCAGCACGCCACGCCCGGTCGTCGAGGTGATCGCCGCGGCGACCCTGGAAGTGCGCTCGGCAATTGTTTACGCGACGGTGATCATCGTTCTGGTGTTCGTGCCGCTGTTCGTCCTGCCCGGTATCGAGGGGCGCCTGTTCACGCCGCTCGGCGTCGCCTACATCGTCTCGATTCTCGCCAGCATGATCGTCTCGGTGACGCTGACCCCGGTGATGGCCTACTACCTCCTGCCGCGCATGCAGCAACTGCACGCCGGCGACAGCCCGCTGGTGATCTGGCTAAAGCGCCTCGACGCGCGCCTGCTGCACTGGTCTTTCGCGCGTGCCCGCGGCCTGCTGATCGGCGCGCTGTTGCTGGTAGTGGTGGTCGCCGCCAGCGTGCCCTTCTTCCCGCGTTCCTTCCTGCCGCCGTTCAACGAGGGCACGCTGACCGTCAATGTGCTGCTCAACCCGGGTACCTCGCTGAGCGAATCGAACCGCATTGGCACGCTCGCCGAGCAGCTCGTCGCCGACGTTCCCGAGGTGACCAAGGTCGGCCGGCGTACCGGGCGCGCCGAACTCGATGAACACGCCGAAGGCGTGCATTACACCGAGATGGACGTCGACCTCAAGGCTTCCGAGCGCGGCCGGGCCGAAATCATCGCCGACATCCGGCAGCGCCTCGGCACGCTGCCGGCGGCGTCCAATGTCGGGCAGCCGATCTCGCACCGCCTCGATCACCTGCTCTCGGGCGTGCGCGCGCAGATCGCGCTGAAGATCTACGGCGACGACCTCGACACCCTGCGCGGCCTGGCCGCCGAACTGCGCGCGCGGCTGGCGCAGATCCCCGGCGTTACCGACCTGCAGATCGAGAAGCAGGTGCTCATTCCGCAAGTGAAGATCCACCTCGACTACGAGCAGGCGGCGCGCTACGGCGTCGCGCCCGGCAATCTGCTGCGCAGCCTCGAACAGATGATCGAAGGCGAGCGGATCACCGAAATCGTCGAGGGCAACCGTCGCTTCGACCTGCTGGTACGCCTGCCGGAAAGTGCGCGCGGCCCACAGGCGCTGGCCGATCTGCTGATCGAAACGCCGAGGGGGCACGTGCCGCTGTCGAAAGTCGCTGCCGTCGAGGAGAGCGATGGTCCGAACCAGGTCAGCCGCGAGAATTCGCGGCGCCGTATCGTGCTCTCGGCAAACACCGACGGTCGCGACATGTCGCAAGTGATCGCCGACATCCGCAGCGAACTCGCCGCCAGACCGCTGCCCGATGGCTACTTTACCGCGCTGGAAGGGCAGTTCCAGGCGCAGGAGGAGGCGGCGCGGCTGATCAGCCTGCTGGCGACGATCTCGCTGACGATGATCTTCATGGTCCTCTACAGCCGCTACCGTTCGACCGCGCTGACCTTGATCATCATGGGCAACATCCCGCTGGCGCTGGTCGGCAGCGTCATCGCGCTGTGGATTTCCGGGCAGCCGCTGTCAGTCGCTGCACTGGTCGGCTTCATCACCCTGACCGGCATCGCCACCCGCAACGGCATTCTCAAAATCAGCCACTACATCAATCTGTGTGCCTTCGAAGGCGAGACCTTCGGCCAGCACATGATCGTCCGCGGTTCGCTGGAGCGCCTGACGCCGGTGCTGATGACGGCGCTGGTGGCGGCTTTCGCGCTGCTGCCCTTGTTGCTCTCGGCCGACGCGCCGGGCAAGGAAGTGCTGCACCCGGTGGCGGTGGTGATCTTCGGCGGGCTGATCAGCTCGACCCTGCTCGACAGCCTGCTGACGCCGCTGATGTTCTGGCTGTGGGGCAAGCCGGCGCTGGAGCGCCTGCTCGCCGCCCACGAGAGTGAGCGTTTTTGAACCCCGAGATTGCTGAACCTGTTTCAACCCACAAGGAGTTTCCCATGCCACCGATCAAAGCCCTGATTCTCGCCGCCGCCAGCAGCGCCTTCATTCTCGCCAGCCAGCCCTTGCTCGCTCACTCCGACGCGTATCTGGATACCCAGAAAGGGGCCAATGGCGGCCAGTTGCGCATGGCTGGCCCCTACCACTTCGAGCTGGTGGTCGCCGGTGACAACAAGGAAGCCAGGGACAGCGCGGTCGTCGTGCATGTCACCGACCATGCCGGCGCCAAGATCGCGACCGCCGGCGCGACCGGTACGGCTACGATTTTCGCCGGCAAGAACAAAGCGACTGCGACGCTGACCGCCGACGGTGACAACCGCATGCAAGGCAGCGCCAGCTACGCGTCGACGCCCGACATGAAGGTCGTCGTCTCGATCACCCTGGCCGGCAAGGCCGCCGAGCAGGCGCGCTTTACGCCCCTGGCGGCGAGCAAGTAGGCGGCGAGCAGATGGCAGCGCTGTCTGCTGTTTCTCCTCGGCCAGATCGCCCTCGCTGGAGCTCGCGAATGCCGACCTTGCGCTGCTCCAGTTGCACGTAGGGCGGTGATCTGCGCGACGTCGTCCGGGGTCAGGCCGGGAACCGGTGCCATGTCGCCGCATTTCCAGGGGTGCGCGCGCCCGCAGGCCGGCGCGCGAGGCGTACTTGTTCGGCAACGACTCCGGCGCTCATTCGCCGGCGACGGCGCCCCAGCGCGGGATCAGCGTATGCGCGACGCGCAGTTGATCGAGGATTCGCGCCACGACGAAGTCCACCATGTCCTCGACGCACTGCGGATGGTTATAGAAACCGGGGTTGGGCGGCAGGATGACCGCTCCAGCGCGCACCAGGCGCAGCATGTTCTCGAGATGGATGGCGGACAGCGGTGTTTCGCGCGGTACCAGAATCAGCTTGCGGTTCTCCTTGAGGACGACGTCGGCCGCGCGCTCGATCAGCTTGCTGGCCAGTCCCTGGGCAATCGCCGCCAGGGTTCCCATCGAGCACGGGCAGATGACCATCGCGTCGGGTGGGTTGGAGCCGCTGGCGAGCGGTGCAAACCATTCTTCGCGACCGTAAACTTCCAGCCTGCCGGGCAGGGCTCGATAGCGTTCCTGCAGCGTGGCCTGGGCGTCGCTGGCGCGTGCCGGCAAGTCCAGCCCCATTTCCTGCTTGGCGACGATCTGTGCGACCTGTGAGTAGAGCAGTTGCACGCGGCAGTCGGCGGCCAGCAGGCATTCGAGCAAACGCACGCCGTAGGGCATTCCGGAGGCGCCGGTGAAGGCCAGACAGACGGTTTCAGGCATTTTCGACCTCGCTTTGGTTAGCCGACAGCTCCGCCAGCAGGCGCGTTGCCAGCAGGCCGTTGATGATACCGAAGACGAGCGCGGCGACGGCGAAAAACGGGACCATCAGAAACAGGCCATTGTGGGGAATCAGCCATAGTCGTGCCAGCACGAGTTGGCCGCCGATGTGCGCGAATGCGGCCAGGATGCTCCAGCTGACCGGGCCGAACCAGCGTCTCGGTAAGCGGTAGGCCAGGCCCAGCGTCAGCAGGCTGAACAGCGCGCCGGTGAGGCTCATGAAGAAGCCGGGCGAAAGGAAGTAGCCGAGCAGCAGGCCGCCGGCAAAGACGCGCAGGCCGGTGACCCAGGCGGCAGCCGCCCAGCCGTAACGTGCGAGAACAATCAGCGTGACGATGTTCGCCAGCCCGGGTTTGACCCCCGGCAGGGGAAGCGGGATCGCCGCATCGATCAGTGACAGCCCGATCGCCGCCGCCGCAAGCTGCGCGATGCGATGGTCTTCAGGCGTCGCGACCAGGCGTATCAGTTGCCGCTCCTAGCGCAGCGGCGTGGTCGGCAAGGCGGCGGCAATGCTGCCGCTGCGCTCGACCAGCTCGCTATGGCTTTCAGACGAGTTTCACCGCGAGCTCGCCGATGCCGGCGACACTCGCTTCCAGCACATCGCCGCGTTGTACCTTCGATACGCCGGCCGGGGTGCCGGTGAAAATCAGGTCACCGGGCGCCAGCTCGACGTAGGTCGACAGATTGGCGATCACCTCGGCGACTTTCCACGACATCTGGTCGAGGTCGCCATTCTGGCGCAGCTGGCCATTGACCTTGAGCGAGATGGCGCCGCGCTCGGGATGACCGATGCTGGCCCGCGGCTGGATGGCGCTGATCGGTGCGCTTTGATCGAAACCCTTGGCCATGTCCCAGGGATGGCCCTTCTCCTTGGCCGCACGCTGCAGGTCGCGACGGGTCAGATCAAGGCCTACGGCGTAGCCATAGACCCAGTCGAGGGCTTTTGCCGGTGAGACCGCAGCACCGCCAGCGGACAGCGCGACCACCAGTTCGACTTCATGCTGCAGATCGCTGGTGGCCGGCGGATAGTGGACCTCGCGGACCTCGCCGCCGCAGGGCACCAGCGCGTCGGCGGGTTTGCTGAAGAAGAACGGTGGCTGGCGCCCGTCGGCACCCATTTCCGCTGCGTGCGCAGCGTAGTTTTGCCCTACACAGTAGACCCGGCGCACCGGGAAGAGGGTGTCGCTACCAGCGACGGGAACACACACCTGGGCGGCGGGCGGAAAGACGTAAGCCATACTTGCTCCTTGGGGTATAAGGTTTCAGACGGGGTTGTCGAGATCGGCGAAATGACAGTCGAGGCCGAAACGTTCGGCCAGGTGTGCAGCGAGCGCCTGTACGCCGTAGCGTTCGCTGGCATGGTGACCAGCGGCCAGGTAGGCGACGCCGGATTCGCGCGCCAGATGGACCGTCTGCTCGGAGATTTCGCCGCTCAGGTAAAGGTCTGCGCCCAGCGCGATGGCCTCTTCGAAGAGCCCTTGCGCACCGCCTGAACACCAGGCGACGCGCTTGACCGGGCGCTCGCCGTCGCCGATCAGCAGCGGCTCGCGTTGTAGTTCCGTGGCGACGCGGGCGGTGATGGCGGCGACGCTGGCCGGCTCCTGCGGTCGTCCGTGCCAGCCGATGTCCTGCTCGCCGAAGCGGCCTTCGGGCAGCCACCCGAAGCGCCTGGCGAGCTGCGCGTTGTTTCCGAACTGGGGATGGCTGTCGAGCGGCAGATGATAGGCGATGAGGTTGATGTCATTGTGCAGCAGGGTTTGCAGACGTGTCCGGCGGATGCCGGTGACGCGACCGTCTTCACCGCGCCAGAACCAGCCGTGATGGACCAGGATGACGTCGGCGGCACGCGCCACGGCGACGTCGAGTAGCGCCTGACTGGCGGTGACGCCGGCGACCAGGCTGCGGATTTCAGGCCGTCCTTCCACTTGCAGTCCGTTTGGGCAATAATCCTTGAAGCGGCCTGCGTCCAGGATCTCGTCCAGGTAGCGTGTCAATTCTTCGCGTTTCATTCACTGGCTCCGGTTTCGCCCATGCGCAGGCTCTGGCTGATTTTTGCACAAACGGTGACTTTTGGTGTCGCCCTTCTTTTCGTCGTCAGTACCCTCAAGCCGGAATGGCTGGGCAAGGCACCGGTATTCGGCACCAGTATCGTTGCCCTGCAGGAGTCGGCGACGCTGGGCGAGGCGCCGACGCTCGTTGCGCCGTCGTATCGCCAGGCGGCGAAGAAGGCGCTGCCGTCGGTGGTGCATATCTTTACCGCACAGAAGGTCAGGGCACGTCGTCATCCCCTGTATGATGACCCGGCTTTCCGTCACTTCTTCGGTGACGATCCGGGCGGTGACGGGCCGAGCAGTTCGGGCCTGGGCTCGGGAGTCATTGTCAGCTCCGGCGGCTATGTTCTCACGAACAACCACGTCGTCGAATCCGCCGACCAGATCGAGGTCGCGCTCAGCGATGGCCGCAACCTGAATGCGCGCCTCGTTGGCAGCGACCCGGAATCCGATCTGGCGGTGCTGCAGATCACCGCCGACAGTGGAAAGGCGCTGGCCTTGCCGTTGCCGGCGATCACCTTTGGGCAGATGGACGACGTCCTGGTCGGCGACGTGACCCTGGCCATCGGCAACCCTTTCGGCGTCGGTCAGACGGTGACCATGGGCATCATCTCCGCCCTCGGCCGCTCGCACCTGGGGATCAATACTTTCGAGAGCTTCATCCAGACCGACGCGGCGATCAATCCGGGCAATTCGGGTGGGGCGCTGGTGGACAGTCGCGGCAATCTGATCGGCATCAACACCGCCATCTACTCGCGTTCCGGCGGCTCGCTCGGCATCGGCTTTGCGATTCCGATCTCGATTGCGCGCAATGTCATGGAGCAGATCATCGAGACGGGGACCGTTACGCGCGGCTGGATTGGCGTCGAGGCGCAGGAAATTACCGTCGATCTCGCCGAGTCTTTCGGCCTGCCCGATACTCGCGGTGCGCTGATCGCCGGTGTCCTGCGCGGCGGCCCGGCCGATGTCGGGGGGATCAAGCCGGGCGATATCCTGCTCGCCGTCGCCGGTCGCGCGGTCGAGGATCCGCATGGGATGCTCGATCTGATCGCCGGCCAGAAGCCGGGCGAAGCGGTCAGCTTCCAGTTGCGTCGCCAGAACAAGCTGTTCGACATCACGGTCAAGATCGGCAAGCGCGCGCCACAGCGCCGCGAGGACGACTAGCCAGGAGGCGAGCCATGTGCCAGCTACTCGGCATGAACTGCAATGTGCCGACCGACATCTGTTTCTCTTTTGCCGGATTCCAGGCACGTGGAGGCGCGACCGACGTCCATTCCGACGGCTGGGGAATTGCTTTCTTCGAAGGTCGCGGTACGCGTGTTTTCCTCGAACCACAGCCCTCGTGTTCTTCACCGCTGGCCGAGCTCGTACGCAGCTATCCGATCCACTCGCAAAATGTCATTGCGCATATTCGCAAGGCGACGCAGGGCGTTGTGGCACTCGAAAACACCCACCCGTTCATGCGCGAACTTTGGGGACGGTACTGGATTTTCGCGCACAACGGCCACTTGCCGGATTTTTCGCCGCAGCTCGACAGCAGCTTTACCCCTGTTGGCGACACCGATAGCGAACGCGCGTTTTGCTGGCTGTTACAGAATCTACGGCAGCGCTTTGGCAGTCATGCGCCGAGCCAGGCGCTGCTTTTCGAGGCCCTGCATCAGCTGACTCTCGAGCTTGCTGCGCAAGGGGCGTGCAATTTCCTGTTGTCGAATGGCGACTGCCTGTTCGCGCACTGCTCCACACAGCTGACCTACATCATTCGCCAGGCACCGTTTGCCGTTGCCCATCTGAGCGACCAGGATGTGAGTATCGACTTCAGCGCGGTGACGACGCCGGAGGATCGCGTTGCGGTGATCGCCACTGTGCCGCTGACCGACAACGAGCAATGGACGACGCTGCCCAGCGGCAGTCTGTGGCTGTTCGAAGAGGGAGCACCGGTGCGGCATCGGCTGACCGTCGCCGGGCCGGAGAGAGTGGGTAACGAGGAAAACGCGCCTTCCTGAAAAAGCGGCTGCTGGGCTTAATGTGAAAGTCGCGCAAGCGACTCACGAAACTCCCTTCTCCCCTCGCGGGAGAAGGGTCAGGGGAAGAGGGGGACGGTCATGGCTTTCATCATCAGGGGTGTCTCGACAGGTCATGACCGTTAATGTGAAAGTCGCGCAAGCGACTGACGAAACTCCCTTCTCCCCTCGCGGGAGAAGGGCCGGGGGAAGAGGGGGACGGTCATGGCTTTCATCATCAGGGGTGTCTCGACAGGTCATGACCGTTAGCCGCACACCGCTGCGGCGTTCAGGCGTCTGGCTTCTGGTCTCGTCCTGCTTGCGTATCGAGGTCGGCGACAGCCTTGTTCATCTCGTCGGCACTCAGCGCCCTCCAATCGCTTTCGGCCGCGGCGGCAGGCTCCTCATCGTAGGGCCTCTCCTGACGTGCCGAGCGCTTGGTGACGAAGCGAGCCAGCGCCAGCCCGAGTTCAAAAAGCAGGCACATCGGTATGGCCATCAGCAACTGCGAAATGACGTCCGGCGGTGTCAGGACGGCCGCGACGACAAACGAGCCGACAATGACGTAGGGGCGCCATTCCTTGAGCTTGGCGAGATCGACGATGTTCGCATACACCAGGACGACAACCAGCACCGGGACCTCGAAGGTCACGCCAAAGGCCATGAAGGTGGTCATTACGAATGACAGGTATTTCTCGATGTCGGTCATCCAGGCGACGCCTTCGGGCGCCACTTTGGCCATGAAGCCGAAAACCGTCGGAAAGACCAGAAAATACGCGAAAGCCATGCCCACGAAGAACAGGAAGACGCTCACTCCGACCAGTGGCAAGGCCAGTTTCTTCTCGTGGGCATAGAGACCCGGGGCGATGAAAGCCCACAGCTGGTAGAGGACGTAGGGCAGGGCGATCAGGAAAGCGACCATCAGCGCCACTTTCATCGGCACCAGGAAAACACCGATCACGTCGGTGGCAATCATCTGGCCACCTTGCGGGAGTTTATCCAGCAAGGGCTGGGCCAACTGCGAATAGAGTTCCTTCGCCCAGGGGACCAGACAAAGGAAGACGATGCCGATGGCGATCAGTGCGCGTATCAGACGGTCGCGTAGCTCGACCAGGTGCGAGAGGAATGAATCCCCGGTTTCTTCGCTCATTGTTGGATCAGACTGTTCCGGCTGGTTTTTCGGGGCTGCCGGGCGCATTCGCAGCTGGCGTGGCGGCAGTTGTCACGGCCGGCTGCGTTGGCTCGGTCGACGCTATGCTCGGCTGAGTGTTCGCAGCCGGGGTGCTTGCGTCGCCGCTGACCGCTTGCGCGGTTTGCGTCATGGCCTGGCGTGCGGCCTGCATTTCGCGGTTCAGCGACTGCTCGACGCTGCGCGCGGAATCCTGGATCTCGGCGCGCAGTTTCTTCAACTCGTCGAGTTGCATTTCGCGACTGATGTCGGATTTCACGTCGCTGACGTAACGCTGCACACGTCCGAGCAGGTGCCCGGCCGCGCGCGCCACTTTCGGGAGTCGCTCGGGACCGATCACCACCAGCGCGACGACCGCTATGAGGATCATCTCGGAAAAGCTGATATCAAACATTGGCCGTCGGTGAGTGAATAAGCGATGAGAAACAAGCAGCGAGAGCCGCGGGGTCCGTGGCGGGAGGCCGGGCGCTCACGCCGCCGGCGCGACTAGCCCTAGCTCCTGGTCTTTTCGCGGACCTCGCCCTCGATGGTTTGCGCGTCCTTGACCTGTTGCGGTGCCTGTTGCTGTGGCGGCGGTGTGCTGTCGGTGGTGGCCTGCTCGTCGCTGCTCGCTTCCTTGATGCCTTCCTTGAAACCCTTGACCGCACCGCCGAGATCGGAGCCCAGTCCGCGTAGCTTCTTGGTTCCGAAAACCAGCAGGACGATGACCAGAACGATCAACCAATGCCAGATGCTGAAAGAACCCATGTTCAGGTCTCCATTAATGTGAAAGTCGCGTCCGCGACTCAGGAATCTCTCTTCTCCCCCCGCGGGAGAAGGGCCGGGGGAAGAGGGGGCGGTCATCACTATCTTGATCCGAGGTATCTCGATAGGTCACGACCGTTAATGTGAAATCCGATGCTGTTTCGGCAACCGCCACAGCCCGACCGGCGACACGCGTGGCCAGGGCTTGCCGTCAGACTCGTTTGAGCATTGGCCCGACCGGCTCTGGCCCGCCGACGATATGCGCGTGCAGGTGCTGCACTTCCTGATGACCGATCACGCCGGTGTTGATGATCAGGCGGAAGCCGTCCGGGCTGCCTTGCTCGGTCGCCAGGCGGTTGGCGATGGCCAGCATGCGTCCGAGAACCGGGAGATCCGCCTCGCTGGTACTCGCCAGCGAGGTGATGTGGCGTTTCGGAATCACCAGCACATGCACCGGACGAGCCGGCTTGATGTCGTGGAAGGCAAAGAGCTCATCGTCTTCGTAGACCTTGCGCGCCGGGATTTGCCCGGCCGCGATCTTGCAGAACAGGCAGTCCTCCATGGCTCAGCTTTTCCTCGCCTTTTTCTCGTCGATTCCGGAGACGCCTTCGCGGCGCCGCATTTCCTGCAGTACGTCTTCGATCGACAGGCCATAAAAGGCGAGCAGTACCATCGTGTGGTAGAGCACGTCGGTCGATTCCCAGACCACATGCAGGCGGTTGCCTTCCTTGCCGGCCATGATCAACTCGGCGGTTTCTTCGCCGATTTTCTTGAGGATGGCGTCCGGCCCCTTGGCCATCAACTGTGCCGTATACGAAGTTTCCGGGTCGGCCTTGCGGCGCGCAAGCAGCGTTTCTGAGATCCGGTGCAGCATGTCCATGTTCATTTACCGTAGATTTCCTTGGGATCCTTGAGCACCGGGTCGACCGCCACCCACGTTTCCCCCTGCAGTTGATAGAAAAAACAGCTCTCACGACCGGTGTGGCAGGCGATTCCGCCTTCCTGGTCGATGGCCAGCAGCAGCACGTCGCCGTCACAGTCGGTGCGAATCGAGCGTACGCGTTGCGCATGACCGGATTCTTCGCCCTTGCGCCACAGTCGTTGACGAGAACGCGACCAGTATACCGCGCTCCCGCCGTTTACCGTCTCCTGCAGTGATTGCCGATTCATGAAGGCGAACATCAGCACCCGACCACTGCTGGCATCCTGGGCAATTGCCGGAAGCATTCCCTGCTCGTCCCATTTGAGGGCGTCCAGCCAGTCCTGGCCTGGGTCCAGATCACTCACAGGCGGACCTCGATCCCCCGCTCGCGCATATAGGTCTTGGCCTGGTGAACGGTGAATTCTCCAAAATGGAAGATGCTCGCCGCCAGAACAGCATCGGCGCGGCCATCGCTGACACCGTCGACGAGATGCTGGAGATTGCCGACGCCACCGCTGGCGATCACCGGAATGTCGACCGCGTCGGACACGGCACACGTCAGCGGCAGGTCGAAACCGTTGCGTGTGCCGTCGCGATCCATGCTGGTGAGCAGGATTTCGCCGGCACCGAGCTGCTGCACGCGGCGCGCCCAGGCAATGGCGTCGATGCCGGTGTTGCGGCGTCCGCCATGGGTGAACACCTGCCATTCACCCGCTGCCACCTGTTTGGCGTCGATGGCGACGACGATGCATTGATTGCCGACCTTGGCCGAGGCGTTGGCGACCAGGTCCGGGTTTTCGACGGCGGCGGTGTTCATGCTCACCTTGTCGGCGCCCGCGTTCAGCAAGCGCCGGACGTCGGCAACCGAGCGCACGCCACCACCAACGGTCAGTGGAATGAAAACTTCCGCAGCGCAGGCTTCGACGACGTGCAGAATGATGTCGCGCTGATCCGACGAGGCGGTGATGTCAAGAAAGGTGATTTCGTCGGCGCCCTGCTGGTCATAGCGGCGAGCAATTTCAACCGGGTCACCGGCATCGCGCAACTCGACGAAATTGGTGCCCTTGACGACACGACCGGCAGTCACGTCCAGGCAGGGGATGATGCGTTTGGCCAGGCCCATGCTCAGTCAGCGCCTTGATCTTGCCAGCTGGTGGCGCACTCAGGCATGCGCCGCCCGGTCCGCTTCCGCTTGCGCGACGGCAAAATCCAGCGAGCCGTCGTAAATGGCGCGGCCGGCGATGGCGGCGCTGATGCCTTCCTCCTCGACCGCACAAAGCTGCCGAATGTCGTCGATGCTCGACAGACCGCCGCTGGCGATGACCGGGATCAGCAGTGCCTGGGCCAGCTTGACCGTGGCCTCGATATTGAAGCCGGAGAGCATGCCATCGCGACCGATGTCGGTGTAGATGATTGCCTCGACACCGTAGTCCTCGTACTTCTTTGCCAGATCGATGACGTCGTGCCCGGTCATCTTGGACCAGCCGTCAACCGCCACTTTGCCGTCGCGGGCATCGAGGCCGACGATGATGTGGCCGGGGAAGGCACCGCAGGCATCATGCAGGAAGCCGGGATTCTTGACCGCCGCGGTACCAATGATCACATAACTGACGCCGTCGTCGAGGCAGCGTTCGATGGTGTCGAGGTCGCGAATGCCGCCGCCAAGCTGGACCGGGATGTCGTTGCCGACCGCCTGCACGATTTTTTTGATGGCGTTCTCATTTTTCGGCTTGCCGGCAAAGGCGCCGTCGAGGTCGACCACGTGCAGGCGCCGGGCACCCTGGGCAAGCCACGCACGCGCCTGCTCGCCGGGAGAACTGGAGAAGACGGTTACCTGCTCCATGAGACCCTGTTTGAGCCGGACGCACTGTCCGCCTTTGAGGTCAATCGCGGGGATAATCAACATGTCGGAGTGTTTGAAGTGAGTTGTAAGGAGGGTGAGGAGGGCGCTGGAAGCAGGCAGACCGGCACTCGGTCAAGGCTTCCAGGCGACGAAGTTGGCCAGCATGGCGAGCCCGTCAACGGCGCTCTTTTCCGGGTGGCACTGAATGGCAAAGATATTATCCCGAGCCACTGCACTGGTAAAGGGCAGGCCGTAGCGGGTACTGCCGACGACGTAGTCCTCATCCTGCGGTTCGACGAAGTAACTGTGCACAAAATAGAAGCGCGCATCGTTGGCAATGCCTTTCCAGAGCGCGTGTTCGCGAGTGTGCCTGACCTCGTTCCAGCCCATGTGCGGCACTTTGAGCTTGCTACCCATGGCGTCGAACATCTTCTCTGCGGGAAAGCGGCGCACGTGGCCGGCGATCAGGCCCAGGCCGGGGACATTTCCTTCGTCGCTATGCTCGAAGAGCATTTGCTGACCGATACAGATACCCAGAAAGGGCTTGTTGCGGGCGGCTTCGAGCACCGCGCTACGCAGGCCGCGCGTCTCGATCTCGTGCATGCAGTCCGGCATGGCGCCTTGCCCGGGGAAGACCACGCGTTCGGCGGCAGCGACTGTGGCCGGATCCGACGAGACCAGCACCTGGTGACCGTCGGCGACGTGGACCAGCGCTTGCCAGACCGAACGCAGGTTGCCCATCCCGTAGTCGACGACGACGATCGCCCCCCTGGCTGCAGCGAGCGTGGCCATCAGAGCGTGCCTTTGGTCGACGGGATGCTGGCGCTGGCGCGAGGATCGATTTCGACGGCGGCGCGCAGGGCGCGTCCGAAGGCCTTGAATACCGTTTCCGCCTGGTGGTGCGCGTTGTCGCCACGCAGATTGTCGATGTGCAGGCTCAGCAAGGCATGATTGACCAGGCCCTGGAAGAATTCATGCACCAGATCGACGTCGAAAGCGCCAATCATGGCGCGCTTGAAATCGACATGGAATTCGAGGCCCGGGCGGCCGGAAAGGTCGATCACCACGCGTGAAAGCGCTTCGTCGAGAGGCACATAGGCGTGCCCGTAGCGGCGCAGCCCTTTTTTGTCGCCCGCTGCCTTGGCCAGCGCCTGGCCGAAGGTGATGCCGATATCCTCGACGGTGTGGTGCGCGTCGATGTGCAGGTCGCCGTCGGCTTGAATTTCGAGGTCGATCAGGCCGTGTCGGGCAATCTGCTCGAGCATGTGATCGAGAAAGGGGACACCGGTGGCGAAGCTGCTCTGGCCGCTGCCATCGAGGTTCAGGCGAACGGTGATCCGGGTTTCGAGTGTATTCCTGGAAACTTCTGCTTGCCGCATCGGGAGACCATCGCAGGGTGGCAAAAAAATGTCGGGTTTGAAGAAAATCTTCGCGCTTCGCGTGCGGGCACTGCAAGAGTGCCACCAATCGGCGAACGTCGCCTTGACCGACAGAGGCGCATGATACCATTTCATGCTTTCCTTGCATCCGAACTGAGCCGCCTTTCATGAGCCGCTACTGGAGTTCCCTTGTTCATCGCCTGACGCCTTATGTTCCTGGCGAGCAGCCGAAGTTGGCCAAGCTGGTCAAGCTGAACACCAACGAGAATCCCTATCCGCCATCGCCGCGCGTGCTCGAGGCGATTACCGAAGAGTTGATGGACGGCGGCGAAAGGCTGCGCCTGTACCCGGATCCGAGCGCCGATCGCCTCAAGGAAGCTGTTGCCGTGCGCTTTGCCGATTTCGGCATCACGGCGCAGCAGGTCTTCGTCGGCAACGGCTCGGATGAAGTGCTGGCGCATGTGTTCATGGCGCTGCTCAAGCACGAGCGACCGATTCTCTTCCCCGACATCACCTACAGCTTCTATCCGGTCTACTGCGGTTTGTACGAGGTCGCTTATGCGACGGTGCCGCTGGATGAGAGTTTTGCCATTCGTGTCGACGACTATGTGGCAGCCAACGGCGGCATCATTTTCCCGAACCCGAATGCGCCGACCGGCTGCCTGCTGCCGCTGCAAGCGATCGCCTCTCTGCTGGCCAGGCATCGGCAGTCGGTCGTCGTCGTCGATGAAGCTTACGTGGATTTCGGCGGCGAGTCGGCGATGGCGCTGGTCAATGCGCACCCGAACCTGCTGGTCGTGCGCACCCTGTCCAAGGCGCATTCGCTGGCCGGCCTGCGCGTCGGCTACGCGGTCGGCCAGTGCGAACTGATCGAGGCGCTGGACCGCGTCAAGAACAGCTTCAACTCGTATCCACTCGATCGCCTGGCGATCGCCGGCGCCGTTGCCGCGATCAGCGACCAGGCGTATTTCGATGGCACGCGGCAAGCGGTGATGCGCAGCCGCGAGGTCTTGTGCCGTGCCTTGTCGGGGCTGGGTTTCGAGGTCTTGCCCTCGGCGGCCAACTTCGTCTTTGCGCGTCACCGGCAACGCGACGCGGCTGAACTCGCGGCCGCCTTGCGTCAGCGCGGAATCATCGTGCGCCATTTCAAGTTGCCACGCATCGACCAGCACCTGCGCATCACCATCGGTACCGACGCGCAGGGCGAACTGCTGATCGAAGCTTTGCGCGAGATTCTCGCTTGAGTGCCTGTGAGTCTGAGAGTTGGATATTCTGAGATTTTGAGATTTTCACTGCGGCGCTGAAGGGCAGGCGCTGCCGCTCAGCTCTCGATGCGATACTCGGCTGAGCGGGCGTGTGCCGGCAGGCCTTCGCCGTAGGCCAGCGTCGCCGCAATGCGCCCCAGCGTTTTCGACGCCGCCTGCGAAACGCGGATCAGGCTGCTCCGTTTCTGGAAGTCATAGACGCCGAGCGGTGATGAGAAGCGCGCGCTCCCGGAGGTCGGCAAAACGTGGTTCGGACCCGCGCAGTAGTCGCCCAGCGACTCCGAGGTGTAGCGGCCGATGAAAATTGCGCCGGCGTGGTCGATCTTGTCTACCCAGGCTTCGGCGTCGTCGAGTGACAGTTCGAGGTGTTCGGGAGCGATGCGGTTGGCGATGCGGCAGGCTTCGTCGAGATCGCGCACCTGAATCAGCGCGCCGCGATTTTCCAGCGCGGCACGGATCACGCGCTGGCGCGGCATGCTCGGCAAGAGCTTTTCGAGTGCCGCAGCGACGAGCTCGATGTACGCTGCGTCGGGACAAAGCAGCAGCGATTGCGCCAGTTCGTCGTGCTCGGCCTGAGAAAAGAGGTCCATCGCCACCCAGTCGGGGTCGGTCTGACCATCGCAGATCACCAGGATCTCCGATGGGCCGGCGACCATGTCGATGCCGACGACGCCGAAAACGCGGCGCTTGGCGGCGGCGACGTAGGCATTGCCGGGGCCGACGATCTTGTCAACCTGGGGAACGGTCTGCGTGCCGTAGGCCAGCGCCGCGACCGCCTGCGCGCCGCCGATGGTGAATACCCGGTCGACGCCGACCAGCGCTGCGGCAGCCAGGACCAGCGGGTTCTGTTCCCCGGCCGGCGTGGGTACGACCATGATCAACTCGCCAACGCCGGCGACGCGTGCGGGGATGGCGTTCATCAGTACCGACGACGGGTACGAGGCCTTGCCGCCAGGCACGTAGAGGCCGACCCGGTCAAGGGGGGTGATCTTCTGGCCAAGCATGGTGCCGCGCGTTTCCGCGTCGTCCTCTTCATATTGCCAGCTATGCACGATCTGCCGCTGATGGTAGCTGCGCACTCGTCTGGCCGCTGCTTCGAGCGCCTGGCGCTGCTCGCCGGGAAGATTGGCCAGGGCTTCTTGCAGCGCTTGCTGCGGGATTTCCAGTTCGGCCATCGAACTCGCCTGCAGGTCGTCGAAAGCTTGCGTGTACTCGATCACGGCGGCGTCGCCGCGGACTTTGACGTCGGCGAGGATGGCGGCGACCGTGCCCTCGATGGCCTCGTCCTGAGTGGCCTCGAACGCGAGCAGCGCGTCGAGTTTCGTCGCGAAATCGGCATCGGCGCTGTTCAGGCGTTTGATTTCGATCATCGCTCGACCACCGCGGCGATGGCGTCGAGAATCGGCTCCAGCGTCTCGCGCTTCAGCTTGAGCGCGGCCTGATTGACGATCAGTCGCGACGAAATGTCCATGACGTGTTCGACGGCGATCAGATTGTTGGCTTTCAGCGTGCTGCCGGTGGACACCAGGTCGACGATGGCGTCGGCGAGACCGGCCAGCGGCGCCAGTTCCATCGAACCATAGAGTTTGATCAGGTCGACATGCACGCCCTTGGCCGCGAAGTGTTCGCGAGCAATATTGACATACTTGCTGGCCACCTTGAGTCGGGCGCCCTGACGGACCGCGTTGGCGTAGTCAAAACCGGCCGGGATGGCGACCATCATCCGGCATTTGGCGATTTTCAGGTCGATCGGCTGGTAGAGGCCGTCGCTGCCGTGTTCGAGCAGGACGTCCTTGCCCGCGACGCCGAGGTCGGCAGCGCCGTACTGAACGTAAGTCGGCGCGTCGGTGGCGCGGACAATGACCAGGCGCACATCGTCGCGGCTGGTGGCAATGATCAGCTTGCGCGAGGTTTCCGGATCATCGAGTGGCTCGATGCCGGCGGCCGCCAGAAGCGGCAGCGTCTCTTCAAAAATTCGGCCCTTCGAGAGGGCGATGGTGATGCCATTCACGGTGCGTTTCCTGCTCGACAACGAAGCGCGCATTCTACCGCAATGCCGTCGCCGAGGCCGCTTGCGCGGCACGGCCTGAGTTCTCTGCGGTGTGTAAGCTGCGGATCCGACGGCCGACGGGTAGGCGATGCAGGAATGTCAGAGAGTCCCGCGAACGCAGTCCACCGAGTAAACGGGCTTGCCGTTGACCACCGCTTTGACCAGGCCGTGGACGTCGGTTTCGAAGCCCGGGAAGCGTTCATTGAAATCGCGCGCGAAGCGAAGATAGCGAACGATGGTGGCGTTGAAGCGCTCGCCCGGGATGAGTAGCGGAATTCCTGGCGGGTAGGGGGTGAGCAGGGTGCTGGTAATCCGTCCTTCGAGATCATCGATCGGTACGCGGTCAATCTCGCGGTGCGCCATGCTCGCGAAAGCGTCGGTCGGCTTCATCGCCGGTTCCATGTCGGAGAGATACATCCGGGTGGTCAGGTGGGCGACGTCGTTGGCGGCGTAGATGCCGTGAATCTGCTTGCACAGGTCCTTCAGTCCGTAGCCCGCGTAACGGGCGTTCTTGGCCAGGAACTCCGGCATCACTTTCCACAGCGGCAGGTTCTGATCGTAGCCATCCTTGAACTGCTGCAGTTCGGTGACCATCGTGTTCCAGCGTCCCTTGGTGATGCCGATGGTGAACATGATGAAGAACGAGTAGAGGCCGCACTTCTCGACGATGATGCCGTGTTCGGCCAGGTACTTGGTGACGATCGCCGCCGGTATTCCCCAATCGGCGAAGTCGCCATCGACGTCCAGCCCGGGCGTAATGATCGTCGCCTTGATCGGATCGAGCATGTTGAAGCCTTCGGCGAGCATGCCGAAGCCGTGCCAGCGTTCGCCGGGTTTGAGGATCCACGCCGCGCGTTCTTCAATGCCTTCTTCGGAGAGATCGTCCGGCCCCCAGACCTTGAACCACCAGTCGGCACCCCACTCCTGTTCGACCTTGCGCATCGTGCGCCGGAAGTTGAGTGCTTCGGCAACCGATTCCTCGACCAGCGCGGTGCCTCCCGGCGCCTCCATCATCGCCGCGGCAACGTCGCAGGAAGCGATGATCGCGTATTGCGGCGAGGTCGAGGTGTGCATCAGATAGGCCTCGTTGAAGATGTCGCGATCGAGTTTGCGCTCTTGCGAATCCTGCACCAGGATTTGTGACGCCTGCGACAGGCCGGCGAGCAGCTTGTGCGTCGATTGCGTCGAGAAGATCATGGTGTTCTTGCAGCGCGGCCGGTCAGCTCCGATGGCATGGTAGTCGCCATAGAAGTCATGGAAGGCGGCGTGTGGCAGCCAGGCTTCGTCGAAGTGCAGGGTGTCGATCGCACCGTCGAGCATTTCCTTTATTTCCTCGACGTTGTAGAGGATGCCGTCGTAGGTACTTTGGGTGATCGTCAGTACGCGTGGCTTGGCCTTGACCTCCCGGGCGAAGGGGTGTGACTCGATCTTCGTGCGGATATTCTCCCAGCGGAATTGTTCCTTGGGAATCGGGCCGATGATTCCGTAGTGGTTTCTGGTCGGCATCAGGAATACCGGGATCGCGCCAGTCATGATGATTGAGTGGAGCACCGATTTGTGGCAGTTGCGATCGACAATGACCACATCGCCTGGCGCGACGGTCGAGTGCCAGACGATCTTGTTTGATGTCGAAGTGCCGTTGGTGACGAAAAAGAGGTGGTCGGCGCTGAAAATGCGCGCCGCATTGCGCTCCGAGGCGGCGACCGGGCCGGTATGGTCGAGCAATTGGCCGAGTTCCTCGACCGCATTGCAAACATCGGCGCGCAGCATGTTCTCGCCGAAGAACTGATGGAACATGCGGCCAACCGGGCTTTTCAGGAAGGCCACACCGCCCGAGTGGCCCGGGCAATGCCACGAATAAGAGCCATCCTCGGCATAATGGGTCAGCGCGCGGAAGAAAGGCGGCGCCAGGCTGTCGAGGTAGGCCTTGGCCTCGCGGATGACGTAACGGCCGATGAATTCGGCGGTGTCCTCGAACATGTGGATGAAACCGTGCAGTTCGCGCAGCACGTCGTTGGGGATGTGCACCGAGGTTCGTGTCTCGCCGTACAGGAAGATCGGAATGTCTTCGTTGCGGCAGCGAATTTCCTTGACGAAGGCGCGCAGGCTGGCGACCGTCTCATCGGCCTTGCCGTCTCTGAAGTCTTCGTCGTCGATCGACAGGATGAACGCCGAGGCGCGGCTCTGTTGCTGTGCAAACGAGGTCAGGTCGCCATAGCTGGTGACGCCGATGGCCTCAAAGCCTTTCTTCTCGATGGCCTTGGCCAGCGCCCGGATACCGAGACCGCCGGTGTTCTCCGAACGGTAGTCCTTGTCGATGATGATTACCGGGAAATCGAAATGCATGGCCAGTCCAGTACGAAATCAAGAGAGATAGGACGCGAGCACGGCGAACCTGGGAGAGCGTTGGCGGCGCGTGTTGCCTGAGGCCGACGATGTTGCCGGCGTCAGACACGAGTCACATTTTCGGCAGCGTCACGCCGGTCTGGCCCTGGTATTTGCCGGCACGATCCTTGTACGAGGTTTCACACTCTTCGTCGGATTCGAAAAACAGGACCTGGGCGATGCCCTCGTTGGCGTAGATCTTCGCCGGCAGTGGTGTCGTATTCGAGAATTCCAGCGTCACATGGCCTTCCCATTCGGGTTCGAACGGGGTCACGTTGACGATGATCCCGCAGCGCGCGTAGGTGCTCTTGCCGAGGCAGACGGTCAGCACGCTGCGCGGGATACGGAAATATTCGACGGTACGGGCCAGGGCAAACGAGTTCGGAGGGATGATGCAGAAGTCGTTCTTGACCTCGACGAAGGAATTCGGATCGAAGTTCTTCGGGTCGACGATCGTCGAGTTGAGGTTGGTGAACAGCTTAAATTCGTTCGAGCAGCGAATGTCATATCCGTAGCTCGAAGTGCCATAGGAGACAATCCGGCGACCGTCAATCTCGCGCACCTGGTGTGCTTCGAAAGGCTCGATCATGCCGTGCTCTTCCGCCATGCGGCGGATCCACCTGTCCGACTTGATCGACATTCCTGGTCAC
>QPGA01000016.1:0-59201 GCA_003332265.1 Candidatus Accumulibacter meliphilus
TTCAAGCGGCCGCAAGATGCTCCCCATCTAAGGACGGACCTCAACCATGCGCGCAGCCTGCCGCCGCAAGCGGAACCGCTTGCCGCAGAGGAGGAGGCTTCCGAGGCACGCAGCCTGCCGCTACAAGCGGAATCGCGTGGCGCAGAGCGTGAGGCTTTCGAGGTAAGCAGCCTGTCGCCACAGACGGACGCGCGTGTCGCAGCGCAGGCGGCTTCTGCGTTGGAAGGGGGCGCGTCAGATCTTCTTGTGCTTCTGAGCAGCCTGCAGCAACACGCAGAACAGCGTGCTGGAGAGCAGGAGGCTTCTGGGTCCGGAGGGGGCGGCTCAGCCCTTCTTGCCCTCGTGAATAAGCTGGCCGGTGTGTATCTGGAGGCGGCGAAGGCGGTTCAGCCGCAGATCGCGGGGACGAACTGCTCAGCCTCGTCTGACGGCGTGATGGCCGACCTTGGATGTACGATTCGGTAATGATCGAGGTGTCGCCCTGCGCTTGTTGTGCGGGGTAGGTGTGTCGCCGTCGGCCGCCACCCGGCAACGCAAACCTTGTCGAGCGCCACGGCCGCTGAAGTGCCGCAGGCGCCGCGCGTGTGGTGTTGCTGGCAGGGTCGAGCGAATGAATGTCAGGTAGCGCATGGGTTTCGCGCTGCTTTCTGGCTTGCTGAAAGTCTTGTTATAAAAGGAGCACTACCCCAGCTCGCAATGACGGTGAGCGGGGGATGGTTGCCGAAAGTCTCATCAAGAATCCAGCACTCCACTAGAATGCTTCGTTGCCAGCCAAAGGCGGCGATGGCTTCTGGAGAAAGCGATGAATCTGCAGACATTCGATCTGAACGACATCACCCGTGAGCCCTCCGATGAACAACTCGATGCCTTGATGGAAGCCGTTGCCACCGAAGCACGCAGGCAGTCGCAGGTGGCGCGCGAACAATTGCTGATTCGCCTGCGCGCCGAGATCTCGGCGATAGAACGGTATTCCGGCAAGAGCGCGTGACCGAAGGCGCCAAGCCGCGCCGGCTGTCGTCGTCCAGTCCGCGCAGCGCGCAACCGAGATACGCGAAACCTTCTTGCGATACGGCGTCTTGGACGTGGCTGACCAAGCCGGGCGAGCTGCTGCTGGGCAAGCGCTGCGATGAAGGCAATCGTGAAAGGAGCCGAGCGCGAGCGGCAAGTCAGGACGCTTGGTCGCCTGGAACGGCAGTGCGAGTTGCCGATTGCCTGACCGTTACATCGGTCGATTATGCGCCTCTTGTCGTGCCTCGAAGACGACCGAAAATTCGGCGCAATCCGGTATGTTCTTTTCCGACAATCGCCTTAAACCCCGGGCTTTTTCCGGCGATGCTTACTGGTTCGAGCGCGCCTTGACATGACTATCTGGTTCGTCTCCCGCCACCCGGGTGCCGTCGCCTGGGCTCAGCGGCAGGGCATCGCCGTTGATCGGCAGCTCGCCCATCTCGACCCGCAACAGGTTGCTACAGGTGACACGGTTATCGGCACCCTGCCGATCAATCTTGCCGCCGAGGTTTGCGCGCGCGGAGCCCGTTACTACCATCTCACGCTGCGCCTGCCGTCCGCACTGCGTGGTACGGAACTCGATGCCGACCAGCTTGAGCAGCTCGGTGCCTGCATCGAAGCCTACCTTGTCGAACGCCGCAGCCCCTGAAGTGCCGCCGGCGCCGCGCGCTTGGTGTTGCGGGCCGGGTGGAGCGTAGGAATTCCAGCTACCGCACGGGGTTCGCGCTGCCTGCGGGCTTGCGCAAAGTCTCGTCATGAAAGGAGCACTAGCGCAGCTCGCAGGTCATTGCGAGGAGGCGAAGCCGACGCGGCAATCCAGAGGTTTGGCTCTTCGCGTGGCTGATACGGTCGAAAGTCAGCGAGAGGATGGCACCGGATTGCCAGCTCGGCTGCGCTTCGTCGCAATGACGGTGTCGGTCACGGCGACGGTGACGGTGACCGAGTTGGTCAATAACGGCGTGCGGGACGCAGTCGGGTGTGCGATGCGGGCGGCGCTGCGGCTGGCACGGCCTGGCGCCTGGCAGCCTGCAGGCTCGCCGCTCAGGCGATTGCCGCGGGCAGCCCGGTCCACACGATTCCCTCCGGCAAACTGGCGCGCCCGATGCGGCCCTGAAAGCCGCGTGCGGGCAGCGGATAGCAGCGCACGTCGTCGTCGGCAAGTTCCATCAGCTCGGCAATCTCGTCCAGGCAGCGGTCCTTGTCGACTTCGCTGCCGACCAGCAGAAAGATGCTGTACTCGAGCGGCGCCGCGTGCTTGCACATCTCGCGATGGATGCGCTGCAAGCGGCGCTGGTTGCTGATGTCGTAGCCGATCACGAAGGCCTGCAAACTATTCGTCGAAGTCATCATCTTCGGCTTCGGCCAGCGTATCGAGGCCATCCGTAGCGAGTGGCGGCAGCAGCGCATGCGTATCCTTGCGCTGCGCGGGCGGCGCATCGACGGAACCCGCTTGGGTGATCGCTGCCGCCACGTCGGACACGCTTTCGGTGAGCAGTTTGCGCAGCCGCCCGGCCAGCGGCTCCCACTCGGCGTAGTAGCGGGCGCGTCCCGCCTTGCCGAGGAGGCAGCCGCCGTCAGTCTGTGAAAAATCGTCGGCGCGCAGTTTCTCCGAGCGAAAGAGCATCAGGGTGTGCTGATCGATCTCGACGCGCAGTGGTTCGACCAGATCACAGGCGAGCGACTCGCGGCCGAAATCCAGCCCATGATAGAACCCGACGAAAGGATCGAGCCCGGCGCCGTACAAGGCCAGGACTGCCTCAGCATGCAGCAGCGTGTACGAGAGCGAGAGCACCGCGTTCACCGGGTCTCGCGGCGGCCGGCGGTTGCGGCCGGCAAACTTCAGGCGCTCGGGCAGCAGGTCGGCGAAGCCCTCGAAGTAGGCGGCGGCACCGGCGCCTTCGAGGCCGCGCAGCGAAGCAAGCGAATGCTGCTCGTCCACCGCCCCGATGCAGCTGGCGAGTTGCCGCAGGGACAGCGTCAGCAGATAGCGTGAACGCGGCTCGTTGTCGCGGCGGAGGGTGAGGAAGTCCGCCTGTGCGCGCAGCTTGGCTTCGACGATGGCCCGCGAAAAACGCAGGCAGAAGTTGGCGTCGAGCGACAGCCGGTACTGCGCCACTCGCCGCGCCGCGTCATTGTGCGGACGACCGAGCAGCATCGTCGGCAGCGCCTTGCGCCCGGAGAGAACGACCACCCCGATTCCACGCTCGCCGAGTTTGCCGAGCAGCGACGACGACAGCGTCACGTCGCCGCGGATGAAGACCCGCGATAAGGGCGCCAGCGGCACGGTGCCGATGCGCTCGCCGTTCTCGTAGAACACCAGCGCCTCGCCGTCCGCCTTCAGCGTCACGCAGCGCCGGTCAACATACAGACTGGTCATTGTTTCTCCTCCCCCTCAAATGATCAGAAAAACATCCGTCACCGGCTGTGTCGCCCGGCCCAACATGTCGCGCCGCATGCGCGGATCGAGCTGGAAGATGTGTGCCCGGTCTTCACTTAAAGCGAGCAATTCGGCCAGCGTGTTGCGCACTTCACGAAGTTCAGCCGCGGTCAGCCAGCACTCGAAGAACGACTTTTGACCACCGACCTTGTAGCCCATCAAATACCGGTGCACCCGCCGCAGCCGCTTCGGCTCGCAGATGTCGTAACAGACCAGGTACAGCGTTCGCGCCACATCGTTCATGTCGCCACGATAGGCCTCCGTGGCACTCCTGTCAGGTCCGGCAAGCTTGCCGAAAATCACTGATCGATACAGGCGGAAAAATGCAGCGGCGGGAATCGTCCGTCAATCCCTTTGATTTCAGGGCTGGTTACTGACCGCCCCAGGCGAGCGCATCACCTGGAGGGACGCGGTCTCAATCCCTTTGATTTCAGGGCTGGTTACTGACCGAGGCGATGTGGAGGTCGCACGTGTGCAGGTTATCTCAATCCCTTTGATTTCAGGGCTGGTTACTGACCAAAACTATTCCGATCTGCTTGCCAACGTCCCGGGTCTCAATCCCTCTGATTTCAGGGCTGGTTACTGACTCACGAAACCAGCCGCAAAGAAAGCGTAAGGAGCGTCTCAATCCCTTTGATTTCAGGGCTGGTTACTGACGTGATTTCGACGATTCAGGCAGCGACTCGTACCGTCTCAATCCCTTTGATTTCAGGGCTGGTTACTGACTCTGGCTCGGCTGCACGGTGGAGCACGCGAAAACGTCTCAATCCCTTTGATTTCAGGGCTGGTTACTGACTCGCATGAGGCCCCGCATGGACCAGTTTATCCGCGTCTCAATCCCTTTGATTTCAGGGCTGGTTACTGACACATGGAACCAAAAACACAACAAAACGGCGCCCGCGCGAAGGTCTCAATCCCTTTGATTTCAGGGCTGGTTACTGACGCAGAGCGGAACCAGGCCGGACGTTGCCTTGAGGTCTCAATCCCTTTGATTTCAGGGCTGGTTACTGACAGCTTATCGACAAAGTGTCTGCCCTCACGGACGGTCTCAATCCCTTTGATTTCTGGGCTGGTTACTGACCCAAAACCGGCGCCTACCCGAAACAGATCGGCCGCGTCTCAATCCCTTTGATTTCAGGGCTGGTTACTGACCCCAGTTCGTGTCAGGAAGCTGGTTAATGGGAAGGTCTCAATCCCTTTGATTTCAGGGCTGGTTACTGACGACAACCGCACCTTGACGGCAGGTAATAAAACCGCGTCTCAATCCCTTTGATTTCAGGGCTGGTTACTGACGCCGTCAAAACCGCCAAGGTTGCAAAGGTTATCCGCGTCTCAATCCCTTTGATTTCAGGGCTGGTTACTGACGGAGGAAGTCGTCGAAGCTAAGCTCTCGGAGGGTCTCAATCCCTTTGATTTCAGGGCTGGTTACTGACAAAGCAGCAAGCGCGTACAGCTTCGTTGCTCTTGCGTCTCAATCCCTTTGATTTCAGGGCTGGTTACTGACTGTAAGGTCTTCGCGCCAGCAGGCAAGAATCTCAAGTCTCAATCCCTTTGATTTCAGGGCTGGTTACTGACACGTGCTTCATTCTAGCGTTTCCCATTGTTAACACGTCTCAATCCCTTTGATTTCAGGGCTGGTTACTGACAAGGGCGCTTTGTGACCTTGCATCCGACTTAGGGAGTCTCAATCCCTTTGATTTCAGGGCTGGTTACTGACAAAAGCCTGTTCAACTTCAGGAGACAAAGCAATGTCTCAATCCCTTTGATTTCAGGGCTGGTTACTGACAGCGGATCGAGCGGTATGCCGCAACACTTCCGTCTCAATCCCTTTGATTTCAGGGCTGGTTACTGACAGCACACTAGCTTTGGTGTCGTCCTATGTTGATGTCTCAATCCCTTTGATTTCAGGGCTGGTTACTGACATAGCGAGCTTGCGCGCATCGCCGCTGTTGAAGTGTCTCAATCCCTTTGATTTCAGGGCTGGTTACTGACGGCCATTGAAACGGCAGCGCAACACGGTACGGGGGTCTCAATCCCTTTGATTTCAGGGCTGGTTACTGACGCAGTTGGGCTGCTTTGCCTGTTGATCTTGGGCGTCTCAATCCCTTTGATTTCAGGGCTGGTTACTGACCGAGTGCCGCCTGATGTACAACGCCAAGGATGGGTCTCAATCCCTTTGATTTCAGGGCTGGTTACTGACACCGTTCGTCCAGCACATGCTGAACCCAATAGAGCCGTCTCAATCCCTTTGATTTCAGGGCTGGTTACTGACCAGACCTCCTCAACACATTCGAGGACCACGTGAAGTCTCAATCCCTTTGATTTCAGGGCTGGTTACTGACGCTGCCAGTTCGGTAACGCGGGAATCCAACAACAGTCTCAATCCCTTTGATTTCAGGGCTGGTTACTGACTCCGGGCATACTGCAGCAACGCACGGCGCATCTTGTCTCAATCCCTTTGATTTCAGGGCTGGTTACTGACGCCATCGTCAAGATGCATGATGCGCGCACTCTTGCAGTCTCAATCCCTTTGATTTCAGGGCTGGTTACTGACCGAGGAGGGGATTATATAATGTACCACTTATTCCTGTCTCAATCCCTTTGATTTCAGGGCTGGTTACTGACCGCATTATGATAACGCAACGAACACCGAGGAGGGGTCTCAATCCCTTTGATTTCAGGGCTGGTTACTGACGCGGAAGGTTGTAATACGCCTGAAGCGATAGTAGTGGTCTCAATCCCTTTGATTTCAGGGCTGGTTACTGACTTTACGGCAGCGCTTTGGCCTATCACAGAAATAGTCTCAATCCCTTTGATTTCAGGGCTGGTTACTGACGACATCCGCTGTCAAGCGCGAAAGCGCGAACAAGTCTCAATCCCTTTGATTTCAGGGCTGGTTACTGACAAAAAGCCGCCAGCGCGGTTAAACGTGAGGCGTCGGTCTCAATCCCTTTGATTTCAGGGCTGGTTACTGACTTCAATCATGGCTGCTCGTACAAACAACCTGAGTCTCAATCCCTTTGATTTCAGGGCTGGTTACTGACTGGCCAGAATCAGCGACGCCGCACCGGGCATTGCGTCTCAATCCCTTTGATTTCAGGGCTGGTTACTGACGAAGATTGTCTGGGTCATTGGCTGCTAACCACTGGTCTCAATCCCTTTGATTTCAGGGCTGGTTACTGACCTCACGCCTTGAGCGCATCGAACGTTATGCTTCAGTCTCAATCCCTTTGATTTCAGGGCTGGTTACTGACCGCTTTGGCCAGTAAGACCATAGGCGATTTTGTCTCAATCCCTTTGATTTCAGGGCTGGTTACTGACGCAATGAGGAAGGAAGGCATGACTCCAACTGAGTCTCAATCCCTTTGATTTCAGGGCTGGTTACTGACCGTTTGACGAATACGATAACGCAGTCGAGGTAGAGTCTCAATCCCTTTGATTTCAGGGCTGGTTACTGACACAATCGATAATCGCATATTGCGTATCGATAATCGGTCTCAATCCCTTTGATTTCAGGGCTGGTTACTGACCCAGCATTCGACGCATACGATAGCGCGGTTATGTCTCAATCCCTTTGATTTCAGGGCTGGTTACTGACGGAGGTTGCCGCTATCATCAAGCAGCATGATGTCTCAATCCCTTTGATTTCAGGGCTGGTTACTGACTGCACCTACAGATTTAATTCTTGTGTTTCAGACACTTGGCGCTGGCAGTCGCGGGGTTTGTCGAGGCTGTCAGAGGTGTCTTCGTGGCGGTCCCGGGCCAACTGGTATTGGCCGAGCCCGAAGCTTGCTTCCTTGCCGACATGCAGCCATTCTCCGAGTTGCAGGAAAGGGGCGAACGGTGCCAGGGGACCTTCGAGCCGCCAGGTGCCGATGACGCCACCGAGACTCATTTTCTGCTTTTGCCGCGACGAAAAGCGGGTCCAGTCAAGCCAGGTCAGACGCTTCTCTTCGCGGATCAGTGCAGCGGCTGTGCTGAGCTTCGTAAAGTCACTGGCCAGCGGGCCGTCAGCATGGAATTCGGCGATCAGGCTCGCACGCCGGGTCAAGGCCATGAGCAGCGTGCGCGCCTGCAGTTTGTCGGGGGGCAGCGCGCGGCCGTTGTGCTGCAGGCGCAGCGGTGTTTCAAAGTGGAGCACGGCGGCGCCGGGCGTCGCGCTGTCGTCCGTGCCTTTCAGGACAACCGTCTGCGCATGCGTAGCGATCGTTCCGATTTCAGGGCGGTGAATCTCGTGCTCGCCGGCATCACCGCAATGGATGACGCGGTGCAGATCCGCCGTTCCGTCGCCGGCGCCGACGCCGCGCGCGAACGCGCGTCGCCAGGCCAGGATGATCAGCGGCAGTTCCTGCAGCGCCTTGCCGATCAGCACCTGGTGGAAGATCAGCGTTTCACCTTCCGCGAGCACGCGGCTGCCCCATGCCGGCGGTTCGATGACGTAGGGCACCGGCAGCTGCGAGAACTGCTGCAGGCGGTGACTGGTCGGCGGGGGCGGCGCGAAGACGGCTGGATACGGGCAGGAAGCGATCAGCGGGCAAGCGGCGCAATCCTTCTGCCGGGTCATGCACGCAAGTTGGCGCAGCGCGTGGCCGAAAGCGCCACGCAGCATCGAGCCGGCGTAGTCAGGCAGACGAATCGGCTGCCTGACCTCGAATTCGAATCGGTAGCGGGCGACCGGGAAAGAGCTTGTCGTGTTCATGGCGCACGCAATGCCGACAATTTGAGTTTCTTGCGCTCGTCCTTGAGCTCGACCTTGACCACTTTCGGCAGCCATTGTTCGATCGCGTCGGCGACCGCCATTCGCTCCTCATGGGTCCAGGCGACGGCATCCCGCGCGAGTGTCCTCGCCGCGTTGTGGCACACGGCGTTGGCGTTTTCCTTGTTGCCGCGCAGTTGCTCGGCACGCGCGGCGAAATCGGCAATGAATTCTTCGACACGGCGGCGATTCGGGCTCATCTCGGCCAAAGCGCGAGCGTGGGCTTGCCGAGCTTCTACCTCGGCGCGGGCCGCCGCTTCCTCGGTTCGCTTGCGGCTGGCGAGCACGGCTGCGGCGGCAGCCCGCCGTTCGGCCTTCTCCTCAAGTAGCAGCAGGCGTTCCCGGTGTGCTTCGCGCAGCGGCCGGCTGTGCGCCGCGAGCCTCTGGCGGACGGCATCGGAAAGGTGGCGATGGGGGGCGTCGCAGGCGTCGACCCACAGCCAGCCAAAAGGCAGCAAGCCGTGGTCACCGGCCCTTGTGAGGCTGGCGTAGCGTTTTTCGGTACTATTCGCGCGAAAGTCGAACTGTTGCTTGCCGTCGACGCGTGCACCGAGAATCTTGATGCTGCGCACGCCGCCAAGGGTGACTGACTCAGCGCCCGAGTGACGGCCGACACGGAGCAGGAAGCCCTGCCGTGCCTTGATCAGGTCGCCGAGCTCTTCGCCGAGCAGGTGACTGATCATTTGTCGCCACTGGTGGTCGAGTCGCTGGCTGAGCACAGGATGATCCAGTTCTTCCTCCAGCTGCGGCCGGTAGAAGCCGTTGCAGGCATCGCACAGGGCATCCCACAGAATCGTCGCCCCAGGAGCAAAACGCATCTCGCCGAGGAAAGCGGCGGGCAGCGCCTCGGGGATCGTTTCGAGAAACACTTTCAGTTCAGGCGAAGGGCGTTCATCGGCACGGGGCGGGCGCTTCTTTTTGCTGATCGCGTAGAGAACACGTGTTGGCGGTGGCGTGCTCTCGTCCGCGGGGTGGGCATCAGCGAGGGCCAGCTTGCGAAAAGGATCGTTTTCGAACTTGCCGGCAGCGTACTTCAGCAGACGCTGTTCGAGGTTCTGCGATGCGCGTCGCTTGTCTGCCGTTTCTGCGGAGTTGAGCGGCAAGTCGGCGTTCAAGTGGTTGAGCCAGGCGGTGCGGATACTGCCCTTGAGCGAACTGCCAGGCAGGTAGGGCGTACCGTCCACAGGCCTGAAGGCGGTACGGGCCAGCTGAAAGCTGTTGTACGTCGCTTCGCCGCTTGGGTCGCGTTGTGTCGGCCGACCTGCCTTTTCTGCGTATTCACGGGCGAGCGCCTCGGCCACGACCACTTGCTGGCGTGACAGGTCGGCAAAGCGTGCCGCCGAGTCGCGGAAAAAGCGCTGGATGGCGCCGACCGGCTCGCGCTGCTCGGCCAGCGCGGCAAGCCGTTTGTGCTCGGCGTCGCTCAGCGCGAGCGACAGGTCGGCGGGTTCGAGGACATGCAGCAGACCCGCGTGGATGACGAAGCCACTCGGCTCATAGACCTCGCCGCAACCGATATGGAGCGGCGATAGCGTCGAGATAGCCAGCGTGCGGCGATCGTTGCGTACCTGGGTAGTCACGGGGCAGGCTCCAGAGCAAGGGGGACAATGGGGGCATAAGCCTGATGTACGGTGGCGGCTTCGGCCTTCGACAGTAGCCCCGCGCCACCGATGCCCTGGCCGATAAACGAACGTGCAGCAGCAAGACCGCCAGCGGGTACCAGAACGGCGCCGGTTGCGGCCAGAAGTACCGGTGTCTTGAACGGATGGGCGCTGAGCGCCAGCGCGTTGCCATGGCGACCGAAGCGCGTGAGTACGCGCCAGTAGCTCTCGCTGCCGACAAAGCCCTGACCTTGCGGCGCACACGGTGCCAGCGTCCACCAGGCATTCGCAGCGGCGGGGGCGGTGAAGGCCGCCGCTTCAATGTTTTGCAAGCTGAACTTGCCGAGGCCGACACTGGCATCGCGGCCAAAGCCGCCGCTGCCGAGCGCGGTCAGCAGCGAGCCCGCCTCGTCGGCGCTGACGCGCTCGCTGTCGAGGACCAGGTAGACGTCGATGCGCTGCTCCTTGGCGTGGAAGGTCTGGGCCACAGAGTAGGGTGCGAAAGCTCCTTCACCGGTGGTGCCGCTCAGACGGTTGAGCGTGTTGTGTGCCTGCACGCTTTGCTGTGGCGGCTTGCCGGCGTAGGCTTGCTGGTCATTGACGGCGCCTGCCAGTTGCTCGGCGAGAGCTTTGCCGGTTCGGTCGACGGGTAGCCAGTGCCGCTTCCTTGCCGCCTTGCGCTGGGCTGGATCGGCAACGGGCGCTGAAAAATGCTGCGGCAAGGTTGGTCGCGGCAGGTAGCCCGCCGGGAAGCCGTCGGAGACTACCAGCCAGGGACGGCCGCTGGTATAGCCGTCCAGGCGGCGGCCAAGTTCGGCCTCGCCGGCGGCTTCGCGCAGCGCCCAGCAGAGCTGACCGAACAGCGTGTCACCGGCCAGGGGCGTGCCGAGCGCCGTGTGCAGCGCCAGGGTGGCGCGATGAAGGGTGTGCGGCATGACTCAGGCAGCCGTGGCGAAGGGTTGCAGGGTATCGAAGTCGGCCTGGATCGACTGCCCGTCGAGCGCCAGCCCGCTGAGAGCAAGCTTGCCGTAGCCGCGCGAGCCGGAGCCACCCAGGCTGTCCAGTTCGAGCAGTTTCAGTCCACGCAGCAGCAGTGGCAGCAGGTCCTCGTTGTCGATCACTTTCAGCGACAAGCGGAAGTCGAACTCGGCGCCAGCGATTACGCGCTCGGTGAAGCGTGGGTTTTCGGCAACACCGGCGATGCGGTTGATCGAGTTCTCGCTCTTGGCTTCGGTGCTCAGGAGGTTGCGGGCACGGATTCCTTCCACCCAGTCACCGTTCAGCGCGCAGTCCCAGAACGCACTGCGTGTCGGGCCGATCTGCTTGACCAGATCGTCGACCTCGCCGCCCGGCGCGCCACCGAACAAGCGCAGCAGATCGCGCGCCTCGGGTCTGTCGTGTTTGGCGAGGTGTTGAAACGAGAACGGATATCCGTTCGCTGGCGTCACCAGTCCGAGCTGCCATTCGAGCAGCGAGCGGATCTTGCCTTTCAGGGACGAGCCGGGGATGTAGGGCTGACCGTTAAGCGGGCTCTTGACGACCGGATTGTCGGTGCCGCCGATGCGCATTTCGGTGTCGCCAGCGCCAATATGCAGACCGGTCTTGAGGATCAGAGTGGCGGTGATTTGCTTGATTCGGGTGAGTTGCATGGTTTGTGCTCCGTGGCAGGTCAGGGACGAAGTGCCTTGAGAAATCCGAGGACGGCTTCGAAGTGCAGGCGAAAGTGGTCGAGGGCCCTGGCGCTGGTCGTGGCCTTGAGACATCCGCGAAACCACGTCTCGAATTCGCCATCGACCAGACCGCGCCCCTTGGCGTAGGCAACCTTGGCGTTGAGCATTCGAATGAAGGCGAGGTATTGCTCAAACTTGCCGTCGTCACCGGCGATACGTTCCTGCCAGCCGACCAGCTCGTCATAGAAGCGGCGAATCTGCGTCGATTTGTTCAGATGGCGAGCGGCCTGAGCGAGCCGGTTGGCGACCCGCTCGGCCTCTTCATTGAAGAGCTCGGCATCGGGTGGAAAGCTGGCCAGATTGATGGACATCGTTGCTTCTCCTTTTTGGTATCGTGTGTCATGTGCATTTCATTGTCAGCTGCGGCAAGCTTGCCGTAGCCGCTTGCCGATTACTCACGCTGCCGGTAGAGCAGTACCGACAGCGGCAGGCGGTAGGCGCCCTTGTGCGTGCCCAGGGCGCCGCCGATTTCGCGGATGGCGTCCCGCAGTAGCTGTTCGCGGCGCGTGCGCGCGGCCTCGTCGCCCTTGACCCGGTCGCGAAAGAAGCGCGTCAGGCGGTAATGAAGCTGCGAGCGCCAGATGGCGTCTTCCGGCCGCGTGCTTTCGGCGCGGTCGGCCAATTGCAGCAGTGCGTAGGCCAGGCCGCTGGAGAAGGTCGCACCGTGACTGTCGGCTCGCGCCATCAGATCTTCAAGGGCGGCCCGACGCTCTACCATCAGTGTCTGCCAGTCCGCCCAGCCGACGCTGCGCTGCCAGAGACTCACCGCGTTCTTGCCGGGACGGGCCTTGGCAGCGCTCAGTGCCGTTGCGGTGGAACGGCCGAGCTGGCGGATCGGCGTCTTTGGCTGCGTCATGGCCAGCCCGGCCGAGAAGCTGATGTGCGGGTTGGCGACGTAGGCTGCGAACTTCTCGCGCAAGATGGTTGCGAGCGCGAGGGTCGACTCCCAGGGGCCGATCAGGAAGAAATCGTCGCCACCGGCAAAGACGGTGTAGGTGTTGCGGTAGCGCGGGACGCCGTTCTCGTCATGGCCGTGCTCGCAGAACCACGGCAGCCAGAGGGCGAAGAAAGCGTTGATTTGCCGCGAAAGAGAGGCCATCTTGGCGAAGGTCGGCTTCTCGAGGCCGCGCTGGAAGAGGCTGCCCAGGTCATCGATGTCGCCCTTGATGGTGACCAGGGCGATCTCTCCCTGCCAACGTTCCCCAGCAGTCAGGCGGCGATCCTCGCAGGCGATGTGATGCAGCGTCTTGATGGTGGCAGAACGCAGCGGGTCGCCGTCGGTTTCGTGCGCGAAATCCTCTTCACCCTGCCACTTGCCGTACTTGCCGGCGGTCTGGACATCGCTGGCGTCGAAGCGCGGCACGTAGCTGTTGACGAAGCGTCTGGCGTAGCCGCGCCAGAGCGTGCCGTCGGCTTCGGCGGCGTCGAAGTCCCAGACGCGCAACAGCGTCCCGTTGCGCGCGAGTTCGCCGTACTTGCCCGATTCCTCGCCGCTGCGGACGATCGCCAGGCGATAGCCGAAATAGTCGAGGCCGAGGACCGGCAACGTGCTGGCGTCGCGGGCGACGAGCAGCCGCGCGTCGCGAGTCAGTTGCTCGCCAATCCGAATCTGGTCGTCAGCAAGCTTCGACAAGGAATAGCCGCGCCTAGCCGATGCCTCGCGATCGGCCGGGTGACGGCCGTTAATGGCGCAGACGCCGAGCGTATTGTCGAAGCTGTCGAGAAAACCGTCGAAAGCTGTCGTCGCCTCGTCGGCGCAGAGATCGAAGCGCTGGTGTTTGGCGGTGTCGAGCGCTGCGAACAGACGTTTGGTCAGGTCGCCGAAGCGACCGCTCGCGAAGTCGTTGCACGAAGCTGGCGTGCTGGCGAGGCCGACGCCGATCTCGCCGTAGGTGTGCTTCAGGCACCAATCGTTGAGCTCCTGCCGACAGCGGCTGACGGCAGCATGCGCTGTGGCGGTGTTCGGCGCGACGATCAGGAACTTGCCGGCGGCATTGATGATCTGCGCCGTCGGGGGTAGTTCGAGTGCTTCGAGCAGCTTCAAGGCGGCGCATTCGGCGAGCAGGGAAACCTGGAAGGAACGGCCACGCAGCAACTTGTGGGCGTTCTTCTGCGTTGCGCCGCCTTCGGCAAAGATGAAGTCCTGGATGCCGAAGAAGTCACCCTGGACGAGCAGGAACTTCGCGGCGGACCAGCCGTCGCGCAACGCACGCACGCTGCGCAGCTCTTCATCACTCTGCTCGTGGTGCCAGCGCCAGAGCGCCGTGGCCAGCGCGGCGGTGGCTTTGCTGTGATCGTAGAGCGAGACTTCCGGCTTGGTACCGAAAGCGGTTGCCGCGGGGATGGCGTGCGTGATCGTCAGCCACAGGCTGTCGAAGTGGTCCAACCACAAGGGCAGGGTGCTGACGTGAGCTTTTGGGATGTGGTGAATTCCGGCGAGTAGCGCTTCCCACAGCGTCAGGTACTCGGCGCGCGCAGCGGCGTTGTCGCGCGGGGTGCACGCGTCGGCGCGTTGCGGAAAGATGCTCTCCGGCGCCAGCGGCCGCAGCGCGTAGCGCCATTCGAGCTCGCCTTCAATGATCGGGCCGCGGCCGATCTGCTCGAAGAGTGTCAGCAGACGCGCGCGGTAGTGGTTCTCGCGTTCTTTCTTGTTGTTGTACTCGCTATCAAACTTGTCGCGTTCGAAGCCCGAGGCCACGCGATCGGCGGTGGCGACGATCCACTGCAGGAAGGTGTCCGGCCGATGGTGCGCGCTGGCGGCGTTGACCGCCGAGTCGGTGGCGTTGTCGTCGGTTGACGTCGAGAATGGCGGCGCGTCGCGGCGAAGATCGGGGAAATGTCCCGTCGCTTCGAGTTCGTCCCAGGCGAGGCCGGTGTAGGCGGCGTGGATATGGCTGTGATAGCCACGCCGCGGGTCGCTGCCCTCCTGGTGCCAGGGGCAATAGAGCGTGCGATGCGCATCGAGGCGACCGTGATGATCGATGCCGGCGCGCTCGGCGAGCTTGCCGACGTCGTGCAGGAAGGCGGCCAAGGCGACGCGTGCCGATTGTTCGAGAAACTTCATGAGGGTCGGGGCTCCTGGTCAGGGCTGGAAGAGGTCTTTGCGCAGAGACTTGAGTGTGGCGCGCAGAGCACTCTCGTCGTCGAGCGTCCGCGCTTCCTGCGCCGCACGCGGGCGAACGCCGTGCGCCATGGCGTTGCGCAGGTTTTCGAGTTCCCTGAACGCCGGCTGCGCCTCCCTGGCGCCGCTCCTGGCCTCATCACGTTCCCTGAACTCGTTGGGGTTGACGCGGCGTACATTGCATGCCCCGGTGACAAAAGCCTCGTACATGAAAGTGGCCGCGCGCAGGTAATCGCCGCGCTCACGGTAGGCGTCGGCAAGCGTCAGCTCCCAATCGTTGCGCATCGGCGCACGAAACCAGCTGATGCGTTTGGCGAGTGTCTCGCCGAACAGCTCGCCGAGGGGACCGCGGTGCGCTTCGACCGAGGGAAAAACGCTGTTCAGCTTTTCGCGCGCTTTCACCGGGTTGTTGGTTCGTTCAAAATAGGCGGCGCGTGCCAGCAGGTCGGCGCGACCTTTTTCCATGCCATCGGCGGCAAGCAGTGGCGAGAAGGCGCCGTAGTCGCCGTCCTTGTCGTAGCTGGCCAGGGCATCCACCCAGTCGAGCATCGCCAACAGGCCGCCGAGCCGCAGCACCGGCGTTTCGCCTTCCGGCGTCGTCATCTCAAAGGCGCCGTAATAGAGTTCCTGGACCTTGACACCGACGACGCGGGCCAGGTAGCGTGCGGCGACCAGCGCGAGCATCGGCAGGTGGCGAAAGCCGTGCGTGACGTCGATGTACAGCTCTTCTGCGGGGGGCACGACGGCGGCCAGCAGGCGCAGGATCCCGGCCTGTTCGGCGGCGTCTCGCGCATAGGGAATAAGCAGGCAGTCGACCGCTACGCCGAGGCGTTCACTGAGTTGCCTGCGCGGTAGCTCCAGCATGTCTTGGTCGACCTCACCGGTTTCGACAGCCGCCATCAGTTGCAGCACGGCCTCGTCGTCGGCACCCTCGCGATGAAAGAAGACGTCCCACATGCTGCTCGCCGTGCCGACGAGCACCAGGCGATCGGGCTTGAGGTATTCGGCCAGGGCCAGGCCAAAGAAGGGCACGCGGCGCGAAAAGCCATCGTCGAAACGATAGTTGGCCGTGCGGTAGCCGGTCTGCGGGTCAGCCTGGCCTTTCCCGAGAAAACTGATCAGTGTGCTCATGTCGGCATCCGGGCAGGGTTGTGGGCGGTGGTGCTGGTGGTGGTGGCGTTCATCTTCGTTTTCCTTTCTATTCCGGATGGCAGTCTATGCCAGATCCCATTCGACATTAGGGGAGTTTTCGATCTTGCCGTAACTGACCGCCGTCGGGCGCAAGCCCAGGCTGTAGCGACGCGGACGGCTGCCACCGTCGCTGATCAGGTAGGCCTCGGCGGCGGGGCCGAGCTCGCGCCTGAGGATCTTCTTGAGTTTCGACAGGTGCGCCGAGAAGTAACCACCGTCCATGCCTTTGCGCAGGGCGCGTTCGGTCTCGTCGAGGTCTTTCATCGGCCCGGCGATCCAGCGCAACTCAACCAGATAGCGATTTTTCCAGTCGCTGTCGGGGAGTTCCTTGGCCGGCGCCGGCAATGGCTCTTCACCGTGCTGCGCGCGACGGGCGAAGACGCTGAGCAGGGCGAGTTCGGCCGGCGGCAAGGAAAAGACTTTGCCGCCGGCCTCGACGCGGCGTGTCGCCAGGTCAATCTGCAGTCGTGCCGGCGCGAGGGCGCGGCGGGCCGCTGCGACGGTTTCGTTGTAGCTGGCGAGGCCAGTGAGCAGCGCTTCGGGCAGGCCGTGGCGCAGACTGACGAAAGGCAGTTCGGCGAGGGTCACTTGTGCCTGTGCGCTGTCGACCAGGCGGCCACCGGGCATTTCAATGACCCGGCTCGATGGCGTCGGGTAGTAGAAGCCAATGCTGGACTCGAAAGGCTCGGAGACCAGGACATGTGACAACTGGTCCTGCGGGCGGCCGTAGAGGGACAGCGCATAGCCGACAAAAAAGCCCATGGTTTTGCGCCCGCCGGCGATCGACACGTGCAGCGCGCAGTCGGGGTCGGCGGTGAACTGGCGGATGAGGGCGGTGATGCCGTCGGCGGCGCGGCGGTTGTCTGCCGGCGAGCGGATGTCGTCGAGTGGCTTGCCGTCAGCGCCTTCCAGAACATGGATGGTGTCGGGAGTGAAGTGGATTGCCGGTAGCGCGTAGTCGTGGCAGAGGCGGTGGAACCAGCCCGGTTCGTCGGAGAGCAGTGCCAGGCGTGCTTTCTCGGCGCCGCTGCGCGTGGTGATCAAATGCACTTCGGTGGGGATGAACGCGGCTCCCAATGGCTCAACCGCAAGCGCGTACAGGGTCTCGGTGACAATTTGTGGCGAGAGGCCGGTGACGGCGACGAGAATGCGGCGTGGGTATGCATGGGGGCTTTCGGTGGTCGTGAGCATGGCTTCGGCTGGGCGGTGGTTGGATTGGCGACCATTGTGCGTGCTTCTGTCTGCTCGGCGGCGGATGGCAAGCTTGCGATGCGGCGAGGATCGCCTCTGACGGGCGGCACTGCAGGGCTACCGGCCCTCCATTGATCGGCGCTCGATCCATCGGCCTTCCATTCCTGTCTGCGTTGCCGAAAGTCTCGTCAATAATGCAGCAGCGCTACAGCCGCCGACGCGTCATTGCGCGGAGGTGTCGCCAACGTGGCCCTGCGGAGGTTTGGCTCTGCGGCTTGTCGAGGCGACGGAAAGGCAGTGAGAGGATGGCACTGGATTGCCGCGTCGGCTGCGCCTCCTCGCAATGACGGTGGGTGTGGGAGGGGGGCCGGGACGGGAATAGGGAGCTCGATAGCGTGAGCCAGGCAAGCATCGGCCGTGCTGCAAGTTGACCATGCAGACGGGTGCTTACGGGGCGGCTCCCTCAGTCAATGGTCGTGCATTCATCGCCACTCCTGAGCCCGCCCACCGCGGCGCGCCTGCGAAACACGGCAAGCATGGAAGGGCAAGGCCTGCGCTCGACGCTTTCACGGCCGCAGCAGCTTTTCTCGCAGCCACCTGCCAAGTCGTGACGGGTGGAGGGTGGAACGGACAAGCCGGGTGCTCGGGTGCTTGGGGTCGATTTCGCACATCAGATCATAGGATTTTTGCGCCAGCTCCTGCTTGCCCTGGGCATGAAAGTAGCGCGCGAGAATACTCTGGAAGCCCAAGACCTCCGACAGGTGGAAGCGCACACGATCGGGGTAGAGCAGTCTGAGATCGAGTTTGTGCTCGAAGATCTCGGCGATCCTGGCCGTTTCGCCGCGACTCAGGCAGTCCTCGGCCCAGGCGATGCGGCCGAACAGGTAATCGGGGAAACGCTGCACCGTCTCCTCCCTGACGCGCGCGGCTTCGGCGTGCTCGCCCATGTTGTGGCAAGCGGCGTACAGGTAGTTGTACAGCTGGGCAATGTCGGGATACTGCTCGATGAGGACGCGCACCTCGGCCAGCGCTTCCCGTGGTCGGCTCTTCAATACTTTCGGGTAGAGGGCGTTGATCCGTTCCTGCACCTCGGCGGGCAGTCGGTCGAAGGCGGCGTCGGGGATGGGCTGGTCGGTGATTTCGTAGCTGCACACGGTCAGCGGCCCTGTCACTTCGCCGCTAAGGCCCGCGTGCTGGGGGTCGCCAGCGGTCAGGAAGTGGAAGCCCTTGGTTCCCAGGCGGCGGGTCAGGGTTTCCAGGATGTGCCGCGACTGCGCTGGCGTGTCTTCAGGCCCGCTTACGTACAGTGGCTTGTCGTCCTTGCCGTAGGTGTAGCGCTGCGCACACGTGGCGGCGTCGATGTTCCCGAAGAGGGCGGCGGCACGGGCGTAGTCGGCATGCGGGGCGAAGCCCAGATCGCGGGCGTAGGCGACCGCGCCCTCGATCAGCTTGCGCAGGCAGCCGGGATCGATCGCTTCGAGGTCGAGGCGCTGCGCGAAGGCCGCCCATTCGTCTGCTGAGAGGATGCCGGAGCGGGCCCTCTTGACGCCCAGGCAGTAGACGTCCACCACAAACGTGGCCATGGCCACCTGGCCGTCGGGCAGCTTGCGCGCCAGGGCGAGCATGCCGATGCCCTTGGCAAACAGGTTTTTGGTCGCCAGAGCCGCGTGGATCGGCAGCAGCGGCGCCGGCGGCAGCGGCTGGGCGTTGCGCGGCTGCTGCGGCACAGGCTTGCGGGCGGCGTGGCTTTTGCGCTTCCTGGCGAGCATTTTCTGCCGGCGTTTTTCGTCGACGGTCATCGTTTTATCGCTCGCCGGCACGCGTTGCCGGGCAGGCCGGAATGCGCACAGCGCACTGCGCACCGCCAGTGCGAGGGGCCACCAAGCCTAGTACCCTAGTACACGTTGAGCACACGCATGCCGAACTGCTTGCCGCCGAGGTGATCGAGGATGCGGATGCTTGCCTGGCGCGGGACGAAGCCGCGCGGCATCGGCAGGCTGCCCTGGGCGATTTCGTATTCGCCGACTTTGACGGCAACCGGGTCGAGCGCAATCGTCGTTTCGGTGCCGCCGGCCGTTTTGCCGGCGATGTGCAATTGCATCACGCCGGCAAATGGGGCGCCTTTCGCCTGGGCCCGTGTGAATACCATGTCATAGCCGAGCTGGTCTTCGTCGACCTTGAAGCGCGCGGCACGAATCCCGACAATGCCGTCGCGCGGGTCAGACGGCAGCGCGGCGAGCAAAGCCTCGACATGCTCACGCTGCCTGCCAAGGTCGGCATGGTTGGCAGCGAGTTCGCCAGACATGCGCGTCTGCGTGGCAAGCGCGTCTTCAAGCTGCTTATTGGCCTGCGCCAGTTCGGCGGCGAGACGCGAACGCTCCTGTTCTGCCGTATCCATGGCCGCGCGCAGCTGACTGGCCTCGGCGGCTGAGAGCCGCGGCGGCAGCAGTTGGTGCTGCGCGTAGAACAAAGCGCCGGCGCCGATCGCGATGCCGAAAAGCAGCAGCCACAGCCAGTTCGGGATCAGCTTGCGCGAGCGGCGCGATTCATAGCGATCGAAGACAACGGGTTTGGATCGTCCGAACATTGATTCTCGAATTCTCGAATTCTTGCAATCTTGCGTAAATATGAAAGTCGCGTCTGCGACTCACGAAGCTCCCTTCTCCCCTCGTGGGAGAAGGGTTGGGGAAGAGGGGGAAACGGTCATGACTTTCATGATCGGGGGTATCTCGACAAGTCATGACCGTTAATGTGAAAGTCGCATAGGCGCCTCAGGAAACTCCTGTCTCCCCTTGCGCCAGCAGGGCCAGGGCGCGCACCACGGTGCCCCGCAGACCCTGCCGATGAACCCGCTATCGATCGCTTCCCGGGCCTCGAAGGACTTGAAATCCAACAAAACCGACGAGAGTGTATGAGCTTCGACCAAGAGGCGTCAATCTCTCGGATGTGTAAAGTGGCCGCGGCGGATGATCCAGAGGTTTGGCTTTTTGCGTTGTCACCATGCCCATGCGGCGGGAAATGGTGAGAGGATGGAACTGGATTGCCACGTCGGCTGCGCCTCCTCGCAATGACCTGCGGGCTGGTGTGGCCGCGCATACGACCCGCTTGCGCTCGTCGTGGCGGGTTTCGGCCGATTTCATTGATGACGAACACCAAAACTGCCAGGGCTGCCATGACCATTCTTCCCGTTAGCATCATCGGCGTGCCCACCGACGTCGGCGCCGGAACGCCGGGAGCCCGCATGGGGCCGGAAGCCTTGCGCGTTGCCGGCATCGTCGCGGCCATCGCCCACTTTGGTGTCGAGGTCAGGGACTGCGGCAACCTGGGCGGCCCAGGCAATCCCGATCTGCTGGCGGTCGATGGCTTCCGCCACATGCAGGAAGTCGTGGCCTGGAACCGCAGCGTGCACGCTGCGGTGTACGCCGAGCTGCAGGACGGGCGCCTGCCGATCATGCTCGGCGGCGACCACTGTCTGGCCATCGGTTCGATCAGCGCCGTTGCCCGGCACTGCCGCGCGAGTGGACGCCGGCTGCGTGTGCTGTGGTTCGACGCGCACGCGGATTTCAACACCGCCATCATGACTCCCAGTGGCAACATCCACGGCATGCCGGGCGCTTTCCTGTGTGGCTATGGTCCATCGCCACTGACCGAAATCGGTGGCCATGTGCCGGCCCTGTTGCCGCAGGACATTCGCCAGATCGGCATTCGTAGTGTGGATGACGGTGAAAAGCGCTTCCTGGCTGAAATCGGGATCGAGGTCTTCGACATGCGCTATGTCGACGAGGTCGGCATGCGCGAAACGATGGAGCAGGCGCTCGCGGGCGTCGGTTCGGAAACGCACCTGCACGTCAGCCTCGACGTCGATTTTCTCGACCCTGAAATCGCCCCGGGAGTGGGTACCACGGTACGCGGTGGTCCGACTTATCGTGAGGCGCAGCTGTGCATGGAAATGATTGCCGATACCGGGCGGCTTCGCTCGCTCGATATTGTTGAACTCAACCCGGCGCTCGATCTGCGCAACATGACCGCAGAACTGGCGGTGGATCTGGTCGAGAGCCTGTTTGGCAAGAGCACCCTGATGCGCCTGCACCGGTAGCCAGGGGCGGGAGGAGGGCGTTGCCGGCGGGAATCGGTCGAGCGGGGGCGGTGTTGCGCTCGGCTGGCGCGGCCCGGCTTGCCCGGATTTGGCGTATGCTCGTCGCTCATGGCCTCTTGGACAGCCGGCTTCTGCCGAAAAATCAAGGCCATGTTTGGAACCGTTTTGCGCAGAGTCGCCGTGCCGGGCACGCTGGCGCGGGTCGCCTGCCTTGACAATGGTGCTTGCACTGCAAAGGAGAGGACCGATGAATACGAAGACCAGATCTCGAAATCCAGTTGCTCGGGCGATGCTTTCGGCCGGCCTGATGGCGGCGACCCTCGGCAGCCCCCTGCTTGCCACGGCGGCCTGCAGTCCCTGTGCGGCGAGGAATCGCAGTGGCCGGGTGAGCAATCCATGCGCTGCGAAGAATCCCTGCGCTGCGAAGAACCCGTGTGCTGCGAAAAATCCCTGCGCTGCCAAGGAGCTGACTCGTCCCGCCAATTACCGGCCCTACGTGGGCGACCAGGGCGAGCTGATCAAGCTTGGCGAAGCCCTGTTCAAGGACAGCAAGCTGTCTACCAATGGCATGTCGTGCAATACCTGCCATCAGAACTACGGCGCTTTTCAGCCTTCCTTCGCGCAGCCTTATCCGCACGTCGTGCAAATGGCGAAGAGCGCCGGGATGAGCCAGGTGCACCTCGACGAGTTCGTCCAGTTCTGCGTTGTCAACCCGCTCGCGGCGAAGCCCCTGCCCTGGGAATCGAAAGAGCTGGCTGCGCTGACGGCCTATGTGGCGGATCTCCAGAAGGGCTATCGGCCGCCTGCCACGAAAGCCAATCCCTGCGCGGCGAAGAACCCCGGCGCCGCTGCCAGCTATTGAACGGCCGGCCTCCGTGAGCTTCTTTCACCGCAGTTTACTCTGCAGCTTGCCGACATGAAGCTTTCCCCCAGCCTGGACAGTCTGAGTCCTCAGCGCCGCGCCTCGATGCTCGCTGCCGCCCGCGAGATTCGCGAGTGTTACCGCGTTCTCGAAAAGGCGGGCATCAATCTCGTTGGCGAGGTCCTGCGCGGGCAGGGCGAGTTCGTTGAACTCGAACACTATCCCCGTGACGACGTTTTCGATAGCCAAACGCACGCGCAGTACTACTACCATACGCATCGCGACGGCGAGCTCGAGCATGGCCATTTCCATCTCTTCCTTCGCGCTGGTGGCATGCCGCCGGGCTGTCGTCCGCTTGACTACCCGCAAGCCAGCGATGCCTGGCCGGCGGGCGACGAAGCGCTTGGCCACCTGGTGGCGATTTCCATGGACGGCTGGGGTTTCCCGATCGGTCTTTTCTGCACCAATCGCTGGGTGACCGCGGAAACGTGGTATCCGGCCGAGCAGATGATCGCCATGCTCGACCGCTTCGCCATCGACCATGCCTTCCCCAACTGGGCAGTGAATCGCTGGCTGACGGCGATGCTGCGGCTCTACCGTCCGCAGGTCGAGTTGCTGATTCGGCAGCGCGACGAGGTAGTCGCCGCGTGGCAGGACAGGCAGCCGGGCGCGGACGTTTTCGAGGACCGGAAGCTGGAGATTACCGGCTACCTGCCGATCGATGTCGAGGCACTGACCCTGGCGCTGGAAGCGGCGGCTGGGGAATGAAATCCGGCGCGCACTTCAGCGCCCTGCACAGGGCCGCAGCCGCTCGACTGGATTCAGTTGTAAGAAGTGAAGATCTCACGCGACTGTTACAAGTATCCCGGCCATGGCTTGCATTGAGGCATTTTTTGCACCGCTCGGCAATCGGGCGCTTGCTGAGTGGCGAGCATTTTCGCCGCTGAGTCGGCGAGCGTGATCGTCGCTGGAGCGAGCCGGCAACGGGTGAAATAACGGATAATCGCAAGTTTTCCGGGGGAGGTCGGCCGCCTTGCTGCCTGCGCTTCTCCTGAGTTGAAGGCTTTCCAATGGCCTCGCGTGCGAGTACGCGAGGCCTGACAACCAACGGTCATGACATGTCGAAACACCCCTGATGATGAAAGCCATGACCGTTCCCCTCTTCCCCTGACCCTTCTCCCGCGAGGGGAGAAGGGAGTTTCGTGAGTCGCTTGCGCGACTTTCACATTAACGCTGCTTCGGAGAACATAGATGTTGACTTGCCGGGAGGTCACCCAATTGCTGTCCGAAGGGCAGGAGCGCCAGTTGACGGTCGGCGAAGGCCTGCGCCTGCGGGTGCATCTGGTGATGTGCCAGGGTTGCGCCAATTTCAAGAAGCAGATGAGCTTCCTGCATGAGGCCTGCCGTCGCTTCGTCGTCGAGCCGGCAAGCAAAGAGCGTGGCGAGTAGTTTCCGACGGCGCTGCCGCTCTTGGCGTGATGAGTGATGAGCGATGAGCGATGAGTGACGGTTGCGCCGGGCGCCCGCCCTTGCTGTCGCTGATTCTGCCGGTGCTCAACGAAGCGACGACGGTCGTGGCGCAATTGGCGAAGCTGCAGGCGCTGCGTGCCTGCGGTGCCGAGCTGCTGGTGGTCGATGGTGGCAGCAACGATGGCACGGCGGCGCTGGCGGCGGCCGGCGCCGACCGGCTGCTCGACGCGCCGCGCGGGCGAGCGCTGCAGATGAACGTCGGTGCGCGGGCCAGTCGCGGCGAAGTGCTGCTTTTCGTGCATGCCGATACGACGCTACCGCCTGACGCCGACGCGCTGATTGGCGCGGCGATTGCCGGCGGCGCGGTGTGGGGGCGCTTCGACGTTTCTATCGACGGCCGCCATCCCCTGCTGCCGCTCGTCGCGGCGATGATGAACTGGCGCTCACGCTGGACCGGGATCGCCACCGGCGATCAGGCGATGTTCGTGCGCCGCGATGCTTTCCTGGCGGTTGGCGCTTTTCCGGAAGTCGCGTTGATGGAGGACATCGCGCTTTCCAGGCGGCTCAAAGCTGTCGCGCGACCGGCGTGTTTGCGCGCCCGCGTGCGTACCTCGGGGCGGCGCTGGGAGAAGCATGGCGTGCTGCGCACCATCGTCCTGATGTGGCGCTTGCGGGCGAGCTATTTTTTTGGCGCCGACCCGCAGCAGCTGGCCGTTCGCTATGGCTATTCTCCGCGCCAGCCCTGAGCTGCCGGCGCTGGCCGTTTTTGCGCGTGCGCCGCAGGCCGGCGCCGCCAAGACGCGGCTGATTCCAGCCCTCGGCGCCGCCGGTGCGGCACGCTTGCAGCGCCGGTTGACGTTGCGCGCGCTGGCGGTGGCCAGGCGCGCGGCCTTGGGCGACGTTAGCCTGTGGGTCGCACCGGACGGCCAGCACCGTTTTTTTCGGGCGCTTCGTCGGTGTTGTGGAATCGAGTGTCGCGAGCAATCCGGCGACGACCTCGGCGCCCGCATGGCGGCGGCTTTTGCCGCCCACGCCGCGCCGCTGTTATTGATCGGAACAGACTGTCCGGCACTGCAGTCGGAGCATCTCGCGGCGGCGGCCAGGGCGCTGAGCGACGGGCAGCCGGGCCGCAATGATGCGGTCTTCATTCCGGCCGAAGACGGCGGCTACGTGCTGCTTGGCTTGCGTTGCCCGCAGCCCGGCCTCTTCGAAGGCGTCGATTGGGGCAGCGAACGGGTCATGGCCCAGACGCGGCAGCGCCTGTTGGCGCTGGGCCTGCGCTGGTGCGAGCTGCCGGCTCTCTGGGACGTCGATCGGCCCGCCGATCTGACACGGCTGGCGACGCTTCCAGGTTTCGGGGCGAACAAGGCTGATAGGGCTGACACGGCTCACCGCTGACGCTGACGCCGGCTGACGCCAGGCGCCAGCAACAACAGTTGCCTGCAGTTGCTGGCGCTCGGGCGTCAGACCACCCGCTATTGCACCTGTTGAATACCGGCCAGTAGCCAGCCGGCCTTGCCTTGCCGTGGCTTGACGAGATGCCATACCTCGTCGATGGGCTCGGCGGCTGCGTCCTGGTCTTCCCGGATCAGACCGGAGAAACGGACGCTGACCACGTAGCGGTTGGCCTCTTCTGCGACGTCGAGCACGTCGGCTTCGATGGTCACCACGTCGGTTTCCTGCGCTGCGTCGCCGCGCTCGGCGATGTTCATGCTGATCTCGGCAAACATCTCGGGAGTGGTGAACTCGCGGATGTCGTCGAGGTTGGCGGCATCATTGGCGGCCTGCAGTCGAATGAAGCTGACTTTGGCGTTGCGCACGAAGCCGGCGGCGTCGAAGTCGAGCGGGATGTTGCCGCTGCTCGCGCCGGGCGCTTCGGCTGCCGCTGGCGAAGCGGAAGCTGCGCCAGACAGCGCCGACGCCACAGGCGCAGCCGGGGCGGCAGAGCTGCCGGAAAAGGATGCGTCGGTCGGCGTGGACGGCAGCAGCGGCGAATCACTGCGGCCGCGATTCGTCGCCGCGCTGGCGGGGCCGGTCGCGGCGTATTGCAGGCCGCCCGGAGCACCAATGCCGGCCTGTCGGGCGGCGGCGCGGCGACGCATGATGAAGCCGATGACCAGTACCGCGGCCATCACCAGCAGGCCGATCATCAGCATCGAGGCCATTTCCTCGCCGAAGCCGAGGTGCGAAGCCAGGGCCGCCAGTCCGAGGCCGGCGGCGAGACCGGCGAGCGGACCCATCCACGAACGCTTGGGCTGCGCTTGCGGCGCAGCCGCCGCTGCCGGCGCCTTGGCAGCGCCCGGTGCTGCGTCGGCAGACTTGTTCGTGCTCATCGAGTCGCGCTGCATGCCCGAGGATTTGCCGGCGCCGAAGCGCTTGCCAGCGGCGTCTGCATCGCCGACAGTCAATGTCAAGCCGAGAGCCAGAATGGCTGCCAGCAAGGAGAAGGTTTTCATGGTCGTCCTCTGAAGTCCCGATTGAAGAGGGGCCAGCATAGACCGACGAAATTCTGCAGAAAAGCAGAAATATTTACAAAGATACATCGAAAATTCCGAAGTGTTCGCGCGCCCGGCCGTGTTTGCCGACGCCGCCCGGCGAGGGAGCAGTGCCCGCTTGTTGGCGAGGCTCAGGAGGCATCCCCGGACGACCGCGAGCGAGCGCGTGAGCGTGCCGGTTTAACTGCCGTCTCGGCCGCAGCTTGACTGGCTTTTGCGGAGCGCCGTGGGGCGCGTTTGATGGCGCCAAAAACCTTGTCGCGCGCCTCCTGAATGACGGCGACGATGGCCGGATGGCTCAGGCGCCGCTCGGTAGTGATCGCGAACAGCTGTTCGGCGATCGAGTCGATACGACCGACGGCCTGGACGCGATACTGATCGCTGACGTAGGCGGCGATCGCCGTCGGTGCGACGAAGAGACCGGCTCCGGCCTGACCGAATGACTTGAGCAGCGCGCTGTCGTCGAATTCGCCGACGATGCGCGGGTGCAGGCGGCTGGCTTCGAACCACTGTTCAAGGCGCAAGCGGATCGCCACGTCGTCGCCAGGCATCAGAAACGGGGCGCCGTTGAGCAGTGCGGGAAAGCGGCCGTTCAAGGTGGCGAGCAAGCCTGGTGCGCCGAAGACGGTGAGGTCGCTTTCGCCGAGTGGGTGGCTGTAGCCGCGCACATTCAGATTCGCCGGCATCGGTCGGTCGGCGATCACCATGTCCAGGCGATGCACGGCGAGGTCGGCGAGCAATCCGGTCAGGCGTCCTTCACGGAAGATCAGGCGGACTGCTTCCGGCAGGTGCAGCACCGGTTCCACGAGCCGCAGGGCGACCGACTTGGCCACCGAATCGGCAATGCCCACGGCGAAGGGCAGGCTCTGGGTCATCGTCTGGTCACGAGCAACTTCCAGCAATTCATCACCAATGGCGAATATCTCGTCGGCGTAGCTGAGGATGCGCCGCCCGGCGCCGGTGAGTTCCAGGCCGCGGCCGACGCGGCGAAACAACTCGACGCCGAGTGATTCTTCCAGCTCGCGCAACTGGCCGCTGACTGCCTGCGGCGTCAGGTGCAGCTGTTCGCAGGCGCGAGCGATGGCGCCGCACTTGGCGACCATCCAGAAATAACGCAGGTGTTTGTAATTGAGCGAGGCCATGAGCGTCCGTAAAAAACAGGCAAGCAAAACAGGAAAGAAAAAATGATCTATCGAGACAGTATATTCGATTGGTCGGATGTCTCGGCATGTCCTAGACTGCCTCTTCCGATCAACGCAGAAGAGGAGACATGCATGCATATCGACACCCAAGCCAGGGGCTTTGAGCTCAGCGCGGAAGTACGCGATCACGTTCAGCGGCGCCTCGGCTTCTCGATCGACTGGGCACACGACCGGGTCAATAGTGTCTCGGTGGTTCTATCCGATATCAACGGGCCGCGCGGCGGCAAGGACAAGCGCTGCCGCATTCAGGTCGCCGTTGCCGGCGCCGCCGACGTGCGCATCGATGACACCCAGGCCGATCTCTACCTGGCCATCGATCGTGCTGTCGATCGTGCCGGGCGGGCGCTGGCCCGCCAGGTAGCGCGGCAGCGCCAGCGGCAGCCTGGCCGCAGCAGGGACGCCCGCGCGGCTCTGTCCGTGGCTGTGCCGCCGGCAGACCTCACCACAACGACCGTTTGAGCCGCCTGCGGCATGCCCGCAGCGGCTTCAAATCTTTTCCCAACAGGAGTTCAGAATGAGTACTTTCAATACCCAGACCGCGACCCGCGTCGCGCAGAGCCGCAGCGAGTCGGCAATTGCCACCAATACGGTGATTCGCAACACCTATTTGCTGCTGTCGATGACTTTGCTGTTCGCGGCCCTCACCGCCGGCGTCTCGGTGGCCCTGAAGCTGCCGCATCCCGGGCTGATCGTGACCCTGGTCGGCTACTTTGGCCTGCTCTTCCTCACCAACCGGCTGCGCAACAGCGGCTGGGGCGTGGCCTCGGTGTTCGCCCTGACCGGCTTCATGGGTTATACCCTGGGGCCGATCATCGGTCATTACCTCGGCCTGGCCAATGGCGGCCAGACGGTGATGATGGCCATGGCCGGCACGGCGACGATCTTCGTCGGTCTGTCGGGCTATGCGCTGACGACGCGCAAGGACTTCAGCTTCATGGGCGGCTTCCTGATGGTCGGCGTGCTGCTTGCTTTCCTGGCCGGGCTGGGGGCCATTTTCTTCGAGATTCCGGCGCTCTCGCTGACCGTCTCGGCGGCCTTCGTGCTGCTGATGTCGGGGCTGATCCTGTATGAAACCTCGAACATCATTCACGGTGGCGAAACCAACTACGTGATGGCCACGGTGACCTTGTTCGTCGCCATCTTCAACCTCTTCACCAGCCTGCTGCACCTGCTGGGTTTCATGAACGGCGACGATTGAGTCGGTAGCCGCTTTTTCACCTGCGCTGTAACCGCCGTCAGGCAGGGCTGGTGTGGTCACCAGCCCTGCCGCCTGCCTGGCCACCACGGGCGGCCAGGCAGGCGCTCACGAGTGCGTCGGAGTGGGGCAAAGTTCGCTATAATCCGCTGCGAACCGTTCTCATCTTGACCACTTCACGCCGCCACAGGCAGGCCCCAGGGAGCCTCTCCCATGCGCAACGAATCGCTGACCCCGGAGGCCATTCCGGATTCGCTGGTCGGCTTCACCCCGCCGACTTCACCGGCCAGCTCGCGGCATGCCGCCGGGACGCTGGTGGACAAGTACGGCCGGCACGTGACCTATGTTCGCCTGTCGATTACCGACCGTTGCGACTTCCGTTGCAGCTACTGCATGGCCGAGGAAATGACTTTCCTGCCGCGGGCGCAGGTGCTGACACTCGAGGAATGCCTGCGTCTGGCCAGCACTTTCGTCGATCTCGGCGTGACCAAGCTGCGCGTCACCGGCGGTGAGCCGCTGGTTCGTCAAAACGTCGTCTGGTTGCTCGAACGACTCGCCGTCCTGCCCGGGTTGAAGGAGCTGGTGATGACCACCAACGGTTCGCAGCTCGATCGCTTTGCACCGGCCTTGCTGGCCGCCGGCGTCAAACGCCTCAACATCAGTCTCGATACCCTGCGTGCCGAGCGCTTCAAGGCGATCACGCGCGTCGGTGAACTGGCCAAGGTGCTGCGCGGTCTCGATGCCGCGCAGGCCGCCGGTTTCCAGCGCCTCAAGCTGAACACGGTGATGATGCGCGGCACCAACGACGACGAGTTTCCCGAGATGGTCGAGTTTGCCGTTGAGCGCGGGATCGATATTTCCTTTATCGAGGAAATGCCGCTCGGCGAAATCGGCCACGCGCGCCAGTCGACCTACATCAGCAGCGAGGAAGCGATGCAACGGCTGGCGGAGCGTTTCGTGCTGCTGCCGTCGACCGAAAGCTCGGGCGGGCCGGCGCGCTACTGGCGCATTCCGGGAAGCTCGACGCGCGTCGGTTTCATCTCCCCGCACAGCCACAATTTCTGCGACAGCTGCAACCGGGTGCGCATCACCGCGCGCGGCGAACTCTATCCCTGCCTTGGCAACAACGACGCCAGCCATCTGCTGCCGCTGCTGCGCGCGCATCCGACCGACGATCGCCCGCTGCGCGCGGCCATCGTCCACAGCATGGGCATCAAGGCCAAAGGCCACGACTTCAGCAATCAGATGAACGCCCCGCAGGTAGTGCGCTTCATGTCCATGACCGGCGGCTGAGCGCGGCTGGCTGACGTTGCTTGTCGGTCGGGCGCCATCGCTGCGCGCTGCGAGTCACTAATCACCATCATCCTTCAAGGCCCGTCGCCATGAGTCTCACTGCCCGTTTCAGCTGCCTGAGCGATTACGACCCCGACGCCCTGTCGGTCGAGCAGGCGCGTGCCTTCATTCGCAGCCAGCTCACCCCGGTACGTACCCAGGAGCGTGTGGCGCTACGCAGCGCCCTGGGTCGCGTGCTGGCCAGCGACGTGATCGCGCCCTTCAATGTCCCGGCGCACGACAATTCGGCAATGGACGGTTACGCGCTGCGCCAGGCCGATCTCGCGGGCAGCGGCGAGACGCGCCTGCGCGTGATCGGTACGGCGCTGGCCGGCAAGGTTTTCGCGGGCGCCGTCGGCACCGCTGAATGCGTGCGCATCATGACCGGCGCACTGCCGCCGGCGGGATGTGACACGGTCGTGATCCAGGAGGTGGTCGAGCTCGACGGCGATCAGGTCATCGTCCCGGCCGGCCAGCGCGCCGGCCAGAATATCCGCCTGGCGGGCGAGGACCTGGCTGCCGGCAAGCCGGCGCTTGCCGCCGGGCGCTTGATCCGCCCGGCAGAACTCGGCCTGATGGCGTCGCTCGGCTGTGCCGAGGTCAGCGTTTACCGCCGTCTGCGCGTCGCTTTCTTCTCGACCGGCGACGAGCTGTGCTCGATCGGTACCCCGCTCGCCGACGGCGAAGTCTATGACAGCAACCGCTACACCATTTTCGGCATGCTCACTCGCCTCGGCTGCGAGGTCCTCGACCTCGGTGTCGTCCGCGACGATCCCGCGACTCTCGAAGCTGCCTTCCGCGCCGCCGCCGCCGCGGCCGATGTGGTGATCACCAGCGGTGGCGTTTCGGTCGGCGAGGCCGATTTCGTCAAGCCGCTGATGGCGCAGCTCGGCGAAGTGCTGTTCTGGAAGATCGCCATGAAACCCGGCCGCCCGATGGCCTTCGGTCGCCTCGGCGCTCGCGGCGGCGGTGAGGGGGGTGATGGTGGGGAGGGTGGTGATCGGCACGCGGCCTGGCTGTTCGGCCTGCCGGGAAATCCGGTCGCGGTGATGGCCGCTTTCTACCAGTTCGTGCGCGACGCACTGCAGCTGCTGATGGGCGCCAATCCGCTGCCCCGCGTGCCGCTGCTGCCGGCGGTGAGCAGGGTGGCGATGAAAAAAGCCCCTGGACGCACCGAGTTCCAGCGCGGCATTCTCAGCCACGCGGATGGCCAATGGAGCGTCCGCCCGGCCGGCGCCCAGGGCTCCGGCGTCCTGCGCTCGATGTCCGACGCCAATTGCTTCATCGTCCTGGAACATGAGCGCGGCTCCGTCGCCGTCGGTGATACGGTGCAGGTGCAGCTCTTTGACGGGCTGGTCTGAGGCGCGCCGTCATCGCTGCGGTTCCCGTGGTTCCCGTGGTTCCCGTGGTTCCGGTGGTTCCCGTGGTTCCGGTGCTTTTCGTAGGTTGGGCTGAGCCTGCGAAGCCCAACGATTCACCTCTCTAAGCTCTCGCCTGACCATGAGGTTTGCTAAGGAGTAGCACATGGGACAACTTGATCGCATCACCCAGCAGCCCGACGTGATGGGTGGCAAGGCATGCATCCGCGGGATGCGTATCACGGTCGGCATGGTCGTGGGGCAAGTCGGCGCGGGGCACAGCGTCGAGGAAGTTCTGACCGATTATCCTTACCTTGAACGCGAGGACGTCATGCAAGCCATTCGCTATGCCGCGCGGCGTGCCGAAGAACGCGAGGTAATGCTGCTCATCGCATGAAACTCCTCGTCGATATGAACCTGTCGCCGCGCCGGGTCGAAATGCTGGCCGATGCCGGATTCGAAGCGGCGCACTGCTAACTCCTCGCCACCGGCGGGTGGGGGCGCCCGAAGGGCTCGGCGGAGCCATCCGCCTCACTGGCGGCGGTTCCACACGAAACGACCTAAACCCGTTGCGCAACGCGGTTAAAATCGGGGCGCCAGTACACACCGAGTTAAAGGAACAGGGATTCTGCCCGCCAAGTTTATGGATAAACGCTATCCTCATGCATCATCAATAAGCGCAATCCAAAACAGCACAGAACACCATCAATGACTGAACGAGAAATCGAGCAAGCCCTGATCGAGAAACTGGGCGACCTCAAATACACCAACCGCAAGGACATCCGCGATCGCGCCGCGCTGGAACACAACTTCCGCCATCACTTCGAGGCGCTCAATCGCGTTCACCTTACCGACACCGAATTCGCCCGCCTGCTGGAATCCATCGTCACCCCGGACGTGTTCGCTGCCGCCCGCCACCTGCGCGAGCGCAACAGCTTCGAGCGCGACGACGGCACGCCGCTCTACTACACGCTGGTAAACATCAAGGACTGGTGCAAGAACAGCTTCGAAGTGGTCAACCAGCTCCGCATCAGCACCGACTACAGCCACCACCGTTTCGACGTGATCCTGCTCATCAACGGCATTCCGGCCGTCCAGATCGAGCTGAAGACCCTGCAAATCAGCCCGCGCCGGGCCATGCAGCAGATTGTCGATTACAAGAACGACCCCGGCAATGGCTACAGCAGAACCCTGCTTTGCTTCCTGCAGCTGTTCATCGTCAGCAACCGCAGCGACACCTGGTACTTCGCCAACAACAACAGCCGCCATTTCAGCTTCAATGCCGACGAACGCTTCCTGCCGCTGTACCAGTTCGCGGACGTGGACAACACCAGGATCACCCATCTGGACAGCTTCGCCGACGCCTTCCTCGCCAAATGCACCTTGGGCGAGATGATCAGCCGCTACATGGTGCTGGTCGCCAGCGAGCAAAAGCTGCTGATGATGCGGCCGTATCAAATCTATGCCGTCAAGGCGATTGTCGATTGCATCCATCAGCGCTGCGGCAACGGCTACATCTGGCACACCACCGGCAGCGGCAAGACACTCACCTCGTTCAAGGCCTCCACCCTGCTCAACGACACCAAGCCCTACGGCAACATTCTCGACTTCCGCCAGCAAAAGACGCCGTGGACAACCGCCATCGGCCTCTTCTCCGGCCAGGCCGGCAAACCGGCCAAGGAAATCTGGCTGGTGGACCCTGCCCCGGTGGTGATTGAAAAATACAGAAAGCAGTTGCGGCGATGGAGCAGTATATGAAGCAAAGGAACCTGGTTTGCGAGCCTCAAGCCGTCTACAACTTAAAGGGTGATGCAGCGCGTATCGAATTCATCAACCGGTTCAAGGAAGTGCAGCGCCTCAAGACCCAACGCGACCAATATACCGACATTGATGAAGCGCAAGAGCAAACAATCAATGCCATTTTGCCCGAGGATGAGTTGCGTTCTCTGAGAGCTTCCTATCTGGAAACCGCCCAGCGACTCAAAGCCCAGCAGGGCAACGTTGAAGCTATTGCGGAATTCGGCGGCAATAAAAAAGTACGCAGGGGTGACATTGCTTACAACATGATGCGGATGTGGCAAGGGGCGTTTGGTGTGGCTAAGGAAGACTGCATGGTTAGCCCCGCTTACGTCGTGTTTTCGCCAGAAAGCGATACATGCCCAGATTTCTTTGGGTATTTATTTAAGTTACCAAAGTACTTGCAACTTCTCACGTCCCATTCGCAAGGTCTAACACTGGATAGATTGAGGCTTTATTACAAAGACTTCGCGCGAATTTCCGTCTTGATTCCCTCGCCGCTTGAACAACAAGAAATCGCCAACTGCCTCGCGTCCCTCGACGACCTCCTCACCGCCCAAACCCAAAAACTCGCCGCGCTCAAGACTCATAAAAAAGGCCTGATGCAGCAGATCTTCCCCGGGCTGGCGCGTCAGCCGGTGCCGCGCCAAGTGGACAAGGTACCGGCATGACCGATCAACACACGGATTCAACGGCTCCGGCTGGCCAGATGCTGATCTACCAGACCGAGGACGGTCGCCTGAAGGTGGAAGCGCGGCTGGAGAATGAAACCCTGTGGCTGACCCAGCAGCAGATGGCGGAGTTGTTCCAGACCTCGCGCACCAATGTGGTGGAGCATATTCAGCATATCTACGACGAGGGCGAGCTGGAGGAGGCGGCAAGCTGTCGGGATTTCCGACAGGTTCGCACGGAGGGCGCGCGAGCGGTGGCGCGCAACATGGCGTTTTATAACCTCGACATGATTTTGTCGGTGGGCTACCGGGTGAAGAGCGCGGTGGCGACGCGCTTTCGCATCTGGGCGACGCAACGGCTGCGCGAGTATATCGTCAAGGGCTTTGTGCTGGATGACGAGCGCCTGAAAAACCCGGATCAGCCCTTCGACTATTTCGATGAGCTGCTGAGGCGCATTCAGGACATCCGCACCAGTGAGCGGCGCTTCTATCAAAAGATTACCGACATCTACGCCACCAGCGTCGATTACGACCCCACCCAGCCGGAGAGCATCGCGTTTTTCCAGACGGTACAAAACAAGATGCACTGGGCCATTACCGGGCAGACGGCGGCGGAGATCATCCACCGCCGCGCCGACAAGCATCAGCCCAACATGGGGTTGACCAACTGGCGGGGCGGCAAGGTGCGTAAGGCCGACGTGGGCATCGCCAAGAATTACCTCAATGCCGACGAACTGGCCGCGCTCAACAATCTGGTAGAGCAGTATCTGGTGTTCGCCGAAGGTCAGGCGATGCGCCGCGTCCCCATGCACATGAGCGACTGGATCGCCAAGCTGCATGGCTTTTTGTCCATCAACGACCGCGACATCCTCAACCACGCCGGCAAAATCTCGCACGACATGGCCAAGGCCTTTGCTGAGGCCGAGTACGAACAATTCAACACGGCCCGTAGTGCCCACGCCGACACACGGGAGACCGATTTCGACCGGGCAGTGAAACAGTTGCCCAAGACACCGAGTAAAAAGAAGAACACATGACCGATCAAGACCAAAAGCAATTGGGCAACACCCTGTGGAGCATTGCCGACCAACTGCGTGGGGCGATGAACGCGGACGACTTCCGCGATTACATGCTCTCCTTCCTGTTCCTGCGCTACCTGTCGGACAACTACGAGACGGCGGCGCAAAAAGAACTGGGGCCGGATTACCCCAAGCTGGACAAGTCCAAGGACGGCGGCGACCGCCGCACGCCGCTGGCCGTGTGGTACGCGCAGAACCCGGACGACACCACCGAGTTTGAAAAACAGATGCGCCGCAAGACGCATTACGTGGTCCAGCCCGCCTACCTTTGGGGCAGCATCTCGGAGATGGCGCGCACGCAAGACGGGGAGTTGCTGCACAACCTGCAAAAAGGCTTCGACTATATCGAGAACGAATCCTTCGCCAGCACCTTCGGCGGCTTGTTCTCCGAGATCAATCTGAATTCGGAAAAGTTGGGCAAGGCCTACGAAGCGCGTAATGCCAAGCTTTGCACCATCATCAAGGCCATTGCCGAGGGGCTGGCGCAGTTTTCCACCAACAAGGACAGGCTGGGCGACGCCTATGAATATCTGATTGGCCAGTTTGCCGCCGGCTCCGGCAAAAAGGCGGGCGAGTTTTATACGCCGCAACAGATTTCCAGCATCTTGTCGGGCATCGTCACCCTGGACAGCCAGGAACCGACCACAGGACCCAAGAAGCATTTGGACAGCGTATTCGACTTTGCCTGTGGCTCGGGCTCGCTGCTTCTGAACATTCGCAAACGACTTAAGGACGCAGGCGGCACCATCGGCAAGATATTCGGGCAGGAAAAAAACATCACCACCTACAACCTGGCGCGCATGAACATGCTGCTGCACGGGGTGAAGGATTCCGAGTTCGAGATTTATCACGGCGACACGCTCACCAACGACTGGCACATGCTGCGCGCGATGAACCCGGCCCGGATGCCGAAGTTCGATGCGGTGGTGGCCAATCCGCCGTTCAGCTACCGCTGGCAGCCGACCGACGCGCTGGGCGAGGACATGCGCTTCAAGAACTACGGCCTGGCCCCCAAGTCCGCCGCCGACTTCGCCTTTTTGCTGCACGGTTTCCACTACCTGAAGCAGGATGGCGTGATGGCCATCATCCTGCCCCACGGTGTCCTGTTCCGTGGCGGCGCGGAAGAGCGCATCCGCAGAAAGCTGCTGAAAGACGGCCATATCGACACGGTGATCGGCCTGCCCGCCAATCTGTTCTTCTCCACCGGTATTCCGGTGTGCATTCTCGTGCTGAAAAGATGCAAGAAGCCTGATGACGTGCTGTTCATCAATGCCGCCGAGCACTTCGAGAAAGACAAGCGGCAAAACCGCCTGCTGCCCGAGCACATCGACAAGATCATCGCCACCTACCAGTTCCGCCGCGAAGAAGAACGCTACGCCCGCCGCGTGCCGATGGACGAGATCGAAGCCAACGGCTACAACCTGAACATCTCGCGCTATATCAGCACGGCGCAGGCGGACGCGGAAGTCGATTTGCCGGCGGTCAATGCCAAGTTGCTCACTTTGGCGGAGACATCGAGAAGGCAAGGGAAAAACACAATGCCTTTCTCAAAGAGCTTGGCTTGCCAGTCTTGCCGTGACTTTCGGAGCGGTTCACTTTGACCGCAGAGTATTGCGCCGTAACAGACAACAATTCCGCTGCGCTCCATTGCCGCCGGTGAACCTGAACGTGGAGTGATAGCAATTTGCTGGATACGAAAGGTCTGAATTACCGACGTGCTGCCCTTGAGAGGTAGGACGTGCCACTGCTCCATTCGGTTAGCTGCAGTTGGATAATTGAAGCGACAGACGGCTGCAAGGGGTCGACAAGCGACGATCATGCGCTGACAGTCAGCGATCAGCAAACGCTGCTATATTGCACAAGCCCAAATAGATCTCAACTACGACTTGGTGTAAACGCCTGGCCCGATCGGCGCCCGCCCGCTCCTACATCTGCAGGCGACCGGTGTAGCCGGTCATTTCCAGGTCGCCGCGGCCGCTGAGGCTGCCTTCCAGACGCACCAGACCTTCCCAATAGACGACGGGCAGCGGCCGGCTGGTCGAAAGCTCCTGATCGTCGAGAATCGGTCGCGTGCGCACGCTGAGCTCGCCGAGACGGATTTCGATCTGCACCGGGTAGCTGGCGCACCGGCGCGGCCAGGGCCAGCGTCGGCAGGAGCAGGGGAGTGCACAGGAAGCTGCGGCGGCGCACGAGTCGGTTTCCTTTCGCCTACTGGGCGTTGGCCAGAACCTGCGCGACCGGCAGTCGGGTCGCCTGGCGCGCCGCGTAGCGACTGGCGAGTACCGCTGCCGCCAGAGTGATGGCGGCGCCAGCACAGACCGCCGTCCAGGGAATCGCCAGCGCCATTCGCCAGTGAAAAGCCTGCGGATTGACGACGTGCGTCAGGATGGAACCGATGGCGACGCCGCAGGCCATGCCGATGAGCAGGCCGACGGCGGCGATCAGCGCGCCTTCGACCATCACCGCGTGGCTCAGCATGCGGCGGTCGAAACCGAGCGCGCCGAGCGTCGCCAGTTCACGGGCGCGCAGCCAGACGCTGGCGGCCAGCGTTACCGCCAGCCCGAACAGGCCGATCAGCGTCGCTGCGGCTTCGAGCGCGTAGGTCACGGCGAAGCTCTTGTCGAAAATCGACAGGCTCAAGCGGCGAATGGTGGCGCTGTCGGCGATTTCCAGGCCGTACCTGTCAGCCCACGGCGCCAGCCAGGCGCTGGCCTGCGCCTCATGCCCGGGTAGCGGCCACAGTGCCAGATCGGTGGGCTGGAAATCGCCACCGAGTTGCTGATAATCCTGGCGGCTGATGACCACGGCGCCGGGCTTGGCGCTCAGCCAGCCGAAAAGCAGCTGCGTGAGCAGCTGCGCGCTGGCAATGCCGACGACCAGCACCAGGGCGACCGACGCATAGCCGGCGAGCGGCAGTTCGAACAGCGGTGGCAACTGCGTCAGCGCGAACGCGGCCAGTGCCAGCAGCAGCGGCAGCACGGGGCGGGGTCAGATCGTGACTTTTCCCCAAGGCACTGGGAAAAACCTGACCCTCAAAAAGTGGGCGTGACCCCAAAAAGTGGGTGCGTCAGATGACCGACACGTGGGAACGCCTTGACCGTGAACAAACATCAAACCATAATGATCGCCATGGTTATGCTAAAGAGGTTACCGTGATTACCGAAACCAGCGCAGTCAACTTCAGGCAGAACTTGGGCGAAATGATCAATTGCGTGCAGTACCGGCACGACAGCATCGTCATCAACAAAGATGGCAAACCAGTCGCCGCGCTGGTCGATGCGCGCTTGTTCGAGCGCATTCGTCGCATGCAAGGCCGCTTCGACGCTCTATGTCAGCGCATCGAAACGGGTTTTTCGGATGTGCCCGAGGCGAGCGGCTTGGCCGAAATCGAGGCCGCCGTCGCGCTTGAACGGACGTCGGTACGCGCATCCACAAACAAGCCTTGAACCGCCGTGGCGACGCTGCGCGTAGTGCTCGATACCAATGTTCTGCTTTCGGGCATTGCGTACCCGGCCAGTGTGCCCGGCAAGATCCTGGCGGCGTGGCGCCACGGTTCGGTCGATGTGCTGCTGTCCGCCTATATCCTCGACGAGTTGCGACGCGTGCTGCCCCGCCTGGCACACCGCCATGGCTTGACATCGGCTGAGATCGACGACCTGGTCGACGCTCTTTCCATTCAAGCCGAAGTCATCGAACCGCTGCCAGACCTGGAACCAGACTTGCGCGACTTCGATGATCAGGCCGTCCTGGGCACTTTGCTCGCCGCACTCGAGGCATCGGGCGCTAACTACCTCATCACCGGTGACAAGGACTTGCTGGCGATGCCTGAACGCTACCCGATCGTCGCTCCAGCGGCCTTCTGGGCCACTCATGCGGGACTTTGATCGCTACAGCGCAAAGGCAGGCCCGCGTTGACCGTCGGCAGTCGGCCAACAAGAGACGGTGGAGAAGGCTGCCGAAAGCGGCCATTGGAGCGGCCTAGGTGTATGCTATCGACCTATCCTGCGAAGTGCTGCTTTTCACGATCTGTTAGAGCTGTATTGCATCAGCGTATAGGGCGGAAAGCCTGCTGCAATAAGTTAGTTGCCAACAACACGGAGCCACGCCATGAAAATCACTGTTGAAACCATCGTCAAAGCTCCCGTTGCCAAAGTCTGGAGCGCCTACACAACACCCGACGACATCAAGCAGTGGAATACCGCTTCTGACGATTGGCACACAACCAAATCCACTGTGGATTTGCGCGTAGATGGAGCGTTTACATCGCGCATGGAAGCCAAAGACGGTAGCTTCGGATTTGACTTTGCCGGAACGTACACCAAGCTCGTACCCAACGAGTTAATTGAGTATTCGTTCGGAGACCGTACTTGTGCAGTTGAATTCCTGACCGGTGAAAACGGTGTCACGGTGCGCGTCACGTTCGATGCTGAGTCCGAAAACCCTGTGGAACAACAGCGTCAGGGATGGCAAGCCATCCTGAATAGTTTTGCCAAGCATGTTGAAGCGCGTCAGTGAAGCAGTAGTATCAGCAATGGCAACTAACATGGCGTTCGAGAGGGGCGCGCCTAAAGCGGCACGCCCCTCAACTTTACGTTAGGTAATTCCGTCACTATCACTTCTGTTAGGAGATATGCCATGAATCAAAATTTCTTTAACTATCCGCCCATGAGTCCTTACCTCACCGTGAAGGACGCAAGCAAGGCTATCGAATTTTATACAGCCGCGTTCGGTGCAACCGAAATCTTCCGCCTCACCGACGCAAGAACCGGAGCTATCGGTCATGCAGAACTCGTGGTTAACGGCAGTCACATTATGCTTGCCGACGAGAATCCAGCGTGGGGTAATAAATCCCCGTTAGGCCTTGGCGGCACTGCCGTGAGTTTCAGCTTGATGGTGGAGAATGCTGACGCAGCCGCAGAACGTGCAAGCGCGGCCGGCGCAACTGTCGAAATGCCACCAACTGATATGTTCTATGGCTTCCGCAGTGCCGGAATCAGCGATCCTTTTGGGCACAAATGGATGCTTCAGCATCGGATTGAAAACGTCTCGCAGGAAGAAATGCAGAAACGTTGGGATGCAATGGTGGCTTCTGGAGATACGGGCTGCCCTAACTCAGACAGGTAACGATGGCAAATCATCTAACGTATTTCCAGCCTAACATTCCGCTCTATCGGTCGGCTTAGCGCTACGGTAGGCGCAACCACGCTGGAGTTCATATCATGAAAGACCAGGTTGAGATTCAGCAATTACTAGAACGATGGGCTTTAAATACCAGAACTGGAAAGCAAGACAACATCCTAGAAAATCATTCTGAATCTGTTGTTGTTTATGATGTGCTGCCCCCTATGAAATATGAGAGCGCAGAAGAATATCGCAAAAGCTGGGATGAGTGGCAACCAGAAACAACAGGAGAAAGCCTGTTCAACCTTCATGATTTAAAGGTGGTTGCTGGCAGTGATGTCGCATTCGCTTATGGATTAATTCATTGTGGCGGCACGTTACCTGATGGAATAAATTTTGAAGATTGGGTCAGAGCAACATTTTGTCTTGAAAAAAATGGTGGTAAATGGGTTGTCACTCACCAACATATTTCAATGCCGCGCGGCTAACAAGGCAAATGCACTCGGACAGCCAAAAGCGTCGCTTCGCTCCGTTTTGCCTGCCGGTGATTTGCGACGTTCCTGAACGTCCGCTATCTCAGTCGGCGTATGTCCGCAAAGGGTCGTCAGCACTCGGTGATGAATGGCCGCTTTCGGGAAGCGAAACATCACTGACCGCTTTCCGGCGACGAAGTCGACGAGAGGTCGGTCGCATCACGACCCTCAGCGGCTGGTCGAACCGTCAGGGGTTCAACGACAGGTATCCGAGTGGAGCAGCCGCCCGACGCGGCCACTCACGGACAGCAACTCGGCCTCAGCGGTCTGTTAGAGTGCACACTGTGAGCGTCTGGTGCTTCTTCCAAAGCGGACGCATAAACTTGGGTATCACTGGTGCTAGTGGACTGAGAAACATTTAGTGGCCGCCAATAGATGAGCAAATCCCTTGCCCATTCTTAAGTTCAACATCCAAGCAATCCCCATCATTGGCCTTTCTCTAATCGCCAGCCTTATGTTTATTGCAACCAACGCGTTTGCGAACAATTATCAGATATAAATAAAACAATCTGATAATCCAGTAAGCTTGTCACACTTCATCCCCTTAACAAAAGAAAGGAAAGCACTAATTATGCAGATCCCCAGACGACTGACAGTATGGACGGCCCTTGTCGTGCTTGCCTTGCCTGGCTTGGCCGCGACAGTACAGGCCGAAGTATCGAAAAAGGCGGTTGACTCACTTGGCGCGCCCGACAGCGTCGAGACATCGATCGGAACGCTGAACTTCAAGGACGGCGCGCCCAGCGCCGACACTGCTCAAAAGGTATTCGATACGCTCGCCTTCACCCGCGCGCTGAACGTATACAACAACAGCTTTCGCGGCGCCTCCGCCCTGGGCTTCCACAAGGGCTTCCAGAGCATCGGCGCCAACTACAACGACGTTGTCATTACGCCTGAACTGCTCGACTCTGCGTCCCTATTCCTGACCGGAAACGCCGACACCGTCTACTACCTCTCCGTCATCGACCTTTCGAAGGGGCCGATGGTGATCGAACAGCCTTCGGATGGCGTCGGGACCATCAACGACATGTGGTTCTCGTGGATCATCGACGTCGGTGGCCCCGGACCAGATCGCGGCCGGGGTGGCAAGTATCTAATCGTCGGTCCGGATTACGATGGGCCGCTGCCCAAGGGTGGATACTTCGTCGCCCACTCCAAGACGAACCGGGTTCTCTACGCGTCGCGCGCCTATCTGGTTAATAACGATCCCAAGCCGGCGGTCGAGAACGTCAAGGCGAACATGAAGATCTACCCCTATGCCGCGGGCGGTTACGGCACCAGCATCGCCGAGGCGCTGACCGGCGCGGTCCGCCTCGGGGGAGACCCGAAGATCCCCGACACCAAGTTCATCGATGCGAGCAATCTGTCGTTCAATACCATCCCGCCCAGCGATTTTGGCTTTTACGAATGGATCAACGAAAACGTCCAGGCCGAGCCCGCCGCCAGCTATGATGTGGAGCTCTCCGGGCAACTCGCCGCCATCGGCATCGTCAAGGGTAAAAAGTTCGCGCCTGACGAACGAATGAAGAAGATCCTCACCGATGCCGCCGTTGTAGGCCAGGCAGCCGGACGGGTGCTGAACTGGCGCCCCTTCGAGGCTCACCCAGACTGGGCCTACTACCCGAACTCGATGTGGGGAAACATGCTCTGGGAAGGCGGCGCCTTCTTCGAGACCCCACCACCCGCGTTCAAGGACGGGGCATTCAAACCGCTGCCGCCGACCGGTGCCCGCACCCTGGATTCGCGCACGGCCTTCTACTACGGCTACACCCTCGACAGCCCCGGCATGATCATGAACATCCCCGGCGTGGGATCGCAGTATCTGATGGGTTTCCTGGATGCCAACGGCGATGTGTTCGATGGGTCGAAAGCTTACAAAGTGACGCTGCCAAAGGGTATCCCGGCCAAGGCGTTCTGGTCGTTCACGCTCTACGATAACCAGACACGGTCGATGTTGCAGACGCCCCAGAAATATCCGCGCGCCGGGTCGCAGAGCTACCCTTCACCGGCGGCGAAGGCGGCTGAAGGCGGTACCACCACGATCTGGTTCAGTCCTGAACAGCCAGGCGGCGTGGATCGCGGCAACTGGATCCAGACCGATCCTAAGAAGGGCTGGTTTACGATCCTTCGGCTCTACAGCCCGCTTCCGTCGTTCTTCGACAAGTCCTGGCGGCCGAGCGAGATCGAATTGGTCCGGTGAGACACGGTTCAGCCAGCCAACATCCGCATTCACCTGACTGGCTACAGCGGGCTTCGCCCGCCTCCGCCGGCAGGTGGTGTGGGACATTGAAGGTCTGATCCGCAGTCGACCAGTAAAAAGTTCATAGCGGACGTATTTGATGTGCCGTGCAAAAGACCGTTGAGGCCGAATTGCTCGCGTAGAGCATCTGGCAGGCTACGTTATGGCGCGCGAGAGTTTTTTGCCAGGGCGATCATAGTCCCTTGCAGTCGTTCAAAGTCTATTCGGTCAATAGGCTGTCCTGTTTGATCAACGAGGCGCTCGGAGATGTCTGCCAATTTGGTGGGTCTCATTACCCTTGCACTTTTCTGCAATCGTTGCTGTCGGATCTCGCCGGAAGCCGGCCTCCTAATTTTTCCGTTTTGATAAAGTCATTGGACATATTTTGCGAATGACCTCACACTTAATTTTCACATTGGACCCTCATGGAAAAACAATTTAAACCATTGACAGCACTATTAGTCGCTTCAGTCTTGAACCTGCCTTTTCTTGAGGCAGCGAGAGCTGAGGTGTCACAGAAATCACTGAAATCCATCTCAATACCCAACAGAGTCGAGACGCCGGTCGGGTCGCTTGATTTCTTCGATGGAGTGCCGTCGAAGGCAACGGCCGAGAAGGTCTACGACAACCTCGACCGCATGCGCGCCACAGGGGTGTTTCTCGACAATGTCGGCGCCGTATCGATGTACAGCGTTCGAACCGGCCTGGCCGATGCCGGGTCCAAGGGGGCGAACAGGATCGCCTTGTTCTCGCAGTTGTTGGACTCGCAGACCCTGGTTGTCACCGCCAACACCTCGACCTTGTATGCCTACACCTATACCGATCTCGCCCTGGATGGCCCGACCGTCATCGAGATCCCGCCCGGCATGCTCGGCTTTCTCGACGACGCCTGGCAGCGATTTGTTGGCAACATGGGCGTCACCGGGCCGGACAAAGGCAAGGGTGGCAAGTACCTCGTGCTGCCGCCAGGCTACACCGGCAAGGTTCCTCAGGGCTATTTCCTGCTCAAGCCGCCGACGAACCGAAACTTCCTGTTCCTGCGTGGTTCGATCAAGAACGGCCTGAAACCTGCGGTCGAGAACATCACCTCGAAGCTCAAAGTCTATCCGCTGAAAGACGCGGCAAAGCCGACCCCAACCGAATTCGTCGATATGTCCGGCAAGGCCTTCAACACCGTCTTCCCCAGCGACTTCAGTTACTTTGAAAACCTCAATCAGATCGTTCAGGAAGAGCCGATCGACGCCATCAGCCCTGAGGTACGCGGCGCAATCGCCGCCATCGGCATCGTCAAGGGTCAGCCTTTCGCCCCCGATGCACGAATGAAAAAATTGTTGACCGAGGCGGCGCTGCTTGGCAACGCCACGTCGCGGTCCATCACGTACTACCCCAGGTTTGCGGGCGTCAAGATCTATCCGGACGACCCCAAGAGCGTCTGGTCCACGGCCTTCGCCAACAAGAACACCAGTTTTGAAGCCAATGGGGTGATGGGCCTGGACGCGCGCGTGCTCTATTACTTCAACGCCGGGGGCGTCACACCCGCCATGGCCGCCACTCGCGCCGGCGAAGGCTCGGATTACGCTTTGGCGGTTCTTGATGCCAGCCAACTGGCTTTCGACGGATCAAAAACCTACAAACTGCACCTGCCGCCGAATGTGCCGGTGAACGACTTCTGGGCTGTCACGATATATGACACACAGACGCGCTCACAACTGCAGACCAGTCAGAAGTTCCCGACGGTTGGCAGCCAGACAGAAGGCATGAAGAAAAACGCCGACGGCTCGTACGACGTCTATTTCGCGCCGAAGGCACCCCAAGGCATGGAAGGTAATTGGCTGCAAACGGTACCGGGCAAGAGCTGGTTCACCATCCTGCGCATGTACGGTCCGCTGGAACCTTGGATCAACAAGACTTGGCGGCCAAGCGAGATAGAACTGGTGAAATGAGTCAGGCACGCTAACAAGCCCATGCAGCGGTGCCACACATGATGTGGCTCGCTGTTGGATCGTGTTAAACGCCTGCTTCTGAAAATGCCGAACGTCGGTAAAGGGTCGTGAGTGTTAGTTTGCCATCTTAGATGCGACATTCAGCTTGAATTTCTAATCAACGACTGCTGTTTAACGTCTAGCAGACTGTCGGACTTTCCGAAAAGATACTTCCGATGGAAATACATAGACTTAGAGCAATCTCATGGTCCGCAAGAGTCTCTAGATAATGCGTTATGCATCTTTCGGGGTGATTTTCGCCAAAAAGTCGGGCTCACAACCGCTGTAATACCCGAGCTTGCCAACAACAATGCCATTCAATCAATAGGTTGCGTATGGCATATTTGAGATTCCTAAGTCCGACAGGCTGCTAGCAGACCTAGCTTTCCCAGAACGCCACCGGCGGTTATGACCGAACTGCTCGCGTAGAGCATCTGGCAGGTTACGGAGCGGAACAGCCGTTCGAATGACGGCTGTGTGGAAATGGCGACCGGCAACAGTTGGCCGACTCCGGCCAATTTCTCCTGCATTGCGGTCTGGCGGCTGCTTGCCGAAATCGTCAATGCGTACTTCCGACCCAGAGCAAACTGATGCCTCCTCAAGCGATCTGGCAGCGAGATGATGTTACAGCTGCCGATCAAAAGGAGTGGTCCTGGCGGGAAAATTGCCCGTCGCTGGCTGGAACGGTAATCGCGGCTTTCTCAAGAGAAAGAACGAGTGCCTGCGGGAGGGAAACTCACTGCAATGCGGTATCTGCCCGCAGCCTTTCCACAGCCAGATCGACGAAACTTCTAACCTTGGCCGATCCGTGGCGCCCCTCCCGATGTATCACTTGAATCGGCATCGACGCCTCGTCAAACTCCGCCAGCACTACCTCGAGCGTGCCAGTCGCCACTTCGCTTGCCACCTGGTAGGAAAGCAGCCGCGTCAGGCCAAACCCGCTCCTGGCGGCTTCGAAGGCTCCGTCATTCGTATTCACCAGAATCCGCGGCAGGAGCTTGATGCCGACCTTTTCCGTCCCTCTTGTGAACGTCCATTCGGAACCGGTGGATACTGAAGTGGCTGCAATGATCTGATGGTGCGCAAGATCCGCCGGGGTTTGGGGATTGCCGTACTTTTTCAAGTAGGCCGGCGATGCACAGACAACACGACGCACCTGCCCGACCCGAATGGCCCTTAGGGAGGAATCGGGCAGTACCCCGATGCGGATGCCGACATCGAGACCTTCATCCATCAGATTGACCACGCGATCGACGAAGAGCGCCGACACGGTGGTTTCCTTGAACGTCGTTTGGTAGGCCGTGATGACGGGAATCACGTAAATTTTGCCAAACAGCACCGGCGCCGTGATCGCAAGGTGTCCGCGCGGCGTGGCATTGATGCCGGCCGCCGCATCATCGGCCTCGTCCGCCTCGAGCAGGATGCGCCGCGCGTCCCCAAGATAGCGGACGCCGGCGTCGGTGGTCCGTACCAAGCGGGTGGTGCGTGTCAGGAGCCGCACGCCCAGCCGTTCTTCAAGGAAAGCAACTGCACGGGTCACGGCCGGTGGCGACAGGCGCAGTCGCCGCGCTGCGGCGGCGAAGCTTTCCTCTTCGGCCACGGCGACAAACACGGTCATGAGATGAAATCGATCCATGTTTTATTCCGTCAAATGGAATAGTAAATTAGATTATATGGCTATTCTTATATCCATGGGACTTTGGCAAAGTGACAACCGTCGGCAGCACGACGACACACCCAAACCCAGGACCAAACAGGAGAATCATCATGGCACGCATCAATCTCGTTACCGCCGAATCGGCCAATCCGGAACAGAAAGCTCTCTTCGACGCAATCCATGCCAAGCTCGGCATGGTGCCCAACTTCCTCAAGGCCTTTGCCAACTCGCCGGCCGCCCTCAAGGCCTTTCTGGGACTGCACGGCATCGCCGACGACGGTTCGCTCGACCCGCAGACGCGCGAGCGCATCGCCCTTGCCCTAGCCCAGCAAAACAGCTGCGAGTATTGCCTGTCGGCGCACACGGCGATCGGCCGAAAGGCTGGCCTGGATGGCAACGAGATCGAGGCCAATCGTTCCGGTACTAGTCGCGATGAAAAAGCGGCAGTCGCCGTCAGGTTTGCCCGCTCGCTGGTCGCCCACATGGGCGAAGTCACCACCGCCGAACTGTTGGAAATGCGCACCGCCGGCTACAGCGAATCTGACATCGTCGAGGTCATCACTCACGTCGGCATGAACATCCTGACCAACCTGCTGGGCAAGGCCGGACGCGTCGACATTGACTTCCCGAAAGTCGAACTGAAGCTTGCCGCCTGATCATGTCAACCAAAACCGGGGGCCACGCCCCCGGGGCCGCATGGAGGTTCCCCATGGCACGTGCATTCGCAAAGATCGCCTTCACCCCGAGAGTTCAAGCCGCCCAGGCGCGGATGGGCAGCCGCGACGCCTACCGTTCAACCGAGCTGGGCGATGCCGAAACGGTTGAGCTCAGCCCCGTCGAGATCGAGTTCATCGGTGCACGTGACAGCTTCTACCAGGGCACCGTGGGCGAGAACGGCTGGCCCTACGTCCAGCACCGCGGCGGACCGATGGGTTTTCTGAAGGTACTGGGACCACGGACGATCGGCTATGCCGACTTCTCTGGCAACCGCCAATACATCTCGGTCGGCAACATCGACGGGGATGACCGGGTCAGCCTGTTCCTGATGGACTATCCCGCGCAGCGCCGGCTCAAGATTTGGGGACGCGCACGCCTGATCGACGAGGACACGGAGCCGGCACTCGTTGCCCGCCTTGAGTCGCCCGACTATCGGGCACGGGTCGAGCGTGGGGTGATCATCACGGTGGAGGCGTTCGACTGGAACTGCCCGAAATACATTACACCGCGCTTTACCGAGCGCGAAGTCAGGGGGCTCGTCACCGGTTGGCAGCGGGAGGCGGAACAACGCAATACCGCCGCCGCAAGCGCCGAAGAGATCGGTCGCGGCGCGCTGAAGCTTGTCGTTGCGGGCATACGCCAGATGACGCCACGCGTCCGGGCCTATGAACTGCGTGCCCCCGACTGGACCGAGTTGCCTCCGGTCACGGCAGGCGCGCATCTCGCCGTGCCTGTGCGGCTTCCGGACGGCGCTGTGGTCACCCGGCAGTATTCGCTGGCAACCCATCCGCACCGGCGCGACAGGTACGAGATTGCCGTGCTGCACGAGCAGTCAGGACGCGGCGGCTCGGCGGCCATCCATTTGTCGTGGCAGATTGGCACCCGACTCGCTGTCGATCATCCGGCCAATCAGTTCCCGCTCCATGATGACGATCGCCCGGCCATTCTGATCGCCGGCGGGATCGGCATCACGCCGATCAAGGCGATGGGCCAGGTGCTCAAGGCGCGTGGCAACACCTTCGAGCTGCACTACAGCGGCAGGAGCGGCGCCGAGATGGCCTATCGGGATCGGCTCGAAGTCGAGTTTCCCGGGCAGCTGCATCTGTATTTCACGCGCGTCCCAGGGGGAGCCCGCATCGACTTGCATGCGGTGATGCGTGCCGCCCCGGCTGACGCGCTGTTTTACGTCTGCGGCCCCCGCCGCTTGATCGAAGCCGCCGAATCAGCAGCACACGAACTGGCAATCAGCGCCGGGCGTGTGCAGTACGAGAGTTTTGAATGAACGTGGGCGTGCTGGACAACGGCTGGCACGCCCAGGCGCGAATTGTTTTTTCCGACCCGCTCACAATGAGGTGATCCATGGAAACCAGACCCCCGGTCCCACCCTTTACCGAAGATTCTGCAAGACAGAAGGTTCGTATGGCCGAAGACGCCTGGAATTCGCGCGATCCCGATCGCGTGGTGCTGGTCTATACGCCGAATACTCGCTGGCGAAATCGCGCCGAGTTTCCCGTCGGGCGCGACGAAGTGCACCAGTTCCTCACCCGCAAGTGGGCGAAGGAACTGGACTACCGGTTGATCAAGGAGTTGTGGGCCTGCGCTGGCAACCGCATTGCTGTGCGTTTTGCCTATGAATGGCACGACGACTCCGGGCAGTGGTTTCGCTCCTACGGCAACGAGAACTGGGAGTTCAATGAACAGGGGTTCATGAAGCGCCGCTATGCCAGCATCAACGACCTCCCGATCAAGGCCACCGACCGCAAGTTTTTCTGGCCTCTGGGACGACGCCCTGACGAGCATCCGGGCCTCAGCGATCTGGACCTGTGATCAGAGCAAATACGGGATCTTGTGTATCCGCCCGTGACCGCGAAGGCCGATCAATAGCCCGACGCCCAACAGTGCAGAGCGGCCGGTATCTGATGGGCGAGCAGCCGTTCGCGAAGCTCGGTTTCTGGGGCCTGCTACGGCCGGTTCTGGCCGGGTGTGTGAGATCACGAACGGCAGCTTTGTAGCAACGAAACCCGCGGAAGCCCAGTCTGCCTGAGTGACAGCTTCAGAGAAGTCCGGATGGCCCCTTTGGGTCGGAACCTGCCATTGGGGGATTCGCAGAGACGGAGCATGATGCTAAAGTCATGCCGAACGACAGCAGCCGGCCATAAGCCGCCGGTCGTGGTTACATTTCGATTTCAAGAGGCGGGACCCGCCCCATCCACTTGAGTGGCCGGTTTTCGGCGAGCAAATTGACGACTGCACTGCCTCGCACCGGCCATGAACCGGCAGCCCCCCGGAATGGCCCTTAAATGACCGGGCAACCCCTGTAGACCACAGCCGCGCTGTGGCAGCGCACCCCTTCAGGACAAAGCGCCGCGGCATCGCGTCGCCGTGCCGCTTCATGCGGACGCGGCGGTCAAGTGCTACTCGAGCCGTGACGGCTGTTACCACGCGGCTCGCAGCGGGCCGCGCCCGACGGCGCCAACAGAAAAACCGCCCGCGGCAGATGGTGCGCGGGGTCTTATTGTGGCGGCTACCGTGCGGTGGCCCGATCAGTCGGCCGCTGGCCATTCGAACGAGTAGCCGACGCCGTATACCGAGCGGATCGGGTCGATGCCCTGGGTCACGGTGGCGAGCTTGCGGCGCAGGTTGCGTACGTGGCTGTCGATGACGCGGTCGGTGACAGCGCGGCCGTCGTCGTGCAGGTGGTCCAGCAGCTGCTGGCGAGAAAATACACGTCCGGGCGCTGCATGCAGGGTGTGCAGCAGCCGCACTTCGGCAGGGGTCAGGTCCACCGGCTCGCCGTCCAGGTGCACGCGCCAGTTCGTGATGTTGATGTCCAGCACCCGGGCGCCTGTGCCGTCAGGCCCGCTGGTCGCGGGCATGTTCCTGGGCACGCCATCCTGCGCCCATTGTACGCGGCGCAATTGAGCCTTGACGCGGGCCATCACTTCGCGCGGGCTATAGGGTTTGCAGATGTAGTCGTCGGCCCCGGCTTCGAGGCCGATCAGGCGATCGATCTCGTCGATGCGGGCTGTCATCATGACAATGGGTACGGTGCTGGCGGCGCGCAGATCGCGGCAGACGCTGACGCCGTCGCGCCCGGGCAGGTTCAGGTCGAGCAGCACCAGCGCGGGCCGGTGCTGTGCAAAAGCTTCCAGCGCAGCCAGGCCGTCGTGCACGATGACCGGGGTCATGCCACTGTCTCGCAGGTAGACGGCCAGCAATTTGGCGAGCCTGGGTTCGTCTTCCACCACCAAGATGCAGGGTAGGCTGGTGGCGTTCATGTGGCCGCCGGCAGGGTAAGGGCCACGCAGACGCCGCCCAGCGGTGATGGTCTGGCGGCGATTTCGCCTTGGTGGGCGTGAACGATGTTGCGCGCGATGGCCAGGCCCAAGCCGACGCCACCCGTCTCACGGTTGCGCGAGGTGTCCACGCGGTAGAGGCGGTCGAACAGGCGGCCGAGTTCGGCCGCGGGCACGCTGGGTGCGCTGTCGCTCACGGCCAGGTGCGCCCGGCTTGCCGACGCCGCGACGCTCAGCTCGACCCGGCCCGGCGCGTCGGTGTAGCGCGCGCTGTTGGTGAGCAGGTTGTCGATCAGCTGGCGCAGGCGGGCCGCGTCGCCATGCACGGGGACGGGCATCTCGGGCAGATCCAGCCGCAGCGTCAGGCCCAGGCGCTGCAGAGCGGCCTGGTGCGGGGTGGCGACCTGGCGCGCCAGTTCGGCCAAGTCCAGCCGTTCCATGCGATAGCTTAGCGCGCCCACGTCGCTCAGCGCGAGGTCATTCAGGTCGTTGACCAGTTTCTCCAGCTGCATGACCTCGACCTGCAGCGCGGCGATGCCGTCGCACGTGAGCGGCATCAGGCCGTCTTGCAGTGCTTCCATCTCGCCACGAAGCACGGCCAGCGGAGTGCGCAGTTCGTGCGAAACGTCGGCCAGAAACTCCTTGCGCAGGGTCTGGTTACGTTCCAGGGTTTCGGCCAGGCGGTTGAAGTCGTCGGCCAGCACGCCGATCTCGTCGCGTCGGTCCAGCTTCACGCGCACGTCATGGTGCCCTGCGGCCAGCCGGTGGGTGGCGCGGGTCAGTTGCGTCACCGGCCGCGTCAGGCGGCGCGACAGCCCCCAGGCCAGGACGGCCGCCATCGACAACGCCAGCAAGGCGACGCCGGCAAGGCTGCGCGTCTGGCTGCGCTGGAAGCGGCGGTCGGCGTCTGCAGTGCCTTCCTCGAACGGCGCCAGCACCAGCCAGCCGACGGTGTTGCCGTTCACCACCACGGCTTGCTTGGGAAAGGCTTCGTTGATCTGGCGATAGCCGGCGACGAACTGTTTCTGCGCATCCAGCAGGCCCAGGCGCACCACGGCACCGCTGAGGTCGGAGTCGGGCGGCGGCGGCCGGATGGCGATGTCATTGCCGCGCCATTCGACCAGGTCGGACGGGCGCATCAACGCGAACCAGGCCTCTCGGTTGTCGCGCAGGAAGTCCCAGTTGCCGTGCAGGGCGTAGGCCTGCTGCACGCGGGGTAGCACTTCGACGGTGCGGGTCTGGGCCTGTTCGTTGAGGTAGCCGATGAAGCCCCTTTCGAAGCTCCAGCGCGTGGCCAGCCCCATGACCGCGACAACGACGGCGAGGGTGGCGAGGATGGCCAGGAAGAACCGGGTAGAGATATTGCGCACTTTTGATCTTTCCTGCACATTTGCGGCGCAGCATCGGATCCAGTCCCAAGAACCGGAGTCGTCCATGCTGCACCTGCCCCATCAACCGCAACCGTCGGCCTACCGCGTGGCCATCCGCGCGGTGGCGCTGACCGCCGCCACCCTGATTTTGGCCGCCTGCGGCCAGAGCGCCGCCACCCAGCCCGCCCCCAAGGCCGCAGAGGTGGGCGTCGTCACCCTCAAGTCCCAAGCGCTGGACGTGACCCGCGAACTGCCCGGGCGCACCGTGGCCGCCGAAACGGCCGAGATTCGGCCGCAGATCAGCGGCATTGTGCAGTCGCGCCTGTTTGCCGAGGGCAGCGCAGTCAAAGCGGGCCAGACACTCTACCAGATCGACCCGGCCAGCTACCAGGTCACGCTGGACGGCGCCAACGCGGCGGTGGCGAAGGCCCGGGCGACGCTGCAGTCGGCCCGGCTGACGGCCGCGCGCCAGGCCAGCCTGCTGGCGGCCGACGCCGGCTCGCGCCAGGACAACGAAACCGCCCAGGCCGCGCTATTGGAAGCGCAAGCCGAGCTGAAGTCGGCTCAGGCCAGTGCAGCCGGTGCCCGGCTGGACCTGCAGCGTACCCGCATCACGGCGCCCATCGGCGGCCGCGTGGGCATCTCCACCGTGACGGCGGGTGCGCTTGTCACGGCCAACCAGACGACGGCGCTCACCACCGTGCAACAGACCGACCCGATGTGGGTGAACGTCAGCCAGAGCAGCGGCGAGTTGCTGAAGATGCGTCAGCAGATTGCAAACGGCAGCCTGCGCAGCGGCGCGCTGGCGGTGCGCCTGCAGCTGGAAGACGGCAGCACCTACGAACACGCCGGTGAGTTGGCGGTGAGCGGTGTGTCGGTCGACACCAGCACCGGCGCCGTGACGCTGCGTGTCAAGGTGCCCAACCCCGAAGGCCTGCTGATGCCCGGCATGTATGTGCACGTGCAGGTGGCGCAGGCCCATGCGCCCGAAGCCGTGCTGGCGCCACAGACCGGCGTGCAGCGCGACACCAGCGGCGGCGCCAGCGCGCTGGTGGTGGGCGCTGACGGCACGGTGGAAAAGCGCGCCGTCGAAGTGGCCGAAGTGCACGGTACGCAATGGCGAGTGACCAGCGGCCTGGCCGCGGGCGACCGCTTGATCGTGCAAGGCAACGGCAAGGTACGGCCGGGCCAGATCGTCAGCGCCTTGGAGGTGGGCGCAGCCAGCGCCGAACAAGCCGCCAGCGCGGCGCTGGCCGCGACACCGGCGCCAGCCAGCACGCCATCCGCCGCCACCCGCGTGGCCCTCAAGAACTGACGCCGGAGCCCTGTCATGTCACGATTCTTCATCGACCGGCCCATCTTCGCCTGGGTCATCTCCATCGTCATCATGCTGACCGGCACGCTGGCCATAACGCAGCTGCCGCTCGAGCAGTACCCCGACATCGCGCCGACCAGCATCGCCGTCACCACCACCTACACTGGTGCGTCGGCGCAGACGGTGGAGGATTCGGTCACCCAGGTCATCGAGCAGCGCATGCAGGGCCTGGATGGCCTGCAGAGCATGTCGTCCGAATCCACTTCGGCCGGTCGCTCGCGCGTCTCGCTGAGCTTCGTCGCCGGCACCGATGCCGACGTGGCGCAGATGCAGGTGCAGAACAAGGTGCAGTTGGCGCTGACCCAACTGCCCGAGTCGGTGCAGGACCAGGGCGTGACGGTGACCAAGTCGGGCACTGACTTCCTGATGATCCTGACCTTGACCTCCGACGACCCCAGCGTGGGCTCGGTGGACATCGGTGACTATGTGGCCACCAGCCTGCAGGACACCATCAGCCGCATCGACGGCGTTGGCGAGGTGCAGACCCTGGGCTCGGGCTACGCGATGCGCATCTGGCTCGACCCGGCCAAGCTCGACCGCTTCCAGCTGATGCCCTCGGACGTGATCAGCGCCATTTCGGCGCAGAACACCCAGGTCTCGGCCGGTCAGGTTGGCGCGCTGCCCGCCACATCGGGCCAGCAACTCAACGCGGTGATCACGGCGCGCAGCAAGCTGCGCACGGTCGACCAATTCAACGATGTGCTGGTGAAGTCGTCCACCGACGGCGCCATCGTGCGCCTGGCCGACGTGGCCCGTGTCGAGTTGGGCAACGAGAGCTACGCCATGCAGGCCCGCTTCAATCGCAAGCCTTCGTCGGGCATGGGCATCCGCCTGGCCTCGGGTGGCGACGCGCTGGCCGTGGCCGACGCGGTGAAGGCCAAGCTCGAAGAACTGGCACCGTTTTTTCCGAACCAGATCCGCTACGACATCGGCTACGACACCACACCCTTCGTGAAGGTCTCGGTGGACGAGGTGGTGCTGACCCTGGCCATGGCGATGGTTCTGGTGGTGTTGATCATCAGCCTCTTTCTGCAAAGCTGGCGCGCCACGCTGATCCCGGCCGTCGCCGTGCCGGTGGTGCTGCTCGGTACCTTCGGCGTACTGGCCGCGGCCGGCTATTCGATCAACACCCTGGTGCTGTTCGGCATGGTGCTGGCGATCGGCCTGCTGGTCGACGATGCCATCGTGGTGGTGGAAAACGTCGAGCGCGTGATGCACGAGGAAGGCCTGGGCCCCCGCCAGGCGACGCGCAAGAGCATGGGCGAGGTGACGCCCGCGCTGGTCGGCATTTCGCTGGTGCTGTCGGCGGTGTTCGTTCCGATGGCCTTCTTCGGCGGTTCGACCGGTGTGATCTATCGTCAGTTTTCCATCACCATCGTCGCGGCGATGGCACTGAGCGTGCTTGTGGCGCTGACGCTCACCCCCGCGATGTGTGCCACCTTGCTGCGCCCTCAGCAAGCCGCCGCGCCGAAGGGGCCGGTCGGACGCCTCATGCAGCGCTTCTTCGGCGGCTTCAACCGCGGCTTCGAGCGCAACAGCACGCGTTACCGACAAGGTGTGCAGACCATGCTGGGCCGCGCCGGCCGCATGATGGTGATCTACGCGGTGCTGCTGGCAGGCTTGGTCTTTGCGTTCACACGACTGCCCACGGCGTTCTTGCCCGACGAAGACCAGGGCGTGCTGATGGTCATGATCAACCTGCCGTCGGGCGCGGCCGATGCGCGGCTGGATGCCTCGGTGCAGCAGGTCGAGGCTTACTTCCAGAAGCAATCCGAGGTCGCCGGCGTGTTGTCGCTGCGCGGACTCAGCGGCGACCAGGCCAGCGGCAACATGTTCATCCGCCTGAAGGACTGGTCCGAGCGAACCGGCGAAGGCCAGGACGCGCAGTCGCTGGTGGCCCGGTTCAACCGCGAACTGGCCGCGACGCGCGACGCCAAGGTGTTCGTCTTGCTGCCGCCGGCGGTGCGCGGCCTGGGCAGCAACGCCGGCTTCACCCTCAAGCTGCAGGACCTGGGGGGCGTTGGCCAGACCGTGCTGACGCAGGCGCGCGAGACCTTGATTGAAAAGGCGAATGAAGACCCACGCTTGAGCGCGGTACGTGCCAGCGGCCTGCCCGATGCGGCGCAGATCGAGGTGAACATAGACGACCGCAAGGCCGCCGCGCTGGGTTTGAGCACGTCCGACGTCAACAGCACGCTGTCGGTCGCAATGGGCGGCTCCTACGTCAACGACTTCATCAACAAGTCGCGTGTGAAGAAGGTCTATGTGCAAGGCGATGCGCCATATCGCATGACGCCGAACAACATCCTGCAGTGGAAGGTGCGCAACAGCGCTGGCGACATGGTGGCGTTCAGCACCTTCGCCACCGTCGGCTGGAGCAGCGGCGCTGCCAAGCTCGAGCGGTATGGCGGCCTGTCGGCCTACGAGATCGTCGGTTCGGCTGCCGAGGGCGTGAGCTCGGGCGATGCGATGGCGGCGATGGAAGAGTTGATCGCCACTTTGCCGCAGGGTATCGGCTTTGAGTGGTCGGGCCAGTCCTACCAGGAGCGTCTGTCGGGCAAGCAGGCGCCGATGCTCTACGCGATCTCGCTGCTGTTCGTGTTCCTGTGCCTTGCGGCGCTATACGAGAGCTGGTCGATTCCGTTCTCGGTGATGTTGGTCGTGCCGTTGGGAGTGATCGGCGCCGTGCTGGCCACCTGGGTCACCGGCTTGGACAACGATGTGTACTTCCAGATCGGGCTGCTGACCACGGTGGGACTCTCTGCCAAGAACGCCATCCTGATCGTCGAGTTTGCTCAGCAGCTGGAGCAACAAGGCAAGCAGCTGATGGAGGCCACGCTGGAGGCCGTGAAACTGCGCCTGCGCCCGATCCTGATGACCTCCCTCGCCTTCGGCTTCGGTGTGCTGCCGCTGGCGCTGGCCAGCGGCGCCGGATCGGCCAGCCGGCGAGCCATCGGCACCGGTGTGCTCGGCGGCATGATCGCCGCCACGCTGCTCGGACTGGTGTTCGTGCCCTTGTTCTACGTGGTGATCCGCCGCTTCTTTGCCCGCCGCGACGATGCCGTGGCCGCAGTGCCTGCGGCGTTGCCGAGCGCCGCCTGATTTCGTTTTTGGAGATACCCGATGCTGTTCCAACACCTTCGAAACCCCCGCAGTGCGGCGGCTGTCGCGGCGCTGCTGTTTCTGAGCGCCTGCGCCAGCGCGCCACCGGGCGCCGCGCCTTCCAGCGAACCGCTGATCGGCAGCGTGGTGCCCGCACGGCTGGATGGTGCCAGCGGCAGCGCCACCGATGAGGCCCTGCCCGACACCGCAGCGACTTCCTGGCAGCACCTGATTCAGGACGCGCGTCTGCGCGCTGTTGTCTCCCTGGCCCTGGCCCACAACCGCGACCTGCGGCTGGCGGCGCTGAACATCGACGCCGCGCGCGCTCGGTACCGCATCACCGACGCAGCCCGCTGGCCCACCGTCACCGCCGGCCTGGGTGGATTGGTCTCGCGCGGCTCCACGGCAGCCGGCGATTCGGGCGACATCTCGCGGCAGCTGACGGCGTCTCTGGCCATTACGTCATGGGAGCTGGACCTGTGGGGCCGCCTTGGCCAGCTCAAGGACGCTGCCCTGAACCGCTACCTCGCCACCGAGGCCGCCCGTGACGGCGTGCAGTCCGCACTGATCGCCGAGGTGGCGCAAGCCTGGCTGACCGTGCAGGCCAACCAAACCTTGGCCGAGCTGGTGCAGCAAACGGTGGATAGCCGCGAACGCAGCCTGGATGTGACCCAGCGCCGCTACAGCGCGGGCGCGCTCTCGGGCCTGGACACGGCCGCCGCCCAGGCAGCGCTGGAAACGGCGCTCGGCGACCGTGCCTCGGCCCAGACCAGCCTGACGCAATCGCTCAATGCGCTCCGTTTGCTGGTGGGCGCCGACGTGCCCACCGATTTGTTGCCCCAGGCTGACGCCACAGCCGACTCGGTGGCCCTGGCCGCGGTGCCGGGTGGCCTGTCATCTGAGGTGCTGCTGCAGCGTCCAGATGTGAAGGCGGACTATCGGTCGGTGCAGGCCGCCCTGGCCGAGGTGGGTGCTGCGCGTGCGGCCTTGCTGCCGACCATCACGCTCACGGCTGTGACGGGCAGCGCCAGCCAGGCGCTGACCGAGCTGTTCAGCGCCGGCTCGGGCCCTTGGTCGTTGGCGCCGTCGCTGCGCCTGCCGCTGCTGGATGGCGGCGCATCGAGCGCCAACGTGGAGGTGGCCGAGGTCAACCGCCAGATCGAATTCACCACCTACGAGCGCACGGTGCAGACCGCTTTCAAGGAAGTGGCCGATGCGCTGGCGGTGCGCGAGCATCTGGACGCCCGCTTGCAGGCCCAGGAAAAGCTGGTGGATGCCTACCAGCGCAGCCTCCTGCTCACCGAGCGTCAATACCAGGCGGGCTCGGTCAACGCGCTGATCGTACTGGATGCGCAACGCTCGCTGTATGCCGCACAGCAGGGTCTGATTGGGCTGCGCCTGACCGAGCAGGCCAACCGGCTTGCGCTCTACAAGGCGCTGGGCGGGGCTTGAAGGGTCGGTAGTCCGAGCGCGCTGCAGACAAAGCGATGCTGGGGTCCGCTGGGTGGGGCAAAGGCCGGTGGCACGCATGAAGCGGCGGCGTCGCGCGCGCTCGCCGGTCGAGGGTGGGGGCCGCTCACCCGTCCCCGCGAACAGAAGGCCGAAGTCGGGCGACTGAAGGCAGTGCTGCATCCGAGCCGCAGCGAACTGTCTACGCCGAATCGCAGCGCGCCGCGAAAGTTCTGTGTGTGCAGGACCGATTCGACGTCAAACCGCCCTGGGATTGGAAGAGCGGCGACTGAATGAAAACGGAGCTATGATTTCTGCCATACCACCAGCTTCATCGATCGCTTCGCTGCGCTCTCCCCAGTGCAGTGAATGTCGCTGAAGGGTCGCAAATACTCGGTGACAGACAGGCCACTTCCAGGGAACGAAATTTCATCGACCGCTTTCCGGCGATGAATTCGAAGAGATGGCGGTCGCGTCGCGACCCAGAAGAGCCATTCGAGCTTTTCGGATACATGTCGGTTTTCTTTACACGTTTGACTCGTTTTTCCACAGAAAGGCCGTTTGCCACAAATAATTGTTTGATTATATGGAACAATATTTTTGTGGCACGAAACATGCTTTGAACGGACGAAAGCGAGCTGTGCAGCCGCCAAAACCGAGGAGAAACTACATGACTATTCGTCGACTTGACATCAAGGCCTTGCTCGCAGCGGGCGCTGTTGCAACACTGCTGCTCGCAGCGCCTGCCGCACAGGCAACGCTGATCGGCGACACTGTAAATTGCGCGACTACCGGCCCGGATCACTGGGTTTGCAATCAAGCGAGCGCTGTCGTCGGTTCGGGGTCTGAGTTCAAACTCTCGTCGTTGGGTACGGAAGTGTTCAATGTCGACATCGGTGCGTCGTCGATACGCATTGACTACACGGGTTCCGGCGATCTGGGTACCGGTGCGAACGAACGGCTGATCCTCAGCGATCTCGACTGGGTGGGTATGGCCGGCAGCATCATCGGCATCGCCAATTTTGCCACCGCGAACACGCTTAGAATGGAAGCCAGCGACGTGGCCTTCTCCGCGCACGGAGTCGACATTGACTTCAATAGTGCGAGTTTTTCCCCGGGAGCCTTCCTCTCGTTCGACCTCGTCACCCGGCACCAAGTACCGGAACCGGCAAGTGCAGTGCTCGTCGGACTGGGCATGATGGCACTCGCCATTCGACGCCGTCGCGCTACGGACTGAACTTCCTTCGGGCCGGACCCCGCAACGGGCTCCGGCCCGCGCGACGCATCAGGATGTCGAGGGTTTCCGCGTAAGAGAGTCGCGACCGGGACCTCCGTACCTCGGAATGGCCGCTCCATTGTCTTAACAGCCATTTGCGCCGGAGACGTCAACGGCTGCCGCTGGCCGGGAGGGTGAGGCCGCCAACGGCTGCTTCGTAGACGCGAAGTCTATCTAACGGTCATGACAGTCGAGGCACCCCAGATGATGAAAGTCATGACCGTCTGTTCGCAGTAACAGCAGTAAGTCTAGCGGATTGAAGTCCCGTCTGGGGAGTTGTCCGTACGCCCCGGTAGCATGAGGAAGCGGCGTCGTGGTGACACGGGGTCGTGAGTTTCCAAACAGCAAGAGAGCAGGCCGTAACGTAAGTGAACCTATGAGTAGCCTCGTAAATGAGCTGGAGAAGCCGACCCTGTGGACGGAAGGGGAAGGCCGTTGGGTGGGCGCTGGAATAACGGAAGTGGCGTCAATCGACTCCCGGGGTAGCAGGGA
>QPGA01000016.1:59732-86329 GCA_003332265.1 Candidatus Accumulibacter meliphilus
GTCGAGAATCGGTCGCGTGCGCACGCTGAGCTCGCCGAGACGGATTTCGATCTGCACCGGGTAGCTGGCGCGGCTGCGCGGCGAGGACCAGTTGCGGATTGGCGTGAAGGCGACTTCGTCGGCGGCGAACTGGCGCACACGGCCATGGGCATCGCGCCAGGCGGCGTGCGCGAAAACGGTCGCACCCTGCGCGTCGCGCATGCGAAAAGCCATCAGCGCGCCACCGTCGTCGAGGTTGATGCCCACCCAGTCCCAGCCGACGGCACCCTCGCCAAGAATGGCGGTCGACCATTCGTGATCGAACCAGGCACGGCCGCTGGCCGCTTGGCGCTGGCCGTCGAGGACCAGCGAGCCAGTCACCTGCAGCTGTGGCCAGCTGACGTAGTAGCTGGCCAGATCCGGGGCGTGGCCTTTGCGTGAATAGCCGCCATCGCCCTGCAGCATTAAGGGTTGCGCTGGCGTCAGCGTGAAGTCGTACGAGAACTGGGCGCTCTGCATCTGCAGCCTGAAAACTTCGCCCGTGCTGCGCTCCTCGCGCTGCATCCGCCAGGCGCCGATGTGTACGTCGCAGTCGCTGGACGAGAAGCCGGCGCCAAGATTGGCGCGCGCGGCGCGTTCGCTGTGCAGCAGACGGTCGCCGGGAATGCTCAGCGCGGCGTGGGCGAAGAGGATCTGGCGCGCGGCAAGTGGTGAGCGCAGCGCTTCGGCGCTGCCCGGTCGGCTGCGAAAGAAAGTCAGTTGAAAACCGATATCGGCCTGCGGCGAATCGAGGGCGCCGGTGACGTACCACCATTCGGTGCGAAAATCCGGATGGGCGCCGTGATCGCGCGGGAAAGCCAGTTCGACGCCGCGGCTGACCGGCGCATAGGCGACCGCTGGGCGCGTCGGCGCCGCCAGGGCCAGCGTCGGCAGGAGCAGGGGAGTGCACAGGAAGCTGCGGCGGCGCACGAGTCGGTTTCCTTTCGCCTACTGGGCGTTGGCCAGAACCTGCGCGACCGGCAGTCGGGTCGCCTGCCGCGCGGCATAGCGACTGGCGAGTACCGCTGCCGCCAGAGTGATGGCGGCGCCAGCACAGACCGCCGTCCAGGGAATCGCCAGCGCCATTCGCCAGTGAAAAGCCTGCGGATTGACGACGTGCGTCAGGATGGCGCCGATGGCGACGCCGCAGGCCAGGCCGATGAGCAGGCCGACGGCGGCGATCAGCGCGCCTTCGAGCATCACCGCGTGGCTCAGCATGCAGCGGTCGAAACCGAGCGCGCCGAGCGTCGCCAGTTCACGGGCGCGCAGCCAGACGCTGGCGGCCAGCGTCACCGCCAGCCCGAACAGGCCGATCAGCATCGCTGCGGCTTCGAGTGCGTAGGTCACGGCGAAGCTCTTGTCGAAAATCGACAGGCTCAAGCGGCGAATGGTGGCGCTGTCGGCGACTTCCAGGCCGTACCTGTCGGCCCACGGCGCCAGCCAGGCGCTGGCCTGCGCTTCCTGCCCGGGTAGCGGCCACAGTGCCAGGTCGGTGGGCTGGAAATCGCCACCGAGTTGCTGATAATCCTGGCGGCTGATGACCACGGCGCCGAATTGCCGGCCGTAGTCGCGCCAGACGCCGCCGATGAAAACTGGAACCTCGCGTCCGAGCAGCGGAAGGCGCAGGGTTTGAGCAGGCGCCAGGCGATAGATTTCGGCCATCGGTTCGCTGATCCAGACCGCGGGCAGGGCGGCTGGCGGCGTCAGCAGCGGGCCGGTCAACGGCAAGCGTGCCGCCGGGTCGCGAGGCTCGATTTCGCGTATCAGCAGCGCCACCTGTGGTCGCTGCGGGTCGATGGTCAGCGCCGCGTTGGCCATGCGCTCGACTTTGGCGAAGGGTGCGTCGGGCTGTGTCAGGGCGTTGAGCAGGTCCTGCGGCAGTGGCGTGGCCTTGCTGCGCAGGTAGAGCGGCGCCGGCAGGACGTGATCGAGCCATTGGTCGACGGCGACGCGAAAGCTGGAGACCATGATCACCATGCTCGCGGTCAGTGCAAAGCTGACGATCAGCCCACTGGCAGCCACCTGCGCCATCAGCGGCGCTTGCGCGACGTTCTGCAGCGCGATGCGTTGTGGCGCCGGCAGGGGCTGGGCGCTGAGCCAGCCGAAAAGCAGTTGCGTGAGCAGCGGCGCGCTGGCGATGCCGACGACCAGCACCAGGGCGATCGAGGCATAGCCGGCGAGCGGCAGTTCGAACAGCGGTGGCAACTGCGTCAGCGCGAACGCGGCCAGTGCCAGCAGCAGCGGCAGTTTTGGCATTCGCGGTGGTAGCCGCGCCAGCCAAGATTGCCCTGACCGCCCAGACTGCCCTGACTGCCGTGGCTGCGCGGTAGGCGCGGCATCAGCAGGTGGCCGCTGCGCGAAGCCGGTTTTCAGCGCCTGCGCCAGCGGCTGCATGCGGTTCAGGTAGGCCGGGTAACTGGCGCCGGCCAGGCTGGCCAGGCAGCCAAACGCCAGGAAAAGCAGCGCCGGTGCCGGCGCCGGGACGATCAGCGGTGCGCTGCCGGCGAAGTAGCCGCCGCCGAGATCGCCACCGAGCAACTGGGTGAAGGCGACGGCCAGCGCGTAGCCGAGAGCCAGGCCGAGCAGCGCCCCCGGCACGCCGATCGCCACGCCTTCGAGCAGGACCTGCATCAGCCGCATGCGTGGCGAGAGGCCGAGGACGCCGAGCAGGGCAAACTGCGTCGAGCGCTGGGCAACGGCGGTCAGCTGCGTGGCAAAGACCAGGAAAGTGCCGGTGAGCAGGGCGACCAGCGCCAGGACATTGAGATTGACGCGATAGGCCCGCGAGAGGTTGGAAACGCGTGCGCTGTCGTCGTCGGCGGCGCGAATCAGCAGTCCCGCCGGCAGTCGCTGTGCCCATGCCTGGCGCCAGCTTGCCAGGTCGGTATCCGGCGCCAGGCGCACGCGGCCCTCGCTGACCGCGTCGGCCGGACCGAATCGCGCCTGCACCCAGGCAATGTCGGCGACCAGCAGCAGGTCGTCAGGACGCGCCGCCGGCAGGTCGCCGGCGAGCGTCGCCAGCCACTGCTGCTCGCCGCGCAGCAGCTTCAGCGTGCCGCCTGCGCGTGTGCCGGAGTCTTTGCCTTCCTTGCCCTGGCTGCCTTTGGCTCCTTGGGCAAGCTGGGCGAGCAGGGCCGGCGAGGCATAGACGCCGCCGTCAAGGATGTTCGGCGCGGCGGCCTGCTCATCCTGGCGCGGCAGCAGGTCGGGCATCACCGCCGCGGCGCTGAAAACGTCGATTCCGATCAGGCGCACCGGGGTCGGTGCGTTGTCGATGCGCACGCGCGTTTCGATGACCGCGGCGACAAGCAGCACCGCCGGGTCGCGGGCGATGGCGTTGAGCGTCGCCAGCGGTACGCTGCCGGCGCTGTCGCGCGCGGCGATGACCGCGTCGGGGTCGCCCTGGACGCTCTTCATCGCCCGTGAAAAGTCGCTCAGCGCGGCGTCGTTGATCAGATGGATCGCGTAGCCGAGCGCGACGCCGAGCGCGATGGCCAGCATCGAGAGCAGGGTCGCGGCGCGCCGGGTCTTGAACTGGGCGCGGATCAGCCACCAGGAGAGCTGGCTCAGTGCCCGCATCCGGCCCGCTTGCGGCCCCTTCATGGTGATCATTCCCCGGCGCGCCCGCATCCCGACAGGCCGTCCGGGGTCAGCGTCAGGATGCGGTCGCAGGACTGTGCGACGTGCTGCGAGTGGGTGACGACCAGCGCGCTGGTCTGTTGCTCGCGAACGCGTTCGAGCAGCAGCGCCAGGACCTCGTCGGCAGTACGTGGGTCGAGGTTGCCGGTCGGTTCGTCGGCCAGGACCAGCGCCGGACGATGCACCAGTGCGCGGGCGATGGCCACGCGCTGCAACTCGCCGCCCGAAAGCGACGCTGGCCAGCGCGGCCCAAAGTCCGCCAGACCGACGCGTTCGAGCAGCGCCTGCGTGCGCGGCGTATGCTCGCTGGCGGGTACTCCGCAGAGCAGCAGCGGCACGCCGATGTTCTGCGCCACGGTCAGCGTCGGCAGGACATGAAAGGCCTGGAAGACGAAGCCAATGCTGCGCGCGCGCAAGGCGGCGCGCGCGGTCTCGTCGAGGGCGACGATGTCGAGGGCCTGTGGGCCGATGGCGATAGCGCCGCGGTCGGCGGTTTCGAGTCCGGCGATGCAGTTCAGCAGGGTGCTCTTGCCGACGCCCGACTCGCCGACCAGAGCGACGATTTCACCGCTGGCGACGGCGAAGGAAAGGGCGCTGAAAAGCGGCCGACTGGCTCTGCGGTACTGCTTGGCGAGGTCGCTGACGCGCAGCATCGATCAGCCGCCGTCTGCCGCGGTGCTCGATCCAGGGGATCGGCAGCCGGACATGCACCCGCGAACACAGTTGCGTTGCCTTGATGCAGATCTCGCCGGGCTGCGGAGTGACAGCATCTTCTCCTCTCTGGTGCGCAGTGCGTCGTTCTGGTGGCCGGCGTGCTCCCGGCCGCAGGGTCGGCGACCGCCTATTTACTCGTCGTCCCGGCCCGTAAACCGGACAATATTTTCTGCCCGGCGCGACCGTCGGCGGTCATGCCCAGGCGTTGCTGCTCGACCTTGATCGCCTCGCGGGACTTGGCGCCGATCATCCCGTCGGCTTCTCCGATCGAGTGTCCGCGGGCAAGCAGCAGGGTTTGCAACTCGCGGCGTTCGAGGCGCGAGAGGCCCAGGTCATCGGTCGGCCAGGGGGTGACGAAGCCTTTGCCGCCCCTGATCCGGTCGGAAAGGTGGGCGATGGCCAGGGCGTAGCTTTCGGCAGCGTTGTAGCCATAGATCACGTCGAAGTTGCGGAACACCAGGAAAGCCGGGCCCGCGGGACCGGCCGGCAGGAGGAGTCCGGCGGCACTGTCGGTAGCGGCGATCGGCTGGCCGTCGGCACGGCGAACGCCGCGCGCCGTCCAGTACGACAGCGGGCGCTTGTCGCGGCGGCCGGAAACGCTGCTGTCGAAGCCGGCCGGGAGCAGCACCTCGTAGCCCCAGGGCTGGCCTTCGCGCCAGCCGCCCTGGTGCAGGAAGTTGGCGGTTGAGGCGAGCGCATCGGGGACGTTGCCGATGAGGTCGCGCTTGCCGTCACCGTTGCCATCGACCGCCAGGCGCAGGAAGGTCGACGGCATGAACTGGGTATGGCCGAAAGCGCCGGCCCAGGAGCCGACCAGCTGATCCGGTTCGATGTCGCCGGAGTCGAGAATCTTCAGCGCACTCAGGAACTCGCCGCTGAAATACGCTTGCCGCCGTCCGAAGCAGGAAAGGGTGCCGAGCGAAGTGAGCAGCGGGCGGCTGCCGAAGTTGCGTCCGTAGTTGCTCTCGACGCCCCATACGGCAACAATCGTCGCCGGGTCGACCTGGTAGCGCTCACTGGCCATGGCCAGGGTGTCGGCCCATTTGGCGCGCATTTCGAGACCGTCGGCGACACGTTCCTCGTCGACCAGGCCGGACAGGTAATCCCAGATCGGCGAGCGGAACTCCGGTTGGTAGTCGAGAAATTCGAGCACGCTGAGGTCGGGCGACAAGCCGCTGGTCAGACGGTCGAAGGAGGCTGTCGAAATGCCTCGCTTTGACGAAGCGACAGCACGCTGGGTCTTCATGCATGAGCTGAAGCGATCTTGCGGATCGACTTCCTGGGCGGCGACGGCGCTGGTCATCAGCGCCAGGGAAATGGCGAGGCAGGTGATTTTCATGGCAGGTCTGTGAGCGGTAGAAACGGGAAGGGAGGCTTGCGGCTAGCGAGTGCGTCAGGCTCTGCAGCTACCAGGGAGAGGCGACGGCGAGGCTGGCGGTCGCGAGTTCGCGCGTTCGATCGTGAGTGTGGCAGATTCAGCCGAAGTCAGGAGTGACGACTGACGACTGACGCCTCGCGACCGGAAAAGCTCAGGGCGCGCCGGGCGTGTGCGGACGACCCGTGGCGCGGCCCTGGTCGTCGTTCGACGACTGCTCGGGCGCAGTGCTTGCCCGGTACTCGTCCTCGCTGATGACTTCGCCCTCGATCACGCGTCCGCCCCCTTGCGGCGTCTGGTAGCCGCCCTGCCGGCCGGCCTGCTCCTGCATGCGTTCGTGCAGGTCGCGCAGGTTTTGCGGCAGGTGGCGAGTTTTCCACTTGAGGTAGGCGAAGATCAGGACGCCGACGACGAGCACGACGCCGAGTGCGAGGATCGAGAACATGAAAGCGACGACCAGAATCAGAATGCCGGCTGCAATCGTCAGCAGTTTGCCGAAGACGCTCGTCGGAGGGCCTGCCAGAGGCGTTCGGTAGGCGCCGGATTGTTGCTCATTGATTTTCATCGAAATCCTTGTGGGTACGTTCCGTGAGGAAGCGCTACGTCTGCCGCGCATTGTAAAGTGTCCGTGGCGTCGCGGCCAGTCATCACTCCTGAGCCGCGACGGCGGATGCAGTAGCCTCGGCTCTCGACTCCGGGCAAAAAAAAGGCCCGCCAGGGGGGGCTGGTCGGGCCTGTGCTGCCGCCGTCGCGGCATTCCCAACGAGGGGAGGGGGAGGAGGAACACCGCGGCGACAAACGAATACTATCGGTAGCCGTGCTCAGAGTCTGTGTGCTCTCTGTCTCGCTATGTGACGGCGTGTAAGAAGTCCCTTCAAATATTCAAGTGATAGGCGAAAAAAAGACCGCAAGCTATTGATGCAATGTATAACAAAGACTCTACTTGTCGCGGTTCAGTGAGGATTCCCGGGCTGCGTCTGGATCAGAAAAGGATCGCCGACGCCGTCGAAAAGGCGGCTCATGACTTGCTGCTCCTTGTTTTCGATGGCGTCCAGAAAGTCGCTGGCCGAGCCCATGCCGCGAAAGGCATTGAAGCCACGGTCCAGGAACTGGTGCAGGTCGCCGAGTCCGGCGAGTTGCGCGGGGTGACGCATCATTTTGAGGAGGCTGCTCAGCAGCGGTTTTTTGGTCAGCTTGTCGAGTGCCTGGCCGGTTTCGCGAATCAGGACGATTTGGTGCTGGCGCTCGGCCCGGCAGGCGACGGCACGGTAGGCCGCGGCGTAGGCGGCTTCGTCGATGTGCTCGATCTGCCCAGCGCGGCAGAGTTCGGTGACCATCGCCGAGTCGAGTTCTTCAGTCAAGGCATCGAGTTCGACAGCCAGCGCGATGGTGCGCAGCGCCGACGCCGGCAGCATCTTGATCAGCAAGGGCAGGATGCGCTCGACTTCCTCGTCGCGGCAGCTGAAGTCCTTGGGCCCGTAGAGGTCGGAGATGAAGAAGCTGACGGCGGGTCCGAAGCGCGGACTGCCAAGCAGTTGACGATGGCTGCGCGCCAGGCGACCGGCCTGCCATTCACGCAGGCACAGGCGCGCGCGTGCTGCCGCCGGATCCAGGTTCGCCTGCTGGCGCAGATTCTTCGCCGCTTTCAGGTGTCGGCGCAGCGCTGCGGCGCTTTGCTGTTTCTCGATGGAGGTTGTCGGATCGTTCATGGAGAGGATTATGCCCGGCCGCGCGGAGCCTGTTTAGAGGGCTTCACCTAACGAGCAGCGCCGCTGCAACATACACTTGCTCTGGAACACCGCTTACTGTGAAAGTCGCGTACGCGACTCACGAATCTCCTTTCTCTGATTGCGGGAGAAGGGCCAGGGGTGAGGCGGGGAATTCAGGGAGCATGCTCCCTGCCCGGCGAACGATTCCGGCGTGCAAGCCGGAATGCGCACTGCAAGTGAGAGAAGGGCGGTCATGACTTTCATGATCCGGGGTGTCTCGATTGTCATGACCGTTAGCAAGGAGTACTTGATGTCTCATTCTGAAACCTCGACCGCGCGCCTGGCCCAGCTTCAGGCGCAGCCGCTGGCCGAGCGCTTTGCCCTGCAGCAGGTTGCGGCACGCGGCGACCCGAATCCGCAGCGCGCAGTCCGCGAACGCCGATTGGCGGCTCTCGATCAGATGCTGCGTGATAACGCGGTGGCGATTGGCGAAGCGGTCAGTCGCGATTTCGGCCACCGCTCGGCGGCTGAAACGCGTTTGCTCGAGCTCTTCCCGAGTTACGAAGCGATTCGCCACGCACGCCGCCATCTGCGCCGCTGGATGCGTCCGCAGCGGCGCTCGGTGTCGCTGTGGTTCCAGCCGGGGCGGGCAGAAGTTCGCTATCAGCCGCTCGGCGCCGTGGGCATCATCGTCCCCTGGAATTACCCGATTTTCCTGGCCATTGCTCCGCTTGCCGCGGCACTGGCAGCCGGCAATCGGGCGCTGGTCAAGATGTCCGAGATGTCGCCGCATACTGCCGCGCTGTTCGCCACCCTGGTGGCCAAGACTTTTTCTGCTGACGAGTTGTCGGTGGTCGAAGGCGACGCCAGCGTCGCGCAGGCGTTTTCGCAACTGCCTTTCGATCATCTGCTATTTACCGGTTCGACCGTCATTGGCCACCATGTCATGCGCGCGGCAGCCGACCATCTGACGCCGGTGACGCTGGAACTCGGTGGCAAGTCGCCGGCGATCATCGGTCCCGGGCTGGCGGCGAGCAAGGATTTCGCGCACGCCGTCGAGCGCATTCTGATCGGCAAGTGCATGAACGCCGGCCAGACGTGCATCGCGCCGGACTATGTTCTGCTGCCCGCCGGTGACGAACAGGCGTTCATCGACTGCGCTCGCGCCGTCGTCGCCAGCGCCTATCCGCACCTGGCAACGAATGGCGACTACTCGACGATCATCGACCCGCGCCACTACGCTCGCCTCAGCGCTTACGTCGATGAGGCCCGGGCGAGCGGCGCAAAGATCATCGAACTGGCCCCCGGTGCGGCCGCCGACGCGGCGAAACGCTGCTTGCCGCCGTTGGCGCTACTCGGCGTCGGCGACACGCAACCCGTCATGCAGGAGGAAATCTTCGGGCCGCTGCTGCCGATTCGGCCGTACCGGCATCTCGACGAGGCGATCGCTTTCGTGAACGGCCGGCCACGCCCGCTGGCGCTGTACTACTTCGATAGCGATCGCGAGCGTATCGAGCGAGTGCTCAATGAAACCGTTTCCGGCGGGGTGACGATCAACGACACCATCCTGCATATCGCCCAGGACGATCTGCCTTTTGGCGGTGTCGGTGCCAGTGGTATGGGCTGCTATCACGGTTTCGAGGGCTTCGAGACCTTCTCCTCCAAGAAGGGCGTCTTCCGGCAGTCGCGGCTGTCCGGCATCGGCCTCTTCAAGCCGCCGTACGGCCGCTTGTTCAAGCTTTTGACGCGGATCCTGATGCGATGACTTACGGGCGTCGACAGTTTATCCAGACCGGTCTCGCCGGTGGACTGCTACTGTCCTTTTCCGGTTGGCTCAACGCCGCCGGGCCGCGGCGTTTCAGCGCCGCCGAACGCGAGATGCTTGGCGCCGTGGTCAACGCCATGCTCGAGGGCGTCCTGCCCGTGCAGGACAGGCAACGGCAGCCACTGCTGGCGCAAACCGTTGACGGCATTGCGACGGCCGTGGCCGGTCTTTCTGCCGCCAGCCAGCAGGAGATCGGCGAGCTCTTCGGACTGTTGGTGATTGCGCCGGCGCGTATGCTACTTGCCGGCGTCGGCAAGCCGTGGCGTGAGGCCAGCGTCGCCGAGGTTGGCGAATTCCTGCAGTCCTGGCGGTTCAGCCGCCTCAGCCTGCTGCAGAGTGCTTACGGGGCTTTGCACGATCTCAGCTACGGCGCCTGGTACGGACGTCCGGAGACCTGGGACGCGATCAGCTATCCCGGACCGCCGCGAGGGTATTTCTGATGGAAGATCCGATCAAGCTCGGCCTGGCTGGCGGCTGGAAACATATTGACGCGTCGGCATTGCCGCACAGCCAGACGATCGATACCGATGTGGTCATCGTTGGCACCGGTGCCGGCGGCGGCGTTACCGCCGATCTGCTCAGCGCTGCCGGTCTGCGCGTCGTCCTTATCGAAGAGGGGCCGCTGCGCTCGTCGAGCGACTTCAATATGCTTGAAAGCGAGGCCTATCCCGAGTTGTACCAGGAATCGGCGGCGCGCAAGACGGCCGACAAGGCGATCAACATCTTGCAGGGCCGCTGCGTCGGCGGCTCGACGACGGTGAATTGGACCAGCAGCTTTCGCACGCCGCCCGAGGTCTTCGACTTCTGGCAGCGCCACTACGGTCTGCACGAGCTGAGCGCCGAGTCGATGAGTTCGTGGTTCGCGGTCATGGAGCAAAAGCTGTGGGTGCGTCCCTGGGATACGCCGCCCAACCCGAACAATGCGCTCCTCGCCGCCGGTGCCGAGAAGCTGGGCATTGCGGTCGGCCATATCAAGCGCAACGTCAAGGGCTGCTGGAACCTGGGTTATTGCGGTATGGGCTGCCCGACCAACGCCAAGCAGTCAATGTTGCTGACCACTATCCCGGCCGCATTGAACCGCGGCGCGACCCTTTATAGCCGTCTGCGCGGCGAGCGTTTGCGTTTCGATGGCAGCCAGGTCGCAGCGCTTGACTGCAGCGCGCTGCAGCCTGACGGCATCCACCTTTCCGGTCGGCGACTGCGTTTTCGTGCTCGCCACTTCGTCCTTGCCGCCGGCGCCATTGGCAGTCCGGCGCTGCTCATGCGCAGCAGTGTTCCCGATCCCTACCGGCTGCTCGGCAAGCGCACTTTCCTGCACCCGGTGGTGATTTCCTCGGCGCTGATGGACGATCGCGTCGACGCCTACGCCGGTGCGCCGCAGTCGATCTACAGCGATCACTTCCTGCGCCAGGCGCCGATCGACGGTCCGCTGGGCTTCAAGCTCGAAACGCCGCCGCTGCACCCGGTGCTCTATTCGACGACGTTGCAGGGTTACGGCGAGGCGCACGCTCGCCTGATGCGCGACTTCACCAAGGTCAACGTCGTGTTGGCGCTGTTGCGTGACGGCTTCAACCCCGCAAGCCGCGGTGGTCGCGTTCGCCTCGGCGCCGGTCGCCTGCCGGTGCTCGACTATCCGCTCGACGCGGTGATCTGGGAGGCCGCGCGCCGCGCTTTGCTGGCGATGGCCGAGATCCAGTTCGCCGCCGGTGCGCGTTGGGTGACTCCGGTGCACGAGACGACGCCTGGCTATTCGACCTGGGCCGCGGCCAGGAAAGGAATCGCCGAACTGCCGCTCGAGCCTTTCCTCTGCCGGGTGGTCAGCGCGCACGTGATGGGCGGTTGCGGCATGGCCGATGCTCCGCAGCGCGGTGTCGTCGATCACCGCGGACGACACTTTTGGCTCGATAATCTTTCGGTGCTCGACGGTTCGGTTTTTCCGACCAGCCTGGGCGTCAATCCGCAGCTTTCCATTTATGGCCTGGTTGCTCGCAATGCCAGTCTGCTAGCCGCCGAGTTGTCGGGCCGGCCGTTTCCCGCCATCCCCTGAAGGAGTCATACCGCCATGCTCGCACGCGCCCTTCGCCTTTCGCATGCCCTGGAAATCACGTTCTACGTGATCCTGGTGATGAGCGTTGGCGACACCTCATTTGTCGCCGCCATTCCTCTTGCGCTGCTGATCCTGCTCGCGCTGCGCGCCGTGCTGATCGCTGTCAGCTACGCCTATGCCCGGGCCTACGGCTTGTTGGCTCCGCGCTTGTCGAGGCGGCAAAGGCTTTTGATGGTGCTTGGCGAGTACGCGAGTTTTGTCGTCACCTTCATCGTCATCATGCCTTTCGAGCGCTGGTGGATGGGCGACGATTGCCTGCAAGCGCAGGCTGACGAAGGGCAAACAGCGGCTGCTGTGGCTGAGCGCAGGCGGCCGCCGATCCTGCTGATACACGGCTATGGTTGTTCGCGCGGTGCATGGTGGTGGCTGCGTGGACACCTCGAAGCGGCTGGCTGGACGGTGGCGACGATCAGCCTGGAACCGATCTACACGAGCATCGACAATTACGTTGATCCCGTGGCCAGGCGGGTCGACGACCTGCTCGCCGCGACCGGTGCCGCACAGGTGATCCTCGTTGGCCACAGCATGGGCGGGCTGGTTGCACGTGCCTATCTGCAGCGCTATGGTGACGCCCGCGTCGCCCGGCTGCTCACCCTCGGGACTCCGCATCAGGGCAGCGAACTGGCGCGCCTCGGCTTCGGTGACAACGGTCGCCAGATGCGCCCGCACAGCCCCTGGCTGCAGGCCCTGGCCAGTCCGCCAGCAAGTGTCGACGCAGTGGCCTTCTACAGTCCGCACGACAATTTCGTTATGCCGCCAGCGCTGCTCGAATTGCGCGGCGCGCAGGAGCAAAGGATTGACGGCGTCGGACACCTGGCGATGCTTTACTCGCCGCGTGTCATTCAGGCGCTGCTGACGGTGCTCGAGCAGACTGCGGCGCGTCACCCGGGCGCAATGAGCGATACCGGCGAGATCACTAATGCCGCAGACGCCTAGCCCAGCCGCAGCAGCCGCGCCAGGTAGTCGAAAAACAGGCAGTACAGGGCGATCGGCAGCGGCAGGCCGAGGAGCGTGGCGATCATGTACTCGCGAAAGCGCACCCCCGACATCGCCAGCGCGTAGTTGAGCGCCGGCACGGTCTGGAAGAGGACTCTCAGGACGACCATGCTGCCGATTGGCCGGGCGTCGAGCTGTGCCAGCAAGCGCGTGGCGATGGGACTGTTCAACTGCCGCAAGGCATCGCCGCCGAGCAGGCGAATGCTCAGGAAGGTGAGCGCACACGATACGCACGCGGCAAGGTAAGTCACTGCGCCACCCCAGATGCGGCCGAGGGCGAGCACTGCCGCGGCCAGGAAAATCCACCCCGGAATCTGGATCAGATTGCCGAGCGCAAACAGCGCCACGAAGATCAGCAGTCCGCTGCGCTTGTTCTCCAGAAAGCGCTCCTGCAGAAATTGCAAACTGAAGTGGTCGCGCAGCCCGGATAGCTCGAAGCTGGCGAAGAGCACGCCGAGAAACAGGGCCACGGCGAAGAGGCGCGGCCAGGGGATGGCGCGCTGCTTCAGCATGCGGCGGTCGAATTCATGGCTTCTTCCTGTCGCAAAAAAATACTTCGGCTCGACTGCAAGTCATGCACCTTATTCCGGCAAGCTGCTTGGCCCCTGGGTCGATGGAGTATCGCGTTGGCTTGCGCAGACGACAGAATCTTGCCAGACCCGCAGCGCAGGTCGATACTGAGTGTATCTTCTGGCTATGCGAGCATTCTCCGATGCGACAGCGCCTGCTCCTCCTCCTGTTTGCGCTTCCCACCTTGGCGGCCGAGCAGGAAGTTTTCGTTACCCGCGGTGCCGGCAGCCCTGTCTTCTCTGATCGGCCGCAGCCTGGCGCCAAGGCGGTGACCTTGCCACCGGTCAACGTCGTCGAGCCCCTTCCCGTGTCGAAAGCCGATGCCAGCCCACGATCATCTGAGGAAGAAGGCAGACCGCAGGCAGCGACGCGCGCTTACCGCAGCTTCCGCATTGTCTCCCCGGAGGACAACGGCAGCGTCGCCGCCAACAGCGCGCTCTTCGACGTGCGCGTTGCCGTCGAGCCGCCGCTGCAGCTCGGCGCCGGGCATGCGATCGAAGTCAGCGTCAACGGTCAGGCCGTCGGGCAGCGCTTTACGGCCAGCGAATTCACGATTCCTCCGGAGTTCTGGGGCGATGTATTGCCGCCAGCCAATCAGCGCCAGCAACTCGACGCGACGATCGTCGACCGCCACGGCGCGGTGCTTGAACAGGCCGCGCCGGTAACCTTCATCCTGCGCCATGTTTCTGGCGGCTATCAGCGACCGTGGCACGGGCCAGGTTACCGGCCGGGCTATGCTCCAGGACACCGACCAAGGCCGACGCCACTGCCAATCGAAAAGCCACAGCCACCGCCGGCGCAGCCATTTGACCCGTGGGAGAAGAAATTCAAGCAGGAGGGTCTGCGTTTCTACGACCCGCAGGCGCAGCCCGGGCGGGATAAACCTCGCCGGGATGTGCCGAAACCTGGTGATGGTCGTTGACGGCACGAGGCCCCGCTGGCTGTTTTGCGCACGCGCCTCGCTTGGAGCGCGCGGCGTCGTCCACAGGGCGCCGAGCACGGCCCGCGGATTGTCCACAGCCCCCCTCACGTGTGCCGCAGGTTTCGAGCCATTAATTATTGCTGTAGAATCCTGTGCTTTTCGTATGCGATGCGGCGGAATGACCGTGCGAGCGCGAATGCGAAGCTGAAGTGAGTGGAGTTTCCCGAGCGTGTATTCGCTCGCTTGTGGGTGCTTGGCGAACACTCATCAAGACCGCTTGCATCGTGAACGCTGCGGCTGTCGAAGCTTGACGTGCAGGCAGGATGGTCTCTGCCTCTTCGCTCTGGCAGCTGAGTGCCGCATGGTCCGGAGGCACGGGCTCTTTCGGCCGAGCCAGAACACACACACTTTTTAGCCCGTATGACAAGGATTCTTAATGGAAACAAACGCCGCTAATACTGACACTGACGTCGTCGCCGAGACCGGCGCTGGCGCAGAAGCAGCCGTAAACCCACTTGAGCGCCGACTCGATCTATCGATCGCTCTCGCCGATCTCGACAAGGAAGTCGATCAGCGTCTGAAGCGCCTTGGCAAGAATATGAAGATGTCGGGCTTTCGCCCCGGCAAGGTGCCGGCGAGCATCATTCGGCAACAATATGGTGACCAGGCTCGCCAGGAAGCGCTCAGCGAGGCGCTCGGCAGCTTGTTCAGCGAGGAGGTGACGAAGCAGCAGTTGCGCGTTGCCGGCAGCCCGAAGATCGAGAACGGGAGCGGCGAGAGCACGACACACCTGCAATTTTCGGCGGTCTTCGAAGTTTTTCCCGAGATCGTGGTCAAGGATGTTTCGGCTATGGAAGTCGAGCGTCCGGTTCTTGACGTCGGCCCCACGGAGGTCGACGGCACGATCGAGATCCTGCGCAAACAGCGGGTGCGCTATGAGCCGGTCGATCGGGCGGCGGCGAGCGGCGACCGGGTGAGCATCGACTTCCTGGGCAAAAAGGATGGCGTGCCTTTCCAGGGCGGGGAGGGCAAGGATTATCAGTTCGTTCTCGGTGAAGGCAAGATGTTGGCCGACTTCGAGAGTGCCGTGATCGGTACTCCCGCGGGCGAAAGCAAGTCCTTCGAGATGACTTTTCCGAGTGAGTATTTCTCCAAGGAACTCGCCGGTCAGACGGTGAGCTTCGCGATCACGGTCAAGGAAGTTGGCGATCCGGTGCTGCCGGAAGTCGATGCCGACTTTGCCAAGGGACTGGGCGTGGAAGATGGCGACCTGGTCAAGATGCGGGCCGAAATCGAGGGCAACCTCAAGCGCGAGGTGAAGAAGCGCCTGCAGGCGAAGATTACCAGCCAGGTGATGGACTCGCTGCTCGAAGCCAATCCGATCGCCGTGCCGGGAACGCTGGTCGACCGCGAGATCGAGCGCCTGCAGGATCTGGCCCGCCAGGATATGGAGCAGCGCGGGATGAAGGTCAAGGACCTGCCGATGCAGCGCGAATGGTTCGTGGATCAAGCGACCCGCAGGGTGCGGCTGGGTCTGGTTCTTGCCGAGCTCGTCAAGAACAACGAGCTGCAGGCGAAGCCGGAGAAGGTGCGGGCGCTGGTCGAGGAGGCCGCGCAGAGCTACGAACATCCCGAGGAAGTCGTCCGCTGGTACTATGCGCAGCGCGAGCGCCTGGGCGATTTCGAGAGCGCGGCAATCGAGGCCAACGTGGTGGACTGGATGCTGGCCAGCGTGAAAGTGGTCGACAAGCCGGTCGCCTTCGGCGAATTGATGGGGCAATCGTCCTGAACACGCAATACTCGCGCAGCAGAGGAGCTGAAATGCACATAGACCATGGCAGCAACTGGGATCCGCAGGCGCTGGGTCTGGTCCCGATGGTGGTGGAGCAGAGCGGTCGTGGCGAACGCGCTTACGACATCTACTCGCGCCTGCTCAAGGAGCGCGTCATCTTCCTGGTCGGTCCGGTAAATGATGTGACCGCCAATCTGGTGGTGGCGCAGCTGCTTTTCCTGGAGGCGGAGAATCCCGACAAGGATATCCATTTCTACATCAATTCGCCGGGTGGTTCGGTCTCGGCTGGCCTGTCGGTCTATGACACAATGCAGTTCATCAAGCCTGAAGTGTCCACCCTGTGCATGGGACAGGCCTGCTCGATGGGGGCGTTTCTGCTCACGGCTGGCGCGCGCGGCAAGCGCTTTGCCTTGCCCAATTCGCGCGTGATGATTCACCAGCCAATGGGTGGCTTCCAGGGCCAGGCTTCGGATATCGCGATTCACGCCAAGGAAATCCTTTCGCTGCGCGCCAAACTCAACGAATTGATGGCGCATCACACCGGCCAGCCGATGGAGCGTATTGAACGCGACACCGACCGTGACAATTTCCTTTCGGCCCAAGAAGCGGCAGAATACGGTCTGATCGACAAGGTACTGGCCAATCGGGGTGCGCTTTGAGCTCGCATCCGGGCGGTGTCCATGGATGTCCATACGGATTGACAGTGAGGTAGGTCGAGATGTCAGAAAAGAAAAGTGGCAGTGAGAAGCTGCTCTACTGCTCGTTCTGCGGCAAGAGTCAGCATGAAGTAAAAAAACTGATTGCCGGGCCGTCAGTGTTTATCTGCGACGAGTGTATCGAGCTCTGCAACGACATTGTGCGCGACGAGATCGCCGGTGAGCAGGGCGGTAAGGGTGCCGACGGCGAACTGCCGACCCCGAAAGAAATTGCCGCTCTCCTCAACCAGTACGTAATCGGTCAGGAGCAGGCCAAGCGCATTTTGTCGGTGGCCGTTTACAACCACTACAAGCGCCTGCGTCATCATGGCAAGAGCAAGGATGAGGTTGAACTCGCGAAGAGCAACATCCTGCTGATCGGTCCGACAGGATCGGGCAAGACCTTGCTCGCGCAGACCCTCGCGCGGATGCTCGACGTGCCGTTCGTGATGGCTGATGCGACGACCCTGACCGAGGCCGGCTACGTCGGCGAGGACGTCGAGAACATCATTCAGAAGCTGCTGCAGAAGGCCGACTACGACACCGACAAAGCGCAGCGTGGCATCGTCTACATCGACGAAATCGACAAGATCTCGCGCAAATCCGACAATCCGTCGATTACCCGCGACGTTTCCGGTGAAGGTGTGCAGCAGGCACTGCTCAAGTTGATCGAAGGCACCGTGGCTTCGGTGCCACCGCAGGGTGGGCGCAAGCATCCGAACCAGGACTTCGTGCAGGTCGATACGACCAACATTCTGTTCGTCTGCGGGGGGGCTTTCGATGGCCTCGAAAAAGTCATTCGCGACCGTTCCGAGCGTGGTGGCATCGGCTTTGGCGCCGAGGTCAAGAGCAAGGACAGCAAGAAGGCGATTGGCGAAGTGCTGCGCAGCGTCGAGCCGGAGGATTTGATCAAGTTCGGCCTGATCCCCGAGTTGATCGGTCGTTTGCCGGTGCTTGCCACGCTCGAGGAGTTGTCGGCGGCTGCACTGGTCGAGATTCTCGTCGAGCCCAAGAACGCGCTGGTGAAGCAGTATCAGAAGCTTTTCGCAATGGAAGGCGTGGGACTGGAAATCCGTCCGGCGGCGATGATGGCGATCGCCAAAAAAGCGCTGCAAAGGAAGACCGGCGCACGTGGTTTGCGCTCGATTATCGAGTCCGTCCTGCTGGATACGATGTACGAACTCCCCGGTATGGACAATGTCTCAGAGGTCGTTGTCGACGAGAATGCCATCGTCGGCGATGCCCCGCCGATCCTGGTTTATACGGATCAACCCAAGGTTTCTGGCGGCAACTGATGTCCTGGCCGCAGCCTGCGGCTTGAAATACGGGTCCGTGCCACCATCTGAAGGCACGAACCTCAACCTGAAGGACACAATCGATGTCTGCAACCCCCAAGTTGGCTAGCGAGCCAGTCGAACTGCCGCTGTTGCCCCTGCGCGACGTGGTGGTCTTCCCGCACATGGTCATTCCGCTCTTCGTCGGGCGGCCGAAGTCGATCAAGGCTCTCGAAGTGGCCATGGAAGCGGGCAAGAGTATCCTGCTCGTCGCTCAGANCCCCCAAGTTGGCTAGCGAGCCAGTCGAACTGCCGCTGTTGCCCCTGCGCGACGTGGTGGTCTTCCCGCACATGGTCATTCCGCTCTTCGTCGGGCGGCCGAAGTCGATCAAGGCTCTCGAAGTGGCCATGGAAGCGGGCAAGAGCATCCTGCTTGTCGCTCAGAAGTCCGCGGTCAAGGACGAACCGGAAGCCGAGGACCTGTATGACATTGGCTGTGTAGCCAACATCCTGCAGATGCTGAAGCTTCCCGACGGGACCGTGAAAGTGCTGGTCGAAGGCGTCCAGCGTGCGCGGTTGGAGACCATAGAATCTCGCGATGAGATGTTTTTTGCACGCGCTCGCGCGGTGCTCGCCGATGACGGCGTCAATCATGAGGTCGAGGCGCTACGGCGTGCGGTGATCGCTCAGTTCGATCAGTACGTCAAACTCAACAAGAAGATTCCGCCGGAGATCCTGACCTCGATCGCTGGCATCGAAGAAGCGGGCCGCCTGGCGGACACGATTGCTGCCCACTTGCCGCTGAAGCTCGAGCAGAAGCAGGAAGTGCTCGAGATGTTCGATATCCGCGCGCGCATCGAGCGCCTGCTGACGCAACTCGAAGCCGAGATCGATATCCTGCAGGTGGAGAAGCGGATTCGCGGGCGTGTCAAGCGCCAGATGGAAAAGAGCCAGCGCGAGTACTACCTCAACGAGCAGGTCAAGGCGATCCAGAAAGAACTCGGCGAGGGTGAAGATGGCGCCGATATGGAGGACCTCGAGAAGAAGGTCAAGCTTGCCGGGATGGGCAAGGAAGGGCTGGCCAAGGCACAGGCAGAGCTCCGCAAGCTCAAGCTGATGTCGCCGATGTCGGCCGAAGCAACGGTGGTGCGCAATTTCATCGAAACGCTGATCGGCCTGCCGTGGCGTAAACGGACGCGCACCAGCAAGGATCTGGCGGCAGCGGGAAAAATTCTCGACACCGATCACTGGGGTCTTGAAAAGGTCAAGGAACGGATCATCGAGTATCTCGCCGTACAACAGCGCGTCGATCGTCTCAAGGCGCCAATTCTCTGCCTGGTCGGTCCTCCCGGCGTCGGCAAGACGTCGCTCGGGCAGTCGATAGCGCGGGCGACCGGTCGCAAGTTCGTACGCATGAGCCTGGGTGGCGTTCGCGACGAGGCCGAAATTCGTGGCCATCGGCGCACCTACATCGGCTCGATGCCGGGCAAGATCCTGCAGAACATGAGCAAGATCGCCGTCAAGAACCCGCTCTTCCTGCTCGATGAAGTCGACAAGATGGGTCAGGATTTTCGTGGCGATCCGAGTTCGGCTTTGCTGGAGGTTCTCGATCCCGAGCAGAATTCGACTTTCGTCGATCACTATGTCGAGGTCGAGTACGACTTGTCGGAAGTGATGTTCGTTGCGACTGCCAACACCCTGAATATCCCGGCACCCTTGCTCGACCGCATGGAAGTGATCCGCCTGTCAGGCTATACCGAAGATGAAAAGGTCAACATCGCGCAGCGCTATCTGTTGCCCAAACAGATCAAGAACAATGGCTTGCGCGCTGGCGAATTGACTGTCGCCGAGAGCGCGCTGCGCGATATCGTTCGCTACTACACACGGGAGGCGGGCGTGCGATCGCTCGAGCGCGACATTTCGAAAATCTGTCGCAAGGTGGTGAAGACGCTGCTGCTCAGAAGCAGTCAGCAGAAAGTTGCCGTCAGCGCGCGCAACCTCGACAAGTTCCTCGGCGTTCGGCGCTTCAACTACGGCGTCGCCGAGCGAGAGAACCAGGTTGGCCAGGTGACCGGGCTGGCGTGGACCGAAGTTGGTGGTGAGCTGCTGACCATCGAGTCGGTGGTCCTGCCGGGCAAGGGCAAGACGACGACCACCGGCAAGCTCGGCGAGGTGATGCAGGAGTCGGTCCAGGCCGCCGTTTCGGTGGTGCGCAAGCGCGCCGGATCGCTGGGCATTGATCACGACTTCTACCAGAAGAGTGACATCCACATTCATCTGCCGGAAGGCGCAATTCCCAAGGATGGTCCTTCGGCCGGTGTCGGGATCTGTACGGCACTGGTTTCGGTGCTCACCGGTATTCCGGTGTGCTGCGATGTGGCGATGACCGGCGAGATCACGCTGCGTGGCGAGGTCCTGCCGATCGGAGGCCTCAAGGAGAAGCTCCTGGCAGCGGTGCGTGGTGGCCTGGCGCGGGTCTTGATTCCTGAGGAAAACGTCCGGGATTTGGCCGAGATCCCGGATAACATCAAGAACAAGCTGGAGATCATCCCGGTCAGGTGGATTGACCAGGTCTTCGCGCACGCACTCGAGCGCAAGCCGGAGGCGCTGCCCGGCGAAGCGGCGCCGACGCCAACACCGGCAGTCGCCGGGACCGCGTCCGAGGGAACTTCGCCCGCCGGGCAGGCGGTGCTCAGGCACTGAGTCGGCACGGCAGCCGGGGAGGAGGCGGGAAGTCCTAGGTTTTCTAGCTCTGCGGTTTTTTGCGACGCGGCGCCAGCAGACTTGAACCTCTTCGAAGGTCCGCAATGCGGTCTGGCCAAGCGACGGCGGATGCGATAAACTCGCTCTTCTTTGCTTGGATCATACGACGGGTGCTTAGCTCAGTTGGTAGAGCGCTAGCCTTACAAGCTGGATGTCGGCGGTTCGAGCCCGTCAGCACCCACCAGCATCAGGGGTTCTGCAGCGATTGGAGTGGTAGTTCAGTTGGTTAGAATACCGGCCTGTCACGCCGGGGGTCGCGGGTTCGAGTCCCGTCCACTCCGCCAATGCCAATAGGGCGAACGCAAGTTCGCCTTTTTTGTTGTATCGACAATATTTCAATGAGTTAACAGGCTACAACCATGATCTTCGATGCCGTTCGCAATAACAAGAGAGTCGTCCAGGTATTTCTTGCCCTGATCACCTTGCCATTTGCCTTCTGGGGTGTCGACTCCTACGTCCGCGATTCCGGCGCCGGTACGGACCTGGCCAGCGTCGGTGACTCGAAGATCACCATGCAGCAGTTCGATCAGGCATGGCGGGTGCAGCAGGATCGCTTGCGGCAAGCCTTGGGCGCCAATTTTGATGCAGCGGCAGTGAATACGCCGGAAGCGCGTTTGGCGGTGTTGAACGCGCTGGTGGATCAGCGTCTGCTGTTGCTCGAAGCGTCCAAAGGCCGACTGGTTGCGAGCAACGACCAGTTGCGGGACGTGATCAGCAAGATTCCGGCCTTGCAGGAAGACGGCCAGTTTTCGATGGCGCGCTATCAGGCGGCGCTCGCGGCGCAGGGCATGTCGCAGCCACAGTTCGAAGCGCAACTGCGTCAGGACCTCACCTTGCAGCAGTTGGTGGCTGCGATTGGCGATACCGCCATCGTCGCTAGCGGGACGAGCGACGAGATGCTGCGCATTCAATCCGAGGAACGACAGGTCGCCGAGCTGCGTTTCACGCCGGAGCAGTTCGCTGGCCAGGTGAAAATCGATGCCGCGGCGCTTGAGAAATACTACGAAGAGAACAAGCAGCGGTTTGAAATCCCGGAACAGGCGAAGGCGGATTACGTCGTCCTGTCGCTTGAAGCGCTGATGGACAAGGTGACGGTCAGCGAGGTCGAAGTCAGCGCCTGGTACGAAGGCCACAAGGATCGTTACCAGACGGCCGAAGAGCGGCGCGCGAGCCACATCCTGATCCTCGTCGATGCGAATCTGGACGAAGGAAAGGCGAAAGCCAAAGCGGATGGCATTCTCAGGGAACTTCAGGAATCGCCCGGCAAGTTCGCCGAACTGGCCAAACAGCATTCGCAGGATCCGGGCTCTGCGCAAAAAGGCGGCGATCTCGGCTTTTTTGGCCGCGGCATGATGGTCAAGCCCTTTGAAGACGCCGTTTTCAAACTCCAGGAGGGCGAGATTTCCGGTGTCGTACGCTCGGACTTCGGCTTTCACATCATTCAGCTGACCGGAACTAAAGCGGGGGCGCAACGCGCGCTGACCGACGTTCGTTCGGAGCTCGAGGACGAGCTGAAGCGTCAGGCAGCATCCCGCCAGTTCGCCGAAGCCGCTGAGGTGTTCAGCAACATGGTCTATGAACAGCCAGACAGCTTGCAGCCGGTCGTCGAAAAATTCGACCTGAAGGTCCAGCATTCGGGCTGGTTGCCGCGCGACTCGAGTCCACCAGCGCTGGCCGCACTGGGTGAGCTCGGCAATCAGAAGGTGCTGACGGCCTTGTTTTCGGCTGACTCTCTGAAAAACAAGCGCAATACCGAAGCGATCGAAGTCGCGCCGAATGTACTGCTGTCGGCCCGCGTAGCCGAGTATCAAGCGGCGAGCAGCAGGCCTTTTGCCGAGGTCCGGGGCGACATCGAAGCCGCTCTGAAGGCCCAGGAGGCGGCGGTGCTCGCCCGCCAGGCGGGTGAGGCGAAGCTCAGTGCTTTGCTGCAGCAAGGGGGCGCCGAGGTCAAGGCTGACTGGAGCCCGGTCAAGAGTGTCTCGCGAGTCGACCGCCAGCAATTGCCGGTGGCGGCGCTACAGGCCATTTTCCGGGCAAACGTGCAGAAATTGCCGGCCTATGTCGGCGCCGAAGTGGCTGGCGGGACCTACGTGCTCTACCAGATCAGCAAGGTCGGCCAGCCGGCCGTGGTCGATGAAAAGCGGCGCGAAGCGCTGCAGCGTGAGTACAGCACTGTTCTTGGTCAGGAGGACTTTGCTGCGTATCTTTCCGGATTGCGCTCGCGTTACAAAATCGATATCAATAAGTCGGCGCTGGATAGCAAGCAGCGCTAGGCGATTGTCGGAACAGGACGACCCGGATTGCGCCGCGTTTTCGGTCGCCCTTGAGGCGCGACAACAGGCGCGTACAACAGGCGGGTAGTCCAATAGCCTCGGGTTGCCGGCTCAGGCAGGCGCGCGGCCGCCGGCGGATGCTTTTGCTGGAGTCGCGATAGCGTGGCTGCCCGGCAAGGGGTTCAGGAAGAAAAAAAACCCCGCCGAAGCGGGGCTTTTTCTTGAGCGGGTAAGCTCGGGCGGGACTTACATGTCCATGCCACCCATACCACCCATACCACCCATGCCGCCCATGCCGCCCATGCCGCCGCCCATGCCGCCGGCTGCCTTGTCTTCGGGCAGTTCGGCGACCATGCAGTCGGTGGTCAGCATCAAGCCGGCGATCGACGCGGCGTTTTGCAGCGCGGTGCGGGTGACCTTGGTCGGATCGAGGACGCCCATTTCAACCAGGTCGCCATACTCGCCGGTGGCTGCGTTGTAGCCAAAGTTGCCGGTGCCCTGCAGCACTGCATTGACGACGACGGAAGGCTCTTCGCCAGCATTGGCGACGATTTCGCGCAACGGTTGCTCGAGCGCGCGCAGCACGATCTTGATACCCGCCTCTTGGTCGTGGTTGTCGCTCTTGACCGCGGCCAACGCACTGCGGGCGCGTAGCAGGGCGACGCCACCACCAGGAACGATGCCTTCTTCAACAGCGGCGCGAGTGGCGTGCAGCGCATCTTCGACGCGTGCCTTCTTCTCCTTCATTTCGACTTCGGTGGCCGCACCGACTTTGATCAGGGCCACACCGCCGGCAAGCTTGGCGACGCGTTCCTGCAGTTTTTCCTTGTCGTAATCGCTGGTCGCGGTCTCGATCTGCGCGCGGATTTGCTTGACGCGGGCTTCGATGTTGCTCGAAACGCCGGCCCCGTCGATAATCGTCGTGTCTTCCTTGCCGATCTCGATACGCCGGGCTTGACCCAGTTCTTCGAGGGTTGCTTTCTCGAGCGTCAGGCCGACTTCTTCGGCAATCACCTGGCCGCCGGTGAGGACGGCGATGTCTTCGAGCATGGCTTTGCGACGGTCGCCGAAGCCCGGTGCCTTGACGGCGCAGGTCTTGAGGATGCCGCGGATGTTGTTGACCACCAGAGTGGCGAGTGCTTCACCGTCGACGTCTTCGGCGACGATGAGCAGAGGACGGCTGGCTTTGGCAACCTGTTCAAGAATCGGGAGCAGGTCACGGATGTTGGAGATCTTCTTGTCGAAGATCAGCACATACGGATTTTCCAGGATCGCGTTCTGCTTCTCGTTGTTGTTGATGAAGTAGGGGCTCAGGTAGCCGCGGTCGAACTGCATGCCCTCGACGACATCGAGTTCATTGTTCAGTGACTTGCCGTCTTCGACGGTGATGACGCCTTCCTTGCCAACCTTGTCCATGGCACGGGCAATAATGTCACCGATGTCGTAGTCAGCGTTGGCCGAGATCGCTCCGACCTGCGCAATTTCCTTGTTGGTCGAGCAGGGCTTGGAGAGGTTCTTAAGCTCGTCGACGGTTGCCGCTACGGCCTTGTCGATACCGCGCTTGAGATCCATCGGATTCATGCCGGCGGCGACGAACTTCATGCCTTCACGGACGATCGACTGGGCCAGCACGGTCGCGGTGGTCGTACCGTCACCGGCGATGTCGGAAGTCTTGGAAGCGACTTCCTTGAGCATCTGGGCGCCCATGTTGGCGAACTTGTCCTTGAGTTCGATTTCCTTGGCGACGGAGACACCGTCCTTGGTGACGGTCGGAGCGCCATACGAGCGATCCAGAACAACATTGCGACCCTTCGGGCCGAGGGTGATCTTGACTGCGTCGGCAAGAAGGTTAACGCCTTCCACCATGCGCGCACGTGCGCTGTCGCCAAACTTGACGTCTTTAGCTGCCATAGAGGTAACTCCTAGAATTCTTTAATGATTTGATTCAGAACCGGAAAGCCGATGGGGATTCCCGGGATCGGTGCAGAGAGCTGCCGTGCCGGAGGCTCTAGGCCTCGACGACGCCCATGATGTCTTCTTCACGCATGACAAGCAGTTCCTCGCCATCGATCTTGACGGTCTGGCCAGCGTACTTGCCGAACAGGACGCGGTCGCCCACCTTGACTGCGAGGGCGCGCACGGAGCCATCCTCAAGCAGCTTGCCATTGCCAACAGCGCGGATCTCGCCTTGATCGGGCTTTTCGGTAGCCGCATCGGGAATGACGATACCTGAAGCGGTCTTGCGCTCCTCTTCAAGGCGCTTGACGATCACGCGATCATGCAACGGACGAATTTTCATGCAGTTTCTCCTTCGGTTAAGCATATAGGGGTAACAAAACTAGCGGCCCCGACCCGCTGCGCTTACGCAACTCGGTGGCCGGGTGTTAGCACTCAACGCTAGCGAGTGCTAATAATAGGGGCGGGCAGGGCGAATTTCAAGGGCTAGTACGCTTCTTTGTCAGCAAGCAGTGCGCACGGAGGCCTGCGCGACCACCGCCGCCGCGCTCGTTGCCGGCGATTGACCTGCGACAAGCGATGCCGCGACAATGCAGCTCCTGCTGTTCAAAACGCTGCGCATCCCATTGTCCCAGGTGTTCGCGCGGGGCGTCCCACCGAGTCAAGGCGGATCCTATGTACTACGGCGAAAAACTCAACGCCTGGACCCATGTTGTCGGGGCTGTGCTCGCTCTCAGTGGTGCGGTGCTGCTGATCGTGGTCGCGGCGCGTGACGGCGACGCGTGGAAAATTAGCAGCGTGTCAATCTACAGCCTGACCCTGGTGTTGCTCTACAGCTTCTCGGCCCTGTATCACAGCTTTCGTGGACGTGCCAAGGACATCCTGCGCAAGCTGGATCACCAAGGCATTTACCTGCTCATCGCTGGCAGTTACACGCCGTTCTGCCTGGTGACCTTGCGTGGCCCGTGGGGCTGGTCCTTGCTCGGCACCGTGTGGGGGCTCGCTATTCTTGGCAGTCTGCAAGAGTTGCGCCCGCGGAACGAGGCCCGCCACCTCTCGCTGGTCATCTACATCGTGATGGGGTGGGCCGTGCTGGTAGCACTGGTGCCGCTGCTCAAAGCGCTGGGCACCACCGGGTTCGTGTGGGTCGCTGCAGGTGGCGTCTTCTACACCGTTGGTATCATCTTCTACGCCCTCGATACTCGCCTGGCGCATGCGCACGGTATCTGGCATCTGTTCGTCATGGCCGGGAGCGCCGCGCACTACTTCGCGATTCTGAATTACGTCCTGTGATCCGGGCGGCGGAGCGCCCTATTGTCATGGTGGGAGAGCGGCTGTGCCTGGCTGTAGCGTCGGCGGACGCCCCCAGCGAAAAGTACGTCGCAGTTTTCACGCCCGGCAGGCGGCTGCTATCCGGCGACCGGTTGAGGGGCCTTTAAAACTCCGAATACGAAAAAAAGCCGAATAAGAGTTGACCATGTCCTGCCGGGTCGCTACAATGCTTCCTCTTCGCAGCACGCAGGGCCAGACAGGGCAGCTTCATCGCTCAAGTCGAGGCAGTAAGTGCGGCGAAACAGGGGTAGAAAATTCCTATCTTCAGTGTCGCGGGGTGGAGCAGTCTGGCAGCTCGTCGGGCTCATAACCCGAAGGTCACAGGTTCAAATCCTGTCCCCGCAACCAGTTCTTTAAAAATGAGACAACCGATAGGTGTGGGTTCTCGGTCTGGGGTGATCTGCTTAGGCAGATTGCCAAAAAGATGGAGTAACTCGCACGGAAGTAAGACTGTTGGTCTGAGGCAACTTGGGCCGATGGGAAGAACGTCGAGCGAGGGTTTTAGGATTTGAACTGAAGAGTTTGATCCTGGCTCAGATTAAACGCTGGCGGCATGCCTTACACATGCAAGTCGAACGGCAGCACGGGGGCAACCCTGGTGGCGAGTGGCGGACGGGTGAGTAATACATCGGAACGT
>QPGA01000017.1:0-18653 GCA_003332265.1 Candidatus Accumulibacter meliphilus
ACATCGCTCGCAACGTACAGCTCGGTACGATTGCAGGTCGACAAGATCGCCGCCTCGTGGACCGCTTTGCAGTGGGCCAGGTCAGCCAGAGCCCGAGGCAGGCTTTCGGCATGAAACGCCATCTGCTCGCGAACCGAGAGTGGTGCTGTGTGGTGGTTGATACCAAGGGTGAACAGCGCCATGCTTGGGGGACGGTAGGCAATAGGAGTGGCAAGTCAGCGGGCGATTATAGCACCGCCGCCGAACGCCTCCCCGAGCGTGGGATGGCGCCGAAGCGTGCCGAACCGTCGCGAACCCTGCGCAAGTTCGTTGCTCAGGCAATCTCCGGATCAGGCTTGCCGATAAAGTAACCTTGCGCGTAGTCCACCCCGAAGCTGCGCAACATGTTCAGTGCGCGCTCGTCTTCCACGAACTCGGCCACCGTCTTCTTGCCAAAGCCGCGCGCGACCTCGGCCAGCGCCCGCACGAAGACCTGATCATCGGGGCTGTCGACCAGGGTGCGGACAAAGGAGCCGTCGATCTTCACGTAGTCCACAGGCAACTGCTTGATGTAGTTGAACGAGGAAAAGCCAACCCCAAAATCGTCGAGCGAAAACGCGCAGCCGAGTTCTCGTACGGCGTTCATGAAGGCGCGTGCTTTGGAAAAATCTGATACCGCCGCGGTTTCGGTGATTTCAAAGACCACATGGCTCGGCAGCAAGGCGCTACGCGAGAGTTCAGTGCGGATGAAGGAGAGCAAGCGCGGATCATTGATGCTGACGCCCGACAGGTTGATCGAGAATTTGTAGTATTTTCCGGCAGCAAACAGGCTCAACATCTTGCCGAAAACCTCATGGATCACATAGCGATCGATTTCGCGTATCAGTCCGCTGCTCTCGGCGACTTCCATGAACACCCCGGGCGGGATCGGCGAGCCATCTTCTGCCCGCATGCGTACCAGAGCCTCGTAGTGACTGACCTGGCGAGCGCGAATATCCAGGATCGGCTGGTAATGCACTATGAATCCGCGATCGCCCAGTGAGCGATTAATCATCTCCTCCCAGTGCAGACGGCTCTGCATCTTCTCCTGTACGCCCTCCCCGTCCGAATAGAGGTGCCAACCAGCGCCGCCCTTGGACTTGGCCTGATACATCGCGATATCGGCATTGGCGAGAAGCTGCTTGACGTCCATCGTGGCCTCGGAAAAAACGACGATGCCGATACTGGCAGAGACACGATGGTTCGCTCCCAGGCCCGGGAATTTGATCGCCGCGAGTCGTTTGTTAATCTTCTCGGCCACCTGGACGGCCCCGTCGTGATCGCATTCGTGCAGCAGAATGCCGAGTTCATCACCGCCCAGGCGACCCAGCAGGTCGCTGCCGCGCGCTACATGGCCGACGGCATCGGCAACAACCCGCAAGAGCGCATCGCCTGCCTGGTGCCCGTTCAGATCGTTGACGTACTTGAAACCGTCGAGGTCGAGATAGAGCAGTGCCCCGTCACGCGCCGAACGGCCGGCACTGGCTAGCGCCTGCTCGAGTTGATCCTGGAAATGCTGGCGATTCAACAAGCCGGTCAAGGGATCGCGCTCACGCAATTGCTTGCGTTGCTCGCTCAAATCCTTGACCTGCAACTCGGCGAGCTTACGTTCCGTGTGGTCGATCCCGACCGAGAGGATCATCACCACGTCGCTCGACCCGGAAAGACGTGAGTGGTTCCAGGTAATCTTGTACGGTGCGCCGCTCGCGCTCGCCAGTATCGACTCCAGTTGCACGTCATCCAGTTCGCCTGCGGCAATTTTCTGCACTGCCTCGTCGATCGCCGGTTCCGAGGAGCCATCCGGGCAGACCAGTTCCGGAAAGCGCTTGCCTTGCAAATCATCTTCCGTCCAACCCAACAGCTGCCGTCCGTAGCGATTCAGGGTAAGAATCTGACCATCGCTAGACTGCGTCAGGATGATCACCTGCGCGGTATCGAGCAGGTTCTTGTTGAAATCGCGCTGCTCCGAAATTCCCTGCAGCATTTCCTCCATTTGGGCAGAATGAGCCGCGACGTCGCTCTCCAGCGTTTCCAGCCGATACGACAGGTCACTCGCTGCCTTGTCGAGGCTGTCGATCTCGTCATCGACCAGACGCCGAGCGCGCGGGGCAATCCTCGCCCGCGCCTCGGCAAAAGCGCTACGCCCGAGCAATGGAATCGCACGCACCGCCCGGGTCATGCGCTGCAGGGGCGCGTGTACCAGCAGCGCCAACAACAGCAGCGAGAAGAGCGAAGCCGCCAACTCCCCCAGCAAGCGGTCCAAGACCGACTTGTCAATATCGGCACGCGCCTGGGTGAGATCGTCGACCACCACCAGCAGAGCTGACGACTGCGCGTCAGCGCGGGCGTCAAGCGCCAAAAACGACAACTCGAACTCTTGGCCACCGTACAACAGCTTGCGCCAGGCGCTCTCACCACGCAGCGGCGGAAGCGCCGTCAACTGCTGCAGCAAGGGCAGGTTGCGCTCCACATTGCTCAAGCTAATCACCTGCAGGCCCAGGGCAGACAGTGCATTTTTGCCGGCCGGCCTGGCGACCGGAACGAGAACGCCGAGATCAGCACCGGACAGGCGGTGGAAAGAAACCACCACGTCGGCCAGAGAAGTGCCCAAGACCACCGCTCCGGCAACGCGACCGGCCACGAGGATTGGTGCCGCGGCAAACTGCGTGCACAGTTGCTCGCAGCGCGTCCAGTGCATCGCCCGCTCCTGCCCGATGACGTCGCGAACCTGGGCGTCCTGCTCCACCTCGACAAGTGCATTGGTGCGCCAACTCGCCACGGGAGGACCACTTGGCGCGTAAACCTGCAGCGAGTCCAGCCCGAGATCGAGCTGCAGCACTGACCAGTAGCTGTCGAAGTGCCGTCGCAGCAAGGCATTGCCCGCCGGAGTCTGAAAAAGACCGACGCCGACCGAGTCCAGAGCGGCCAGCATGCCGGCCAGCGCCTGCAAGCGGAGTCCGAAGTCGGTACGCAACGCAAACGCCTGTTCGACCAGGCGTTCTCTGGTCGCCGTCCGCTGCACTTCGAAGCGCGTCGTCAGGTCATGGAAGTGAAGCCACGACAGCGCACCGTTGACCGACAGCATCACCCCTCCCAGGATCAACAAGATCTTCCACCTCAGACTGAGGAAGCCGAAGGTGCTGCGCACGTTCGTCGGTGGCGGAGGGGTTGACATCGGAAGAGGCTAGAAACGGAACGAGCCGAGGAGCATGAAGCTGTCCCAGTAACGACGAAGATCCTGCGCATTGGGATTGTCCTGCACCGCCAGAAAGCCGGTACCGTCAACCTGATGCGCTTCCGCACGGAGCATGAACTGCGGAGTGACGTCGAAGCGGACGCCAAGGGTCCAGTCTTTGGCATAGCGCGTAAAACCAGGCAGACCGGTGGCTGCCGCAAAGTCCTGGCCATTGCGGTCGCCCTTGTCGGCATAGTACACATCGTAGCGCAGGAGCGCTTCCCACTTCGGCGCCAATCGGTAGGTAGCCTGCAGATAGTAACTCTCGCCAAGCGCATCGCCGTTGTAGAAGAACGGGCCAAAATCCTTGACCGAGATACGACGACTCGCGTACTCACTCGTCAGGCTCCAGTTCTCGGCGTTGTACTGCGCTGAAAAGATCAGTGGCGTCAGCTTGAAACGGCCTGCGCCGAGGCGGTCAGCGTAGCCCGGCTTGTAGCGCAGATCGAGATGCAGGGCGGTGAACCCCAGGCGATACCTGCCGCCGGAACCCTCATACATGACCTGGAAATCGGGTGCCAACTTCGCATCGAGGTGGCCAGGCGGGTTCAGGCCGACGAGGGCGACTGTGGCAGCATCAGTGTCTGTCTGCGGTTGCCCGAGAGCGAGGCTGGCCGAAAGCGAACCGGCTTCATAGTAGCGCTCGAGGTAGACCTCCCCACCGTCGGCCGAAACCGTCAAGTTGCGTGTTCGATCGAAGTAGATCGATTGCGGCAGGATGATGCTTGGCCGGGTAAAAGGAACATCGCGCGTCTTGTTGTACAAACCGTAGGCCGTCTTGATCCGCCCCACGCGCGCGCCGCTCCGCCCCTCCTCACTGGAGGCCATGGTCCAGTCGAGCAAACCATAATCGAGGCGCACGCCGCCATCATCAGTGCCGCCGGCCCGGTGCGACAGCAACTGGGCAGACAGTTGAACGTCGGGCGTCAGCCGCCACGAAGCATTCGCCCCGACTTCGCTATACTCACTGCTGATCTGGTCGTCGCTTTGCCCGAAGAAGTTGTTGTCCGAGGTGTTCACCAAGGTCAGCGAAAAGAAGCCATGCAACTGCAGATCGCCGTCCAGAAAATCGATGGCCCGTGCGAACCCTGGCGATAGCGAAAGCGCCGCGACCATGGCCATGCCAGAGGCGGCCCTAGCGAACCTGGAGTACACGGACATTGTGATCAACCTCGCTCGCCTTGACGTAACCCATTGCGCCTGGGGTGGACGCCACCCGAGACAGAATCTCCTGCGTCGAAGCAAGCTGTTCGGGGTATTGTCCCTGACCCGAAAAAACCTGTCGGTCCCATGCCATTCGCAGTTGGTGGGGAAACACCTGCAGCACACTCTTGCTGAAAGTGGCATGCTCGGGCGCGTCATCCCGCAGAACAAAGACCTTCACCGCGGTGTTGTTCGGCCATTTCTGCAGAAGCATGCCAAAGATTGCGCGCAAGGTCGCTCGCGGAATCGCTTCTTCGCTGGTCCCCGGATGAGCAATGGCAACCATCTCCGGCTCGGCTGGCTGGGCCTGCGCTTTCCCGGCAGGCAGAGCGGCCGCAAGCAGGCAGAGCAATAGCGCCCGGCCAATCCAAGTCACGAATTTAATGGTAAGAAGCTTTTCCATCACGGCGCATCCTACCAGACAAGCAACGCAAGAATTCGCGCATCAGCGAACGCGGGAGGGTCATTTTCGCCAGCAACAGTCAAGCCACCGCTGGCGGCCACAGCCGGGTTCCCGGCTCAGCGCCTGACAGCAGCCCGGAAGCGCGACCCCTGCACGAAACCCTCACCCCTCCGGCACGGGTCGGGAATGATCGCAGAAACCACGCCTGATCGGTGCCCCATCGACAAAAAAAAGCCACGGCGCACCGTGGCTGTCGAGCGCTGTTGCAAGTCACGCGGGCGTTGCTTTGCCCGCCGCCGACGCGCTCTCCATCCAGCGCTTGATACGATTCGCATCGCCGATACGAGTCTGCTTGTCGGACGAATCAAGCAGTACGATCACCACCGGTCGATCGGCGACGCGCGCCTGCATGACCAGGCACTTGCCCGCTTCCTGAATGTAGCCCGTCTTCGATAGGCCGATTTCCCAAGTCGGGCTCTTGACCAGCTGATTGGTATTGCGATATGCCAGTTCACGCCCTTTTACTTCGGCGGTGACACCGGAGGTCGTTGAAAACTCGCGAATCAAGGGGTAGCGATAGGCGGCGGCAACCATTCGTGCCAAATCGTGTGCGGTCGAAACGTTATTGCTGGTCAGGCCGGTGGGATCCTCGAAATGCGTTCGGCTCATTCCCAGCGATGCCGCCTTGCGATTCATCGCCACAATGAAGGCCCCCAAGCCGCCCGGATAGTGTCGTCCAAGGGCGTTTGCGGCGCGATTTTCGGAAGACATCAGCGCCAGCAGAAGCGCCATTTCACGGGTCAGTACAGAGCCCACCTGCAAGCGTGATCGACTCCCCTTCAGGTAGTCGACATCGTCGTCGGTAATGGTAATCGGTGCCTGCAAGTTGGGCATCGAGTCAAGTACGACCATCGCCGTCATGATTTTCGTGATCGAAGCGATGGGAACGACGATTCTGGCGTTCTTCTCGTACAGGGCCTCACCGCCATCCTGCGCGATCACCAGGGCCGAGCCCGAGCGGACCGCCAGATGCTCCTGGCCATGCCATGCCATCGACGGGGCTACATTTTCCGGTCTCTGCTGTGCACGCGAAGACTTGCTGCTTCCCGCCCGGGCAGCCAAACTACTCGTCTTGGCCACCCCGGTCGATTTAGCCTTGGCCACGCGGGTGGACTTGGCCTTCGACACCGGCGGCACTGCCTTGCCTTTCTGCGCGACGCTCTTGCTCGAACTCTGTTTGCTGACCGGTCGCGCCTTGGCCTTTTGCGTCGTCGGGGCTTTGCTTTTCTGCACTTCGCTCTTGCTGCCAGCCTTATCTGCCGCGTGCACCACCTCCATTGAGGCCAAACCGGCACCCACCACCAGCACGCCCCACAGCACTACTGCTCTCAGCATCGTCCGCATCGCAAGCCTCCTGCATGATCCGATAATTGGCAACAATTCCCGCACAGCCCACCACCCGCGAACCAACAGCTGAAAAAATAAGGGGATAGACAGACTAAGTAATGTAGCACATCAAGTCTTCGGAGTTCAAGAAAGACGTGGACGCCGTCTCCACGCACCCTGCCGCCGCGTCAAGCGAGATCGCTCAGCGCGGCGGCATTGGATTTCTCGAACAGCAGACAGCGGGTCGAAGTACGACCGCGCCGGACGCTCAGCGCTCGCTCATCAGCCGGTCGACAACCGCCAGAGCAGTCATGTTGACCAAGCGGCGCACCGTCGCCGTCGGCGTCAGGATATGCGCGGGCTGCGCAGCTCCGAGCAGGATCGGCCCGATGGTGACGTTGTCACCCGAGGCGACCTTGAGAAGGTTGAACGAGATGTTGGCCGCATCGAGGGTCGGCATTATCAACAGATTGGCCTGCCCTTTCAAGCGCGCGTCACTCGGAAACACGCGCTGGCGGATTTCATCATCAATAGCGGCGTCACCGTGCATCTCGCCCTCGACTTCCAGGCGTGGCGCGCGCTCCTTCAGCAGGCGCAGCGTGTCACGCATCTTCAAGGCCGTCGGCGTATTCTCCGAACCAAAGGACGAATGCGAAAGGAGCGCCACGCGCGGGGTCACACCGAAACGGCGAACCGTGTCGGCAGCGAGCAGCGTCATATCCACCAGTTGTTCAGCCGTTGGCTCGTAGTTGATGTAGGTATCGGCGATGAACAGGGTGCGATCAGGCAGCAGCAGCACGCTCATCGCGTACAGACTCTTCACCCCCGGCGCCAGACCAATGACGTTCTCGACGTGCTCGCGGTGATTGCGGTGACGACCAGAGGTGCCGCAGATCAGGCCGTCGGCGTCGCCCATGCGGACCATCAGCGCGCCAAAAAGCGATGGCCGACGGCGCACCTCACGCCTGGCGAAATCTACCGAAACGCCCTTACGCTCCATCAGCCGTCGATACTCTCGCCAGTAAGTTTCGAAATGATCGTCAAAGAAATTGTTATGGCCGGCACAAATGACCTCGAAGTCGATTCCCGGACGAACGCGCAGGTTCGCGGCCTCGAGCTTGCCGGCGATATCACCCGGATGGCCGATGAGAATCGGTCTGGCGATGCCTTCGTCGACGATCACCTGCACCGCGCGCAGCACGCGGTCGTCACTGCCTTCAGCAAAGACGATACGTCGCGGCGCCTGCCTGGCCTGCGAAAAGACCGGCTTCATGATCAGGCCGGAGTGATAGACAAACTCGTCAAGGCTGTCCTGGTACACCTCCAGGTCCCTGATCGGTCTGGTAGCCACCCCTGACGCCATGGCCGCCTCGGCAACTGCCGGTGCAATCTTGCTGATCAGGCGCGGATCGAAGGGATTCGGAATCAGGTACTCCGGGCCGAAGTTGGCGACCTTCTCGCCGTACGCCTTGAGCGTCACCTCGGACTGCTCGGCACGCGCCAGTTCGGCGATGGCCCTGACCGCTGCCAGCTTCATCGCTTCGGTGATGGTTGTCGCTCCGACGTCAAGGGCGCCCCGGAAAATGAACGGGAAGCAGAGGACGTTATTCACCTGGTTGGGATAGTCCGAGCGCCCGGTGGCCATGATCGCATCGCTGCGCACGGACTTGACATCCTCCGGGAGGATCTCCGGATTGGGGTTGGCCAGCGCCATGATCAACGGCGACGGCGCCATCTTGGCCACCATCTCCTTCTTCAGGACGCCACCGGCCGACAAACCCAGGAAGACATCGGCGTCGGCGATGACCTCGCCGAGCGTGCGCGCGTCGGTCTGCTTGGCGTAGCGCGCCTTGATCTCGTCCATGTCCTCGACCCGCCCCTCGTACACCAGCCCCTTGATGTCGGTCACCCAGATGTTCTCGACCGGAATACCGAGCATCACCAGCAAATCGAGGCAGGCCAGGGCCGCAGCGCCAGCGCCGGAGGTCACCAGCTTGACCTTGTCGAGATCCTTGCCGAGCAGGTGCAGCCCATTGAGAATCGCCGCCCCAACGACGATCGCCGTACCATGCTGATCATCATGGAAGACCGGAATCTTCATCCGTTCGCGTAGTTTCTGCTCGACGTAAAAACACTCCGGCGCCTTGATGTCCTCAAGATTGATACCGCCAAAGGTCGGCTCCAGCGAAGCAATAATCTCGACCAGCTTATCGGGATCGCGCTCTTCGATCTCGATGTCGAAAACGTCGATGTTGGCGAACTTCTTGAACAGGACCGCCTTGCCTTCCATGACCGGCTTGGCCGCCAGCGGACCAATCGCGCCGAGTCCAAGAACTGCCGTCCCATTGGTGATCACACCCACCAGATTGGCGCGCGACGTCAGCGTGCTCACCTCGGCGGGAAACGCGACAATCTCTTCGCAGGCGGCAGCCACCCCCGGTGAATAAGCCAGCGACAGGTCATAATTATTGGTCAGTTGCTTGGTTGGCAGGATCGCCACCTTGCCCGGTTTCGGATTGCGGTGGTAAAAGAGAGCGGCTGCACGCAGCTGATTCTTTTCTTTGCTCATGACGTATTCTCCTGGCAGCGTATGACAAGCCACAGCGGATGCTGGTGGCGCCCCAACAATCGACTAACGATCAGCCCCGAAGTGCCCCAGGCAGCCTTGCCGACAGCGCGGCAGGTGTCAATGGATCGTCAGTGCGAGTCGGACCTGTGGCATAATTACACAAACACAGACAACCTTGCAGTACCAACGCCGAGCATGCCGAGCACCCCCGCCTGCACCGCGCTTTTTGTTTTCCAGCCGCGACCGACGCGTCGCCCCCGACTGAGCTGGACGGGCCATCGCCGGCCCGGGCTCCGTTGGTCCGCTTCTGCGCGCGCCACGCCACGGTAAATTCCGCTCCTCCACCTACTTTAGAGAGTGATTACCATGAACCAGAGTGTTTCCATCAACGCCCCGGACTACGTCAAGCATGAAGGCCTGAAGAAATGGGTGGCCGAAATTGCGGCCCTCACCGAGCCCGCCCAGGTCGTCTGGGCCGACGGCTCGCAGGAAGAGTACGATCGTCTCTGTGCCGAACTGGTAGAAGCCGGCACCTTCACCAAGCTCAAGAAGCGCAAGAACTCCTTCCTCGCCTTTTCCGATCCGTCGGACGTGGCGCGTGTCGAAGACCGCACCTACATCTGTTCCGAGAAAAAGGAAGACGCCGGCCCAACCAATAACTGGGAAGACCCGGCCAAGATGCGCGAAATACTCAAGGGCGTCTTCAAAGGCTGCATGAAGGGTCGCACGATGTACGTGATTCCCTTCTCGATGGGCCCGGTTGGCTCACCGATCGCGCAGATCGGCGTCGAGATCACTGACAGTGCCTACGTCGTGGTCAACATGAAGATCATGACCCGCATGGGCAAGGCCGTTTTCCCGGTCCTCGGCACCGACGGCAGCTTCATTCCCTGCGTGCATTCGATCGGCGCACCCAAGGAAGTCGGCCAGGAAGATCCGCGTTGGCCATGCAACCCGACCACCAAGTACATCGTCCATTATCCCGAAACACGCGAAATCTGGTCCTACGGTTCCGGCTACGGTGGCAACGCGCTGCTCGGCAAGAAGTGCCTGGCCCTGCGCATTGCCTCGAATATGGCGCGCGATGACGGCTGGATGGCCGAACACATGCTGATCCTGGGCGTCGAATCGCCCGAGGGCAAGAAGCATTACGTCGCTGCCGCCTTCCCGTCGGCCTGTGGCAAGACCAACTTCGCGATGCTCGTCCCGCCAGCCACCCTGAGCGGCTGGAAAGTGACCACCATCGGCGACGACATCGCCTGGATCAAGCCGCGCAAGGATGCCAACGGCGTCACCCGTCTCTACGCCATCAACCCGGAGGCGGGCTTCTTCGGGGTAGCCCCCGGCACCAATGACAAGACCAACTTCAACGCCATGGCCTCGCTGGCCGAGAACACCATCTTCACCAATGTCGCGCTGACCGACGATGGTGATGTGTGGTGGGAAGGCATGGGCCCGGCCCCCGAGCACGCCATCGACTGGCAGGGCAACGACTGGACGCCAGCCATCGCCAAGGAGAAGGGCACCAAGGCCGCGCATCCGAACTCCCGCTTCACCGCTCCCGCCTCGCAATGCCCGTGCATCGATGAGCAGTGGGAGAGCACGGAAGGGGTGCCGATCTCGGCCTTCCTGTTCGGTGGCCGTCGCGCCTCGACGGTGCCCCTGGTCTGCGAGACAGTTGACTGGGATCACGGCGTCTATGCTGCTGCGACGCTCGGTTCGGAAACAACGGCCGCCGCCTTCGGCGCGCAAGGTGTGGTTCGCCGCGACCCGTTCGCAATGTTGCCATTCTGTGGCTACAACATGGCCGACTATTACAACCACTGGCTGAAAATGGGCAGCGCCGCCGACACGCCGGTACCGATCTTCATGGTCAACTGGTTCCGGATGAACGAAAAAGGCGAGTTCGCATGGCCGGGCTTCGGCGACAATGCGCGCGTCCTCAAGTGGATCATCGACCGTTGCGAAGGCAAGGTTTCAGCGAACAAGACCACCCTCGGCTGGATGCCCAACTACGAGGACATCGACTGGTCAGGAAGCGATTTTTCGAAGGAGGAATTCGCCAAGGTCACCAGCCTCGACAAGCAAGCCTGGAAGAGCGAGCTTGATGGCGTCAAGGAATGGTTCGAGAAGATGGGCAACAAGTTGCCTCCCAAGCTGGCAAGCATCCGCGACGAACTCGAGAAAGGCTTTGCTGCCTGATCCGTGATCCCGACCCCAGCTGGGCCCAAGCTGGGTCCTGGGAAGCCGCCTTCGGGCGGCTTTTTTTTGGCCTCGATGACGCGCAATCGTTAAACTGTTCCCTTTGCCAAGAAGCGCTACCGACGAACCATGCCGACCTTTCCCGCCAGTCGCCTTGCTCACATCGCCCCCTTCTACGTCATGGAACTGATGGCCCGCGCCAGAGCGCTGGAAGCCGAAGGGCGCGACATTATCCATATGGAAGTCGGCGAACCTGATTTCCCGACGCCCGAGCCGATTGTCGCCGCCGCGCAGGCACAGATTGCCAGCGGCCGTGTGTTCTACACGCCAGCTCTCGGACTTCCCGAATTGCGTGCAGCCATCGCTGCTTTCTATACCACGCGCTACGGCGTCGCTGTCCCAGCGTCGCGAATAGTGATCACTGCTGGCGCTTCAGGCGCCTTGCTGCTGACCATGGCCTGCCTCGCGGAAGCGGGCAGCGAATGGCTGCTCTCCGATCCGGGCTATCCCTGCAACCGCAATTTCGTGCGCAGCTTCGACGGGCGACCGGTCAGCATCCCGATTCGTGCCGAGAACAACTTCCAGCCAACGCTGGCGGAAGTGGAAGCGCATTGGACGGAACGTACGGCAGGTGCTTTGTTGGCTTCGCCGGCCAACCCCACCGGCACCCTGATCGATGACGACGTGCTGGCCGATATCGCCGAGTTTGTGCGCCAGAAAGGTGGACAACTGGTGGTCGACGAGATCTACCACGGCCTGACCTACGAACGTGACCCCGCAACGGCTTTGCAGTTCGGTGATGACATTTTTGTCGTGCAGAGCTTTTCCAAGTACTTCAACATGACGGGCTGGCGACTGGGCTGGCTGGTTGTTCCCGAGCGTTTCACACGCGACATCGAGAAGCTGGCGCAAAATCTGTTCATTTCGCCATCAACGCCGGCCCAGCATGCGGCGCTGGCCGCATTCTTGCCAGCCACCCTCAGCATCCTCGAGGAGCGACGCCGGGAGTTCAAGCGCCGCCGCGACTTCCTGGCGCCAGCGCTGGACGACCTCGGTTTTCGTCAAGCGGCCAAGCCGGAAGGCGCTTTCTACGTCTACGCCAATTGCAGCAAGCTGACCGACAACAGCGATCGCTTTGCGCGCGACTTGCTCGAGGCAGCGGGAGTGGCCATCACGCCCGGCCTCGACTTCGGTAGCAACCAGCCCGAAAAATACTTGCGCTTTGCCTACACGGCCAGCGTCGAACGTCTGGCTGAAGCCGTCGACCGAATTCGCCGCTTTCTCGGCTGAGCGCTCGTGAAAACGGCCCCTACTCGATGCGCCAGGCCGTCAGCGGCAAGCCCCCGGGAAATCACCGATCGACGCCAGCCGACGCCAGTCGAAACAAGGGCCGGGGTCGGTCTTGCGACCGGGCGCGATATCACTGTGGCCAACAACGGCTTCAATCGGGTAGGCCACGCACAAGGCGCGGATCAGCTCCCGAAGAGCGCGGTACTGGGCCGTTTCGAAAGGCATGTCGTCGCAGCCCTCGAGTTCGATTCCCAGAGAAAAATCGTTGCAACGCTGGCGCCCGTTCCAGCTCGACAAACCCGCATGCCAGGCACGTTGGGCGCAGGAGACGAACTGAATCAGCTCGCCGTCACGACGAAGCAGAAAATGCGCCGAGACCCGCAAGCTACTGATCTGCGCGAAATAGGGATGAGCGGACGCGTCCAGGCAATTGCTGAATAGACCAAAAATCCCCTCACCACCGAACTCTCCCGGCGGCAGGCTGATCGCGTGCACCACGATCAATGACACGACTTCTCCTTCCGGACGAGCGTCATGATTGGCGGATTCGACGCGCAGTGCGCCGGGCAACCAACCGTCAGCCCCCGGCTCGCCAACGGCAGCGTCGCGCCGCAGCGTCACTCCTCGATGCCCAGGCGCTCGATGCGATAGCGCAAGGAACGGAAGCTCACCCCGAGCAGCCTGGCGGCCGCCGTACGATTGAAAGCGGTCTTGCTCAAGGCCTCCAGAATCGCCTGCTTCTCGATACGGTTGATATAGTCGTCGAGTGTTTCCCCGTCCCGACCGACGCTGTCACCAGGTACCGCGGTCGGCGCCAGCTGCAGATCGTCAACAACCACCGCATTGCCAACGCACAAGGCGGTGGCGCGTTCGAGAATGTTTTCCAGTTCGCGCACATTGCCTGGAAAACTGTAGTTTTCCAGTGCGCGCAAGGCTTGCGGCTCCAGACGTGGCGGTTTCTCGCCACAGATGCGCGCCAGCAGAGCCACTACCAGCGGCGCCACATCTTCGTGACGTTCGCGTAGCGGCGGCATGCGCAGCTCGATGACGTTCAAGCGATAGTAAAGGTCCTGGCGAAAGAGCCCCTCATCGACGCAGGCCTTGAGCGTCTGATGGGTCGCCGAAATGATGCGTACGTCGACAATTTCTTCGGCGGCACTACCCACCTTGCGGACTTTCTTCTCCTGCACGGCACGCAACAGCTTTACCTGCATCGCCAATGGCAAGTCTGCGACCTCGTCGAGAAAGAGCGTCCCTCCTTTCGCGGCCTGGAAGAAACCCTCGCGGTCACTATCGGCGCCCGTAAAAGCCCCCTTGCGATAGCCGAAGAATTCGCTCTCCATGAGATTCTCGGGAATCGCACCGCAATTCACAGGGACAAAGGGCGCCGCACGTCGTGAGCTCTGATCGTGAATCAGGCGCGCAGCAAGCTCCTTTCCGGTTCCCGACTCGCCCGAGATATAGACCGGCGCCTGACTTCGCGCCAGCTTGTCGATCAACTGGCGGACATTCTCAATCGCCGCCGAAGCGCCGATCAGCTGGCTGGCCGAGGCGGCCGCCTGCCCGTTGCCCTCGTCGCCGTTCTGGCGCGGCAAGCGCAGGGCCGATTTGATCAGGCTGCGCAACTGCTCCAGGGCGACCGGCTTGGCCAGGTAGTCAAAGGCACCCGCCTTGAGCGCAGCGACGGCGTTCTGGGCGCTGCCGAAGGCCGTGATCACCGCCACCGGCGTCTCCCCGTAATGCTCGCCGATCAGCTTGACGATTTCGAGACCTTCACCATCGGGTAGGCGCATGTCCGTGATACACAATTTATAGTGCTGCCTTTCGAGAAATCCCCGCGCCTCGGCAACGCTTGCCGCACAGTCTGCGGACAAGCCCATACGCGCCACCGTCAGGTCGAGCAGTTCACGAATGTCTGCCTCGTCATCAACCACCAACACTCTCGCCAACTCGCCGCGCGGGCGACGCTCCGTCTTGACTAGTGACACCCTGAAGACCTCCCCAACAAACGAAAATCGGCACCCGGCCCGGAAGCGTGCAGTTCGAGCAGGGTCGCGTTCGCATCGCACAACTCGCGCGCGATGTAGAGACCCAAACCGGTACCGCGATGATGCGTGGTGAAGAACGGCTCGAAGATGTGTTCGCCCTGCCCCTCGCCAACCCCCTCACCGTCGTCAATCACGTGCAATTCCACCTGCGCTTCCGCCTTGCCGTCACAAGCCACTAGACGCACACTGCCAGCCATGCGCTGCGAATGACGTAGCGCATTGCCGAGAAGATTTCCCAACACCTGATGGAAGTGCGAACGATCAAAACAAAGGGCCGCCACACCCGACAACTCCAGGCGCACCACATCGGCCGACAGCGCCTCTTTGGCCAGATATTCCTCGACCAACAACGGCAAGGTCGCACGCAAGTCGATCAGTTCCCGATAAGTGCGATCCCGACGCCCAAGCTCCAGCACATCGCTGACGATACGTTCGAGCCTGCGGGTATTATCCAGCAGGATGCGCAGCAAGCGCTCGTACGTCTCGCCACGTCGTTCTTCACGCAGCAGTTCGCCGGCATGACTGATCGCCGATAGTGGATTGCGGATTTCGTGCGCAATGTTGGCCGTCAGGCGCCCGAGGGCGGCCAACTTCAGCTGCTGAGCCTGCTCCTGCAGGCGACCCAGATCCTCAAGAAAAACCAGCGCATCGCTGTCCGAACTCGCAGTCGGCGCAAACCTCGCTCGCAACTGCATGCCACTCGCAGGAACTCGCACCAGCACCACCTCGTCACTGCCGCTCCGACACCACTCGACGAAACCGAGCGCCAGTTCAGGCGAATATTCGGCCAACAGATCTTCGTGGCTGCCGTCGAGGCCCAGCACTTGCCTGGCGCGCGGGTTACACTGCTTGACCCGACCATCACGGCGAAGGACCACCACGCCGTCCTGCATTTCCTCGATGACCCGCTGACTGATCAGCGTCTGGTTGTTCAGATCGACGCCACGCTGAAGCGCCAGGGCCTCGTTGGCGATGACCCGGCGGGCCAGCAAGCGAGCCGAAACCGCCACCGCAAAGAAGCCGGCACTGAACAAGCCGGCGTGAAAGAATCCGGCCACATCGATATCGTGCTGTAGAGCCCGGTAGGCGTGCTCGAAGAGCAGCGCCAGAGTGGCCATCGCCGCATAGAACAACACCAGGCGCCCCTCCCCGACCAGACCGGCACCGGCCAGTGTCACCAGCAGCATCGCGCCAAGACCGCTATCCAGACCGCCGCCAATATGGATCAAGAGCGTCATCACCAGCACATCGACCAGCACACTGGCCGTCAACTGCATTCTGGCATGCCAGCGATGACGAAACGCCAGGATCACTGCCAGCGTCGTGCTCAACAGGTACACGCTGGCCAAGGCCAGGTGTTGCAGACTCTGGTTCGGACTAAGGATGGGAAAAGCCGAGGGATAGAGCAGCGCCGACGTGAACAGCAGCGTGGCGACAACGAAGCGGTAGAGGTTGAAGTAGCGCAGAGACTTCCAGTGCGTCGCGGAGAAATGCTCAACGCCGAGCGTTGCGGAGATCAAGATGGCCGCTCAGGCGTCGTCGGACACGCTATCGTCAAGATGGGCTGCGCTGCAGTAATAGCGGCCCTTGACGAGAATACTCTCGCTCACCGGCTGATTGACGCCGCAGCGCGCGCACTGCACCATGCGTTCGGCATCGCGCTGGACAGTGGTGTGGCTGGCAGCGCTGCCGCGCGACGACATCCGCGACTTGCGCCAGAACCACCACACGGCCCAGACCAGCCCGATTAGCAGTAGGTATTTCGTCATGGAAAGACAAGCCGAGAGCAGCGTTCAAGCATAGCCAGCCCCTCCGGACGGAGAGGCCGCAAAGCACAGGATGGCAGAAACAAGCCTCGCCAGCGAAGACCCGCAGCGGCGACAAACTCGCTCGCATCATGGCGCAGGCCACCCGAATCGCGATCACCGCGAGGAGGATTGCGGCTTGTCACATCACGGATCACGCGCGACCACGAATGTCACGCTATGCAGCAACGGCCAGAAAGGCCGTGGTGAAACGGTTGTGGTCGGGGCGAGAGGATTCGAACCTCCGACTCCTGCGTCCCGAACGCAGTACTCTACCGGGCTGAGCTACGCCCCGACCGAGGCGACAACTGCGCTAATGATTTCTAGCAACAGCGAAGAGGCATAATTCTAGCAAGGAATCCTTGTATTGAGAAGCAGGAAGAACATCGAGAGCGGCGGCGGCAAGTTCAGCCTCGGCCTTGGCCTTCTGCTTCGCGTATTGCAGCGCGCCGCTTGCACGAATGGCGGCCAGGACCAGCGGGAAATCATTGCGGCCGCCGTTCTCGATGGCGCGCCGTACGCAGGCAGCCTGTTCCGGGTTGCCATTGCGCAGCACAAAAATCAGCGGCAGGGTCGGCTTGCCTTCAGCCAGATCATCGCCCAGATGCTTGCCGGTCTCAACTTCGGACCCCGAGTAATCGAGCACGTCATCAATCAACTGAAACGCGGTACCCAGGTGGATGCCGTAAATGGCCATCGCCTTCTCGACTGCGGCGTCACCGCCACCGATGATCGCCCCCAACTGCGCCGCCGCCTCAAACAACTTGGCGGTCTTGTAGCGAATGACATGCAGATAGCCGCCTTCATCGATCCCCGCGTCATGGCAGTTCATCAACTGCAGGACTTCGCCCTCGGCGATGACGTTCGTCGCATCCGACAACACCTGCATGATGCGCATGTCGTCGACCGCAACCATCATCTGGAAAGCCCGCGAATAGAGGAAGTCGCCAACCAGCACACTGGCCGAATTGCCGAACAGGGCGTTGGCCGTCTCACGGCCGCGCCGCAAATCTGAGCCATCGACCACATCGTCATGCAACAAGGTCGCCGTATGGATGAACTCAATCACCGCCGCCAGCTCGTGATGGTGGTGGCCTCGGTAGCCCAATGCCCCGGCCGACAGCAATACCAGCGCCGGGCGCAGCCGCTTACCACCGCTTTGAACGATGTACTCGGCGACCTGACAGACCAAAGCCACCTCGGAATGGAGGCGCAGCCGGATCACCGCGTCAACGGCCTTCATGTCCGCCCCGATCAGGCTATACAACTGCTCCATTCTCACGAAAAGACACCTTGGCACAAAACCCCGGAATCTTAGGCGCCGGCCGGTCTTGCGTCAAGCGACAGATGGCCGTGGCGATCGCAAACTCTTTGACGGAGCAGCAAGATTACGTATAATGCGCGGTTCTTCGTCTCACTTCGTTCAGTTCTTTGGAGTCCAACATGTACGCGGTCATAAAAACCGGTGGCAAGCAATATCGCGTTGTCAACGGCGAAAAATTGAAAATAGAACAGATACCGGCAGACGTTGGCGCAGAAATCACCTTTGACCAGGTTCTCATGCTTGGCGAAGGCGAAACGGTGGTCATCGGCACACCGCTTATCGCCAGCGCCTCGGTCAAGGCCACTGTGCTTTCGCAAGGTCGTCACGACAAGATCCGGATCTTCAAGTTTCGTCGTCGCAAGCATTCCCAGAAGCACCAGGGGCATCGTCAGAATTACACCGAGATTCGGGTTGACGCGATTGCCAATGGCGCTACGCTCGACCCTTCAGCCTGATTTGAGAGGAGCCTGACTCATGGCACACAAGAAAGCTGGCGGCAGTGTACGTAACGGCCGCGATTCCGAAGCAAAACGCCTGGGCGTCAAGCGCTATGGCGGGCAACTGGTGCGCGCCGGCAACATCATCGTCCGCCAACGTGGCACGGCCTTTCACCCTGGCGAAAACATGGGCCTCGGCAAGGATCACACGCTGTTTGCGCTGGTCGACGGGCACGTACAATTTGCCATCAAAGGCGCGCAGCGTCGGCGCACCGTGAGCATTGTTCCTGCTGCGGAGTGAACGGCACGCTGGCTACGGCAACACAGGCCAGCCCGGCGGTACAAAGCCCTATCCCTGGCGATAGGGCTTTTTTTCATTAATGTGAAAGTCGCGTATGCGACTCACGAACCTCCCTTCTCCCCCTGCGGGAGAAGGGCCGGGGGAAGAGGGGGACGGTCATGACTTTCATCATCCGGGGTATCTCGACTGTCATGACCGTTAGCAACTGGCAATACGGACAAAGCGGACAAACGCAGCCATGAAATTTATCGATGAGGCGAGAATTCTTGTTGGCGCGGGTGACGGCGGCAACGGCATCGCCTCGTTCCGGCGCGACAAGTACGAGCCCGAAGGCGGTCCGGACGGGGGCGATGGCGGCAACGGCGGCAGCGTTCATTTCATCGCCGACCGCAACGTCAACACCCTTATCGAATACCGCTACGCGCGCCGGGA
>QPGA01000017.1:18674-85321 GCA_003332265.1 Candidatus Accumulibacter meliphilus
ACAAGTACGAGCCCGAAGGCGGTCCGGACGGGGGCGATGGCGGCAACGGCGGCAGCGTTCATTTCATCGCCGACCGCAACGTCAACACCCTTATCGAATACCGCTACGCGCGCCGGCACCGCGCCCAGCGAGGCGAAAATGGCGGTTCTAGCGACTGCTACGGCAAACGCGGCAAAGACCTGACGCTGCGGGTGCCTGTCGGCACCACCATCGCCGATGTCAACAGCAACGAAATCCTTGCCGACCTTGACGTCGACGGCAAGAAAGTCCTGCTCGCCAAAGGTGGGCGCGGCGGCCTAGGCAACATCCATTTCAAGTCCAGCGTGAACCGCACGCCCCGCCAATGCACACGTGGCGAGGAAGGCGAACAGCGCGAATTGCGCCTCGAACTGCGCTTGCTGGCCGATGTCGGCTTGCTCGGCCTGCCCAACGCCGGCAAGAGCACCTTCCTGCGCGCCGTCTCGGCGGCACGCCCCAAGGTGGCCGACTACCCGTTCACCACGCTGCAGCCGCATCTCGGCGTGGTACGAGTAGACCACGACCAGAGTTTCGTCATCGCCGACATTCCCGGACTGATCGATGGCGCTGCCGAGGGTGCCGGCCTCGGCATCCGCTTTCTCAAACACCTCGCACGAACCCGCTTGCTGCTGCACATTGTCGACCTGGCACCGCTCGACCCCGACGCAGATCCCGTGCGCGATGTCGAAACGATTGTTCGTGAACTCGAGAAGTACGATTCCGAACTCGCCACTCGACCGCGCTGGCTGTTGCTCAACAAGCTTGACCTGATTCCCGAGGACGAACGCGAGCAGCGTATTAGCGACTTTCTGCAGGGCTGTCAGGCAAGCGCGATGGGCATTCCGCATTTCCGCATCAGCGCCATCAGCGGTGCCGGTTGTCGCGAACTCACGCACAAGCTGCAGGAAGCGCTGCAGAATTTGGCCGCCGCCACCCGCGCGCAAGAAGCAACGAGCCCAGGCGCTGCCACCGGCACCTTCCCCGACGACCTCTTCGCGGACCACCAGGACAAGGCCAAAGATGACTAGCAGCCGCATCGCCACCGCCCGCAGACTGGTCATCAAGGCTGGATCGGCGCTAGTTACCAACAACGGTGAAGGTCTGGATCTTGCGGCTATCGGCGAATGGGCAAGACAGATTGCCGAGTTGCGCCTGGCCGGCAAGCAGGTCATCCTGGTCTCGTCGGGAGCCATTGCTTGCGGCATGCAACGTCTTGGCTGGCGCAAGCGCCCACACGCCGTGCACGAGTTGCAGGCAGCGGCGGCCGTCGGCCAGATGGGGCTGGCACAGGTCTACGAGCGCGCCTTCGCCAGGTACTCCCTGCACACCGCGCAAGTCCTGCTCACCCATGACGACCTCGCCGACCGCAAGCGCTACCTCAACGCGCGCTCGACCCTGAACACACTGTTACGCTTCGGCGTCATACCGATCGTCAACGAAAACGATACGGTGGTCACCGACGAGATCAAGTTTGGCGACAATGACACGCTCGGGGCGCTGGTCGCCAACCTTGTCGAAGCCGACTGCCTGATCATTCTCACCGACCAGCAGGGCCTGTTCACCGCCGACCCTCGCAAGGATCAGGCGGCCAGCCTGATCAGCGAAGCGCGCGCCGGGATCGCGGCTCTCGAGGCCATGGCTGGCGGAGCCGGTACCCAGTTCGGCACCGGCGGCATGCTGACCAAGGTCATCGCCGCCAAGCGCGCAGCACGCAGCGGCGCGCATACGGTCATCGCCAGTGGTCGCGAACAGAACGTCATCCTGCGCCTGGCTCGGGGCGAGCCGCTGGGCACCTTGCTGGTGGCCGAAACGCAGCCATTGACGGCACGCAAGCAATGGCTTGCCGACCACCTGCAACTGAACGGCCAACTGCTTCTCGACAACGGCGCGATCAATGCCCTGCGCGAAGGAAAAAGTCTCCTGCCAATTGGCGTCGCCGCCGTCCGCGGCGATTTCGAACGTGGCGCCGCGGTGGCCTGCGTCTCCAACGAAGGTCACGAGATCGCGCGTGGCCTGATCAACTACGGCAGCAGCGACGCGCGCCGCATTGCACGCCGCGCCAGCCGGGAAATCGAAAGCCTCCTCGGCTACATCGAGGAGCCCGAGATCATCCACCGCGACAACCTTATCCTCAGCTAGCAAGGCGCAAGCTTTCGAGCCACATCAGGGAGCGAGCATAGGCGCTTGCACTTGCAGCACTGGCCGGTGCGCTGCGCGCCAAACGGCCTACCGAAAACGCTGCGACGCGCTGCGGCGCTGAAGTACTGCGTGCCCGTCGCCGAGCGGCAAGCCGGCTTTCCTGGTCACACTGCCGGGCTTGGTAACGCCGCTTCCCTGATCGGCAGGTTCAGCAGTGCCGCCACAGCCGCCAACGCAATGTCGGCGTACCACATCCATCCGTAGTCGCCGAACTGCGTCAGCGCCAGGCCGCCAAGATAGGCGCCAAAGAAGTCGCGGATCTGGTGCGAGAGCAGCGTCATGCCGAACAGCGTCCCGAGATCGCGCAGGCCAAAGAGCTTGCCGACGATCGCCGCGGTCGGTGGCACCGTCGCCAGCCAGGTGAAACGCCCATGCTCACCATCAGGATGCCGGCAGCCGACAGCGTGATTGCCCACAAGGCGGGTTGATTGAGAGCGCGGAACATACGTCGGCTCGCGGTCGGGCAGAAAACCGTTGGGAAGCAAGCGAAAACAAGCGATCAGGAAGCGGCCCGCCGAGCGTGGTCGCGAGTCGCCGCCTACAGATTGCAGAACAGCATGTCGAATTCGACTTCACTATCCGACTGCCGTGGTCGATGATCGCTGTCTGGATGAGTGAAGCGGATATTCAGTGCATACTTGTTGGCGCTGATCTCGGGAATATAGGGATCGTCGATCTTCAGAGAAATGCGGACCATCTGCGAGCTGCTGCCGCCAAGCATCATCTGGAAAGCACCATTGGCCGCCACGTGATGTTCGGCACGACCGCTCGCACGCAACAAACGCAGGACGATGGCCAAGGCATCACGCAAGGGCAACATCGGTTGCAGCCAGCCAAGCAGTGCTTCACGCCGTGCGCCTGGCGTCTGATGCCGCCAGTAGTGATATGACGGCAGATCGAACTGGCAGACGCCCCCGGGAATACTGGCGCGACTCTTGATACTCATCAGCCAATCGTTGTCGCGCAGATGCTGGCCGATCTTGCCGGTCATGGCGAGCAGGGCTGCCGACGCCTGCTCGATCTCCTGGAGGGCAAGGTTAAGCGCTTCTTCAGAGATCTCGGGGTTGTTGCGATAAGCGAGCAGGCTCTGGCGCTGTCGCTCCAGTTCCTGAATCAAGTCCATTTTCAGATCGGCCCGCCCGGAGACATCGAGGATCTCGAACAGGGTCAGCAGCGCGACGTGGTGCTCGTGCGCTCCGTCACGCTGCATGAAGCGGCCGACCTTCTGGAATAAGTCCTCCAGACGCAACAGGGTGCGTATGCGTTCATTGAAAGGATATTCGTAGGTAATCACACTTCCGCCAACGTCAGAAACGGGAATTTTCGATAATTCTGAAGCATTTGCAACAAAACCTCAACGTCCAGCATGAAGTTTGGCACTAGCCAGCGCCAGATAGCGCCGGTGCAGACCGTCAACCTCTGGCAGCAAGGCGTCCAGTCCACCCTCGTTGTGCAGCACATCGTCGGCCACCGCGCGCCGCTGCGCACGGGTCGCCTGCGTAGCCATGATCGCCTGCACTGCCGCGGCGCTCAGGCCGCTTCGCGCCGTCACCCGGGCAATCTGCACAGCCTCGTCGCAATCGATGACCAGCACTCGATCGGCACGCTGACGATAGCTCGCGGTTTCCACCAGCAAGGGCACGACCAACAGTACGTACGGTGCGTGCTCGGCAGCGGCGCAGCAGGCGTCGCTGCGTAGCCGAATCAGCGGATGCAGGATCTCTTCGAGCTTCGTCCTGGCCAGTGGATCGGCGAAAGCCAGACGACGCATCGCGGCCCGATCGAGGCCGCCGTCGGGACGCAAGACGGTGTCGCCGAAAGCAGCTCGAATGGCGGCCATCGCCGCACCCTGCGGGCCGCTCAGTTCATGGGCAATGGCATCAGTATCGACGAGCACCGCGCCACGTGCGGCGAAAAGCTCAGCGACCGTACTTTTGCCACTGCCGATACCTCCGGTCAGACCCACCACGAAGCTCATGGCGTCACCTCAGCCGGCGCCGAACAAGGGGCCGCCTCGGCCTTCGGCAGCAGCGCCACAATCGCCTCACGCAGCGCGCCCATATCCGCCTCCGGGCCATGGATTTCGAGCGTACTGAGTGTCGGCTCGCTCCTTCGCTCGCCGATTCTGGCCGAGCGTACCCCCTTGGCGCGTAGCGCTTCGAGCCGCGCCCGGGCGGCCTCCTCGCCGCGATAGGCTCCCAGGGAAACAGCCAGTGGGCGGGAGCCACTGCTCGGCACAATGAAATAATCCGTTACGCCGAGCTCTTGCAACTCGGCCACTTTCCGAACCGCTTCCTCTCTGTTGGCAAGTGGTGGGATGAAGACCCAGTAGCCAGTGATCTCGCCAACGTTACGACGTTGCCCCTTGAACGCTGTAAATCGTTCCGTCAGCAGGCGCTCGACCTGTTCGGCATCGCCAGCGGCCAGCTTGCTCCATAGCTGACAGCTCTCGACGGGCTTCTCGACGGGCTTCTTGTCGCCCTCGTTGTCAGCCGCGCTGGCGACCACTTTTTCGACCACTTTCTCAGCTTCCGTTTTCTTCTTCGCGGTCGGCGGCGGCTCGCCACGCGAAACGATACGCACACGCTCGGGCAGCAGTTGCTGTGCAAGGTGCCTCGCATCAGGGTTGACCGACGCACCCAGGTAACCCTGCGTCCATACGAACAACAGCAGATTGGCGAGCAACAGCAGGAAAACGGTGATTCGCATCGAGGCGCTTATCCGACCTTGGGCAAGTGTTCGAGTGAAGCCCGGATGGCTTCGGCGGGGTAATCGAAATCCTCGAGCTCAGCGGCGAAATAGCGGTCGTAAGCAGCCATGTCGAAGTGCCCGTGGCCGGTGAGATTGACGAAGATCGTTTTCGCCTCGCCACTCAGTTTGCAACGCAAAGCCTCGTCTATCGCCGCCCGCAGCGCGTGATTGGACTCCGGTGCGGGAATGATCCCCTCGGCGCGAGAAAACATGACGCCAGCTTCAAAGGTGGCGAGCTGCGAGACCGCAACCGCCTCGATCAAGCCTTCGTGATAGAGCTGCGAAACCAGCGGCGAATCACCATGGTAACGCAATCCACCGGCGTGGATTCCCGGGGGCATGAAATCATGCCCGAGGGTGTACATTTTCATCAACGGCGTGAAGCCGGAGGCATCGCCAAAGTCGTAGGCGTAGGCACCGCGCGTCAAGCTCGGGCAGGAAGTCGGCTCGACGGCCACCAGCCGTGTCGGGCGCCCATTTCGGCCACCGGCAGCGTTGTCGGCGATGAACGGAAAGGCCACGCCGGCAAACGACGATCCGCCGCCACAAGGCGCAAAAATGACGTCCGGCCAGTCACCGATTTTCGCGAACTGCTTCTTGGCTTCCTGACCGATGATCGTCTGATGAAGCGCCACGTGATTGAGGACCGAGCCGAGCGCATAACTGGTATCCGCGCGCCCAGCAGCCTCTTCGACGGCCTCTGAAATGGCAATTCCGAGCGAACCCTGGCTGTCGGGATCGCTGGCCAGCAGATCGCGCCCGCTCTGCGTCATCGACGAAGGGCTGGCAAACACCTCGGCGCCCCAGGTCTGCATCATCGAACGCCGGAAGGGTTTTTGCTGATAGCTGACCTTGACCATGTAGACCCGCACGTCAAGGCCAAACATCTGGCCGGCGAAAGCCATCGAGCAACCCCATTGGCCGGCGCCGGTCTCGGTGGTGATCCGTTTGATTCCTGCCTGCTGATTGTAGAAGGCCTGCGGTACGGCGGTATTGGGCTTGTGCGAACCGGCCGGGGAAACCCCCTCGTACTTGTAGTAAATCCTGGCCGGCGTGCCGAGCACTTCTTCGAGTCGATGAGCGCGAATCAAAGGCGACGGACGCCACAGGCGGTAAATCTCACGGACCGGCTCGGGAATCGGAATCCAGCGCTCGCTCGACATTTCCTGCGCGATGATCGCCTCCGGAAAGATCGCCCCCATCTGCTCCGGTGAAACCGGCTGGCCGTCCGCGGCAAGCGGCGGCAGCGGCGGTGTCGGCAGGTCGGCGACGACGTTATACCAGTGCGTCGGAATTTCGGACTGATCGAGAGTAATGTGCAGCGATTCCACGAAACTTCCCCTTATTCTTCCTGTTCAGCGAATCCGCGAAGTATACCCCGGGATACCCCGGGATACCCTGGCGATCCGCTTCAGCGACCGGCGTGGACACAAGCGCGGCGTCAAGGGCCGGGCGTGAAGTTGGTACTGGTCCTGGTAACCACTCCAGCGTTGTTGAAATGGACGTTGAAATACCAGGTCATGCCCGCTTCGACCTTGGTTTTCCAGTCCCATACCTTTTCTTGTTTGAGTGAAAAGTAGAGCTCGTGCGCCGGTCGGCCGAGCAGGTAACGCACTTCGTCGCTGCTCATGCCCGGCCGGACCTTGGCGAAATTCTCCTCGGTCAGCACCTGCCGCACTTCGCGCAAAACCTTGTCCGAACCGATGACCAGCATGTAGTTGACGATGCCCTGGGGCGTGCGCGGATACTCCCAGACCCGTGCACCGTCGGCTTCCACCCACTCCATGCTAGGCTCGCCCATCAGCTGGCGTACTTCATCGACGCTGGTGATGCCGGGCTTGAGCTTGCTCAGCTTGTCGGCGTCGCATGCCGAGAACGCAAGAGCGACCAGTCCGGAAAGCAAAACACCTGGCAAGAGTTTGATCGACATGTTTTACCGCGCCCCACTCACTGCGACTAGAATTGGTGCCACAAAGCCACGAGTATAGACGACACGAGCGCATGGAGGACTGTTGAGCCCGAGCGAAGCAGCCAGCAAGCAAGCCACTGCACCGCAGCCGCCCCCCGTCGGGCTGGCCGAGAGCCCGGCACGGATACGAGCGGCAGCTTCGCTCGGCCACCACCGGCGCCCGTGCTGTGCACCGTCGCCAGGGTCGACCTTGAACGCCGCCCCGCGCGGCTACCCACCCGCCTCCCTCGCCTGGAGCGTGTGGGGGCTGGGCGCTCTGCTCTATTTGATCGGTTTCTACCAGCGCGTCGCGCCGGCGGTAATGACCGACCAGCTGATGATCGACTTCTCGATCGGGGCCACCGAACTCGGCAATCTTTCGGCCTTCTATTTCTACTCCTATGTGGTCATGCAGATCCCGACCGGGATCATCGCCGATCGTTGGGGACCGCGCCGTCTGCTGACGGCGGGCGCGCTGGTCGCGGCCATCGGCAGTGCGCTGTTTGCCAGCGCCCCTGATCTGTGGTGGGCGAACGGCGGACGTTTGCTGATCGGCGCCTCGGTTGCCGTCGCCTTCGTCTCGATGCTCAAGCTCGCCAGCCACTGGTTCGCACCGCAGCAGTTTGCGCTGGCCTCCGGACTGGCACTGGTCTTTGGTGTCGTCGGCGGGGTGATCGCCGGCGTCCCTCTGCGGATGCTGATCGAAGCCTGGGGCTGGCGCTCGGTGATGGGCGTCTCGGCAGCTCTGACCGCGTTGCTGGCGGTCGCCATCTGGCTGCGCGTGCGCGACGACCCCGTCGACTGCGCTTACGACAGCCATGCGCATTCCGCGCACGGCAGCGGGCACCACGGCTCGATCCTGCACGGCATGGCGGAAGTACTCTCCTACCGCAACACCTGGATTCTGCTGATCACCCCGATCGGCATTGCCGGATCGGTACTTACCTTTGCCGGCCTGTGGGGTGTGCCCTATCTGCGCCAGGTGCATGGCCTCGACACCCACAGCGCCGCAGCGATCACCTCGCTACTGTTGATCGCCTGGGCGATCGGCGGACCCGTCCTCGGTACCCTCTCCCAACGCATGGGCCGCCGGCGACCGCTCTATGTCTGGACCACCGCCGCGGCGCTCGCCGGCTGGCTGGTGGTCATTTTTGCGCCGATACCGATCTGGCTGCTGATCATCACCCTGCTGTTCACCGGGCTGGTCTCTGGCAACCTGATCATCGGTTTCGCTTTCGCCAAAGAATCGGTGCCGGTCCGCCTGATGGGCACTGCTTCGGGAATCTGCAACATGGGGCCACTACTCGGCGGCATGTTGCTGCAACCGGCCGTCGGCTGGGTACTCGACGATAACTGGCTGGGTGCCACGGCGGCTGGGGTCCGCCTTTACGACGCCACCGCTTATCAGGCCGGATTCAGCCTGATGGCCGGCTGCCTGGTCATTTCACTCTGCCTGATCCCTTTTGCCAAGGAAACCGCTTGCCAACAGAGCAAATAAGGCGATTGCCGGAAAAGAACGTACCAGATTGCTGCGGATTTTCGGTCGTCTTCAAGGCGCGACAACAGGCGCATAGTCGAACTCTGTAACTGTTGTCGTACCCCAGAAGACGGGCGAAACGACAAGCAAGATGGGTTGTTATTTGACACAAATCGCCTAAGGCCTCGCCGATGCTTCGCCGGTAATGGGTGGCAGTGGCCGCAGCGCCGAGCAAGCTCAGACCCGCCATGCCGAGCGCCAGGCTCAGCGTCGATTCGCACAACACAGGCACAATCAGCGCGGCAGCAAGCGCATTGACCGCGGCCTGCACGAAGGCCTGGCAGGAGGCGGCAAGACCGCGCTGGTTCGGAAACATGTCCAGGGCCAACAGGGTCAGGCTGGGGAGTTGCAATGACATGCCAAGGGTGAAAACGAACAGCGGCAAGACGCTCCACGGCAGCGCCGCTGCGCCGTCCAGATTCCAGCCCAGGTTAAGGGTCGCCGCAAGCCCCATTATCAGGTAGCCGGCGACGATCGTCCGGGCGCGAGAACAGCGCTTGGCGAGCGCGCGGGACAAGCCCGCGCCGAGCACGAGACCGCCCATTGCCGGCCCGAAAAGCCACAGGAAACCGGTCTCCGAAACCCCCAGGTGGCGGACCAGGAAAACCGGCGCCGAAAGCACGTAGATGAAGAACGCGACGAAGTTAAAGGCCAGCGCGCCACAGATCAGCAGGAAGGATGGTGAGCTGAGCACGCCACGGTAGGCCTTTGCCAGATAGTCGACGCGCAGCGACTGGCGCCGGTGCGCGGGCAGCGTTTCCGGGAGGAAGTTCCAGCAGGCCAACCACAGGGCGACGCTGAGCACGACCAGCAGCGCAAACACCGCACGCCAGCCAAACCAGGTTTGTAGCCAACCGCCAATTACCGGGGCGATCACCGGCGCGAGTGCAAACATGATCATGATCTGCGCCATCAGCCGCTGTGCTCGCGCGCCGTGGTAGAGATCACCCACGATCGCCCGACCGACGACCATGCCGGCACCAGCGGTCATCCCCTGCACGGCGCGCAGCAGCCACAGCTGTTCAATGCGAGTGGCGAAGATGCAGCCCAGCGAGGCCAGCGCAAAGAGTGCCACAGCCACCAGAATTACCCGGCGACGGCCGAGCGCATCGGAGATCGGGCCATACCACAGTGTCATCAGCGCAAAGGGCAGCAGGAAAGCGGTCAGGGTCTGCTGGACTTCCTGCGGCGTCGCCAGCAGCGATTGGGCAATGTCTCCGAACGACGGCAAGTAGGTGTCGATCGAGAAGGGACCAAGCGTGGCCAGAGCGGCCAGGACCGAGCCGATGCCGCGTTGAGCGGGCAAAGTTTCAGAATCAAGCACGTCAGTCTTTCGCTATCCGACGGTACTGCACGGCCTCAGCAACATGCTGCGCCTCGATCGTACCAACCCCTGTTATATCGGCAATTGTGCGAGCCAACTTTAGTAAACGATGGTAAGCGCGAGCAGAAAGGTCAAAGTGCCTGATGGCGTGTTTCAGCAGGGCGGCAGCGGCCGCTTCGGGCTGGCAAAACTGGTCGATTTCCCGGGTCGTCAAATGTGCGTTGGCTTTACCCTGGCGCTTTATCTGCACCTCGCGCGCCAGCGCGACGCGGCAACGAACAACTGCCGACGCTTCGCCATCCGCTGGCTTTTGCAGCGCTTCGGCCGGCAAGGCGGGAACCTCGATCTGCAGATCGATGCGGTCGAGCAGCGGACCAGAGAGCCGACTCCGATAGCGCCGCACTTGCTCGGGGGTGCAGCGGCAGCGGCCAGTTGAGTCGCCATGATAGCCGCAGGGGCAGGGATTCATCGCCGCGACCAACTGAAACTGGGCTGGAAACTCGGCCTGGCGGGCGGCGCGCGAAATGTGGATGCGACCGCTGTCGAGGGGCTCGCGCAGCGCCTCGAGTACTCGCCGATCGAACTCGGGAATCTCGTCGAGGAAGAGGACCCCGTGATGCGCCAGCGATATTTCGCCGGGACGAGGCACGCTGCCGCCGCCGACCAACGCTGCCGACGACGCCGTGTGGTGCGGCGCGCGGTAGGGGTAGCGACGGAAAAACTCGGGGCGAAACTGCCCGGCCAAGGACAACACTGCCGCTGACTCGAGCGCGGCGGCCAGGGTCATTGGTGGCAGCAAGCCCGGCAAACGGCTGGCGAGCATCGATTTGCCGGTACCCGGCGGGCCGGCAAGCAGAATCGAATGCGCGCCAGCGGCAGCAATTTCGAGCGCGCGTTTTGCCTGTGTCTGCCCGCGCACGTCAGCCAGATCGGGATAATCGCTGCCGACAGCGATGCTTTCGTCGGCCGGCAGACATTCGGCCAGGACGCCCTGCCCCGTCAAGTGGGCACAAACCTCGAGCAAGGTAGTGGCGGCGAGCACCCGCACCTGGCTGGCCAGCGCAGCCTCACGCGCACTGCTCGTTGGCAGGACAAAGCTTCGCCCCTGACCACCGGCGGCGAGGACCATCGCCAAGGCGCCACGGATCGGCCGCAGTTCGCCCGAGAGCGACAGTTCGCCCGCGAATTCATGGTCGGCCAGCGCGGAGTCGGGAATCTGGCCTGAAGCCGCCAGGATACCGAGCGCAATCGGCAAGTCGAAACGGCCCGACTCCTTGGGCAGATCGGCCGGCGCGAGATTGACCGTGATCCGTTTGCTGGGAAAAGCAAAACCCGAGTTCTGCAGTGCAGCCCTGACCCGATCGCGCGCTTCCTTGACCTCGGTATCCGGCAGGCCAACCAGCGTGACGCTCGGCAGGCCACCCGCGAGATGCACCTCGACGGCGACCTCCGGGGCAGAAAGTCCGTCCAGTCCGCGGCTATGAACAATGGCAAGCGACATCGGGGTTGATGGTCAATGCACAGGCCAGGGGCAGGAAGTGGGCGGCCAGCAAGCGGAAGAGCGATCGGGCCTCGGCGCCGAAGCCCCCTGCTCAGGCCGACGGGTCGGGTGGGCTTTCCAGCTGCTCCAGGCGCCGCTCGAGGGCTTTCAATTTTTCCCGGGTGCGTTGTAGAACCTGGGTCTGGATATCGAACTCTTCGCGGCTGACGAGATCGAGTTTGCTGAAGAAACTGGCGAGCAGCGCACGTGCGTTCTTGTCGATATCCGCAGCAGGGCTGGCAGCGATGATGCCACCCAGTCGAGCGCCAAGTTCTTCGAGAATTCTGGGGTCGAGCATGGGAATCACCGACGGGTTCTGGTTTCTGAGTGCGTCGAGTTTAGCACAGGCACGGCGCGCAACCGAATACGCACCAGAACGGTGCATTGACCTATGGGCGCTGCTCTATCGCAGTGCAGCAAGCATCCGCCTGCGCCGTACAGATTGCGCAGGGCTCTGATTACCCGCATAAAACAAGCCTGGCACGAAACCTGCTAATAGCTGGGTAGCAATTCTTTTCTTTCGTCGTTCGCTTTGCTGGAGGGCTCACGCATGAAAAATAGTGCTCTTGCCGCGCGGTTCACCGCTGCACTGTGGCCGCCACGCGGACCACAGGCCATTCCTCAACGGAAGACGCCGCACAGCCTTTGAAGTGTAGCGTCTGGACAATTTTTTGGTTCAATCGGAGAGGCTTCGCCCTCACCTGACATGGAGTGCAACATGAAACTGGTTACTGCCATCATCAAGCCGTTCAAGCTTGACGAAGTACGAGAAGCGCTGTCGGCGATCGGCGTGCAAGGAATCACGGTCACCGAAGTCAAAGGCTTCGGACGTCAGAAAGGGCACACCGAGCTGTACCGTGGTGCCGAGTACGTCGTCGATTTTCTACCGAAAGTAAAAATCGAAGCGGCGATCCGCGACGACATCCTCGAGCAGGTGATCGAGGCCATCGAAAAGTCGGCAAGCACCGGCAAGATCGGCGACGGCAAGATCTTCGTCACAACCGTTGAAGAAGTCATTCGCATCCGCACCGGCGAAACCGGTGAGGATGCCCTGTGAGGAGCCTGCCATGAAACACTTTTTTACCATTCTCGCCCTGGTCGGAGCCGTCGCTATCGGCGCCCCGGCCTGGGCTGACGAGACGCCGGCCGGGCTCAGCGCGGCGAGCCCCGCGATGACCTTGGCGCAGGCTCCGACCGCGGCTGCAGAAGTCGCAGCCACCGCCAGCGCAGTTGCAGCAGTCGAAGCAGCGCCGCAGCTCAGCAAGGCAGACAACGGCTGGATCATGGTCTGCGCCGCGCTGGTCATCCTGATGTCGCTGCCCGGGCTGGCCCTCTTCTATGGGGGGCTGGTGCGCACCAAGAACATGCTCTCGGTGCTGATGCAGGTCTTCGTGACCTTCTCGCTGATCAGCGTGCTGTGGGTGGTCTATGGCTACTCCCTGGCGTTCACTGAAGGCGGCAGTTTCTTCGGGGTGCTCGACAAGGTCTTCCTGAAAGGAATTACCGCCGACTCGCTTGGCGCCACCTTCTCCAAGGGCGTGTTCATCTCCGAGCTGACCTTTGTCATCTTCCAGGGCGCTTTCGCAGCGATCACCTGCTGCCTGATCGTCGGTGCTTTCGCCGAACGCGCGAAGTTTGCCGCAATCCTGGTGTTCATGATCATCTGGTTCACGCTCTCCTACGCACCCATGGCGCATATGGTGTGGTACTGGGCGGGTCCGGATGCCTATATCGACGCCGCTGCCGGCGAAGCCGCCGGCAAGACCGCCGGCTTCCTGTTCCAGAAAGGCGCTCTCGACTTTGCCGGCGGCACAGTGGTGCACATCAACGCCGCCGTTGCCGGACTGGTCGGCGCCTTCATGATCGGCAAGCGGATTGGTTACGGCCGCGAATCGATGGCGCCGCACAGCCTGACCTTCACCATGATCGGGGCCTCGCTGCTGTGGTTTGGCTGGTTCGGATTCAACGCCGGCTCGGCACTGGAGGCCAGCGGTGGCTCGGCTCTGGCAATGGTCAATACCTGGTTGGCAACCGCTTGTGCAACCCTCTCCTGGATGCTCGCCGAATGGATGCTCAAAGGCAAGCCTTCGATGCTCGGCGCCGCTTCCGGAGCAGTGGCGGGGCTGGTGGCCATCACCCCGGCAGCCGGTTTTGTCGGGGTCATGGGTGCCATCGCCATTGGTCTGCTGGCCGGCGTGGTCTGCCTGTGGGGCGTCAATGGTTTGAAGCACATGCTCGGCGCCGATGATTCCCTCGACGTTTTCGGCGTCCATGGTGTCGGCGGCATCCTCGGTGCCATCCTGACCGGCGTCTTCGCCTCGCCCTCGCTTGGCGGCAGCGGCGTCTATGACTATGTCGCCAACGCCGTCGGCGAGTACGACATGACCGCGCAGGTGATCAGCCAGTTGTGGGGCGTCGGCACGGTAATCGTCTGGTCGGGCATCGTGTCGGTCGTCGCCTTCAAAGTGGTCGACCTGCTGATCGGTTTGCGAGTACCGGAAGACGAGGAACGCGAAGGCCTTGACATCACCGCACACGGCGAGTCGGCCTACCACTACTGAGCCCTTCGGTCATAATGAACTCTCCCCTTCGGGCGCCCACGTGGCGCCCGTTTTTTTTTGGGGGGGTGTGTAGGGGGCGATCAACTGATGAGCGGGAGCAAGAATGGCTTTTCTGAGCTGGTGAGACCAGCATCGCGTCGGGGTTGAGCACATCGACCAGGAGCATCGCTTTCCTTTTCGATCTGAGCAGCGAGTTCCATAACGAGTACCGTGGCGGCGCCGATCGCAGGGCGATGGAACAGGTCTTCAACCGTCTGCTTCGATATTCCGAAGAACATTTTGCCGCGAGGAGGAGACCATGTTGAAAAGCGGGTATCCGCTTCACAGGCTGCCTCTACCGAAGCCAGGCACTTCCCGGCGCAGTGTACTCTGTGTACTCTGTGTACTCCTTGAACCGGAGCGCCGTCTGTGCGACATTCGCGGTCTTGTTCACGTCGATTCGGTCCGCGGATACATCGTCGGCACCGCCTCGATACAACAACGATCAAGCACAGCAGTAACAGGGAGAGAACATGAAATACGTGATTTGGGTGTTCTGGCCGGCCTTTATCGCCGCCGGAATCGCCGAAACGATCTTCTTTACGATGATCGATCCAGAGCAGTTATACCTTTTCGGGCAACGTGTCGAATGGTCCTTGACCGCGACCTACTCAACGGGTTTTCTGCTCTTCTGGCTGGTCTGCATTGGCTCGAGTCTGATGACCTATCTGATGATGCCGAGAGACGCCAAGGAGGCGCTGATGAAAGCCGCCGGTGAGCGTGAGGATCTCGCCCGACCGAAGCGCCGGGAACCTGGCAGCGGCGGCCGCTAGATCGACGCCAAACCGCTTTCGAGGTCGTTCTGCAGGTCGACGACGGCTTCGAGACCGACGGCAATGCGCAGCAAATCCTCGCTGACGCCCGCCGCAGCACGCTGCTCCGGTGTGATGCGACCGTGTGTCGTTGAGGCGGGATGAGTGAGCGTCGTTTTGGTATCACCCAGATTGGCGGTAATCGACAGCAAACGACAGCTATCGACCACCTTCCAGGCTTCCTGACGCGCCCCCTTGACGGTGAAGGAAACGATCGCCCCACCGCTTTTCTGCTGCCGAGAGGCCAGCTCGAACTGCGGATGCGAAGGCAGGCCAGGATAGTAGACACGCGCCACCCGGGGGTGCTGCTCCAGCCACTGCGCGAGTTGCAGCGCCTTCGCCGACTGTGCGTGCATGCGAATCTGTAGCGTTTCCAGGCCTTTCAGAAGCACCCAGGCATTGAACGCGGAGAGCGTCGGGCCGGCGGTGCGCAGAAATCTGAACACCTCGTCGGTCAGTCTTTTCGGCCCGGCGACGGCACCACCGAGTACCCGGCCCTGGCCGTCGAGGTATTTGGTCGCCGAATGCAGCACCAGATCGGCACCGAGATCGAGCGGCCGCTGCAGAATCGGCGTGCAAAAGCAGTTATCGACGACCACCAGAATGCCGCGCGCGTGCGCGATGGCGACCAGCGCGGCGATGTCGGCGATGGCGGTCAGCGGATTCGACGGCGTTTCCAGAAACAGGAGCCTGGTTTCTGGCCGCAGTGCTTCTTCCCAGGCCGCGACGTCGGTCTGCGCGACAAAGCTGGTCTGAATCCCGAAGCGCGGCATTAGCGTGCCGAGCATCTGTTGCGTCGCGCCAAACAGCCCGGTCGAAGCGACGATATGGTCGCCGCTGCTGCACAGCGCCATCACCAGCGAAAGAATCGCCGACATTCCCGATGCCGTGGCCACGCAAGCCTCGGCGCCTTCCAGCGCCGCGAGACGGTCCTGAAATGCCGTCACCGTCGGATTCGTAAAGCGCGAGTAGACGTTCCCTTCTTCCTCACCCGAAAAGCGAGCGGCTGCCTGAGCGGCGCTGTCGAAGACAAAACTCGAGGTCAGATACAGCGCCTCGCTATGCTCGTTGAACTGGCTGCGTTCCTGCCCGGCGCGCACCGCCAGCGTCTCCAGGGAATAGCTGCGAGGGGGGTCGATTGCTTCCATTGCTTGCATGGCCTTTATCGTAAATCTACGGACATCACATCAGGTTCAACTGCAATTGATTCGACGACCAGCGCTCCTCCCGCGCTGCGGCGCCGTCACCTTCGCGCGCCAGTTCGATGGCATTCAGATACGCCGGGCTGACGTCGCCGGTAATATAGACGCCATCAAAGCACGAAGTGTCAAAGTTACACAGCGAAGGCTTCAATTCTCGAATCGACGCCTTCAGCGCGTCGAGATCCTGGTACACCAGCGCGTCGGCACCGATTTCGCGGGCGATTTCCTCGCCGCTGCGACCGGTGGCGATCAACTCGCTGCGCGTCGGCATGTCGATTCCATAAACGTTCGGATAGCGCACCGGCGGCGAAGCAGAGGCAAAGTAGACCTTCAGTGCACCCGCAGCGCGCGCCATTTCGACGATCTCGCGACTGGTTGTGCCACGCACGATCGAATCGTCGACCAGGAGCACGCGCTTGCCCTTGAACTCCTGGGCAACGGTGTTGAGTTTCTGGCGCACCGAGCGTTTGCGTGTTGCTTGACCCGGCATGATGAAGGTGCGACCAATGTAGCGGTTCTTGACGAAACCCTCGCGATAGGGGACATTGATGCGCTGCGCGAGCTGCATCGCCGACGGGCGACTGGAGTCGGGAATCGGGATGACCACGTCGATTTCCTCGACCGGAATATGCTTCACCAGCTTGTCGGCGAGATGCTCGCCCATGTGCAGCCGCGCTTCATAGACCGAAACGCCGTCGATCACCGAGTCGGGGCGTGCCAGATAGACGAACTCGAAAATGCACGGCGCAAGCACTGAATTTTGCGCGCATTGACGTTGGTGGATGCGGTGTTCGAGGTCGATGAAGATGGCCTCGCCCGGCTCGACGTCGCGCAGCACTTTGAATCCCAGGGTGTCTAGCGCCACCGACTCGGAAGCAAACAGATACTCGGTGCCCTCGGGCGTCTCGTTGCTGCCGAAGATCAGTGGACGGATGCCAAAGGGGTCACGGAACGCGAGCATGCCGTAACCGGCGATCATCGCCACCACGGCATAGGCTCCTCGGCAGCGACGATGAACCGCCGACACCGCACCAAAAATGGTATCGAGATCCAGACGATACCCCTTGGCAGTGGCCTGAAGTTCGTGCGCCAGTGCATTGAGCAGCACTTCCGAATCGGAGTGGGTATTGATGTGCCGCAGGTCCTGGCGGAACATCTCCTTCTTGAGTTCTTCGGTGTTGGTCAGGTTGCCGTTGTGCCCGAGAACGATCCCGAATGGCGAGTTGACATAAAAAGGCTGTGACAACGAAGAATCGAACGCCGAACCAGCGGTCGGGTAGCGGCAGTGAGCGATTCCCATGTTGCCCGGTAGCGCGCGCATGTTGCGCGTGCGAAAGACGTCGCGCACCAGCCCGGAACCTTTGTGCATATGGAAGGCATCATCCTCGACGGTCGCCATTCCGGCAGCGTCCTGGCCGCGATGCTGGAGGACCATCAAGCCATCATAAAGCAACTGGTTTACCGGGGTGGTGGCGACAACTCCGAGAATCCCGCACATAGTGTTTTTCCTAGCCGAACCTGATTCGTTTAGTCACTTCTGATGGCAACCAGGGCTTGCTGGCCAGGACTGCCGTTTCGAGCGGCGCCGAAAAGTACGCCTCACTCCACCACTTCTCGCTGGGTAGCGACGTCATGCCGCCAACGGCCACCAGGACCAGGACGATCACCAGGCCCCGGGCAGCACCGAAAATGATTCCCAGCAGGCGATCGGTCAAGGTCATCCCCAGCGCCTTGAGCAGGCTACGCACAGCCAGACGCAGCAGTGCCATCACCACCAGCACGGCCACGAAGATGGTCACCCAGCCGGCGACCAGGCGCAGCGCCGGGTCGGCAATCGACGTAAAGCCTTCGGCGACCAGAGAACCCCACCAGCGAGCAGCAAAGAAGGCGAGCACCCACGCCACCAGGGCGATGATTTCGCCAACGACGCCACGCCACATACCAATTACCAGGGAAACAGCGACGACAAACAGCACGACATAGTCGAAAACGGTCATGAGCGGCCAGCGACGACCCCGCCAACACCGATCTTTTTCAGCTTCTCGAGGGCTTTCTCAGCAGCCTCGCGGTTCGGGAAGGGGCCGGCACGCACACGCGTCCTTTTCCCGGCGGGCGAATTGAGGATTTCAGTATAGTTGGCGACGCCAGTGCGATTGATGCTGGCGACGAGCTTCTTGACGTTCTCAGGATCGGCGAATGCGCCGACCATAATGACGAACTGCCCGTCTGACGCCACCGGTGCGGGTGGTGGCGGCGGCGGCAAGGGTTGCGGCTTCTTGACGATGGGCGGAGCAGGCGGCGCTACCGGGATCTCGGTTTTTTTCGGCGGCGACTTCTCGACGGGCTTGGCCGCTTTCGTTTTCGCGCCCTCTTCTACCGCCTTCGCGGTCGGCTCTTCTGCCGCTGCCGCCTCATCTTGCAGCGCAGCGTCGTGCTCTGCGCCAGCTGCGGCCACGGCAGCCGACGGCGACGAGCGAGCGGCCAGTTCGGCTGGATCGAACAGCTTTTGGTCCTGACCCGGAATGCGGATCTGGATGTCCTGCACCGCTTGCTTCGGCTCTTCGTCCATGACCATCGGCAGGACCACCGCGGCCAGTCCGGCAATTGCCACCGCGCCGACCAGGCGGCGCCGTGCCTTCTTCTTGAGGTGTAACTGCGGGTCGGATGATTCAGTCATCTGCATCGTGGAATCCACTGCCGTCGCTTCGATCAGTGACCGTTCTGCAGGCTACGCATGACGGCCGCGACTGTGTAGAACGATCCAAAAACGGCGATTCTATCATTTTCACCGGCCAGCTTGGCACAACGCGCGAAGGCTTGCGAAGGTGAGGGCAAACCTTCGATCTCACCACCCAGACCAGACGCCGTCACCACCGCCGCCAGGGCGGCTGCCGAGGCACCGCGTGGCACGTCGAGATCGGCCAGCAGCCAATGATCGATCTTGCCAGCCAACGGGGCCAGCGCGCCAGCGAGGTCCTTGTCGGCAAGCATGCCGACCACGGCGAGAGTCCTGGCGAAGAAACCCATGCCGGCAAGGTTGTCGGCCAGTTCGCCCACCGCCTGCGGATTGTGGGCAACATCGAGGACGATTGCCGGCCGGCCAGGAAGAACCTGAAAGCGCCCGGGCAAATCCAGCTCGATGAGCCCGCGCCGTACTGCGCTCATCGACAGCGGCAGCCGCAACTTTAGGCTTTCGATGGCGGCGAGCGCAGCGCAGGCGTTGCGCAGCTGGCAACGGCCACGCAAACCGGGATTGGCCAGGCCGCCTCGCCGCAGACCGCGACGCCCCCAGAAGGTCCACTGGGTGTGGTCCCCGAAATAACCGAAGTCGCGGCCCAGCAGCTGCAGATCGGCGCCGACAGCGAGAGCTTGCGCGATCAGCGAGGCGGGGGGATCGGGATCGGCGCAGAGCGCCGGCTTGCCGGCACGAAAGATGCCGGCCTTTTCGAAGCCGATCGCTTCGCGCGTCGAGCCCAGCCATGCGGTGTGATCAAGGGCAATACTGGTCACCACCGCGCAATCCGGAGGATAGACATTGACCGCATCCAGGCGCCCGCCGAGGCCGACTTCAAGAATCAGCACCTCGACCTCCTGCGCAGCAAACACTTCCAGTGCAGCCAGGGTGCCGAACTCGAAGTAGGTGAGCGCGACCTCAGCGCAAGCCGTTCTCGCCGCTTCAACTTTGCTGAAGGCCGCGCACAACAGCGCGTCGCTTACCGGTCGCCCAGCGACCCGCACCCGCTCGTTGTAGCTGAGCAGATGCGGCGACGAATAGCAGCCAACGCGATAGCCGGCAAAAGTATAGATGGCTTCCAGGTAGGCGCAGGTCGAGCCCTTGCCGTTGGTCCCGGCAACCGTGATCAGCGGGCAGCGCAACTGCTGGCCGAGAGCCTCCTTGACCAGCAAGACACGCTCCAGCCCGAGCTCGATTCCCGCCGCCCCCTTGGGGTGAAGGCTTTCGAGATGAGCCAGCCATGCCGCCAGAGAGGTAGGCGCGACGGCAGGAGAAACTGCCGGCACGGTGCTGCCCTGCCGCCCGCTCATGCCGCTATCCTCACGGCAGAGCCGGCAGCCTCAGCAACAGGGCCAGCACCGCGGCGACCCGGTCCTTCATCTCGCGGCGGTCGACGATCATGTCGATGGCCCCCTTCTCGAGCAGGAATTCGGAGCGCTGAAAACCCTCCGGCAAGGTTTCGCGAACCGTCTGTTCGATCACCCGCGGGCCGGCAAAGCCGATCAGAGCTCCTGGCTCGGCGATCACCACATCGCCGATAAAGGCGAAGGATGCCGACACCCCGCCCATTGTCGGGTCGCTGAGAATCGAGACGAACGGCAGCTTGGCTTGCGAAAGCAGCGTCAAGACGGCCGTCACCTTGGCCATTTGCATCAGCGAGAAAAGACCTTCCTGCATGCGTGCGCCGCCCGACGAGGCGACACAGATGAAGGGCAGGCGTTGCTCGACAGCGGTTTGCACGCCACGCACGAAGCGCTCGCCCAGTACCGAGCCCATCGAACCGCCCATGAAGTTGAACTCGAAAACGGCAATCACTACCGGCAGAGTCTTCATCGTCCCGTGCATGACCACCAGCGCCTCGGTCTCGCCGGTGTCGGTGGTCGCCGCCTGCAAACGCTCCGGATAACGCCGGCTGTCCTTGAAGTTCAGCGAATCGACCGGCAAGACATCGCCGCCAATCTCGACACGCCCCTCGCCATCGAGCAGCATTTCGATTCGCGCGCGCGCGTTTACGCGCATATGGTGAGCGCACTTTGGGCAGACGTGACAGTTGCTGGCCAGGTCCGTGGCGTAGAGCACGGCCTCGCAGCTCGGGCATTTGCTCCACAGCCCCTCCGGAAGCGCCGACTTGCGCGCCGAACCTGCGCCGTTCCTCTTGATCTTCGGTGGTAGCAGCTTGCTCAACCAGTTCATGGCATTCCTCGCGACGCATTCGTTGCGGTATCGATCGCCTGGCGAAGTTCTGCGACCAGGGCACGTACTTTCTCACAGGCCTCTTCGGGTGACGAGCGCTCCAGTTCTTCGATGATTCGGCTACCGACCACCACGGCATCGGCATGTTCGGCCACCGCCGCGGCGGTCGCCGCATCGCGAATCCCGAAACCGACGCCTACCGGCACTCCGGTGCGTGCCCGAATCTCCGGGATGCGGGCCGCAACGGCGGCGACATCGAGCGCTGCCGAGCCAGTCACACCTTTCAGCGACACGTAGTAGATGTAGCCACTGGCCAGCGCACCGACCTGCACCATGCGCGCCTCGCTGGACGTCGGCGCCAACAGAAAAATCGGGTCGAGCGCGTGGCGGTGCAAGGTCTGTGCAAAGGCGCTCGCTTCCTCCGGTGGGTAGTCGACCACCAGCACGCCGTCCACCCCGGCGTCGAAGGATGCAGCGGCAAAAGCCTCGATTCCCATCGCCTCGATCGGATTGGCGTAGCCCATCAGAACAATCGGCGTGTCATTGTTGTCGGCACGGAAATTGGCCACCATCTCGAGTACTTTCCGCAAGCTGACGCCCTTGGCCAGGGCCCGTTCGGAAGCCCTCTGGATGGTTGGCCCATCAGCCATCGGATCGGAGAACGGCACGCCAAGTTCGATGATGTCGGCGCCGGCCAGAACCAGCGAATGCAGCAAGGGAACGGTCAGTAGCGGGTCCGGATCACCAGCGGTAATGAACGGAATCAGCGCCTTGCGCCCCTGCGCTTGCAGACGCTCGAATACAGCCTGTATTTTCGACATGGTCAGAATTTGATGCCCGATTTATCGGCAACGGTGTGCATATCCTTGTCACCACGACCGGAAAGGTTGACCAGCAGGATCTTGTCTTTGGGCAGAGTCGGTGCCAGCTTGCCGGCGTAGGCCAGGGCATGGCTCGATTCGAGCGCCGGGATGATGCCTTCGAGACGGCACAGGTCGTGAAAGGCCTGCAGCGCCTCGGCGTCGTCGATGCTGACGTACTCGGCGCGGCCGCAATCCTTGAGCCAGGCGTGCTCGGGGCCAACGCCAGGATAATCGAGACCGGCCGAAATCGAATGCGTCTCGATGATCTGGCCGTTTTCATCCTGCAACAGATAGGTCCGATTGCCGTGCAGAACCCCCGGACGACCGGCGGTCAGCGAAGCCGCATGCTTCCCCGTCGCGATCCCGTCGCCCGCCGCTTCGACACCAATCAGACGCACCCCTGCCACCGGGATATAGGGATGGAAGATGCCCATCGCATTGGAGCCACCGCCGACACAGGCAATCACCGCATCCGGCTGACGACCGCAGTGCTCGAGCATCTGCGCAATCGACTCACGACCAATGACCGCTTGAAAATCGCGCACCATCATCGGATAAGGATGCGGACCGGCCACCGTGCCGATGATGTAGAAAGTGTCGGAAACCTGTGCCACCCAGTCGCGCATCGCTTCGTTGAGGGCATCCTTGAGGGTTCGTGAACCACTGTTGACCGGCACCACCGTCGCCCCGAGCAGCTTCATGCGGTAGACATTGGCCATCTGCCGCTGGATGTCATCAGCACCCATATAGACTACACATTCCATGCCGTAGCGTGCGGCCACGGTGGCCGTCGCCACGCCGTGCTGACCGGCGCCGGTTTCGGCAATGACGCGCGGCTTGCACATGCGCCGGGCGAGCAAGGCCTGGCCAATGCAGTTGTTGATTTTGTGCGCCCCGGTGTGGTTCAGGTCTTCGCGCTTCAGATAAATCTGCGCGCCGCCAAGCAGTTCTGACCAGCGCCGGGCGTGGTAGATGGGACTCGGTCGGCCGACATAGTGGCGCAGCTCGTAGTCGAATTCGGCGAGAAACTGCGGATCGCGCTGCGCGCTGGCGTAGGCTTCCTTCAGTTCCTCGAGTGCACCGATCAGGGTTTCCGCGACGAAGACACCCCCGTACTGGCCGAAATGGCCCGCAGTGTCCGGCAAATCATAAACATCAACGGCCATCAACAATCTCCTTGCGGCGGCTTGCAACACCTGCACAGCATCAAACGGCCCTTCCCGTCGCCCGCAGCGCGGCTGCGAAGGCACGGATCTTTGCGCCATCCTTGATTCCCTTGCTCGCCTCGACGCCCGACGAGACATCCACCGCTGCCGGGCGCAGCCGGCGTACCGCCGCAGCGACATTTTCCGCATCCAGGCCACCCGAGAGGATCAGTGGCTTGCCCAGGGCGTCCGGCACCAGCGCCCAGTCAAAAACCTTGCCGCCGCCACCGTAACCTTCGACGAAAGCATCGAGAAGGATGGCCTGCGCCGACGGGAAGCCAGCCGCGTATTGTATCAAATCCATTCCCGGCCTGACGCGCGCCGCCTTGATGTAGGGCCGCTCGAACTGCCGGCAATACGCTTCGTCCTCGTCGCCATGAAATTGCAGCAGGTGAATCGGCAGCGCGGCCAGCGTCGCGCGCACCAAGGCCGGATCGGCATTGACGAAGAGTCCGACAATGCTGATGAAAGGCGGCACGGCACAGGCCAGCGCAGCAGCGGTCGGCAGATCGACGAAGCGCGGACTCGGCGGGTAGAAAACCAGACCCAGCGCATCGGCGCCGGCGTCGACGGCGCACAGCAGATCCTCGCGGCGAGTCAGTCCGCAAATCTTGAGGCGCGGAATCCTGGCCATGGCCGGCACGCCACTCACGATCCGGGCCCGACGGGTAGCAGCCAACTCTCTTCAGCAGCTGGCAAGCCAAACTGCGAAGGGTAGCTGACGGCGGCCAGATAGAGCCCGGCGGCGGCGAAAGTGGGCGCCGCCAGGCGGCGATCGCCGGCCGTCAACAGCTCGCCAATCCACGCCGGCGGGTGCTTGCCCTGACCGACATAGACCAGACTTCCGACCAGATTGCGCACCATGTGGTGCAGGAAGGCAGAGGCCTCGAAATCGAAGACGAGGAGCTCGCCGAGACGCGTGATGTTTGCTTGGCGCATAAGCTTTATGGGTGAGTTGGCCTGACACTCGGCGGCCCGAAAAGCCGAGAAGTCGCGTTCGCCGAGCAGCAGTTGGGCGCCGGCCTGCATCGCCGTCAGCTCTAGCGGATAGTGATACCAGCCCACCCTGCCTGCCCAGAGCCCCGTGCGATGCGCCCGGTTGAGCAACAGATAGCGATAGTGCCGGCCATAAGCCGAAGCCCGCGCATGGAAATCGTCGGCAACCGGCTGCGCCCAGCGCACGGCAACCGCCGACGGCAGAAAGGTGTTGATCCCGCGCACCCAGGAATGCATCGGCCGATCGAGCGGGGTATCGAAGTGCACCACCTGCCCCAGCGCATGTACGCCAGCATCGGTGCGCCCGGCGCAGATCACCCGCACCGCCATCCCGGCGAACTGCTGCAAGGCTTCCTGCAAGGCATCCTGAACGGTGCCGCCAGCGGGCTGTTTCTGCCAGCCGCGAAAACCGCTGCCATCGTACTCGACGGCCAAGGCGATGCGCACGCGCTACACCTGCCGCAAACAAAAGACGGCAACGAGGCCGACAACGAGCAGCATGAGCAAGGGGTCTAGCCACGAAAAACGCCGCTCGGCAAGTTCAAGCACTTCATCGCCGTCATTGGCCGGCGCCTGGAGCAGAATCCGCCAGTCGCGCGGACGTGGCAAGGTCTCGATGTGGCGCATGACCAGCAGCAGTCGCACGACGCCGCGGTCGGGATCGACGCCGCAGTGTCGTAGCGGCTGCAGCAAGCGATGGGTGGCCAACAGCAATTCAGGCACAGGCATCCATTCGAGAAGGATCGCCACCGCCCACAAGGCCAGCAGCAAACGCCCGCTTTGCGTGCAAGCGGCAAGCAAACCCTCGCCAGCAGGAGCGAGAGCGCCATCCCAAGCAGGTTCTCCAGCCTCTCCCCAAGCCACAATGACGAATAGCGACAGGAAGAGCCAGCGCGTCCGCCAGGCGAGGCGCGCCGCCCGTCGCAGTGCGGCCAGGCCAAAAAACGGCAGCACGAGAAGTGCCACGAGCAGTTGTTCGCCACGCAGGCACTGGCTCGCTGGCAGCAGCAGCAGCCAGACGACAAGGCGGGTGGTTGGATGCACAGCAGCGCCCCCGCTTAATGTAAAAGTCGCGCAAGCGACTCACGAAACTCCCTTCTCCCCTCGCGGGAGAACGGTCAGGGGAAGAGAGGGACGGTCATGGCTTTCATCATCAGGGGTGTCTCGACATGTCATGACCGTTAATGTGAAAGTCGCGTCGGCGAGAGTGATCAGCTGTCGAGACGCCCTTGACCGTGCAAATCATGGCCTTGCCACGACCGGCATGGTCAGACGCTTGAGCGGTCGATATTACTCGCGCAGTTCGCCGAGGACTGCCAGCGCCGCTTCGCGCTGCGCGGCATCACCATCCTTGATGACTTCCTGCAGGAGTTCACGTGCGCCTTCCAGATCGCCCATTTCCTGATACGCCTTGGCGAGGTCGATTTTCGTGGCCACCTCTTCACTGGAGCTGATTTCGACTTCGCTGCTCAGGTCCATGTCCGAGGCAAAGGCGGAATCGAGCGTGCTATCGCGGCGCGTCGTCGAGAAATCCGCGTTGACCAGCGTGTCCTCTTGGTCGGCTTCGAAAAGCGATTCCACGGCGTCGGTCGATTCGGGCAACTCACCGGCTTTGGCTGCGGCGGCGCCGGCGCGATCATCCCAGTCATTGTCTTCCAAATCCAGATCCAGGCTGATTGACGCCATGTCGAACGAGGGATGTTGCATCCCCTCGCCAAGGACGGTCGACTCGGTCAGCGTGACATCGAACTCCAGCGAGTCGGCGCCTGCCGTCCCGATATCGAACAACTCCTCATGCTCATCCAGCGGCCGCTCTTTTCTCTCGGCGCGCTCGGCGAGCGGCTCCTCGGGGCGCAGATCGAACTCGAAGTCGAAGCCCCCACTCGGCTGCGAAGACGCCTCCCGGAAGCCGGATCCGATCAGCATGGTCTCCTCGGGCATGCCAAGCTCATCCACCGGCGTTGGCGGAGCATCAGGTTCGGCGTCGTCAAACTCGGCATCCGGCAAGCTCGGCGCTTTCGGCAAGGAGGTGGCCAGGTCGAAATCGAGCGCATCCCCTGCGGCGGGGATTGGGAAGGAGAGCGTCGTCTCGAGAAAATCATCGTCGTCGTCCAGCGCTGGCGCCTGTGGTTTCCCGTCGCCTATGCCAAGATCGAAATCGAGGTCCGCCAGATCGGTCATCGCGGTCAAGCTTGCTGCCGACGCCGCGACACCCGCTGCGGCCGTTGTCCGCGCTTGCACCGGCAACGGCTCGGGCTCGGGCTCGGGCTCGGGCTCGGGCTCGGTCGGCTTGACAAGCGTATCGTGGTAGGCGGGCTCTGCGGAGGGTGCAGCAGGCGCATCGCGCCCGACAACCATCGTCTTTTCATACGGCGACTCGAAGGCCATGGCTTCTTCAACGGGCCGCTCAATGGCGATAGTTTTGTCGCCGGGATCAAGGCCATCGTCGCCCACCGGCCGGGAGTCGATTGTCGCCAGCGCAGGCTCCGCCTGCGCAGCCGAGCCAAACAAGGCGTTTCTGGAATCGAGTTGGAGGCCCATCTCGGCCGCTTTTTCCCACTCGCTGCCGATACCGCCGGTAGCGTTGAACAGCTCTGTCGCCAGTGCGTCGAACGGCTTGACATCCCTGCGGCCAAAGTAAATCTCGAGCAATTTGAGGTGAATCGCAAGACGCCCCGGATCCTTCTGGCGAGCCTCCAGGAGAATCTCTTCGGCTTGCGCGTCCCGTCCATACGCCATATAGACATCGGCCTCGGCAACCGGATCAACTTCGTCAGTGTCGATACTGCCGGGACCCGCCTGGCTGAAATCAGTCTGCGCCATCGAGTGCGAGGTATCGACACTCTGTCCGCCGGTACTGCGGAATACCGAGTTGGCGACCAGGCTATCGCCCTTCGCGCCAAGCGTGCTGGCCTGCGAATCCAGGGGTCTCTCACCCGCGCTCTGGCTGCGACGTCTGGCAAGCCAGTACGCGGCGAGCAGCGCGAGAATGCCACCACCGCCCGCCATGAACGGCGTACTGGTCAGCAAGCCTTCGAGGAAGCTTGGCTCTTCGGGCGGCGGCAAGACAATCTTGGCTTTCGGCGCGGCTGTCGGTTTTTGCGGCTCGACCGGCTTGGGCGCTACCGCTTGACTCTCAGTTCGCGCGTCTTCGGCCTTCGGCTCGGCCTGGGCGGCCACTTCGCTCGGCCGGCTCTCGGCAGGCGGAGCGGGTGGCTCTGCTGGCTTTTCCATCGCCACCGCAGGGGGGGCAGCAGCAGGAACTGCGGCGGCAACCGGTGCTGCCGGCGCGGGCTGGCCAGCTGACTGCTTTTCCAGCTCAGCCAGGCTCTGGTTCTTCAGCTCGACGAGCCGCTGCAACTCGGCCACATTCCGCTCAAGAGCTGCCAAACGCTCGTTGGCTTCCTTGAGTGCCTGTTCCTTGGCGATCAAATCCTCGTCGCTGCGCTTGGTGGTCGTCGGCGGCTTGCCGCCCGCGAGATCGCTCTTCGAGATTTTCAGCTGATCCGTGGGCTCGGCAGGTGGTGCTGCAGTGTCTTCGACTTTGGTCGTGATCTTGCCGGACGCTTGCTGCCGTGCCTCCTCTTCAGCGGCCGGAGCATCGGCTGCCGCAGAAGCAAGTTTACGGCGGTAGGAACTCCAGTCCGACGATTGCGCAATCACCAAGCGCTTGGCTTCTCCCTGTGGGATCGCTTCTAGAGTGCTCGTCTCCGGTATCGAGAGAATCTTGCCGGCACGCAGGCGATTCATGTTGCCGCGATCGAAGGCATCCTCGTTGGCACGGAACAGACCGACCAGCATCTGATCAAGTGACACACCCTCAGGACGGGTTTCACGGGCAATTTTGCTCAGCGTTTCACCGCGTTCGACGCGATGCGTGCCGCCGCCGCTTGCCCCTTGCTCAGGCTGTGCCAGGGGCTGAGCCCGCACCATGGGCGGTGGCGACACAGGTCGCGCCACTCTGCCCTCGGGCAAACGTGCTTCGCCAGTCGATCTGACTGGCGCCAGCGGCTTGAAAACCAGGGCCGGGGCTGCAGAGGCCTTTCCTCGGGCGGCAAACTCGGGAGGATCGAGCAGAAAGGTGTAGTCGCGAACCAGGCGCCCCGTGGCCCAGTTGAGTTCCAGGAGCAAGTCGACGAAGGGGTCATTGATCGGGCGAGCGGAGCGCAGCTTGATGACCGAGCGGCCGCGGGGATTCTTGGTAATCGCAAAACTGATGCCGAGCAGGGTCGACGAGTAGTCGACGCCGGCCCGCTTGAACTCATCCGGAGCCGCTAGCTTGGCCTGCATTTCCGCAAGTTCGGCCGGCGTCGCAAAGATTTCCACCTCGGCGCGTAAAGGCTGACCGAGCGCCGAAAGGACGGTGATCTGGCCCAGGCCGGCGGCTTCGCTGGCCAATGGCAGAGTGGTCAGCGCCAGCGATGACGCGACCGCCCATACCGATGTCCGCAATCTGAGATTCCTTGCTGTTTGACTTATTTTTTTGGCCACGGCGCCACCTGAGCGTCGAAATCGGGATTATTAAAATAACATCATGGGGTTAGCCATGCAAGCTAAACTTGCTTCTGAATCGAGTCCCTGCGAAAGTCGAAAACCGGCTTTCTGGAGCCGGTTTTTTCGTTCAGCTTCAATCAGTTGTCAAGCAGAATGCGAAGCATGCGCCGAAGTGGCTCGGCCGCCCCCCAGAGCAGTTGGTCGCCAACCGTGAACGCGCCAAGGTAGTCCGCACCCATCGCCAGCTTGTGCAAGCGACCGACCGGGACCGTCAAGCTGCCGGTAACCGCCGCCGGGGTCAACTCGCGCTCGCTGATTTCACGTTCGTTCGGAACCACCTGCACCCACGGATTTGCCTGCGCAATGATCTCATTGACCTCGTCGAGCGGCACATCACCCTTGAGCTTGATGGTCAGGGCCTGCGCATGACAGCGCATTGCGCCGACGCGTACGCAGAGCCCGTCGACGGGAATACTGCCTGGCGAACGGAACGGCGGGCGGCCGAGGATCTTGTTGGCCTCGGCGCCACCTTTCCACTCTTCCTTCGACTGCCCGCCTTCGACCGCCGCATCGATCCACGGGATGACGCTGCCGGCCAGCGCCGTATTACGGAAGTTGCGGGTCGGAAAGTCCGGCGAGCGCATCGTTTCAGCAACCTTGCGGTCAATGTCGAGAATCGCCGACGCCGGATCAGCCAACTCACCTTTCACCGCATCGTACAGGGCGCCCATCTGCAACAGGAGCTCGCGCATATTCTGCGCGCCGGCACCCGATGCCGCCTGGTAAGTCATCGCGCTGACCCACTCGACGAGATCATGCCGGAACAGTCCGCCGAGGCCCATCAGCATCAGCGAGACGGTGCAGTTGCCGCCGATCCAGTTCCTGCCGCCCTTGGCCAAAGCGTCATCGATGACCTCGCGATTCACCGGATCGAGGATGATCACCGCATCGTCCTGCATGCGCAGCGTGGAGGCGGCGTCGATCCAGTGCCCTTTCCAGCCCGCAGCGCGGAGTTTGGGAAAGACTTCCTTGGTGTAGTCGCCCCCCTGACAGGTGATGACAATGTCCATCCGCTTGAGGGCCTCGATCGACATCGCGTCCTGCAGGCTACCCGCGTCCTTGCCCGCCAGCAGCGGCGCTTTGTCACCCACCGCCGAGGTCGAGAAATAGAGCGGCTCGATGTGCTCAAAATCGCCCTCTTCGAGCATTCGTTGCATCAGCACCGATCCGACCATGCCGCGCCAACCTACCAAACCTACCTTGTTCATTTGCCTACCTCTAAGAAAATTTCCACGCCATCACTTCCCTCACTCGACCTGCAGCGCCGCCAGGACCGCATCGCCCATTGCCCGGGTACCGACCTGCCGCATTCCCGGCTCATGAATGTCAGCCGTCCGGTAGCCCTGGCCAAGTACTTTCTTGACCGCGTTCTCGATGCGCTGGGCGGCGTCATGGCGCGTAAAAGTGTAGCGCAACATCATCGCCGCCGAGAGGATCGTGGCCAGCGGATTGGCCACGCCTTTGCCGGCGATGTCGGGCGCCGATCCGTGACAGGGCTCGTACATGCCTTTGTTGTTGGCGTCCAGAGACGCCGAAGGCAGCATGCCGATTGACCCGGTGAGCATCGCCGCCTCGTCGGAAAGAATATCGCCGAACATGTTGCCGGTAACGATGACGTCGAACTGCTTCGGATTGCGGACCAGCTGCATCGCCGCATTGTCCACCAGCATGTGACTGAGCTCGACATCGGGATAGTCGGCCGCCGTCTCGATGGCCACGTCGCGCCATAGCTGCGTCGTTTCCAGGACATTCATCTTGTCCACCGAGCACAGCCTGCCGCGGCGCTTGCGCGCCGCCGCGAAAGCCACCCGCAGGATGCGGCGGATCTCGCTCTCGCTGTAATGCATGGTGTTGAAACCGAAACGCTCCTGACGACCATCGACGTCGCGCATTTCGATCCCGCGCGGCTGCCCGAAATAGATGTCGCCGGTCAACTCGCGGACGATCAGGATGTCGAGGCCGACGACGACTTCGTTCTTCAGCGTCGAGGCATTGGCCAGCTCCGGATAAAGGATCGCCGGGCGCAGGTTGGCGAACAGGCCAAGCTGCTTGCGGATGCCCAGCAGACCGCGTTCCGGACGCTGCGCACGCGGCAGAGCGTCCCATTGCGGGCCACCGACGGCACCGAGCAGCACCGCATCGGCGGCCTGCGCCAGGCGTTGCGTGGCTTCCGGATAGGGATCACCGGTGGCATCGACCGCGCCACCACCGAGCAGCGCTTCTTCCATCTCGCAATCGAGATCGAGGGCCTGCAGGACGCGCACCGCTTCGGCCATGATTTCCGGGCCAATCCCGTCGCCGGGGAGAAGACAAATCTTCATGTTCATTTCCTCAGGCGAACAGCCAGGGCTGCTCGATTCGGCGCCGTTCTTCAAAGGCCCGGATCAGCTCCGCGTGCCGCAAGGTCAGGCCGATATCGTCCCAGCCATTGAGCAGGCATTCCTTGCGGAAGCCATCGACGGCAAACGACAAAGCCCGGCCGTCGGGACAAAGCACCTGCTGTTGCTCGAGATCGACCAGCAGCCGGCAGCCGGGCGTCGACTCGACGAGTGCAAACAGGGCGTCAACCTCGGCCGCCGGCAATACGATCGGCAGAATGCCGTTCTTGAAGCAGTTGTTGAAAAAGATATCGGCGAAACTCTCGGCAATCACCGCCCGGAAGCCAAAGTCGAGCAGGGCCCATGGCGCGTGCTCGCGCGAACTTCCACAACCGAAGTTCTTGCGCGTCAGCAGAATCTGTGCGCCCTGGTAGCGCGGCTGATTGAGGACGAAATCGGGCTTCAGCGGGCGCTGCGAGTTGTCCCTGCCAGGCTCACCGACGTCCAGGTAGCGCCATTCGTCGAACAGGTTCGGACCAAAGCCCGAACGCTTGATCGACTTCAGGAACTGCTTGGGAATGATTGCGTCGGTATCGACGTTGGCCCGGTCAAGCGGCGCGACCAGGCCTTCAAGACGAACGAACTTGTCCATGCTCTTCCTTGTATGGGGCCCCTACTTGGCCGCCTTTTCAATCGCCTGCCCGCCCTTGGAGATATCCTTGCCAACGCCCTGCATGGTATTGCAGGCGGTCAGCGAAACAGTCGCGACCAGTGCCCCCAGCAGTAGTATCAAGCGTTTCATGCCTTCTCCTTTCCGTCAGAGCCACTCACGTACATCGCAGAAATGCCCGGCTATCGCCGCCGCCGCGGCCATCTCCGGGCTGACCAGATGCGTGCGACCACCGGCCCCCTGGCGCCCCTCGAAGTTACGATTCGAGGTCGACGCGCAGCGTTCGCCGGGCTCGAGGCGGTCGGCGTTCATCGCCAGGCACATCGAGCAACCGGGCTCACGCCACTCGAAGCCGGCGGCGCGGAAAATCTCGTCGAGCCCTTCTTCCTCGGCCTGTCGCTTGACCAGCCCCGAACCGGGGACGACCAACGCCAGACGGATGTTGCCGGCCACCTTCTTGCCGCGGACAACGCCAGCAGCGGCACGCAAATCTTCGATCCGTGAATTGGTGCACGAGCCAATGAAAATCTTGTCCAGCGGGATCTCCCGGATCGGCACATTGGCGGCAAGCCCCATGTATACCAGCGCACGCTCCATCCCTTCGCGCTTGACGGGATCGGGCTCCTGCGCCGGATCGGGAACGCGGGCATCGATCGCCACCACCATCTCGGGCGACGTTCCCCAGCTCACCTGTGGCTGGATGTCCTCGGCAGAGAACTCGATCACGCTGTCGAACTCGGCGCCGTCGTCGCTGCGCAGCGACCGCCAGTGAGTGACAGCACGCTCCCACTGCTCCGCTTTTGGAGCGAAGGGGCGACCGCGAAGATAGTCGATGGTCACCTCATCGACGGCCACCATGCCCAAGCGCGCACCAGCTTCGATGGCCATGTTGCAAAGCGTCATCCGCCCTTCCATCGACAGGCCGCGAATCGCGCTGCCGGCAAACTCGAGGGCATAGCCGGTACCGCCGGCGGTACCGATACGGGCAATGATCGCCAGGGCGACATCCTTGGCCGTGACGCCCTTGCCGAGAACCCCGTCGACACGCAGCAGCAGGGTCTTCGACTTCTTCTGCAGCAGGCACTGCGTCGCCAGGACGTGCTCGACCTCGGAAGTACCGATGCCGTGCGCCATGCACGCGAAAGCACCGTGCGTACTGGTATGCGAATCACCGCAGACGACGGTCATGCCGGGCAGGGTGGCGCCGCTTTCTGGACCGACCACGTGCACAATCCCCTGCCGCGGATCCTTGAACGGGAAAAAAGCCAGGGCCCCGACTTCGCGAATGTTGGCATCCAGGGTCTCGACCTGCAGGCGTGAGACGGGATCCTCGATGCCGCGATCCCAATGCTCGGTGGGCGTATTATGGTCCGCCGTAGCGACAATCGAAGATACGCGCCACGGCTTGCGGCCGGCCAGCTTGAGGCCCTCGAAGGCCTGCGGACTGGTCACCTCGTGCACCAGGTGACGGTCGATATAGATCAGCGCCGTTCCGTCCGCTTGCTGGTTGACGACGTGGTCCTGCCAAAGTTTTTCGTACAAGGTCTGCGGCATAGGTCGACGATCCGACGAAGTTCGGCCCCGGTGGGTCCATGGAGGGCAGGATTATGTCACACCGGGCGGGTCGCTGTCAGTGCTGGCTTGCACGCGCGGCAAGTGCTACGCCACCACCGCTGCTCGCTACGCTCAGCGCGACTTGCGCGCCGCCATGTACAACGGTTGCACGCGCTGCACATAAACGCGCAGATCGGCAATGCGTGACTCGTGCGAGGGGTGGGTCGACAGCCACTGCGGCGGCCGCCCTTCCGAGACGCGCCCCATTTTCTCCCACAGCGAGATCGCCGCACTCGGATCGTAAGCGGCGCGCGCCGCGAGCTCGACGCCGATGCGGTCAGCTTCCTGCTCAAATGCGCGCGAGTTGGGGCGCATGAAAGCCAGGTCCCCGACACCGCCGATGACGCTTTTTCCGAGGCCGGCATCGACGCCAAAATAGGCACCGATCAAGGCCCCGCCAAGCGCTGCCGCGACATCCAGGCCGGCCGACTGGCCAGCTTTCTCACGCCCATGCTCACGCAGCGCGTGCGCAATCTCATGGCCCATCACCGCGGCCAGTTCGTCGTCGCTAAGCTGCAACTGCTCGATCAAGCCGGTGTACACCGCGATCTTGCCACCCGGCATGCACCAGGCGTTGAGCTCTTTGGAGCTGACGACATTGACTTCCCATTGCCAGCCCGGCGCATCGGCGCGAAAAGCCGCGGTCACCGGAATCAAGCGCTTGGCGATTGCCCGCACCCGCTCGCTCTGCTGCGCATCGCTATTGAGCAGCTTCTTGCTCTGCGCCGCCTGCATTGCCTCCTGGTAAGCCTTGGCGGCGGAGCGATCGACTTCGGCCGACGAAACCAGCATCATCTGCTCACGGTCGACGCCAACCCGGCCAGCGCTGGTCGTGCGAGTCGTTGCACAGGCAGCAACAACGAGCCCTGCGAGCACGACAAGCCAGTAACGACAGCAAGAACGGATACCCATTATTTACCTCCAGAAGTTTGTGCCAGCGCGGCAATCGGCGCCGCTTGGTCGCCGCCCGGATCGTCGAGATCGTTTCTCTTCACTCCGACGGCGACGAAAAGCAGACCGAGCAGCGCAAACGCCGCGCTCATGGTGAAAGTGGAAGCCGCCCCCCAGACGTCCCAGCTCCAACCGCTGAGCAGAGTGCCAAGCAAGCCTCCAGCGCCAAACGACAGACTCGAATACAAGGCCTGGCCACGCGCCTGAGAGCGACCCGGAAACCAGCGATTGACAGCGGCAATCGCCGCCGCATGGTAGGCGCCGAAAGTGAAGCCATGCAGCAGCTGCGCGACGACGATCAGCGCCACGCTGTCGACAGCCCAGCCAATCATCAGGAAGCGCACGATGGCGGCCGCAAAGCTGAGCAGCAAAATGGTCCGCAAGCCAAAGCGACGCAGCAAGCCAACCATGAAGAAAAAGACCACGATCTCGGCAAGAACGCCGAGGGACCACAGGCAACCGACCAGGAACTTGCTGTAGTGATGCTCGGCGAGGTGAATCGAGTAGAACACGTACAGGGCGCCGTGCGCCGCCGACATCGCGACACAGGCGGCAAAAAGCGCCCTGACGCGCCGCTGGCGAAGGATTTCACCCACCGGCCGCTGCTCATTGCTGGCCGCGTGCGCCGGCGCCTCGGGAACCGCCAGTGCATAAACGAGAATTCCGGCCAGCGTTGCCGCGATCACCCACAGCAACGCGGACAGTGGCAGCCGGTCGAGTAGCGCTCCGGTGCCCATCACCGCGACGATGAAACCGACCGAACCCCACAACCGAATGCGACTGTAACGTGCCGGTTGCTCGCGCAGATGATCGAAGGTCAGCGTCTCGACCAGCGGCAACGCGGCGCTCCAGAAAAACGCCAGCAAGGCCATGGCCAGCAGCATTGCCTCGAAGCTGCGCACGGCAAAGAAGAGCGAAAAACCGATCAGGCTGAGGATGCCGGCGAGGCGGACGATGGCCACCCGCTGCCCCAGGCGGTCGGCCAGCGCGCCCCACAGATAGGGCGCGAACAGGCGCATCAACTGCATCTGGGACATCAGCACACCGATGTCCCAGGCCGAAAACGACAGCGACTGAAGATAGAGCCCGAAATACGGTGAGAACGCGCCGATGAAGGCGAAATAAAAGAAGTAGTAGCCGGAAAGACGCCAGTAGGGCAGAGCATGCATCCGGCAATTCTACCGGATGGTGCCGCAGCACCCGGCGGCTAGCGTCGGCTAGCGGCTCGCCGACTCCATTGCCCGGTTGCTCAGCCGTTCAATCGCTCAATTGCTGTTCTTGAACGCAACCAGCATCCGGTACATCTGATCCTTGAGCAGTACGCGCTGCTTCTTCATCGTTTCGATCGTGAAATCGCCGACCGGCAGGTCTTCTTCTTCGAGACGCTCGACCTCGCGCGTCAGCTGATGGTATTCGTCATACATCTCGCCAAACGGCTCGCTCGAAGCTTTCAGGGCGTGAATCGAATCCAGGTACTCGGGGAACTCGTGGTGCAGGTCGTGGTGCTCAATTTGCATGATCGTAGCCTCTCGCTGATCCCGGCCGGCCCGATGCGCGACCAGACCATGCGATTATAACCAGAGCCACAGGCTGCCGTCACTTCGCCCCAACATTGATGATTGCCGAACCAGGAATTCGCGGCGTGGCGCAGCGCACGTCGCCGCACTGGGCGCGATGACGTAAGGCATGATCGATCAAGACCAGCGCCAGCATCGCCTCGGCAATCGGTGCCGCGCGGATACCGACGCAGGGATCGTGCCGGCCATGCGTTTCGACCATGGCCGTATTGCCGGCACGGTCTACGGAACGTCGCGGCAAGCGGATGCTCGAGGTCGGTTTGATCGCCACACTGACGACCAGGTCCTGACCTGTGGAGATACCGCCGAGCACTCCGCCGGCATGATTGCTGAGAAAACCCTGCGGCGTCATTTCGTCGCCATGCTCGCTGCCGCGCTGGGCAATGCTGGCAAAACCGGCGCCGATCTCGACCCCTTTGACGGCATTGATGCTCATCATCGCGTAGGCAATCTCGGCGTCGAGCCGGTCGTAGACCGGTTCGCCCCAACCGGGCGGTACGCCGCTGGCAGCGACGCTGATCTTCGCGCCCACCGAATCGCCCGCCTTGCGCAATCGATCCATGTAATCCTCCAGCTCCGGAACAATCGCCGCATTCGGCGCGAAGAAGGGATTGCCGGCGATTGCCGCGGCGTCGAGAAAGGGGATCTCGATGGGCCCAAGCTGGCTCATCCAGGCGCTGATCGTGACCCCGTAACGCTCAGCCAACCACTTGCGGGCGATCGCCCCGGCGGCGACACGCACCGCCGTTTCGCGCGCCGACGAGCGACCGCCGCCGCGATGATCGCGAAAACCGTACTTCTGCGTGTAGACGTAGTCCGCATGCCCCGGCCGGAAGGTCTCGGCAATATTGCCGTAGTCCTTGCTGCGCTGATCCTGATTGCGGATCAACAGGCCGATCGGCGTTCCCGTCGTGCGGCCCGCGAAGACCCCCGAAAGAATCTCCACCTGATCGGGCTCGCGGCGCTGCGTCACATGCCGCGAGGTCCCCGGCCGACGGCGGTCGAGTTGGCACTGGATGTCGGCTTCCGAAATGGCCAGCCCGGGCGGGCAGCCATCAACCACGCAGCCGATCGCCGGCCCGTGTGACTCACCAAACGAAGTCACGGTGAACAGCGTGCCAATGGTGTTGCCGGACATGGTTTTCTCTTGAGCGTTAGAATAGGTGCAAAGTCTACCATAGCGATCAGCCCACGCTCCGCAGCCAGTCCGATGACCGACAAGCCTGCCCGTTCCGCGAAACCACTGCCGACGCCGAGCGCGAAAGCAGCCGCGCGGCAGCCCTCCCCGCCGCCGATGAATGCCCTGCGCCAGGCAGACACTCGCTGGCAGCGAAGCGTTCGCTATGGCTGGGACAAGGGAGGCAGCAAGGGCGGGAGGTAGTAGCCAGCCACGGCCAAGCGCAGCCGTCACGATGCGCAAGAATCGGGTGGCCAGGAGCCGCTGCCGAGACGACAATCGAAGCCCACCCCCTCCTTACGAAAGTCCTGCATGGACGCTGCAAGTATCACCCGATTGTTCTTTCTCGCTGCCATCTGGGGCGCTTCGTTTCTGTTCATGCGCATCAGCGTCCCGGCGTTCGGTCCGGTGGCGCTGATCATGTTTCGCGTCGGCATCGCCGCCGTATTCCTCTGGCTGGTCGCCCGCGTCCTGAAACAGTCGCTGGGAATGGGCCGCCTGTGGAAGCACTTTCTGAGCATTGGCGTCCTCAACTCGGCGCTCCCCTTCCTGCTCTTTGCCTACGCCGCGCAATCGCTGCCGGCCTCGCTGCTGGCAATTCTCAACGCCACTTCGCCGCTCTTCGGAGCGGCGATCGGCGCGCTCTGGCTGGGCGTGCCGCTGACCGGCAGCGTCGCCCTCGGCCTCGGCTGCGGCTTGGCTGGGGTCAGCGTGCTCGTTGGCCAGAACCTCGCGCTGGCCGGCAGCGCTGAGTGGCCGGCGGTCGCCGCCGGGCTGCTCGCGCCGCTCTCGTACAGCCTGGCGAGCCTCTACACCAAGGCCCGCCCCGGCCTGGCTACGCCCTTCGGCAATGCGCACGGCAGCATGTGGATGGCTACCCTGGTGCTGCTGCCGCTGTTCCTTCTGGCCCCTGTGCGGCAGACGCCCGATGTCGGCGACTGGACAGCCGTCGCCCTGCTGGCGATCGTCTGCACCGGCGCTGCCTACCTGCTCTATTTTCGCCTGATCGACGATGTCGGCCCGACGCGCGCGCTGTCGGTGACTTTTCTGATCCCGGTCTTCGGCGTTCTCTGGGGGACCTTGTTCCTCGGCGAAGCCGTCGGCTGGCACACCCTGCTCGGCGGCACGCTGATCCTGACCGGCATCGCGCTGACCGCCGGCCTGCTCGGACGGCGCGGGCAAACGTCATGAACGAACTCGCCGCCCGCTGCCGCGCCTATGAAACGGTCGCCCGGGCAATTCGCTTCGTCAGACAGCGCAGCCCCTGCCAGCCCAGCCTGCAGGAGATCGCCGCACACGTCGGCATGAGCCATTTCCATTTGCAGCGCCTGTTCAGCGTCTGGGTCGGCATTTCGCCGAAGCGCTTTCTGCAATACCTGACCACCGAACACGCCAGATCGCTGTTGCGTGGCGAGTACGATGTGCTCTCCGCAGCGCACGCGGCAGGGCTCTCCGGACCCGGTCGGCTGCACGACCTGATGGTCGCCTGCGATGCGGCAACCCCGGGCGAAGTGCGTTCCCTGGGCGAGGGGCTGCTGATCACCTACGGCTTCGGGCCGACGCCGTTCGGGCGAGTCATTGCCGGCACCACCGCCCGCGGCCTCTGCCATCTGCAGTTCGTGAACGCGAATGACAGCACCGACGACGCCGATGGCGACGCCACATGGCAACTGCAGGCCGACTGGCAGCACGCGCGACTGCACCGCGACGATGCAGCGCTGGCAAGCAGCATCGGACGCGTTTTTTCGCTGGTCGGCGAAGAACAACCGCTGCACATTCTCCTGCGTGGCACGAATTTTCAGCTTAAAGTCTGGCAAGCGCTGATCGACATTGCTCCCGGCGAGGTGGTCTCGTACGGAGAATTGGCCGCGCGCATCGAACATCCTCACGCCCAACGCGCGGTCGCTTCCGCGCTGGCCCGCAACCGTATCGCCGTTCTGATTCCCTGCCATCGCGTCATTCGCGAGAATGGTGACATCGGCAATTATCGCTGGGGCGGCGACCGTAAACAGGCGCTATTGTCGGTCGAAGCGGCGCGCAGCCTTAGTCCAGGCTGCGCACAAGGATCCGCAGCGGGAAAGGTGGCGGTACGGTAGCAGCTGGCAAACCGTACCGCCACCCGCACCGCAAAACAAAAAACCGGCTCAAAGCCGGTTTTTTGTTTGCTCTAACTTCTTGATTCTTTTGGTCGGGGCGCCGGGATTCGAACTCGGGACCCCTTGCACCCCATGCAAGTGCGCTACCAGGCTGCGCCACGCCCCGACAAGCTGCGAATTATAACCGAAATCGTCGTCAGCACCCTTCAAGCCGCAGCATTTCTGCAATGCTCAGCAACTCGGCACGCAGCAGCTCGTTGCTCATCAGCGAGTCGTTGCTGGCGGCCTCCGGCTCGTCATCTTCGAGCCGATGGCGAGCACCGCTGATCGTGAAACCCTGACTATAGAGAAGCTCCCGGATACGGCGCACCAGGAGCACTTCGTGGTGTTGGTAGTAGCGGCGGTTGCCGCGGCGTTTGACCGGTTTGAGTTGCGAAAACTCCTGCTCCCAATAGCGCAACACGTGCGGCTTGACGCCACACAGCTCGCTCACCTCGCCGATCGTGAAGTAACGCTTGGCCGGTATGGCCGGCAACGGCTCATTGCCGATGTCTCTAGGATTGGCTTCCATCATAAGCGTGCTCCACCTCGGCCTTCAGTTTCTGGCTGGCATGAAAAGTGACCACGCGTCGCGCAGTGATCGGGATTTCTTCGCCAGTTTTTGGGTTGCGGCCTGGCCGCTGCGGTTTGTCGCGCAATTGGAAATTACCGAATCCGGAGAGCTTCACACTATCCCCCCGTTCCAGCGCATTGCGGATCTCTTCGAAAAAAGCCTCCACCATGTCCTTGGCCTCGCGCTTGTTCAGGCCGACCTTCTCGAACAGAAAATCGGCCAGCTCTGCTTTCGTAAGCGTCATACCCTCCCTTTCTCAGACCCGCAGCTGCGCCGCAAATGTCGTTTGCAGATAGGCCACCAGGTGCTGCATGGCGGCCTCGACTTCGACTTCCTGCAATGTTTTTCGAGTATCTTGCATCATTATTCGGAAGGCAAGGCTTTTCTTGCCAGCCTCGACCCCAGGTCCGACATAGACGTCGAACAGATTGATTTCACGAACGATTTCCGAACGATTGGCGATCATGCCGTCAATCAAGGGCTGCAAATCCAGTTTCTGATCGACCACGATAGCCATATCACGTATGACCGGTGGTTGCCGCGAGACCTCCGTGTATCGCGCCAGGCTGACCATGACCACAGCATCCAGATCGACTTCGAAGACGACCGGCGCCAGCGGCAGTTCGTATTTTTGCTGCCACTGCGGATGCAGCTCGCCGACGAAGCCAATGGCCTGGCCAGCGACGACGACGCGCGCACTGCGCCCGGGATGCAGGGCCGGATGCTGCGCAGCCTCGAAGTGGGCCATGCGCGGTGCGAGCAAGCGCTCGAGATCGCCCTTGATGTCGAAGAAATCGACCTTGCGTGCGGCACAGCCCCACTGCTCGGGAAAAGCACTGCCGTAAGCCAGTGCCGTGAGTTTCCACGGCTGACGAAAGCCGGCCACCGGTTCGCCCTGGGCGTCGCGAAAAAAACATCGCCCGGTCTCGAAAAAACGCGCCCGCGCCTGTCGCCGCTTGAGGTTGCTGGCAACGTTGGCGACGAGACCGCCGATCAGCGTCGAGCGCATGACGCTCAGCTGACTGGCAATCGGGTTGGCCAGGCGAATCAGCTTGCTGTTGTCGGCAAAATCACGCTCCCAGGCCTCTTCGACGAAAGCGAAGTTGACCACCTCCTGATAGCCGCAATCGGCGACGATCTGGCGCACACCTGCCAGGGGTCGTGTCTGCTCGGTCTGTGGCAGCATCGCCAGCAAGCCCGTCGGCGAGGTCGCCGGAATGTTTTCATAGCCGTGCAGGCGAGCCAGCTCTTCGATCAAGTCTTCCTCGATCTCGATGTCGAAGCGATAGCTCGGCGGGGTGACGATGAAGTCGTCGGCGTCCCTGCGAAAGGGCAGCGCGAGACGTGAAAAAAGCGCGCTGATTTGTTCGCCGTCGAGCGCTACGCCAAGCACCTTGGCGACGCGCGCCGGGCGCAGGCGAACCGCGTGGCGCTCAGGCAGGGTCGCCAGCGCTTCACTCACCGGTCCGGCCTGACCACCGCAGATATCGAGAACCAGACGCGTCGCTCGTTCGAGCGCGCGCCGCGTGCCGCCGAAATCGACGCCGCGCTCGAAACGATGTGACGCGTCGGAAACAAAGCTGTAACGACGGGCACGACCGGCAATCGCCGTCGGCGCAAAAAAAGCCGACTCGAGAAATAACTCGCTGGTAGCCAGGCTGATGCCGCTTTCTTCGCCACCCATCACTCCGCCCATCGCCAGCGGCCGCTGCTCATCGGCGATCAGCAGCACATCGTCCTGCAACTCCAGGGTCTGCTCGTTGAGCAGGGTGATTTTTTCGCCCGCAAGCGCCATGCGCGCGTGAATGGCGCCGTGCAAACGGCTGTTGTCAAAAGCGTGCAGTGGCTGGCCGAGTTCGAGCATTACGTAGTTGGTGATATCGACCACGGCGGAAATCGGCCGGATACCGCTGCGCTCGAGGCGACGACTCATCCAGGTCGGGGTCGGCGCCGCAGCGTCGACGCCGGCGATCACCCGCCCGCAGTAGCGTGGACAAGCTTCCGGCGCATCGAGAACAATGGCCCGTGCAGTGGCGATGGATACCTCGACATCATCGACCGGCGTAAAGCGCGCCGGCGTTCCGGTCAGCGCGGCGACCTCGCGGGCGACACCTTCCAGGGACAGGCAGTCCGCCCGATTCGGCGTCAGCTTGAGGGTCAACAAGCGGTCATCGAGATCGAGATGGCGACGAATATCCTCGCCCACCGGCGCATCGCCGCTCAGCAAGAGCAAGCCGGCGGCGTCTTCGGCAATACCGAGCTCCTTGGCCGAACAGAGCATTCCCGACGAGGCGACGCCACGCACCTTGGCGACCTTGATCGTGAAGCCGCCCGGCAGTTCGGCGCCGGGAAGCGCGCACGGCACCTTGATCCCGGCAGCCGCGTTCGGCGCCCCGCAAACGATCTGCAGCGTTTCGCCCGAACCGACATCGACACGACAGACATTGAGGCGATCGGCATCAGGATGCTTTTCGACTTCGAGCACCTGCGCGACGAGCACTTTGTCGAAGGCCGGAGCGACCGACTCTTCCTCCTCCACTTCGAGACCAGCCATGGTCAACAGATGCGAAAATTCGCTACCCGAACAAACGGGGTCGACGAAACTGCGAAGCCAGGATTCTGAAAATTTCATGAACGCGAGAACTCAGGAGAAGGCATGATCGGCGAATGGGTCACAAGCGGTCACAGGCCGCGGTCAGACGAACTGGCGCAGAAAGCGCAGATCGCCGTCGTAGAACAGGCGCAGGTCATTGACACCGTAACGCAGCATCGTCAGCCGGTCCGGTCCCATGCCAAAGGCAAAGCCGATGTACTTCTCGGAGTCAATGCCGACGTGGCGCAAGACGTTCGGATGGACCATGCCACAACCGGCAATCTCCAGCCAGCGACCTTTCAGCGGACCGCTCATGAAGGCCATGTCGATTTCTGCCGACGGCTCGGTGAAGGGAAAGAACGAGGGACGGAAGCGCACCTGCAGGTCATCGCTCTCGAAAAAGCGGCGCAGGAAATCACCGATAATGCCCTTCAAGTCGGCAAAACTGACCCGCTCGCCAACCCACAGTCCTTCGACCTGATGGAACATCGGCGAATGCGTGGCATCGGAATCGACGCGATAGACACGCCCCGGGGCGATCACGCGGATTTCCGGCATGGTTTCGGCGCCGGCATGACGGGCGACGTGGGCCTGCATGTAGCGCACCTGAATCGGGCTGGTATGGGTGCGCAACAGAACGTTCTCGGCAAGGCCCCCGGACTCGTCCTGCAAATAGAAGGTATCGTGCATCGAACGGGCGGGGTGATCTGCCGGCGTATTGAGCGCCGTGAAGTTCTGAAAGTCGGCCTCGATTTCCGGGCCGTCAGCAACCTCGAAACCGATCGAGCCGAACAGCGACTCGATGCGCTCCAGCGTCCGCGTGACCGGATGCAGGCCACCGCGCGACTGGCCTCTACCCGGCAGCGTCACGTCCAGCGCCTCTTCAGCGAGGCGCGCGGCCAGCGCCATCTGGCGCAGCGCTTCGCGGCGCGCGTTGAGCGCTGCTTCGACAGCGTCCTTGGCAAGATTGATGCACGCACCGACGCTCTTGCGCTCGTCGGCGGGAAGCTTGCCCAAGCCTTTCAGCAAGGCGGTAATCTGGCCGCTCTTGCCGAGATAGCTGGCTTTGATTTGTTCCAGGGCGTCGGGGTCGTCGGTCGCCGCAAAAGCGGCCGACGCAGCCTGGACTATTTGATCGAAGTTATGCATGGTTCACCGAAAAAAAGGAGGCTAGCGCCTCCTTTCTTGACACGGGTCGAGCTCAGGCGTCGAGCTGGGCCTTGGCCTGCACGGCCAGAGCAGCAAAAGCCGGCTTGTCGAAAACAGCCAGATCGGCGAGCACCTTGCGATCCACTTCAATCTGCGCCTTCTTGAGGCCATTCATGAAGGTACTGTACTTCATGCCCAGTTCTCTGGCCGCGGCGTTGATACGGGCAATCCAGAGACTGCGAAACTGACGCTTGCGCTGGCGACGGTCACGATAGGCATACTGACCGGCCTTCATCACCGCCTGTTTGGCGACACGATAGACATTCTTGCGGCGACCGCGGTAACCCTTGGCCAGGGCGAGGATTTTCTTGTGGCGGGCGTGCGCGGTTACACCGCGTTTGACTCGGGGCATCTCTTATCTCCTCAAGCGTAAGGCATCATGGAACGAACCATGGCCTTGTCAGCTGCATGAACTTCGGTCGTCCCGCGCAACTGGCGCTTGGTCTTGGTGTCCTTCTTGGTCAGGATGTGACGCTTGAACGCCTGCGCGCGCTTGATGCGGCCGCTGGCGCTGACCGTGAAGCGTTTTTTTGCTCCACTTTTGGTCTTCATTTTGGGCATTTCATGCTCCGTTTATAAACATGCTGCCAGGTGTCTCCCGACGGGAGCACTTTCGACCCGACCGCACTTGTTTTTGCTACCAGGATTTGTATCAGGACCTGCTTCTACATCTACCTCTACGACGATTTCTTCTTGCTCGGCGTCAGCACCATGACCATCTGCCGCCCTTCCATCTTCGGCATCTGCTCGACCACCGCCATTTCCTGCAAATCGCCTCTGATACGCTCGATCTGGCGCATGCCGATATCCTGATGCGCCATTTCTCGACCGCGGAAGCGCAAAGTGACCTTGACCTTGTCTTCTTCGTCCAGGAAGCGCGTCATGTTACGCAACTTGATCTGGTAGTCGTTCTCGTCGGTACCGGGGCGAAACTTGACCTCTTTGACCTGCACCTGCTTCTGTTTCTGTCGCTGCTCGTGCTGGCGCTTCTGCTCCTGGTACTTGAACTTGCCAAAATCGACGATCCGGCAAACCGGCGGACGCGCCATCGGAGCGATCTCGACCAGATCAAGCCCCGCTTCCTCAGCGAGCGACAGTGCCTCCCTGGAACTCATGACCCCCAATGCCTCGCCATCCTCGCCGATGAGCCGGATTTCTATTGCATTGATCTCTTGGTTAACGCGTTGCGCCTTTTGCAGTGCGATGGTTCCGCTCCTTGTGTCTACAGAAGTTAAGCCGTACCACGTCGCGCGGCCACTTCATCCAGAAGTTGCCCAGTCAGAGCCTCGATCGACATTTGTCCGAGATCCCGACCTCCGCGTGTGCGCACGGCCACCAGGTTCGCTGCCACTTCCTTGTCGCCAACGACGATCTGGTAGGGCAGCTTGTTCAAGCTATGTTCTCGTATTTTATAGGTAATTTTTTCGTTGCGCAAATCCGCCTCGACGCGCAGGCCGGCATTGCGCAGCGTCGCCGCCACCTGTTCAGCGTACGCGCCCTGCTTCTCCGAAATATTGAGCACCACCGCCTGCGTCGGCGATAGCCACAACGGCATGGCGCCGGCATAATTCTCGATGAGGATGCCGATGAAACGTTCCAGCGAACCGAGAATTGCCCGATGCAACATCACCGGAATATGCCGATCATTGTCCTCGCCAACATAGTGCGCATTGAGGCGCTCGGGCAAGGCAAAATCGAGCTGCAGGGTGCCGCACTGCCAGACACGACCGAGGCAATCCTTGAGCGAAAACTCGATTTTCGGGCCATAGAAAGCGCCCTCGCCCGGCTGCACCTCGAAGCTCCGACCCTTGGCCTTCAGCCCTTCGCCAAGGGCGGCCTCGGCGCGGTCCCACTGGGCGTCGGAACCAATACGCTTTTCTGGACGTGTCGACAGCTTGACGATGATGTCGGTAAACCCGAAATCGGCATAGACCTTCTCCAAAAGGTCGATGAAGGCTTCGGTCTCCGGCAGCACCTGCGCTTCCGTACAAAAGATGTGCGCGTCATCCTGCACGAAAGCGCGTACGCGCATGATGCCGTGCAAAGCCCCTGAAGGCTCGTTGCGATGACAGGAACCGAATTCGGCCAAACGCAAAGGCAGGTCCCGGTAGCTACGCAAGCCCTGATTGAAGATCTGGATATGCCCGGGGCAATTCATCGGCTTGACCGCGTAATCGCGATTTTCGGAAGCGGTGGTGAACATGTGCTCGGCGTAGTTCTCCCAATGCCCCGAGCGCTCCCATAAGGAGCGATCCATGATCATCGGCGTCTTCACTTCGCAATAGCCGTGCCGGTCGAGCAGACGACGCATGTACTGCTCAACTTCCTGCCAGATCGTCCAGCCCTTGGGATGCCAGAAAACCATTCCCGGTGACTCTTCCTGGAGGTGAAACAGGTCCAGCTGCCGACCGATCTTGCGGTGGTCGCGCTTCTCGGCCTCTTCGAGCATATGCAGATATGCTTCCTGGTCCTCTTTCTTGGCCCACGCCGTACCGTAGATGCGCTGCAACTGTTCGTTACGATGATCACCGCGCCAGTAGGCACCCGCCAGCTTCATCAGCTTGAACACTTTCAGCTTGCCGGTAGACGGCACGTGCGGTCCGCGACAGAGGTCGACGAAATCGCCCTCGCGATAGAGCGACACCTCCTGCCCCTCGGGAATGGCCTCGATCAGCTCGGCTTTGTAGCGCTCGCCGATCGACTGAAAGAAAGCCACCGCCGCTGCGCGCTCCCAGACCTCTCGCTCGACCGGGATATCGCGTTTGGCGAGCTCGCCCATGCGCTTTTCGATGGCCGCCAGATCATCGTTGGTAAACGGGCGCTGGTAGGCAAAGTCGTAGTAGAAACCGTTTTCGATGACCGGCCCGATGGTCACCTGCGCTTCCGGGAAAAGCTCCTTGACCGCGTAGGCCATCAGATGTGCGGTCGAGTGGCGAATCACCTCCAGGCCCTCGGCATCCTTCTCGGTGATGATGCCCAGCTGCACGTCGGCGACAATCAAGAACGAGGTGTCAACCAGACGCCCGTCGACCTTGCCGGCAAGCGCAGCGCGCGCCAGACCGGCGCCGATACTCTGCGCAACTTCGGCAACCGTCAGCGGCTGTGCGAACTCTCTTTGCGAACCGTCAGGCAGTGTAACAACCGGCATAAGGCAACCCCAGCACAAAAATGGAAAAGCGCGATCTGCGACCAGCGGCAGCGACAGCCGCGGAAGAGATCGAGCGGCCCGAGCAGCCGCATCCGCGAGGGCAGGATTCTAGCACAGCGCCCAGCGGCTGCGAAAAGCCAGCGCGGCGCGACCCAGCTGCCCCACCTCGCCGGTAGGCGGGTGGCGCTGCCCGGTAGACAAGAGAGCGCGAACGGGCGCAAGCGGGCATCACGATCGACCAGGGGAAGCCTCGTCGAGATGCATCCAGTGCTCGATTTCGCTACGCAGGTCCGCCAGTTGCTCGGGTTCGATCAGGCGGATGCGGTAGGCACGGGCGCGTTCGCGCGCCGCCGAACCGGTGCCGGGATGCAGTCGTCGGGCGGTCAGCAGCCAGGTTTCCCCCATCGCCCCGCCGACATGCCGACGCAGGCTGTCGAGACGGTTGAGGATGGCCTGACTACCGCCCTCGGTAGTGATCTGCACGCCGGTCTTGCATTCGAGTACCAGAAGCTGGTTGCGCCACACCAGTGCGGCGTCGAGTTCGTTCCCGGCGCCTTCCGGGGCGCCCTCGGCGTCGATGCGCACATTGGTGCCCCAGTGGCCGTCGGGGATCAAGCCGTCGGCCTGCAAGCCAGCGAGCGTCAGCCATACCCATTCCTCAAGCCAGCCACCACCAGCGTAGCGAGTCACGGTCTCGCTGCCGAAAGCGAAGCGACAATCGCCGTCCCAGTGCCAGATACCCGCCTGTTCGAAGGCCCAGGCAAGCTGGTGGTGATTGGCGAAGAGCGGTCGTTCGGCAACGATTTCCCTCTGAAACGGACGGATGACCATGCCATCGGGACGGGTCTTTGGCAGAGCTTGGCGAGTCAATCGGTTGACGTAGCCGAAGAAGCCGCCGAGCTGCGCAGCGGAAGACGCCAGATGCTCGGTCAGAAAAGCGCGCGCGGCGGCGGCGAGGGCGAAATCGGCGCCCCAGGTGGGATCGGCGACGACGCGGTAACCCTGCATCTGCAAGAGGTCGGTCAGGCGCAGCATGTCCGGCGGCAAGGCCAGCGGCTCGCCGCCACCCAGAGGCTCGAGCAGATCGTGGTGGGTATCGCAGTACCAGGCATCGCCCAGGCCGGCAAAGGCCCCGAGAAAACCGAAGGACATCACTTTGGTACCGCCACTGGCATTGAGATCGATCGGCCAGCCAGGGAATTCGCTACCCAGCGACGCCGCCAGTTCGCGAGCGTAGCTGCTGATGCGTCCGAGGTCGTGGTCAGGCGTGTGACGAACGATACGCACCGCATCTTCCGCCCAGCCCGCTTCACGCAGAACGCGACTGACCTGCAACGCACCCTGACACGCCGGCTCGGCATCGCTGGCAGCGATGACCACCTGGGCCGGCCGCAAGCGCAGCGCCGGCAGAGTGTTCTGCATGATCTGCTCGGAAGCCAGGCAGACAAGAACGCGTGGCTGGAACGACATTTAGTGCTTCCGAAGAAGAGTCAAGCGGTCATTGTGCACTTTTTGCCGGCGCTTGCATCGCCGACGCGCGCGCTTGAGTCGAAATGACCGTCGTGCGATGATCGCCGCGCCCCCCGCTCTGGAGCCGGCTTGCGCGGAGTCACGGGGCAGCGCCAGCGCTGGCGGCCTGCGCGCTGGCCGGCCACTTCGCCCATCAAGTACACGGAAAACATCACATGCTCTGGTTCATCCCGGGTCTCATCGCCCTGATCGTCGGCGCCGAACTGCTGGTCCGCGGCGCTTCGAAACTGGCGCTGTCTTTTGGCATCTCGCCGCTGGTGGTCGGGCTGACGGTGGTCGCCTTCGGGACCAGTGCGCCCGAACTCGCGGTGTCCGTGCAATCCGCGTGGTCTGGGCAGGTCGACATCGCGCTCGGCAACGTGGTCGGCAGCAACATTTTCAACGTCCTGTTCATTCTCGGCCTGTCAGCGCTGATCGCGCCCTTGCTGGTGCATCGCCAGTTGATCCGGCAGGAAGTGCCGATGATGGTCGCTCTTTCGCTGCTGCTCTGGCTGCTCGCCAGCGACGGGGGTATCAGCCGTGGCGACGGCCTGCTGCTGGTCAGCCTGCTGCTCGCCTACACTTTCCTGGTCATCCGCCAGAGCCGCCGCGAGAGCCTTGCAGGCGCGCCGCTGGCGTCCGGGCCACCGCCCGTCGACGGCCGCGCCTGGGACGCTCACTGGCTGGCGCAGCTCCTGCTGGTCGCAGCTGGAATGACGCTCCTCGTGCTCGGATCCAACTGGCTGGTCGAAGCCGCGGTCACCCTGGCCCGGCGCCTGGGGATGAGCGAAGTGGTCGTCGGACTGACCATCGTCGCCGCCGGTACCTCGCTGCCGGAAGTCGCGACCTCGATCATGGCGGCAGTACGCGGCCAGCGCGACATCGCCGTCGGCAACGTGGTGGGCAGCAATATTTTCAACATCCTGGCCGTGCTCGGCATCTCCGCCAGCATCGCCCCGGGCGATCTGCTCGTGCCAGCGTCCTTGTTGGCCTTCGACCTACCAGTGATGGTCGTCGTCGCCGTCGCCTGCCTGCCCATCTTCTTTACCGGCCACCTGATCGCGCGCTGGGAAGGGGCGTTGTTCCTCGCCTACTACGCGGCCTACACCACCTACCTGGTACTCGACGCCGCCGGCCATGCCGCGCAAAGCGGTTTCTCGCTGGTGATGGGCAGCTTCGCCCTGCCGCTCACCGCAATCACCTTGATCCTGCTCGCCTGGCGTCATTGGCACAGGGTACGCAGCTAACGGTCATGACACGTGGAGACACCCCAAGTCATGACAGTCATGACCGTTTCCCTCTTCCCCTGACCCTTCTCCCGCGAGGGGAGACGGGCGTTTCGTGAGTCGCGTGCGCCACTTTCACATTAAGGCGATTTCTGCCAAAGGACCAGCTGGGTCGTCGTTCTCCGGCAAGCGCCTAGCGAGAGGATGGCACTGGACTGCCGCGCTGCTCTAGCCCAACAAACCCCGCGCCTCGATGAAGGCAATGATCTCCGCCAACCCCTCACCGGTCTTCATGTTGCTGAACACGAAAGGCCGCGCGCCGCGCATGCGCCGGCTGTCGCTGTCCATCACTTCCAGCGACGCTCCCACCATGGGTGCGAGATCGGTCTTGTTGATCACCAGCAGGTCGGACTTGGTGATCCCGGGGCCGCCTTTGCGCGGGATCTTTTCGCCGGCGGCGACGTCGATCACGTAGATCGTCAGGTCGGAGAGTTCGGGGCTGAAGCTTGCTGCCAGATTATCGCCGCCGGACTCGACAAAGACGATCTCGATATCGGGAAAAGCAGTCGTCAAGCGGGCGACGGCTTCGAGGTTGATCGACGCATCCTCGCGAATGGCGGTATGGGGGCAGCCGCCGGTTTCGACGCCGAGAATGCGTGCCTGCGGCAGCGCTGCGTGCTGGACGAGGAATTTCGCGTCTTCGGCGGTGTAGATGTCGTTGGTCACCACGCCGAGGCTGTACTTGTCGCGCAGCGCCAGGCACAGGGCCAGAGTCAGCGCGGTCTTGCCGGAGCCGACGGGGCCGCCGATACCGATGCGCAGGGCGGGACGTGGGTTCATCTTGGGGCTACTTTCTTTCACACTTTCTTTCATGATCGGAAGAGTCTCGTGTATTGCGTTTCGTGGCCGCTGCAAGCCAGCGCCAGGCCAGGAGCGAAGTTACTCCAGCGCTCTTCGGGAAGAGCAAGCGCGCGCTCCACTACAGCCGGCAGGCGACTACCCAGAGCCAACAGAATGCGCTGCCCGGCCGTCTGCCCGAGCGGCACCGCCTTGAGCGCCGCCATGGCCTGGTTTTCGCACCACGACCAAAGATACGCGGTCAGCGAATCGGCGACCGGGATTTTCCAGACCTCCGCCGCCAGCGCCCAGCCGACCGGGAAGGAAAGCTCTGCCAGCGCGTCGAAAGCCGCTGGCACGGCGAAATCGTCCAGCTCGTGCAGCAGTCGGCGCAGCGAATAACCCATCTGCACGGTCTCGGCGCGCAGTTCGGAGGACTCGCGACTGGCCAGAAAGTCGGCGTTGAGGCGCGCGATTTCGCCGTGCTGCGAATTTTCCCAGGCGCGCTGCAACTGGGCGGTGAGCGGCGCTTCGAAGCAGCCGACACCCTCATCCAGCAAAGCGGCGATCCACGCCAGCGCGCTGCCCTGGTCGTGCACCCGGCCGCTTTCGACCGCCCACTCGAGACCTTGCGAATAGGTGTAGGCGCCGACCGGCAGCGCCGGACTGGCGAGCTGCAGCAGACGAGGCAGTGACGGAGTCAAGGAATCAAGGAATCAAGGAATCAAGGACTCAGGGATTCAAGGACTCACGTTTACACGTTCTCACTTGAACTCATGAATTTTGGCTGGCGAGCGGTGCGGGCCGTGGCCGGGATGGTGGGCTTCAGTGACATCCGCGCCAGGCAACGGACGATAGCCGTGCGTACGGGCATGGCCATGCCCGTGCACACTCTGTGCGCCGTAGGCGCCGCCCTCGGGGTCAAATGGAGCTTCGATCTCGCTGACCGGGCAACCCAGACCGACCAGCATTTCGGCCAGTACGTGGTCCGGCTGGAAGCGTAGAAAGCGCTTGCCGAGCTGTACGGGTACGTGCCGATTGCCGAGGTGGTAAGCGGCACGGCCGAGCAGCAGGCTATCGCCGGTGCGCACTTCGAGCAGCACTTCCGGCGCCGCCTCGACTTCGACGACCCGGCCGTTGCCGGTGAGCAGGCGATCACCCTGCTTGAGTACGGTACCGGATGGCAGCACATAGCCCAGTTCCTCACCGCTGAGCAGCGTCACCCGCTGCCGACTCTTGCGGCGAACCTCGTAGGGCAGCACCAGGCGATCGCTGGCGGGAGTCTGGTCATCGGCAAAGGATTCGGCAAAAAGCATGCTGAGCTCAGAAAAGAAAATAGCGTTGCGCCATCGGCAGCACGCTGGCCGGCTCGCAGACCAGCAGCTCACCATCGGCGCGTACGGCATAGGTTTCAGGATCGACGTCGATCTTCGGCGTCGCGCCGTTATGCACCATGTCCGCTTTACGCACCTGGCGGGTGTCGCGAACGGCAAATAGCGGCTTGCTCAATTGCAGTGCAGCGAGCTCCGGATTATCCAGCGCCGCCTGCGAAACAAAAGTCACGGAAGTGCGCAGCGCTTTCCCGAAAGCGCCGAACATCGGCCGGTAGTGCACCGGCTGCGGTGTCGGGATCGAGGCGTTGGCGTCACCCATGGCGGCGGCGGCAATCATCCCGCCTTTGACGATCAGCGACGGCTTGACGCCAAAGAACGCCGGCTTCCAGAGGATCAGATCGGCGAGCTTGCCGACCGCGATCGAGCCGACCAGGTGACCGATGCCGTGCGTGATTGCCGGGTTGATGGTGTATTTGGCGAGATAGCGCTTGACGCGGAAGTTGTCGTTGGCGCTCGCTTTCTCCCCGTTGGCCGCGACCGCCGGTGCCGGCAAATGCCCGCGCTGCACTTTCATCTTGTGCGCCGTCTGCCAGGTGCGGATGATCACTTCGCCGACCCGGCCCATCGCCTGCGAGTCCGAGGACATCATCGACAGTGCGCCGAGGTCGTGCAGAATGTCCTCGGCGGCGATGGTTTCGCGGCGAATGCGACTTTCGGCGAAAGCCACGTCTTCGGCGATCGCCGGGTCGAGATGATGACAGACCATCAACATGTCGAGATGCTCGTCGACGGTATTCACCGTGTACGGCCGCGTCGGGTTGGTCGACGACGGCAGGACGTTGGCCTCGGAAATCGCGCGCAGGATGTCGGGCGCGTGCCCGCCGCCGGCACCTTCGGTGTGGAAGGTATGGATCGTCCGCCCCTTGAAAGCGGCCAGGGTCGTTTCCACGAATCCGGATTCGTTGAGGGTGTCGGTATGGATCGCCACCTGCACGTCCATTTCGTCGGCCACCGCCAGGCAATTGTCGATTGCCGCCGGTGTCGTTCCCCAGTCCTCGTGCAGCTTGAGACCGATGGCGCCAGCACGCACCTGCTCGCGCAAGGGTTCGGGCAACGAGACATTGCCCTTGGCGTAGAAACCGAGATTCATCGGAAAAGCGTCGGCGGCTTCGAGCATGCGCTGGATGTGCCACGGCCCCGGCGTGCAGGTCGTCGCGTAGGTACCGGTGGCCGGGCCGGTGCCACCACCGAGCATGGTCGTGATTCCCGACATCAGCGCTTCGTCGATCTGCTGCGGGCAGATGAAATGGATATGCGCGTCGATGCCGCCAGCGGTGACGATCATGCCTTCGCCGGCGATGATCTCGGTGCTGCCGCCGATGGCAATCGTCACCGCCGGCTGGATATCCGGATTGCCGGCCTTGCCGATGGCGCAGATGCGGCCCTCCTTGATGCCGATGTCGGCCTTGACGATTCCCCAGTGGTCGACGATCAGGGCGTTGGTGATCACGGTATCGGCAACTTCAGCCGCCACTTGCTGGCCCTGCCCCATACCGTCGCGAATGACCTTGCCACCACCGAACTTGACTTCATCGCCGTAGACCGTGAAGTCGTCCTCGACTTCGATCCACAACTCGGTATCGGCCAGGCGCACGCGGTCGCCGACGGTCGGCCCGAACATCTCGGCGTATGCCTGCCGGGAAATCCTGACGCTCATTCCAGCCCTCCCATCACCAGACCGTTGAAACCATAGATGCGTCGCTGGCCGGCCAGCGCCACCAACTGCACGCTGCGCGTCTGCCCGGGTTCGAAGCGCACCGCCGTTCCGGCGGCGATATCGAGCCGGAAACCGCGTGCCGCCGCACGGTCGAAAGCCAGCGCGGTATTGGTTTCGGCGAAGTGGTAGTGCGAACCGACCTGAATCGGGCGGTCACCGGTGTTGGCGACAGTGAGTTGCACCGTCTGACGACCGGCGTTGAGTTCGATCTCGCCGGGCTGGACCTGCATTTCTCCGGGAATCATGGCCCCTCCTCAGATGATCGGGTGGTGAACGGTGACCAGTTTGGTGCCGTCCGGGAAAGTCGCTTCGACCTGGATGTCGTGGATCATCTCGGGCACGCCGTCCATCACCTCATCGCGGTTCAGAATCGTCGTGCCGAAGCTCATCAGTTCGGCGACCGTGCGCCCGTCACGCGCGCCTTCAACAATCGCTGCGCTGATCAGCGCCACCGCCTCCGGGTAGTTCAATTTCAGCCCGCGCGCCTGGCGCCGCTCGGCGAGCAGCGCGGCAGTAAACAGGAGCAGCTTGTCTTTCTCTCGCGGCGTCAGTTCCATAGGGCTTCCTCAGACTTTCTCAACACTACCGATATTCAGGCAGGCGTTCAAGGTTCAAGTATTCCAGATACGCGGCAAGACGGGCGGTTTGCCGAGCGCCAGCGGGCGCAATTGCTGCCATACCTCCCTCAACCATCGCCGCGCCGCTTCGGCACCCGGCGCCAGACAGCGCGCAACGAGCAGCTCGGGCAAGGCGGTCACCCCGGTCAGCAGGCCATCGGCCACTGGCAAGGCACGGCAGGCTGCCAGCCAGTCGGGCTCGACCGCCCGGCCGGCGAGCAGCAAGCTCGCACTGACCGGAAAACCGGCAAGACCGGGAGCAGCCGCCAGCCAGGAGGAACCGCCGAGCAGCCGACCGCGCTCCAGCCACAGCGGCTGCCCTTGCTTCTCGATGCGCGTCGCAAGTTCCAGGCGGCCGTGACTGAAACGCTCGCCAGACGCCGTTCGTCCCAGGCAGAGGATTTCCCAGCCGCAGAACAGCGCGCCGGCAGCCAGTTCGATGTGCGTCTGCATCTGCGCTTCGGCACCGTCGAAGACGATCGTCTCCTGTGGCAGATACTCGACCACGCCGCCCTCGCCAACCCGCACGCGCAAGGACTGGCTCGCCTGCCGACCGCCCGCACGATACCACTTGCCGGCGCCCGGCGTGGTCAGCAGCGCGCGTGCGCCAGCGCCGACATTGACCGAGATCTCCAGGCTGTCGCCGCCGGCGATGCCACCCGGCGGGTGCAGCAGAATCGCATGGCAAACGTCCGGACCTTCCGGGTAGAGCGCCTTCTGCACGCGCAAGGGTCCGAAATGTTCCCGCTGCACCAGCGCGCTGGTCGCGCCGCGGCGCTCGAAACCCAGCGCCAGCCGCGCCTGCCAGCCGGGGCGCGCCGCTTCCTCGCTGGCCTGCCCATCCCTGCCATCCCTACCGTCCCTTGCCGCCGGCGCCGCAATCAAACGGCCAGGGCTGCCAGAACCCCATCTTTATCCATGTCTTCGCCTCGTCCGCGCATGATGATCTCGCCCCGTTCCATGACCAGGTACTGATCGGCAAGGGAACGCGCGAAATCATAGTACTGTTCGACGAGCAGAATGGCCATTTCGCCGCTTTGTGCCAGCGCCCGGATGGCGCGCTCGATATCCTTGATGATCGACGGCTGGATGCCTTCGGTCGGCTCGTCGAGGATCAGCAGCTTGGGGCCCATGGCCAGCGCACGGCCGATCGCCAGCTGCTGCTGCTGGCCACCGGAAAGATCGCCGCCGCGACGGCGCAGCATCTGCCGGAGCACCGGGAACATCGCGAAGATGCGCTCGGGGATCGGCGTGCTGCCCGGACAACTGGCGAGCCCCATCAGCAGGTTCTCGTGCACCGTCAGGCGCGGGAAAATCTCGCGCCCCTGCGGCACGTAGCCGATGCCGGCCTTGACCCGCTGGTGCGAGGCGCTGCGACTCAGGTCGCGGCCGGCAAACTCGATGCTGCCACCTTTCGTCGCCACCATCCCCATCAGCGACTTGAGCAGGGTGGACTTGCCGACACCGTTGCGCCCGAGAATGGTGGTCACCTTGCCGGCTTCGGCGGTGAAACTGAGGTCACGCAGGATGTGGCTACCGCCGTAGTACTGGTTGAGGTTCTTGACGTTCAGCGTGGTGTTCGTTGCACTCATGGATTCTCAGCGCCCCAGATAGACTTCGATGACCCGCGCATCGGCCTGCACTTCCTCGAGCGCGCCTTCGGCGAGAACGCTGCCTTCGTGCAGCACGGTGACCTTGCCGCCGAGCTGCTTGACGAAAGCCATGTCGTGCTCGACGACGACCAGCGAATGCTTGCCGGCCAGGGTCAAGAACAGTTCGCCGGTGCGTTCCGTTTCCTCGTCGGTCATGCCGGCCACGGGTTCGTCGAGGAGCAGCAGCTTCGGCTCCTGCATCAACAGCATGCCGATCTCCAGCCACTGCTTCTGGCCGTGCGAAAGCAGGCCGGCCAGGCGGTCGGCGTGAGCACCGAGGCGGATCGTCTGCAGCGTTTCGGCAATGCGGTCGCCGGCCGCCGAATCGAGCTGCGCCAGCAGGCTGCGCCAGACCCGCTTGTCCGTCTTCATCGCCAGCTCGAGATTCTCGAAAACCGTGTGGTTCTCGAAAATGGTCGGTTTCTGGAACTTGCGACCGATGCCGAGATGCGCGATCTCGGGTTCCGAGAGGCGCGTCAGATCAAGCGTCTGGCCGAAAAAAGCCTTGCCTTCGTCAGGCCGCGTCTTGCCGGTGATGACGTCCATCATCGTCGTCTTGCCCGCACCGTTCGGTCCGATGATGCAGCGCAACTCACCGGCGTCGATGGCTAGCGACAGCTTGTTGAGGGCGCGAAAACCGTCGAAGCTGACCGTGATTTCGTCGAGATAGAGAACGACCTTGTGCGACAGGTCGAGCTCACCCGGCTTGAGCAGGTGCCCGAGCTCGGCAGTACCGCTGTCCCAGTCGGGATTGTCGCTGACTGGCAGCTCACTCGCGTTCATCGCGTTCATCGCGTTCGTCGCATTCATGCGCCCGCTCCTTTGGTGACGGGAGCGACGGGAGAGACGTGAGTAACCGATGCCACTGGCGCCGCGTCCGACGCACTGTCCTGCCCACCGTTGCTGCCCTGCCCGCCGCGCAGCCGCCGGTAGAGGCCGACGACACCCTGCGGCAACCACAGCGTCGAGACGATGAACAGCGTACCCAGAAAGAACAGCCAGTACTCCGGGAAGCTGACCGTGAACCAGCTCTTGGCGAGGTTGACGATGAAAGCGCCGATGACCGCGCCGATCAGCGTGCCGCGCCCGCCGACGGCGACCCAGATGGCGATCTCGATGGAGTTGGCAACCGCCATTTCGGAGGGATTGATGATCCCCACCTGCGGCACGTAGAGCGCCCCGGCGATGGCGCACAGCATCGCCGACAGGGTCCACACGAAAAGCTTGTACCACAGCGGGTTGTAGCCGATGAACATGACGCGCGATTCGGAGTCGCGGATCGCCGTCAGGAGGCGGCCGAACTTCGAGGTCACCAGGAAGCGCGCCAGCAACAGGGTGCCGATCAGGGCCAGCGCCGACAGGCCGAAAAGCACCACCCGCGTTTCCGGCGCGGTGATCGAATAGCCGAGGATGCGCTTGAAATCGGTGAAGCCGTTGTTGCCGCCGAATCCGGTCTCGTTGCGGAAAAAAAGCAGCATCGCCGCGTAGGTCAGAGCCTGCGTAATGATCGAGAAATAGACGCCCTTGATGCGCGAGCGAAATGCGAAATAGCCGAAAATGAAGGCGATCAGCGCCGGCACGATCAACACCAGCAGCACGGCCCACAGGAAGTGCTCGCTGCCGGTCCAGAACCAGGGCAGCTCTTGCCAGTCGAGGAAGACCATGAAATCGGGCAGATCGCTCTGGTAGCTGCCGTCGCGACCGATCTCGCGCATCAGGTACATGCCGAAGGTGTAACCGCCGAGCGCGAAGAATAGCCCGTGGCCGAGCGAGAGGATACCGCCGTAACCCCAGATCAGATCCATGGCCACGGCGACAATCGCATAACAGAGAATCTTGCCGGTCAGGGTGATGAAGTAGGTCGACAGGTGCAGCGGATTCTCGGGCGGCAGCAGCAGGTGCATGACCGGCACCGCGACCAGCGCAAAAGCGGCGAACAGCCCGACCAGCAGCCAGCTGCGCGCATCGAAGCTGCGCCCGAGGCGGACGATGAAAGGCGTGCGGGCAGACGAAGAACTCATGGATGCTCCCTCACGACTCGACGAAGCGGCCCTTGAGGGCGAACAGCCCCTGCGGACGCTTCTGAATGAAGATGATGATGATCACCAGGACCGCGATCTTGGCGACCACGGCGCCGGTCCAGCCTTCGAGGAACTTGGTCAGCACGCCGAGACCGAGCGCCGCCCAGACCGCGCCGGCGAGCTGGCCGACGCCGCCGAGCACGACGACCATGAAGGAATCGACGATGTAGCCCTGGCCCATGTCCGGACCGACGTTGGCGATCTGCGACAAAGCCACGCCACCGAGCCCGGCGATGCCCGCGCCAAGCCCGAAAGCCATGGTGTCGATGCGCCCGGTCGGCACGCCGACGCAGCCGGCCATCGGCCGGTTCTGGGTCACCGCGCGCACGAACATGCCCATCCGCGAGAGATTGAGGATGGACCACATGGCAGCGAGCACGGCAATCGAAAAGCCGATGATGATGATCCGGTTCCAGGGCAGCAGCAGGTTCGGCAGCACTTCGATCGCGCCGGCCATCCACACCGGATTGGCGACTTCGACGTTCTGGGCGCCGAAGACGGTACGTGCGACCTGGATCAGGAACAGCGAGATCCCCCAGGTGGCGAGCAGCGTTTCCAGCGGCCGCCCATAGAGGTGGCGAATGACGAGGCGCTCCATGAGCACGCCGACCAGCGCCGCGGCGAGAAAACCGGCCGGGATCGCGGCCAGCAGATACCAGTCGAGAAAATTCGGGAAATAGGCCTGGAAGACGCTCTGCATCGCCCACGCCGAGTAGGCGCCGACCATCAGCAGCTCGCCGTGCGCCATGTTGATCACCCCCATGACGCCATAGGTGATGGCCAGGCCCAGCGCCGCCAGCAGCAGGATCGAGGCCAGCGAAACGCCGGTGAAGGCGCGCCCGACGTTCTCGGCGAAAGCCAGTCGTTTTTCGATGGCCCGCATCGAGGTGCCGGCGGCGGCGCGCACCGCGCTGTCCGGCTCGATCCAGTTGCCATCGCGCTTTTCGGTCAGCGGCGCGAGCAACTGCAGAAGATTGGGATCCCCGCTGTCGCCAAGCAGGCGCACGGCGGTGAGGCGAACGACGGCGTCGCTCGAACCGAGGCTGCCCTGCGCATGCGCCATCTGCAGAGTGGCCTTGATCTCGGCATCGGTTTCGGCAGCCAGCGCCTTTTCGAGCAGCGGCAGCAGCTCGGCGTCGGCACCCGACGCCAGTTCCTGCGCCGCTTCCCAACGCACTTCGCGTTCGCTGGAAAACAGGCGCAGCGCAGCCAGGGTCGACGTCAGTTCGCGGCGCAGACGGTTGTTGATGCCGATCGATTCGGTCACTGCCGGCGCCGGAATGATCGCGGTATTGGTCGCCGCATCGATCACCTGTTCGTCATCGACGATCACCACGCGCTCGCCGGCCAGCGCCAGCGATCCCTTTAACATGGCCTTGAGTACCGGCAGCGCCTCGCGCTGCGCGCCCTCGGTCAGTGCCGTGATGGCGGCGATCTTGGCGTCGTTGCCGTCGGACGCCAGCGGCCTGAGCAGCGCCGGGTCAATCGCCGCCAGCGCCGAGGACATGCTCAACAGCCAGGCGAAAACCAATAATCCAATCGTACGCATGCTTTCTCCAGGATCAAGCACGGGCCGCCGCACTGCGCGCCGCCCGTGCCCTCAACCACTCATTTACTCATTCAGCAAACGACGCTCACTTGCCTTCCGGCTCGCCTTTCTTCTTGTCGTTACCCGCAATGTACGGGCTCCACGGCGCCGCCTTGACCGGGCCGGGGGTCTTCCAGACGACGTCGAACTGTCCGTCGGCACGGATCTCGCCGATGAACACCGGCTTGTGCAGGTGGTGGTTCTTCTCGTCCATTTTGATATCGAAGCCGGACGGAGCCTTGAAAGTCTGCCCGGCCATCGCCGCGATGACCTTGTCGACATCGGTCGACTTGGCTTTCTCGACCGCCTGCTTCCACATGTAAACGCCGATGTAGGTGGCTTCCATCGGGTCGTTGGTCACCGCCTTGTCGGCGTTCGGCAGACCCTGCTTCACCGCCCAGGCACGGTAAGCCTTGGTGAAGCCGTCGTTCGCCGGGTTCTTCAGGGTCATGAAGTAGTTCCACGCCGCCAGATGGCCGACCAGCGGCTTGGTATCGACGCCGCGCAGCTCTTCTTCACCGACCGAGAAAGCCACCACCGGCACTTCGGTAGCTTTGATGCCGGCATTGCCCAGTTCCTTGTAGAAGGGCACGTTCGAGTCGCCGTTGATGGTCGACACCACCGCCGTACGCTTGCCTTCGCTGGAGAACTTCTTGATCTTGGCGATGATCGTCTGGTAATCGCTATGACCGAAAGGCGTGTATTCCTCCATGATGTCGGCGTCGGCAACACCCTTGGACTTCAGGAAGGCACGCAGGATCTTGTTGGTCGTGCGCGGATAGACGTAGTCGGTGCCGAGCAGCACGAAACGCTTCGCCGAACCGCCATCCTTGCTCATCAGATACTCGACCGCAGGAATCGCCTGCTGGTTTGGCGCCGCACCGGTGTAGACGACGTTGTACTCGAGCTCCTCGCCTTCGTACTGCACCGGGTAGAAAAGCAGGCCGTTGAGTTCCTTGTACACTGGCAGCACCGATTTGCGCGACACCGAAGTCCAGCAACCGAAAGTCACCGCCACCTTGTCCTGGCTCAGCAGCTGCCGCGCCTTCTCGGCGAAGAGCGGCCAGTTCGACGCCGGATCGACGACCACCGGCTCCAACTGCTTGCCGAGCACGCCGCCTTTGGCGTTGATCTCGGCGATGGCCATGAGCACGGTTTCCTTGAGCGCCGTCTCGGAAATCGCCATCGTCCCGGAAAGCGAATGCAGGACACCGACCTTGATCGTCTCGGCGGCCAGCGCGTTGAAGGAGCTCAGCCCCAAAGCCGCGCTAACGGCAACGGCGGAAACGGTCTTCACGAAATTGCGACGTAGCATCTGATTGCTCCTCGAAAGTTGGAAACGGGGTAATCGGGAAAATTTCTTCCAGCGAGGGGTACTAAGCAATCACCGTGCCAGCTCACATAAGGGCGTGAAACGACCGCCGCAAAGCTTGTTTATCGTCAGCGCGCACGTTCGCGGGGCGCGGCTCGCCCTCTGGGCGCACCAGAATGAAGCGTCGCGCGCACTCCTGCAGAGGCTGGCAAGACAAGCGCCAAGCCCGCCGCCGCAAGGCGGAGCCGGGCATCACGTCGATTGACGCCGACCGCCAAGGGCGCATACACTCCGCCGCAAGTCGCGGCGCCGCAGCCGGCGGCTGCGCCCACCGGGCCGCAGCGCTTGCTCAGAGGCGATGGGCTGGCCCACCAAACAGCTCCGCGACAATGCCCCCTCCGAACCCGCCTGGCAGCCAGCCAGGAATGCTCCCGATGGATATGGATTGCACAACCCGCTCACGAACGACGCGTTCGCTGACCTGGGCCGTCGCCCTGTCGCTGATCGTGCACGGCGTGGTGCTGTTCTTTCCCCAGCAAGAACCGACACGCCTGCGCGCCATGTCATCGCGCTTCGAAGCCACTCTGTCGCCCACCCCGCAAGCGGCGCGACCAGGCCCACCGCGTCCAGCAACGCCGCCCCGGCCACTTACACCGCCGAAGCCAACCAAGCCAACCACTCCCCCCACTCCACCGAAGCGCGTGGAGGCCAAACCAACGCCAAAGCCAACGCCGAAGCCAACGCCCAAGTCAACGCCGAAACCAACGCCCAAGCCGCCAGCCACCGCCGCCGCCGTCAAGAAGCAGACGCTCAAACCGACCCAGCCACAGCCACAGCCGCGGGTCATCACCGTGCCCGCAGCGCCGGCACCAGCGGTCACCCAGGCACCGCGGTGGTTCACCGGCGAGAAGTACGAGATGAAGCGTTTTCTCGACGATCTGGAAGCGGAGGCCAAACCCGCAGCCAAACCCAAACTGGCACAGAACGCGCTAGCCATGGCTCGCAGCCAGGGCCAGCAACAGGCGCGCAACGACGAAGAGGGCACAGCCATTCTCGAGCGCCTCCCCAACACCCCGCCACCAGCGCAGTTCAGCCTCGACTTCTATGTGGACGGCGTCGTCAAACGCCTCAACCGCAGCGCCGCCTTCGTGCGCAACGACCCGAGAAGCAAGGGCATGCGCATGGCCGCCGTCCACTTCCGCATCAATCCCGACGGCAGCCTGAAAACCTTCAAGGTACTCAACGCAGGCGACCAGCAGGAAGAGATTGCCTTCATCAAGTCGGTCGTCGAACGCGCCATCCCCTTCGCCGCCTTCCCGGCAGACATCGCCCGCTCCGCCCGCTCACTGGGCATCACCATCTGCATCCAGCCAAGTCGCGGCGGCGGTTTCGGATTTGCGCGCGTGCCCGACGGCCGCAAGTGCTGATCCAGCACCTGCTGACCGAGAGATCGACAGCCACCTCGACCCCGTCATTGCGAGGAGGCGAAAGCCGACGCGGCAATCCAGAGCTTTGGCGCGTCGCGTTTTCGATGCGCCAAAGAAGCAGCGAGAAGATGGAACTGGATTGCCGCGTCGGCTGCGCCTCCTCGCAATGACCTGCGTGCTACCCGGAACCCCAACCGCGCCGCCGCCCGCGTCACCAACTTTGCCGTCCCCGCGCCGCCCCCGCGCCGCCCCCTAACGCCGCCCTACAGGCGCCCAATCGCAAAATACTCCAGCCCCGCCCGCCGCGGCACGGCCGGATCGTAGAGATTGCGCCCATCGAAAATTGCCGGCGTCTTGAGCAGTGCCTTGATGGCCGGGAAGTCCGGCGCGCGGAACTCTTTCCACTCGGTGACGATCGCCAGCACGTCGGCGTCCTGCACGGCCAGCATCGGCTTGTCGACAAACACGATCCGCGTTTCGCCGGCAAAAATGCGCTGCGCCTCTTGGCGGGCCACCGGGTCGTAGGCGCGCACGCGCGCGCCACGCGCCAGCAGCTCGGCGATCAACACCCGGCTGGGCGCCTCGCGCATATCGTCGGTGTTCGGCTTGAAGGCCAGGCCCCAGAGGGCGATGGTCTTGCCCGCGAGGTCGTTGCCGAGGCGCTTGATGATCTTTTGCGTGAGCACGCTCTTCTGCGCGTCGTTGGCCTCTTCAACCGCCTGCAGAACCTTGAGCTCATGGCCCGCAGCGTTAGCCGTGCGAATCAGCGCCTGCACGTCTTTAGGAAAACACGAGCCGCCGTAACCAGCCCCGGGGTACAGGAAGTCAAAGCCAATCCGCGGGTCGGAACCAATGCCCTTGCGCACCAGTTCGATGTCCGCCCCCAGCCGTTCGCTGAGATTGGCCAATTCGTTCATGAAGCTGATGCGCGTCGCCAGCATCGCGTTGGCGGCGTACTTGGTCAGCTCGGCGCTGCGCACATCCATCACCAGCAAGCGCTCGTGATTGCGCTGGAAAGGCGCATAGAGCTCGCGCATCACTTCGATCGCGCGCGGATCCTGGGTGCCGACGACGATCCGGTCGGGCTTCATGAAGTCTTCCAGCGCGGCCCCTTCCTTGAGGAACTCGGGGTTGGAGACGACGCTGTAGTCAATGCTCGCCCCGCGCGCGGCGAGTTCTTGGGCAATGGCGGCCTGCACCTTGTCGGCAGTACCCACCGGCACCGTCGATTTATCGACGACGACCTTGTACTCGCTCATGAACCGGCCCACGTTGCGCGCTGCCGCCACCACGTACTGCAGGTCGGCCGAACCATCCTCGTCCGGCGGCGTGCCGACGGCGATGAACTGCACGAGGCCGTGGGCGACAGCCTCTTCGACATCGGTCGTGAAGCGCAGGCGTCCCGCGTCCACATTCGCTTTGACCATCGCCGCCAGCCCAGGCTCAAAGATCGGGATCCCGCCCTCCTTGAGAATACGGATCTTGTCCGCGTCAAGGTCGAGACAGAGCACATCGTTGCCAACGTCGGCCAAACAGGTTCCAGAAACCAGACCGACGTAGCCGGTACCGATGACAGTAATTTTCATTAACGACAACCTCGCAAAGCCAGCAAAAAAATCAAGCGATCAACGCCGCCGCACTCGCCGCCAAACTCCCCGCCAAGCTCGCCACCATTCCCGGCACCCATCCCTGCCTCCCCATCCCCGCCCCCCCACCCCACCCCGTCATTGCGAGGAGGCGCAGCCGACGCGGTAATCCAGTTCCACCCTCTCACTACCGCTCACGACCTCTCACTACTCTTCCGCCGCATCCCGACCAAGCACCCGAACACCCACAACTCTCTCACCACGATCGACAGGCCCCTGTGCGACGTTCCCGCAACATCGACCCACCTCAAACATTGTAGTAGTCCCGATACCAGGCCACGAAACGCCTCACCCCTTCCGCCACCGGCGTCGCCGGCGCGAAGCCGACCCAGTCCTCCAGCAGTGTCGTATCGGCATAGGTCGCCGGCACGTCGCCGTCCTGCATCGGCAGCAAGCGCTTTTCCGCCTTCCTGCCAATCGCCTCTTCGATGGCGGCAATGAAATCGAGCAGCGCCACCGGCTGGTGATTGCCGATGTTGAATACCCGGTAAGGCACGTTGCTCGTCGCCGGATCAGCCTCGTCCGCGAGGTAATCGGCATTGGCCGTGGCACTGCGATCCATCACCCGGATGACGCCTTCGACGATGTCATCGACGTAGGTGAAATCGCGCCGCATCCTGCCGTGGTTGAAAACGTCGATCGACCGCCCTTCGAGAATCGCGCGAGCAAACAAAAAAAGCGCCATGTCCGGCCGGCCCCACGGCCCATACACCGTAAAAAAGCGCAAACCGGTGGTCGGCAAGCCGTATAGATGGCTATAGGTATGCGCCATCAGTTCGTTGGCCTTCTTGGTCGCCGCGTAGAGGCTCACCGGGTGGTCGACACTGTCATGCTCGGAGAACGGCATGCGGGTGTTGCCGCCGTAAACGCTCGAACTCGAGGCATAGACCAGGTGCTGCACCTGGTTGTGGCGACAGCCTTCGAGAATATTCACGAAGCCGACCAGGTTGCTATCGACGTAGGCGTGCGGGTTTTGCAGCGAATAGCGCACACCGGCCTGTGCGGCGAGGTGGATCACGCGCTCGAATTGCTCATTGGCAAACAACTGCTCGACACCTGGCCGATCGGCGATGTCAAGCTTGACAAAGCGAAAGCCCGGCAGCACAGCGAGCTGCTGCAAGCGAGATTCCTTGAGCGACACCTCGTAGTAGTCGTTGAGATTGTCAAGCCCGACGACTTCGTCGCCGCGCGCGAGCAGGCGCAGAGCGGTGCTCATGCCGATGAAGCCGGCGGCACCGGTAACGAGAATTTTCATGGGGTGAGCCGGGGGAGCAGGAGCGCCATTCTACCGCAGCGGTCACCTCAAGCTACCACCGCCGCGGCAGCGCGAACACCACAGGCCTAAGCCGGCTGTTCGGCCACGAACGCAGGCGGAAAAAGCACAGTTGCCCTGCTTCAGGAGCGCGCCCTTTGACGGAATGCCTCGCCGTCCGCATGCCATGCTGGCCGAGCCATCACCGCCTACCTTGCCAACGCGGAGGTCGCCAAGAGCCCGAAAAAGCCCGGAAGGCCCCGAATGCGAACCGTATCAGGTCACCAAGAAGTCCGCACTGGTAAGAGCGGGCATTCCCGTGAGCGTGGCGAACTGCACCGCTACGCCCACATCGCTGCCATCAGCATCATAGGAGAGCGCTCCATTGGCATTGTCATAAATCAGGTAGTCGTTCGCATCCACGGCGGCAGTGCCGATACGGAACCAATCAGCGGCCAGAGGGACTGCCGCCACCAGTGACGTGAAGATGTCGTTCGCCAGTTCAATGGTGTCGTTGGCGACGTTGTAATCGGTGACCGTGTCGAGGTTGGTGAGGGCATTGAGGAGACTGTCGAAGCGAATGATGTCGTTGCCCGCCCCCCCCGTCAGCGTGTCGTTACCCAGGCCGCCATTGAGCGTGTCGTTGCCGCTGTTGCCAACCAAGGTGTTGTCTAGTTGGTTTCCGTTGAGGGTCGCAGCGGCGCTTACATTGAGATAGAGGTTCTCGACGTTCGCAGCGAGGGCGTGGTTGCCATAGCTGTAGACGCTATCGTTACCTTGCCCCGCCACTTCGACAACCGTGTCGCCAACCCCGACATAGTAGATGTCGTCTCCAAGGCCGCCGCTAAGGACGTTGGCCGCACTATTGCCATGGCCGTAGAGAACGTTGGCCAGGCCATTGCCCGTCGCGCTGACCGCGCTGCTGCCTTCCAGGTAGAGCCGCTCCAGGTTCGCATCGAGCACCCAGCTGATGCTGCTGTAGACGATATCCTTGCCTGCGCTCGCCCCTTCGACAACCAGGTCGCCAGCGCCGACGTAATAGACATCATCGCCAAGGCCGCCGGTGAGAACATTGACTGCACTGTTGCCATTGCCGTACAGGATGTTGCCTAGATCGTTGCCCGTCGCATTGACTGGCGCGCTGCCCGCCAGAAAAATCCGTTCAAGGTTGGCGCCAAGAGTCCAGCTGACGCTGCTGTAAACCATGTCGCTGCCTTCATTCGCCAGTTCGACAACCAGGTCGCCAGTACCCACGTAATAGCGGTCGTCTCCCTCACCACCAATCAGCGTATCAGCGCCCAGCCCGCCATCAAGCGTATCGTTGCCGAGCAGCCCCCTCAGCGTGTCGTTGCCGCTGTTTCCCTGCAGACTGTTGGCCGAGTTGTTGCCCGTCAGCGTCGCAGCGCTGCTGTCATTAAGATAAAGGTTCTCGACATTCGGCGCGAGGGTGTAGGTGCCGTAGCTGTAGACGCTGTCCTTACCTTGCTCCACGCCTTCGGCAACCGTGTCGTTGGTTCCCACATAGTAGTTGTCATCCCCCTCGCCGCCGCTAAGGACGTTGGCCGCACTATTGCCATGGCCGTAGAGAACGTTGTCCAGGCCATTGCCCGTCGCGCTGACCGCGCTGCTGCCTTCCAGGTAGAGCCGCTCCAGGTTCGCATCGAGCGTCCAGCTGATGCTGCTGTAGACGATATCCTTGCCTGCGCTCGCCCCTTCGACAACCAGGTCGCCAGCGCCAACGTAATAGACATCATCGCCAAGGCCGCCGGTGAGAACATTGACTGCACTGTTGCCATTGCCATACAGGATGTTGCCTAGATCGTTGCCCGTCGCATTGACTGGCGCGCTGCCCGCCAGAAAAATCCGTTCAAGGTTGGCGCCAAGAGTCCAGCTGACGCTGCTGTAAACCATGTCGCTGCCTTCATTCGCCAGTTCGACAACCAGGTC
>QPGA01000018.1:0-33310 GCA_003332265.1 Candidatus Accumulibacter meliphilus
CCATCGAGCAGCAGGTAGGCCAGCGCGCTGCCATCGGGGTCGACGGCCAGTGCCTGGTAGCTGTAGGCCTGGCCAGCAGCAGCGACGCTCAGCGGCGTCGAGGTGAAGCTCGGCCGCTGGTTCGCATAGGGCACGGCGTAGATGCCGTGGCCAATACCGATCTGTTGCGCCGCGCCGTTGCTGATCGAGACGCTGAAAGTGGCCAGCGACCCACCGGCCTGCAGCTTGCCGTTCGGCAGTCTGCCGGAAAGGTCGATGTACCAGAGGCTGCCGGCGCCCTGCGGGGCGACGCCGCCGAGCGGCCGGCCCTGGAAGTAGCGCGCCGGGTCGATGATCAGCGACGCCGGCAGGAGCAGGTCGTAGTCGGCTTCGTTGGTGACCGTGACGTCGTAGGAAACGATGCCGCTACCGCGGTCGCTGCGCACACGATCGAAGTCCAGGCGCACCACCGACGAGAAGTCCTGGGCGGCGACGAAGCTCGAGATGAAGGCCGAGCCGAGCGCCATGCCAGCACTGCTGCCGACGCTGCCGAGGACGCGCAGGTCGTAGAGGTCGGCTTCCAGGTCGCTGACGGTCAGGGTGACGGTACGCGCCGGCGCGTCGTAGCTGACGCCGCTGATCGTCGCCAGGCCGCCGTTCTGACGCACCACCTGGTAGTTCAGCGGATTGAGCACCGAAGCCGAAGCCGACGCCGGCCCGGCAAACATGTCCTGGTCGAAAGTGATCGTCAGTTCGCTCAGCGGCAGCAACACCACCGCCCGGTTGGGCGGATTGGTGGCAATCACCTGCGGCGCGACGATCGGACTGATCACATCCACCTGCTGCGACTGGCCGAGCAGGATGCGGCCATCGCTGGTCGCCACCACCGCCTCGCCGCGCGAGCCGCCGCGAGCGATCTCGACGCTGTGTAGCGTCGTCAAGTCGACCATGGTCAGCGCCGAGCCGACTTCACCATGCGTCGAGTTGCTGGAAACAAAAAGCAGCCCCGCCAGATCCGTGCCGGCGCGACCGAACGCCAGCGAGTCGACTTCGCCGTCGAGACGCACCATGACCGTCGCGCGACCGCGCTTGTCGAAACTGACGACGTCGCCACGCGCCGGCCAGGAGGTCGCCCACAGCGTCTCGTCGGCAGCGAAAGCGAGGTCGTCGACGCGCAGGTCGCTGAAATGCCGGAAGTTGCCGCTGCTCGGGTCGAAAATCTCGATCCCGTCGCCCGACGACACGTAGATCTCGCCGGTCGACGGCTTGATCGCCAGCGCCTGCGTAATACCCGTGCCGAAGCGCGCCAGGATTTCGCCGCTGTCGGCGTCCAGGCGCAGCAAGGCGCCACCGCCGGTGGTCGCCCACAGCTGTCCCTGCTCGTCCAGCGCCAGGTCGAAGATCGGTTCGTCGAGTTCGACGAAAGGCTGCAGCGCACGACCGCCATCGTGCGCGATGCGGTACAGCCAGCCACGGTTCGGACCGCCGCTGATGATTGCCGAACCGTCGGGCATCTCGATGATCGCCAGCGGACCGATCGCCGCGTGGCTCTCGACGAAGTCGGTGGCGTAGGACTGCGCGGTGAACGGGCGCAGAGTCTCGGTGAACTCGGGCAGCTTGGCCAGCGGCGTCGCCGCTGGTATCTGCTGCTGTGCGGCGACGAACAAGGGATTGGTCGGCGGCAGCACTGGCGCCGGCGGCGGCGGCAGATCCTGCGAAGTCTGGCCGAAGCTCGGCAGACCACCGAGATTGGCGCCCGAACCGTCGTCCGGCGCCTGTACGCCACCCGGGGCCGCTTCGCGATTGCCGGCCAGATCCGTCGCCAGGGCGAGGAATTCGTAGCGGTGACCGGCTTCGCCGGAGTAGATGTCGAAGCTGTCGCTGGTCTGCCGCTTCCAGATCCGGAAATCGCCACCATCTTTGGCGACATAGACGGTGACGTGGGCGACGCCCGCGCCGCCGTCTTCGTCGACGGCCGTCCAGCGCACTTCGTAGTCGGAACCACCGGCCTGTACAGGCGTGGCGGTGAGCGTCGTCAGCGGCGCGCCGGTGTCGAGCGTCTGCACCAGCTCCTGCGTCTCCTGTGGTGCAATGGCGTTGAAGCGCACCACCGCCCGCGCCTTGACCAGCGTTCCCGAGGCCAGTCCGTCCTTCGCCTGGACCGTGTAGCCGAGCTGGCCGACGCCGCGACCGTCGGCGGCGTTGGGCAATAGCAGGCCGCGCGTGGCGTCCACCAGCACCTCGCCGGTCTCCGGGTCGATGGCCTGGAAAACCCAGGAAGCGGTATTCGTGCTCGGGTCGATCCCCGCCGAGACGCGCAGGATGAAGCCCTTTGCATTGCGCAGGTCGAAGTCGCCCTGGAACAGCGCGCGGCCGGTCGGAATGTGCACCGTCAGGTCGGCGAGCTTGATGTCGCCGAGGCGGAAGGTGGTCGGATCGAGCGCCGGATCGAGTTCGCTGACGACGCGGATTTCGGTCACCGAAGTCGCCGCCGCCGCCGGATTCTCGAACTTGATGGTATATGGCAGCGCCTGCCCGACGGGCAGGAACTGATCGACGCCATAACCCTGCGGGCCGGCGATCGACGCCAGCTGGCCGTCGCCGATCGCCTGCTCGTAGAGACGCGAGAAATCGAGCGCGGTCAGCTCGTTGGATGCCGCGACCGAGGCGTAGTCGGGCAAGGCAATCGTTGCCGCCGACGCGCCATCCTTGTCGAAGCCGACGTAGGGAACGAAGATATTGAAAGTCTGGAAGTAGGTCGGATGCGACAGACCGAGATCGTAGTCGTCGAATACCGGCAAGGCCGGGACAGGAATTTTGCCGACATCGCCACACTCGCTCTCGCGCGCCTCGAAGTGGTCGATGGCGGCCTTGGTACCCGGCTCGTCACCGTACCATTCCTTGATCTTGGCGAAGAAATCGGCGAGGTCGGCAGTGCTGCGGATTTGCTCGCCGGCCGGGCCGATCAGAATGCCGGTGGCCAGCGTGCTCATCAGGCTCATCACCTTGATGTCCTGGCGGATCGGCGGCGCTTCGTCGACCGGACGCAGGATACCGACCTCTTCGAGCGCCGCCAGGTAGGCCTGGCTCCAGGTCGTGGCGTCGGCGGCGAGGACGCGCAGCGCGATCGCCGCGCGCTTTTCGGCGAGCGACGTGTCGTCGCTGCGCGTGTCTGCGATCTGCGCGTCGAGATCGGCGTCGGCAAGGATCGCCGCGCGCAACTTCAGCGCTTCGGCGGTCTGGTCGGCGATGAACTCGTCACGGGTCATTGCCGTCGCCGCGCCGACGACGTTGAAGCGGTAGGGAATGAAGGGGATCACGCACTTGTCGGGCAAACCTTCTTCCGAGCCGGCCAGCAACCACAGTTCCCAGAACTCGGGCAGCACCGTGATCATCGCCTGCGGACCGCCGGCGAGCGCCTGAATCGGCTCCAGATCGGGGTACATTTCGTACAGACCGACGCGCAACGCGTCCCAGTTGAGCGTCGACAGCGCTTTCAGCAGCGGGTAGGTCTGGACATTGAACGTAGCACCGACGTAACCGCCAGCGATGACGTCATAGGCGTAGCCCGATGAGAGGATCTGGCCGTTGGTGTTGGTCGCCGAATCGAGGCTGGCCCACGGCACGTCCTCGCCACCGCTCTCGGGCTGGCCACGCAGGTTGTTGTAATACTTGAGGAAAGGCAGATCGTAGACGAAGCCGTTGACGCCCATCTCGGGAACACCGAAGCTGAAGCGCACGTAAGGCGTGTCGACGTTGGTCAGACTCTGCAGCGCGACGCCGTAGGTGCCGGTCTCGCCGGCAGCGAGGACGCGCGGACCGCCCAGACCAATGGTCACGTCGGTCTCCAGCGCGCGCTCGATCAGGAAACGGTAGGCGACCACCGCCTGCTGGCCATCCGGATTGATGACCTTGAGGTCGTAGAGGCCGAGCGGCGCGTCGCGGAAATCGAAGGTGGCGCGGATCCAGGTCGAATCGATGACCTCCCACTTGACCGGCTCGTACTCGGCGACTCCCGGGCGCACCAGTTTGAGGATCGCGTTGTCGGCGAACTTGGCGCCGCGCACGTCGATCGTCACCCAGCGGCTGTCGCCGCCCTGGTCGACCTGCACGCCGGTGATCGCGAAAGGCACCACTTCGGCGAGCAGCTTGACCTGCGCGTTCTCTTTCGGTTCGCTGTGGCCACGAATCAGGACGTAGTAATCGCCCGGCCTGGTGAAGGGAATCACCGCCGTCTGATTGGCCTGCAGCGGATTCTCGTAGGTCGCGTCGTAGTTGAAGCCGTCGGGAACATCGCCGTAACGAACGAAGATCTCGTTGGCGGCGTCGTGGTCGACAGCGCTCAGGCTCAGCTTGAGCGTCTCGCCCTGGCCGACGGTGAGCTTGTAGACGCGGCTCTGGCCGGTGGACAAAGTGGTGCTCAAGGCGACGCCCAGATGCAGTTCGTCGACGGCGATGCTCAGCGCGTTGGCCGAGGTGCTGAAGTTGTTGGCTTCGCCCGCCGAGCGGTAAGGCCCTTCGAAAACTTCGTTGTAGATGTCGGGGCGGACGATGACGCGATACTGGCCGATCTTGATCGGCGGCACCAGCGCCTCCAGGCTCGCCGTGTAGCTGTCGTTCTCGGCGAGCACGCCACTGTGTGCGAGCTTGCCGAGCAGGCGGTCGCCGATGTCCCAGACGTTATCGTCGGAGAGATAGACGGCGTCGGTCCAGGCCGCCGAAGTGACATTGCTGCTGTGGTTGGCAACGGTCCACTCGACACGCAGCGTTTCGCCGGCCGCGCCGGTGCCGGCAAAAGTGATCGCGTCGACCTGGACGTCGGCCGGCGGCGGCACTTCGAAGATCGACGGTGGCGCGTTCGGCGTCGCGTTGTTGCGCTCGAAGCCACCTTCGAAAACCTTGCCGCGGCCACTTCCGCGCGCCGGATCGGTGACCACGAAGACGTAGTAGGCGCCGCTGATGTCGAGCGGCGCGCGCAGCGTCCTGCTGACCGTGTAACTGTCGCCCTGCGCCAGGCCGCCGCGGTGCTCGACGGTCAGCAGGTAGCGGTCGCTGTCGAGGTCGAGCAGCGGGTCGCGTGAGAGGTAGATCAGGTCGTCCCAGCGTTCCTGCTCGGGCAGCGTGTCGGCGCCACCGAGGTTGCCGACGGTATAGGTGACGGTGAACTCGTTGCCAACGGTGATGTGGTTCGGCGCGCTCACCGCAGTGACCTGCAGGTCGGCGAGCGGCGCCGCCGTCACCGGCAGTGGCGCAACGGTGATGTTGTTGCCCTCGCCGCGGAATTCCGGCACGGCGTCGTTGTTGGCGTCGATGCCGACGCCACGATACTCGGGAACGATGTTGCTGTTCCACCACGCCAGCCGACTGTCGGCTTCGGAATCCGTGAACGCCAGCAGGCTGAAAGCGCCGGCGATGCCGTCGGGCAACTTGACGGTCGCCGTACCGGTATAGCTGTCGCCGGCGTTCAGTACGCCGTAATGGCGCGCCTCGGCGACCTGCAGGTCGAAGGTGTCGAGCGAATCGTCTTTGGACAGGAACAGCCGGTCCCACCAGCTGATCTCGCGGGTGTCGCGGTTACCGATGTTGGTCACCGTGTAATTGACGGTGACCGTGCCGCCCGACTGCCCGCCCAGCGGCGGCACCAGCAAGGAGGTGACTTTCAGATCGGGTTCGCGGTAGGTGACCGGGATGCTGCCGACGCCGCGGTTGTTGTCCTGCCCGCCGACGCCCTCGTACGCCGACGTCGGGTAGTAGTCGTCGCGATAATAGGCGTTGACGCCGGCGTCGGCCTCACCGGCCGGATAGCGCGAGTCGTAGCGGTTGGCGTCGGTAATCACGTAGATATAGAAGTTGCCGCCGATGCCGCGCGGCAGCGTGACCTCGGCGCTCTCGGTGTAGCTCGCTCCGGCCGCCAGACCGCCAGCATTATTGTGCACGAAAGTGCCGAGGCTGGTCGCCCGCTCGGGCAGGAAGACCGGGTCGGGCGACAGATAGACGCTGTCGACCCAGTAGCGCGTGCCCTCCCAGACCGCTGCGCCGAAGTTCTTGACGGTCCAGCTGATGGTCGTCTTCTCACCCGAGAAGTTCTCGCCCGGCGCAGCGATGGTGAGCACCTGCAGGTCGGCCGGACTCGGCACGACGCCGGTGTCCTGCACGCGGGTGTTGTTCTCTTCGTCGGCCTCTACAACGTCGTAGGGCTTTCCCTTGTAGGGGTTGTAGTCGGTGTAGGCGATCAGGTACTGGCCGCTAGCCGCCGGGTTGAGCGCAAAGCTGGTGCTCTGGGTATAGCTGGCGCCGGGCGCGGCACCGCCGTCGTGCGCCACCGCGCCGAGGTACCACTGCTTGGCACCGGCGGCGTTGAGCGTCGGCTTGTCGGACAGCCAGAAGACGTCGTTCCAGCTACCGGCGGCTTCCCCGGCACCGCTGTTGGCCACCGTCCAGGTGACGCTCAGCGCACTGCCGGTCGAGGCCAGCGGCGAAGCGGCGAGCGCGCTGATGCGCAGGTCCGGCGGCGGCGGCGCGAAGCCGCCGATGACGTCGATCGCCCGTGCCTTGTAGTTGTTGTTGTCGAGCTCGTTGATGTCGTCCGGGTTGAGGTTGCTGGCCAGCGTATCCTCGAGGATGACGTCGTAGGAATCGCTCCAGACGGTGATGTAGTAAGTGCCCGAGGCGACGTGCGCCGGCAAGGCGACCTGCGTGACGACGTCGTAGCTGCTGCCCACCGCCAGCGCGCCCTGGTGCTGCAGCGCGCCGAGCAGGATGGCGCTGTTGCCGCTGGCGTTCGGCCGCGTCTTGTCGCGCGACAGCCAGATGGTGTCGGTCCAGTTGGCTCCGGCAGTGGTGCCGCTGCCGCGGTTGGCGACCGTGTAGCGGACCTCGATGCTGGCCCCCTCGACGGCCTGCGCCGGTGCCACGACGCTGCCGGCGACCAGGTCGGCGAGCGGGTACGGCTCGACGAAGAGCGGTACGGCGGCGATATTGTTGGCGTCGTTGGGATACTCGTCGACCGAACCGCTGCCGTCGGCCTGAACGATCAGAAACACGTCGCCACGGAAACGGATCGGGATCTCCAGGCTGCCGCTGTCGGTCGCGTACTGCTCGCCGGGGTTGAGCGCCGCACCATTGTCGTAAGAGCCGATCAGCAGGTCGTCGCCGCTGAGCTTGTTGTCGAGCGACAGGTAGACGCGGTCTTTCCAGCGCGGCGTCGTCGTCGGCACGCTGCCCTGGTTGATGATCGAAAAACGCAACGACACCGTCGCGCCGGCCGCGGCCCGCGCCGGCGCAACGACGTTGGCCACCTGCAGGTCCGAGCGCGGCAACAGCGCGACCTGCAGCACCTGGTCGTCGGCAGCGCTGTTGTTGGCGGCAGCGCTGCCGTACTCGTACACCTGCCGGCTGGAATTGGTCAGCACGACCAGCTGATAAACACCTTCGGTGCGCGCCGGCAGGCGGAAGCGCTCGGTGCGAGTGTAGGAAATGCCGGCTTCGAGGCCGCCGGCGTCGTAGGTGAAAGTGCCGAGGTAGATGCCGGGGTCGTTGGGCTGACCGACCTTGCGCATTGAAACGACATCGGTCCACGCGCCATCGGCCTTGGCCAGTCCGTTGTTGGTGACCGTCCAGCGAACGTCGATGGTGTCGCCTTCGGAGGCCGTCTCCGGCGTCACGATATCGGTCACCTGCAGGTCGGGCGAGTCCGACAGGACGATGTCCACCAGCCCGGCGACGCGGCTGTTGTTGTCGACGTAGATGAATTCTTCGGGGCCAGCGGTGCGTACGCTCACGAAGTAGCTGCCGGAGAGCCCGTTGGGAATCGTCACTTCCTGCGTGCGGCTGTAGCTGTCGCCGGCGGCGAGCACGCCGAGGTGCGTGAAGCTGCCAAGCACGGCAACTGGCTTGCCCGCAGCGTCGGCGAGGGTGACTACGTCGTTCCAGCCGGGAATATCGGTCGGACCAATGCCGTTGTTGGTCACCTGCCAGGAAACGGTCATGCTCTGCCCCGAACGGGCGGTCGCCGGTACGCTCGCCTGGCTGACGATCAGGTCGGCGTAGGGAATGCGCACGACATCGAAGATGCGCGCCGCCTCGGCGGCATTGTCGGCCTCGAGACCGTTCTCGAAGACCTGGTTGCCGGCGTCGCTGCGCACGAAGAAATGGTAGCGCCCCTGGAAGTAGGCCGGCAGCAGGAAAGTCTCGCTGCGGGTGTAGCTCTCACCGACAGCGAGCGCGCCGAGGTGCTCGTAGCTGGCAAGGACGCGGTCATCGTCGCTGACGACGGCGTCGGTGGACACCAGCAGGGTATCGGTCCACTGCGTCGTTTGGCCGACACCGGTGCCGTCGTTGCCGACCGTCCAGCTGACGGTGATCTGTGCCGGGTCGCCGACAACCACCTCGGGTGCCGGCGCATAGGGCACGCTGGCTTCGGCACTGACGGCGCTGACGACCAGGTTGGCGTAAGGCGCCAGCGCCGCGGCGAAAGGCGTCGAACCGACGTTGTTGTTTTCGGCACCGAGCTCGTGCACCTGCCCGAGCGCGTCGCCGACCAATAGGAGGAAGTAGTCGCCGCTGGCCGCCAGCGGCAAATTGACCTGCAGTTGCGCGTCGTAGCTGGCGCCGGTAGCGAGTGGCCCGCCATGCGCCAGTTCGCCGAGCAGTGTGTCGTCGGCACCAAGCGTCGCATCGCGCGACAGGTAGAGGCGATCGGTCCACGCGCCGAAAGCGTCGCTGCTGCCGGCGTTGCGCATCTGCCAGGCGACGACGATGGCCTCGCTGGACAGCGCGCCGGCCGGCGCGCTCACCAACACCGGCCGCAGATCCGGATGGACGACGCTCAGCGTCGCCGTTGAAACACTGCTGTTGTTGCCCTCCTGGCTGCCTTCGAACACCGTATCGCCAACGTCGCTGCTGACGACAATGAAATAATCGCCGTCGGCGACGTCGGGCAGCGTGATCTCGGCGCTCGCCGTGTAGCTGGCCAGCGCCAACAGTTCGCCGCTGTGCGGCACGGTCGCCAGCAGACGCGCGCCGCCGAGACTGCCGTCGGCGCTGAGGTACACGCGGTCGCTCCAGCTGCCACGCGCGGCGCCGCTGCCGCTATTGGCGACGGTCCACGTAACGATCCGCGTCTGACCCGGAGCGCCCGGCACCGGCACGACGATCTCGCTGACGCTCAGATCGGCCAGCGTCGGCGCCAGCACCTGCACCGCCGCATGGCTGGCAGTGACGTTGTTGTCCTCGAAAATGCTCTCGAAAACCTGGCTGGCAGCGTCGGTCTTGACCAGAATGTGGTAGTCGCCAGTGATCCCGAAAGGCAGGAAGACATTGCTCTGGCCGCTGTAGCTTTCACCAGCGCCGAGCCCACCGCTGTGCAGGATCTGCGCCAGCAGCGTATCGCCAGCGTCGAGCGCGGCGTCGCTCGACAGGTAGATGCGGTCCTGCCATTGCGTCACATCGGTCGGCCGGTCGCCGGCATTGCGCACCCGCCAGCTGACCGGCGTCGCTTCACCGCTGCGCGCGCTGGCCGGTGCGGCGACGACCTCGACCTGCAGGTCGGCGTGCGGCGTCGACAGGTCGATCATCACCATCGCGCTGTTGTTGGCGCGCGTGTCGGGCTCGCTGAGCTCGCCCAGCGCGTCGGCGACGACCGCCAGGCGGAAAGCGCCATCCAGGCGCTCGGGAACGAGCAGCTGCCGGCTCTGCTGATACGAGGCACCGGGCGCCAGCACGCCGTAATGCCCGACGCTGGCCAGAGTCACGTCGTCGGCGTTGCCGATCAGGTCGTCCCTGCTGAGCACGACGCGGTCGCTCCACTGCACGCCGCTGGCAATCGATCCCTGGTTGAGCACCGTCCACTCGAGCGTGATCGTCTCGCCGCCGCGGCCGCTGCTCGGTGCGCTCAAGCTGCCGACCGCGAGGTCGGCGTAGGGTCTGGCCGCCGCGGTGAACGCCAGGCGAGCGCTGTTGTTGCTCTCGCCGCCGTCGCCGGCGGCGGTATATTCGACCAGGCTACCCTGGCCGGCGGCGTTCTGGTCGGCACGCACCTCGACTTCGATCTGGCCGCTGCCGCGCAGGCCCTCCGGCAACTGGAAGGTGTACGAACGCGCGACGCTGGCATCGGGCGCCAGCGCGGCGTTGCCGATCAGTGCGATGTTGTAGGGCAGAGCGACGTCGAGCAGCGTTTCGCCGCTGCTCAGGTTGCGCACGATCAGGCGGTCTTGCCAGCTCGCCGGGGTGGCGATCAGGCCGTCGTTGCGATCGTCCCAGAAAACGGTGACGCTGTCGCCGGCAGTGGCCGTGAGCGCGTCGACGCGCAGCCTCTGGACGAGCAGATCGGGCGCCGAGGCGACGACCACAGTCGCCGCGTTGTTGGTCTCCGCGCTGTCGCTGGCGTTGCTCTCGAAAATCTCGCCATCGTCGTCGGTGCTCACCAGGAATTCGAACTGGCCGCTGCCGACGGCGCCGGCCGGCCAGTTGAAGGTGAAGCGGCGGTCGATCGAGCCGCCGGCGGCGAGCTCGCCACCGAGCGCCGGCAGATAGCGGCTGCTGGCGTTGAGCAGGATCGCGCCGGTACTCAGATTGCGCACCCGGAGGCGATCATTCCAGGCGTCGTCGACGCCAACGCTGCCGCTGTTATTCACCCGCCAGCTGACGGTAACGCTGCTACCCGCCGCCCAGCCGCTGCTCGGCGTCACGACGACGCTATCGACCTGCAGGTCGGGATACGGGGTCGACGCGGCGAGCGCGTTCACGCTGGCAGCATTGTTCAGCTCGGCGACGCCGGGTTCGGCGACGACGTTGGTGACGTCGGCGGCGACTTCGAAACGCAAGTTGCCGGCACCGCTGTTGCCGGGTGGCAAGCTCACCGTCACCTGCCGGGCGCGACGCGCGCCGACGGCCAGCGGATCGGTCGCTGCGGCACCGAGGTCGCTGTAGTCGACCAGCAGGTTGACGACCAACTCGCCGCCACGGTCCATGTTGCGCACCAGGATGCGATCTTTCCACGGCGCATCGGCTGGCAAATTGCCGGTATTGCTCACTTCCCAGCTGACCAGCACCTCGCCGCCGGCGGTAAGACCGCCGCCGACCGGCGTCAACACCAGATTCTCGACCTTGAGGTCGGCACCCGGAACGGTACCGAGGCCGGAAAGGATGATTTTTTGCGCGACCGGCGACGGCGACACATTGAGCGTGTAGTTCGAGATGCCGCTCTCGTGGTAGCGCCCCTCGACGAGCAGCGTGTACAGGCCGTCGAATTCCAGCGTCGTCACGTCGACGTCATTGGCGTAGAAATGTGTCGGCCCCCACACCGTCTTGCCCCAGGGGTCGAGCAAGCGCCATTCGGTGTAGTAGGCGCCGCTGAAGCTGACCCGGTCGAAGTAGAAACGATCGCCGGCGGCAGCGTTGAAGCGGAAGATATCGGTCGAATTGGCCGGATTGAGCTGGCTGCTGACCGGCGTACCCGGGGTGATCAGCTGCGCAGCGGCGAGGTCGAGCAGGCGCAAGGCGTAAGCGCCGGTTGCCTCGCCGCTAGCGTCGATGCTCAGCGTGTAATCGCCCGGCAGCAGTTCGAGCAGCGACAGCCCATGCACGCCGTCGGTGCTGCTGAAGGAGCGGTTCGCCACCTCGCTGCCGCGCGGACCGCTGAGACTCCACGAGAAATTGCCGTTGTTGGTCAGGACGTCGACGTAGACCTGCTTGGTCTCGCTGAGCGTGAAGGTATGCAGGCCGCGCTGGCCGACGCTGTCGATCGAGCCGGCGACCTCGCTGTCGAGCGTCATCGGTGTGACATGGTCGAGCACCGGCTGGACGTTGATGGTGTAAGTCGAAGTGGCCGCGTCTTCGTGGTAGCGACCTTCGACCAGCAAGGTGTAGCGACCGCTGCGCGGCAGTGTCGTGACATCGACATCGTTACTGTACATGTGGGTGGGGCCCCACAGCGTGTTCCCCGCCGGGTCGAGCAACTGCCAGTCGGTGTAATAACCGCCGCTGAAGCTGACGCGATCGAAGTAGAAACGCTCGCCGGCGACGGCGTCGAACCAGTACACGTCGGTCTCGTTGCCGGGCGTCAGCGTCCGCTCGAGCAGCGGCGTGCCGGGGACGATCTGCGTCCCGGCCGCCAGATCGAGCAGGCGGAAAGCGTAAGCGCCGGTGGCATCGCCACTGCCGTCGACGATCAGCGTGTAACTGCCCGGCGCCAGATCCATGATCGAGCGCCCGTTGGCGGCGTCGGTGGCGCTGAACAAGCGCCCGGAGACAAGGCTGCCGCGCGGCCCGCTCAAGGTCCAGCTGAGTTGGCTGGTGTTGGTAAGAACATCGAAGTAGACGCGTTTCGACTCGCTGCCGCCGATTTCGAAGCTGAAGCTGTCGACCTCGCCCGGCTTGCTCAGTTCGGCATCGACGCGGTCGCCGACGACGATCGGCGTGCTGACGCTGTTGTCGATCTTGCGCACGTTGATCGTGTAGTTCGACGCCGTATCCTCGTGATAGCGGCCCTCGAGCAGCAGGTAGTAGGTCCCCGAGTAGGGCAGCGTCGTCAGGTCGACGTCGTTGCTGTACATGTGCGTCGGCCCCCACAGCGTGCGGCCGAAGGGATCGATCAAGCGCCAATCGGTGTAGTAGCCGCCGCTGAAGCTGACGCGGTCGAAGTAGAATTGCTCGCCGGCAAGGGCATCGAAACGGTAGATGTCGGTCTCGTTGCCCGGGCTGAGCGTACCGCTGGTAGGGGTATCCGGGGTCAGCACTTCGCCCTGATCCATGTCCATCAGCTTGAAGCTGTAGGCGCCGGTGCTACCGAAAACGGACAACAGGTAGTCACCCGCTGTCAGGTCCAGCAGGGACAGGCCCTGGTAGGCATCCGAAGCGGTGAAGCTGCGGTCGGTAACGACGCTGCCACGCGGCCCGCTCAGACTCCAGCGCAGGCTGCTGTTGTTGGTCAGCGAGTCGAAATAGGTGCGCGTAGCGTCGGTGACGCTGAAGCGGTAGCGGTCTATCTCGCCGCTGGCGGACAGCGTGCCGCTCACCGCCACGCTACCCAGGGTCAGGACCGGCAGGGGCTCGGCCGTACCGGCGACGACGGCGACGCGGATATTGTCGAGGTCGTTGTCGGCGCGCCAACCGCCGTTGCGCGCACCGAAAGCCATGCGCCCGTCGTAGGCCTGCATAGCGCTGATGAAATAGTCCTCGACGACCGCCACTTCGCTGCCGGCACTGGGTGTCAGGTAGACGGAAACCTTGCTGCCGCCGGCGACCGCGACAATGACGATGCGCGCGTGCTGGAAATCGCCGCTGTCGAGACGGAAGCCAGGGAGGTTGAACTCGGCCAGCTTGTTACCGTTGAAATGCAGGGAGACGTGGTTGTCGCTGAGTTCGCCGTTGTTCACCGGGTCGAAACCGACGCCAAAGCTGCCGGCCAGATTGACCTCTTCGCCGAACTGCGGTGCCGGACCGCTGTTGCCCCAAACGTCCGCGTTCAACCAAGCGAAGCCGATGCCGTCACCCTGATTGCTGACTTTGCCGATGCGGAAGTCGAAATCGACGCTCACCGTCGCCGGGATTACGCCAACGCCGGCATTGTTGAAGGCAATCGTGTTGTAGCCGGTGACGCTGCCCGGCAGCAGGCGCAGGAAGTCGCCCGACGGCCCACCGGGGATCACCACCGGCGCCGACTTGCTGAAGCTGGCGGCTACCCACGGCAAGCCGTCGGCGTCGAAATCCTGACTGCTGTGACCGCCGCTATTCGGCAAGGCGGTGTCGGCTATCCGGAAACTGTAGTCGACGGCGTTGCTCTCGCCGACCCGCCCTTCGAGCAGCAGGTAGTAGGTGCCGGTGAAGGGCATGGTTGACACCACGTCATCAGTGGCGCTGGGGCCAAATACCACCCCGTGATCGGGACTGATGAGCCGCCAGTACGGGCTGTTTGCGCTCTCGCTGAGCAGCTCGAAATTAAAACGGTCGCGGGCGCTGGCAGCGAAGCGGAACAGGTGCGTCGCGTTGCCGGGGCTCAGGGTGTCGGTGACCGTATCGCCGACGTCGATGAGCGTGGCCGCAGCCAGGTCCACCAGTCGGAAGCCGTAAGTGCCGGTCGTGGCATCCTTGCCGTCTACGATCAGGGTGTAATCGCCGGCCTCCAGGCTGAGCACCGGCTTGCTTTTGTAATCGTTGGAGTCGCTGTCGGCGAACTGCCGGGCCGACACCACCGGGCCGCGCGGACCACTGAGTGTCCAGGTGAAGTCGGTGCTGTTGGTGAGGGAATCGAAATACAGGGCACTATCGGCCTCCAGACGGAAGTTGTAGTAGTCCTGCTGGGCCGCGTGCTCGATACTGCCGCTGACCGCGGCGCCCAGGGTCAGATTGGCCACATCATCAGCCACGGGCTGGACATTGAATGAGTAGGAGGCATTGCCGGCGCCATTGCGCCGGCCTTCCATCAGCAAGGTATAGATGCCGTCGTACGCCAGCGTAAACAGGCCGGCGTCGGCATTGAAGTTACTGGCGCCCCAAACGGTCCGGCCCCAGGGGTCGAGCAGGCGCCAATAGATATCGCCAGCCACCTCGCTGATGCGCTCGAAGAAATAGCGCTCACCGGCATTGGCGGTGAACTGATAGGCGTCGGTCTGGTTGGCCGGGGTCAGGCTGCCGCTGACCGGAGTGCCGGGGGCGAAGATGCTGGCAGCGGCCAGATCGAGCAGGCGAAAACGGAATTCGCCGGTGTAGTCCTGATAGCCGGCGATGCTGAGCTGGTAGTCGCCGGCCGGCAAATCGAACAAGGACAGAGCGTCGACGGAATCGCTCTGCTGAAAGTGACGGCCGCTGACCAAGGTACCGCGGGGACCGGTGAGGCTCCAGCGCACATTGGAGCTATCGGTCATGGCGTCGAAGTAGACGCGCGTGCTGGCTTCGCCGAGGGTGAAGGTGTAGTTGACCAGCTGACCGACATGTTCGATGGCGCCCACGATGACCGGGGCAGTGGCTTCGCTCAGGCTGACGACATGACCGTGGCCAGTAGCATCGGCAGCGCTGTTGCCGACGCCCTCGTCAGCCTTGATGTAAGCCACCAGCCCGGCCGCGTTGCCGACCAGCGGGGCATTCATCGAGGCCAGGATCTCGGCGTCGCTACGCGCCACGTTCCAGACCCGGATGTCGTCCATGCTGCCCACCAGGCTGGCGTAGCTGCTGCCAGGCTCCAGCGCGCTACCCAGGTACAGGGGATTGCTGTTGCTGCTGGCCAAATTCTTGCGGATATTGGTGCTGCTCTTCTGCAACACGCCATCCACCAGGATGCGTACGGTTCCGGCAGTGCGGTCCATGACCGCCGCGATGTGATGCCACTGCCCGGTGGTGATCAGGCCGCTGCCGGTCTGGGTGGACTGGTTGCTGCCGTCACCGGTATCGAAAGCGACGCTACCGTTGGAGTGCAGCCAGAGGCTATAGCTACGCTCGCCAGGGTTCTCCGGGTTGCCCTTGTAGAAAAGCGTGGTCCAGGTATTGTCGAAGCGGTCCACCTTGACCCAGGTCTCCAGGGTCAGGGTATCGGTCAGGTCAAGAGCCGCAGCATGGTCGATCTGGGCCGACTGCAGACCGTTGAAGTGCAGCGCGCCGGCAAACTGGCCATTGGCCCAGGGCGCGGGCATGCCGTACACGCCGTCCAGCGTGATGGCCTGAGTCAGGTCCCGGACCTGCTGCACCCGGAAACTGAAGCTGCTGCTACCGCTGCCACCATCCCGGCGGCCCTCGACGAGCAGCGTGTAGACGCCGGCAAACGGCAGGGTCTGCAAGCGCACGTCGTCCGAGGGCAGGTAGTTGGGTCCCCACAGGTTGCGACCCCAGGGGTCCAGCAGGCGCCAGTAAGGATAGCCGCCGCTGGCCGAGACCTCGTCGAAGTACAGGCGCTCGCCCGCCTCGGCGGTGAAGCGGTAGGCGGTGGTGGCCGTGGCCGGCGTATGCTGACCGTTGACCACGGTATTGAAGTCCAGCTCCAGGGCGCCGGCGAGGTCGAGCAGACGGAAGCCATAGTCGCCGCTGGTGTCGCCGACCCCGTCGACACGCAGCGTGTAGTCGCCGGCTACCAGGTCGAAGACGCTCAGTCCGTTCTGCGAATCGCTGCTCTGGAAGGGACGATCGGAAACCAGCGTGCCACGCGGGCCGCTCAGGGTCCAGCGCAGATTGTTGTTGTCGGTCAGCGAATCAAAATACAGGCGCGTCGTATCGGCAAGCGTGAAGCGGTAGTAATCCTGCTGACCAAAATCGATGCGCCCGGCGACGACGCCGGGCACGCTCGACCAGGGATGAACGATCTGTCCCGCATTGCCCCGGCCGCTGGCGTCGGCCAGCGTCGTGCCGCTGCTCTCGTCGGCTTTCAGGTACATGCGCAGCCCGGCCTCGTCGCCGACCAGCGTGCGGTCCTTGTTGTCGGCGATCTGCTGTGCGCTGCGCACGCTGTTCCACAGGCGGATATCGTCCACCGCGCCCTGGAACACCGGGTAATTCTCCAGGCTGCTGCCGATCAGCAGCGGATTGGTATTGGAACTCGCGGCGGTCTTGGCGAGAGCGCCGCTGGCGGCCTCGACGCCGTCCAGGTAGATTTTCATCACCCCGCTCGCACTGTCGCGATCGAGCACCACGGCAACGTGGTACCACTGACCGGTGACCACGCTGCCGGCGGCGGTGTTGATGTTGTTGTTGGCATTGTTGCCGGTCGACAGGTGCAGGTAACCCGCGGAATTGAGCCACAGGGTGTAGGTCCGCTGGTTGCTGTTGCCATTGCCCTTGTAGAAAAGCGGCTGCCAGGTGCTGGCGTAGGCGTCGACCTTGAACCAGGCTTCAAGCGTCAGCAAGCCGGTCAGATCAATGTCGCCATTACTGGCCACCTGTGCGTAGCGCAGGCCGTTGACGTTCAGGGCGCCACCGAGCTGACCATCGGTACTGAACTGGTCGAGGCCGTGGCTGACGCCGGGGACGATGTCGACAATGTCGTCGGTGATCTCCAGCAGCTTGAAACTGTAGTCGATCGTGGCGCTGTATTGCGTCTGCCAGATGCGGCCCTCGACGATCAGCGTGTAGGTGCCGCTTTCACCGAGCGTGAAAATGTCGACATCGTTCAGGTAGGTGGGGCCGAAGACCTGCCGACCGTAGGGATCGAACAGGCGCCAGGTCAGGCGGTCGGCACTGCTGCTCAGCTTCTGGCGGTCGAGGTAGTAGCGCGTACCGGCCGTGGCGTCGAAGCGGTAAACGTCGGTTTCGTTGGCCGGGTCGAGCTGGCCGCTGACCACGCTGTTGCTGGTAAACGCGGTCGCCGCGGCAAGGTCGAGGAGCCGGAAGCTGAAATCGCCGGTCTGATCGCCCTGCGGGTCCAGGGTCAGGGTGTAGTCACCGGCGACGAGATCGAGCAGTGGACTGGTGGCGCCCAACTCGTTCGATTCGGAGCCGTAGAAACGGCGATTGCTGATCTCGGTGCCGCGTGGCCCGGTCAGCGTCCAGTAGATATCAGGATTGGCGTTGTTCGGCGTCAGGCCGTCGAAGAGCAATTGCCGCGCGTCGCTGAGCGTGAAACGGTAGCTGGCGCGCTGGCCGGGCGTGCCGAAGCTGCCGCTCACCGCCTGGCCCAAGCTAAGGCTGTCGCTGATATCGACGACCTTGTGGATGTTGAAGCCGTAGGCGTTGGCCGCCGCCGTATTTCCGACCCGGCCTTCGACCAGCAGGTAATAGGTGCCCGACAGGGTGAAGGCGCTCATCTCCTGGTCTTCCGGCCAGACGTAACCGCCCCAGACCTGCCTGCCCTGCGGATCGATCAGGCGGTAGGTGATGTTGTAGTAGTTGTCATAGCTGATGCGGTCGAAGTAGTAACGTTCGCCAGCAAGGGCGTCGAACTGATAGAAATCGGTGACGCGAGCACTGCTCAGGCTGTCGCTGAGCGCCGTGCCGGGGAACAACGCGGCGGCTTCACCGGCCACGTCCACCAGCCGGAAGCTGTAATCGCCGGTGGTATCACCACTGCCGTCGAGAGTCAGCGTGTAAGCGCCGGCCGCCAGCCGCAGCAGTGGGTTGCTCTGGCCCAGTTCGTAGGAATCGGAGTTCTGCAGATTGCGACTCAGGACGTAGCCGTCCGGACCGCGCAAGGTCCAGGCGATGTTGCTGTTGCTCAGGCTGTCGAAATAGAGCAGCGTCTCGTCGGCCAGCGAGAAGCTGTAGCTGTCCTGCTGTCCGGCGTGGTCGATATTGCCGTTGACGGGTTCGCCGATGCTCAGCGCACGCGCCGGATCATCGGCGACTGGCTGGATGTTGAAGCTGTAGTCGAAACTGGCGACCGATCCCGTGCTCCAGATCCGCCCCTCGATCAGCAGCGTGTAGACACCGGTAAGCGCCAGCGTACTGACGTCGACGTCGTCGTAGAAATTCGCCGGCCCCCAGACCTGGCGACCGTAGGGGTCGAGCAAGCGCCAGCTGACCCAGCCCGAGTTGGCCGGACTCAACGTCTGGCGGTCGAAGAACAGCCGGTCGCCGGCGTTGGCGGTGAAGCGGTAAACGTCGGTTTCGTTGCTCGGATCGAGGCTCGCGGTGAGCGGCGTGCCGGGCGTAACCGCCACGCCGTCGGCGAGGTTCAGGACGCGGAAACTATAGTTGCCGGTGGTGTTGCCATTGCCCCAGACACGCAGCTGATAGCTTCCGGCCAGCGCCACGTCGATCACCGGGTTGCCGTTGCCGAACTCGTAGGAGTCCGAGTAATAGGTGCTGCGATCGGCGATCTCGGTACCGCGTGGGCCGAGCAGCGACCAGTGAAACTCGCCACTGTTGCTGGGCGCAAAGCTGTCGAAGTAGAGTCGCGTCGGACCGGCGACGGCAAAGACGTAGTCGTCCACCTCGCCCGCGGCGCTCAGCGTGCCGCTGACCGCGGCGCCCAGCGTGATGGCCGTTCCGGTCAGCGCGGCGACCGGGGTATTGCCCGCGAGGGCAATCTTGAAACTGTAATCGATAGCGCCGGTTTCCCAGCTGCGGCCTTCGACCAGCAGGGTGTAGGTGCCGCCAAGGCGCAGGTGGGTACTCGCCCGGTCCGCAAAAGGCTCCGGCGCGAAAACCTGGAAACCGGTCTCGTCAAGCAAGCGCCAATACGGGCTGCCGCCGCTGAGCGCAAGGCGGTTGAAGACCACCTGGTCACCTGCGCTGGCGGTGAACTTGTGGATGGCGGTCATTCCGCCCGGGATGAGCGTGCCGCTGACGTCGCTGTCGTTAGCGACGACACTGCTCGCAGTGGCCAGGTTCAGCAGACGGAAAGCGTAGGCGCCAAGGCTATCGAGATTGCCGTCGACGGTCAGGGTATAGGCCCCGGCGGCCAGGCTCAGCAGCGGATTGCCGCCGAATTCGGCCGCATCCGAGTACACGAAGCTGCGCCCGGCGACCTCGCTGCCGCGTGGCCCGACCAGGCTCCAGTTGAAATCGTTATCGTAAGTCAGCGAGTCGAAGAGCAACTGCGCCGGCGCCGCCAGCGTGAAAGTGTAGGCCTGGCGCTGACCAGGATGGTCGAGAGTGCCGTCGACGCGAGAATCCAGCGCCAGCGACGCGCTGCCATCGACGACGTGCTGCAGTTTGAACTGGTAGTCGCTGGAACGGGTGTTGAAGATGCGGCCTTCCAGCGCCAGAACATAATCGCCCGCGTCGGCCGCGGCGAACACATCGACGTCACTCGTGAAAGCCTGCGGCCCGTAGACCAGGCCACCTTTGGGATCGAAAATGCGCAGCGAGAAATTGTCGCCTGACAGTCCCAGGCTATCGACGAAGAAACGCTCGCCGGCAAGCGCAGCGAACTTGTAAAGCCGCGTCTCCGTGGCCGGTGCGCTGCCCGGTGTACCACCGCTGGCACCGGCATCGCCGAGCGTGCCGGTGACCGTCGTGTCCAACGCGACTGCCTCCGCCGCGGCCAGGTCAAGCACGCGAAACGCGTAATCCCCAACGCGGTCGCCCTCGCCATCGACGCTCAGCGTGTAGCTGCCGGCGCGCAGCAGGATGCTGGTATTGCCCGCCAGCTCGTAGGAGTCCGAATACTGGAATCGCCGGTCGGCAAGCACCGTCCCGTTGGGACCGCTGAGCGACCACAGCAGGCGATCGTCGGCGGTCAGCGAGTCGAAGACGACACGGGTGTCCGCAGCCAGCGTGAAACTGTGGATGTCGCGCTGCCCGGCCTGCGCGATGCGCCCGGCGACCAGCGCACCCAGGGTCATCGGCTGCGGCACGGCTTCGTCGAGCAGGGCGACGTTGAAGCTGTAACTCGCGCTGTCCGTGGTGTAGGCACGCCCCTCGATGAGCAGCGTGTAGCTGCCGTCCACGGTGAGCGTTCTCTCGCCGAGGTCATTGTTCATGGACGTACGATCGACCACCGTGCGACCGTAGGGATCGAGCAGCCGCCAGTAGATGTCGCCGGTATTCGCCAAGCGGTCAATGAAGAAGCGCTGACCAGCGGCGACACTGAAACGGTAGGCGTCGGTCTTGTTGCCTGGATCGAGCTGTGCGTCGACCGTCGTTCCCGGTATCAACTCCTGCGCCTGCGCGATATCGATCAAGCGGAAACTGTAGGCGCCGATGTTGTCGGCGACGCCATCGACGCTCAAGGTGTAGTCGCCCGCCCCCAGATCGAGGGCGACGTCGCCGCTCCGCTCGTAGGAATCCGAAGCGTTGAAGCCACGCTCGCTGACCACCGTGCCGCGCGGTCCTTCGAGCGACCAGCGCATGCTGGCATCGTTGGTCAGCGAATCGAACACCACGCGAACCGTTTCGTTCAGCGTGAAACCGTAGCGATCGGTCTCGCCGGCGACGTCGATCGAGCCATCGATCTGGGTGACCGGTATGCTCGGCGCGCCGTCGAGCAGGATGCGCGGTTCGAGCGCCTCGAAGTTCAGGCGCCCGGCGCTGGTCGGCAGTTCGCCGGCCGCTGGCCTGAAGGCCTTGGCCAGAAACCCGCTCAGCCACGCCAAACCACGACCTCGATGACTACGCTGTGCTTTCCTCGCGGCCGACCCGCAGGTCGGCGACGGCAAAATCTCCGGACGCGCTTTGCTATCCATCAGCAGTACCACCGTAGTGCGATCTCGGTATTCATTGTTCCACTCCTCCAGAGCAGCTGGCACGAACACGTCTCTCGCAGCAGGAAGCAAGACTGCTTATCGCGAAAGACAGGTTTTAGAACTATAAGCAATTCCTATACCTGAGTGTGTGCGAAATTGCACACTCTTGTTTAATCAACAGTTCACCCCAATCGCGCAGACAGCCCCGCGCAGCAGATGTAAGAAACTCCGACAGATCGCGGGCGCTTGCCCGAGCCTCTGCGGCAGACGACACAGTGGCCGATGCGCCAGCCATGGCTGGCGCGGTGCTTCGACTTGCCGCGGGTCCCCGCTTACGGCGAGCCCTTCCCTGCCCCCTTGAACAGGCAGCCGAGCAGCAAGGCAATCAGGGCGAAGGAAAGACCGCTGGCCAGCAGGAACACCAGCACGGCGAGCGGAGCGGCGAGCAGCCAGGGTAGCGCCGTATCGTGGTTGTTGGCACTCGAGAAAACGCGATCAAAGGCGAGCGCTGCCGCCTGGTAGCCGAGAGGCAGCGCGCAACAGGCAGCGACCACGCCTTGCAGCAGCGGACGAGCAAGCTCGGACGCCGCTTCACCAGTCGACCGATCCTTGCGGGTCGCACGCCACCCGCGCACGAGGCGCACGCTGAGCACGCCCAGACCGACAAGCAGAAGGCCGCCTACCGCCAACAGCAGCGGCAAAAGCCAGCGCTCGGCCCGCCCGACCCACGCCAGATCGCGAAGCGGGGCAGGCGACGCGGCTGCAGCAGTTGATGTTGGCGCTGGCGTCACGACGGTGGGCGCTGCAACCGCTTGCGCTGCAGGCATTCGCGCCGGGGACAGCTGCCCGCTGCGGGTATCGGTCCGCCCAGCTTCATCGCAACGCTCGCTACCCGGCGGCCGGATCGTTCGCGCCGACGGCGGGCAAGCTCCGTCAACCATGAACTGCACACCGTTCAGCTCACAGATCGCCGCGTTGCGCAGGCGGCATTCCTGCTCGGGAGTCGGCACGTCGGCACGGCCAACGCCGACAACCAGCCAGGACAAGGCGACCGCCAGCGAGAGGCTGGCAAGCGGCCCGGCGAGACGATCGGTATTGACGTTCATCAGCTTCACCTGGCAAGTCTCAGTAGTGTTCAGCTTCCGCGCCGCGAAATGGCGAAATGGCGAAATGGCCTCAGCCTACCTCACTTCATCATCAAGCGAAACGCAGGCCGGCGGCCAGCGCCAGCCGCCGGCTCCCAAAGGGCGCGCCCGTTCGCATCGTGAAAACCGTGGTGCATCCCCTGTTTCGTTCGCGTACCATCGCTGCATGAGCATCGCACAAGAGCCACCGTTGCCAGAGCCGGATCGCGTATCGCCGCCGATGCTGTGGGAGTTTGTCAAGCTCGCCGACTATCGTGTTCCCAGCCCCGCCGGCGCGAGCGCGGCGCTGGAGAAATGGACATCACTGAGACAGCTTTTCCGGCGCGACGAACAGGACCAACAGGACGAACAGGCGCCGGTCAAGTCCGAGCACGAATTGCGCCTCTTGTCGCAGTCGCGCTTGCACCGTCTGGCACGGCCGATCGACTGGCGCGGCGCGGCGGCAGCGCTGGACGCGGCACTGGCCGATTGGCTGCAGGCCAGCAATGCGGACGCGCCGGTCAGGTTCGTCATCGGACAGCCGCATTGCGGCCACCCGGAAATCCTTGCGCATTGGGCCGCCAGCCACGACGCGCTCCGGATCGAGGCGCCCAGCAGCGAGCAGATCCTTGGCGACGACGGTGCCTGGCTGGAAGCCTGGCCAGCGACCGATCGCCTGTGGGTGCTGGCGAATCTGGAACATTGCTATCTGCGTCACGCCAACGGCCTGGGACTCGTTCGGCGCCTCCTGGAACAGGCGGCGAGTGGTGCTCTGGGACGCGGTGTGATTGCTTGCGACAGTTGGGCCTGGGCATATTTGCAGGAAGTCTGGCCGCTCCCGCAGCCGGGCGCGCTGACCTTGCAGGCTTTCGATGGGCAGCGCCTGTCGCACTTTCTCGCCGAGTTGATGCCGTGCCCGGTACGTGATCGCCTGCGCTTCTGTAACGCCAGGACGGGCAACGAAGTGCACCTGGAACTCGGCGAGAACAACGCTGCGGTGAGCCCGGAAGTCAATCAGCTTGCCGTTTATAGCCGCGGCAATATCGGCTGTGCCTGGAACTCCTGGCGGGCGTCATTGCGGGCAACGCCGGATCAGGGTGAGGACGGCACGGAACAGGCCGACGAAACGCAGCCCGACGCGGATCCGGGCGCCGAAATCGTCTGGGTGTCCGCGGTCCGCCAAGAACCCGTCCTGCCGGCCGAAAAAGGCGAAGGCCTGGTCTTCATCCTGCACGCGCTGCTGTTGCACAACGGCTTGCCGGCAACACTGCTGCCCGAGTTGCTGCCGCAACCCGGGCACCGCATCGCGTCCAGCGTGCTGCAGTTGCAGACCCAGGGCGTCATCGCCCTGGCCAATGGTCGCTGGCAGATCAGCGCGTCGGCCTACGCCGTGGTGCGCGAATTCTTGCGTCGGCGCGGTTTTCTGCGCGATAACTTCTGAGGTCTCGAACATGGAAGTGCCACCACTGCAACAACTCTTCAAAGACCTCGGTACCGGTACGCTGCTGGAATTGCTGCTGATCGTTGTTCTCACGACGACGCTGATCGTCAGCGTGCAGAGACTGCTGCCATGGCTTGCCGAGCAAATGCATGGAAAGCACCGCCTCTACTTGCTGGCCATCGTGCCGCTGCTACGGCTGGGCATCCTGGTGGTCGCTTTCCTGTGGATCGTGCCGCTGATCGTCAAGCCGTCGCTGCAGAATATGGTGGCCCTGTTCGGCACCATCGGACTGGCGCTCGGTTTCGCGATGAAGGACTACGCCAGCAGCCTGATCGCCGGCATCGTCGCCGTTGGCGAAATGCCCTATCGCAACGGCGACTGGATCGAAGTCAACGGAATCTACGGCGAGGTGACGCATATCGGCATGCGCACGGTGCAGATCGTCACCGCGGACGATACCCTGGTCAGCATCCCCCATCTGCGCCTCTGGAGCGATCCGATTTTCAATGCCAACTGCGGTCGCCCGCAGCTCCAGTGTGCTGCCGATTTCTATCTCCATCCCGCGCACGACGCGGCGGCGGCCAAAGCGGTACTTCAGGATGTCGCGCTGACCAGCCCCTATCTCTATTTCGACGACCCGATCATGGTCGTCGTGCACGAAAAACCCTGGGGCACCCACTACCGCTTGAAAGCTTATCCGATCGATGCGCGCCAGCAGTTTCGCTTCATCAGCGACCTCACCGTTCGCGGCAAGGCCGCCCTGCTGCGACTCGGTGTCAGCTTCGCCACTGTCCCGGCGGTTGCCGGCAAGCAGGCCTGACTTTCACTCACCCAGGCACTTTTTGCGCATTTTTTGGGATCACTCATTTTTTGGGTAGAGTAGAGGACAGGCGAAAGCCCGTCCTCTACTCTACCCGCGTGCGCAAGCTTTGCCTGACCTACAGAGCGGCCACGAGTCAATGCTCGGATGGAGAACCGCACGGAGTAGCGAGCCGGTGCCAAGCCATCCCCGGACCCGGTCACGGCCGGGTTTTTCTTTGGCGGGATTGATTCGGATTGCTCGAATCTGCCTACCATCCGCCGACCAGAGGCCAGACAACAAAAAGCCCGACCTTACGAGCCGGGCTAAGTGCTTGATTTACTGGTGCCGCTGGACGGAATCGAACTGTCGACCTTCGCATTACGAATGCGTGACTCCTGGAAAACCTACGCATTAACCGACCTTAACAAACCTTGACAGAGCAAGGCTTTGCGCGCATATTGACATTAACGGGCTAGCACCAGATATGACAGGATTTGATAGCCCGTGCTAGCCCGATGCTAGCCCGGTTTATGCGAGGTTGATATGATGAAGATCAGGTTCACAAAGACGAGCGTCCAAGGCATAGCGCTTCCCGAGCAGGGAAAGCGATTGACGGCATACGACACGGAGATCCCAAAGCTAGCCCTGCGGGTTACTGGTTCAGGCACAAAGACGTTCTACGTGGTGAAACGCGCGGGCGCGTCAATGGCTTGGTTGAAGCTTGGCACCTTCCCGGACATGACGGTCGAGCAGGCACGAATCGAAGCACAGAAGATTCTTGCCGGGTTTGCTGCCGGCGCCAATCCAGCCCAGGCAAGGCGCGCACTGAAGGAAGAGCCGACGTTGACGGAGTTCTTCACGGAATACGGCGATCGGCACGGCAGCAAGCTGACCGTTTGGCGTGACATGCAGCAAAGATTCCGGGACTACCTGCAAAAGCCACTTGGCGGGCGCAAGCTAACCACCATCACGCGGGTAATGATTGGCAAGGTTCTGTCCGATGCCGAGAAAGCTGGTCGAGCCGTGGCAACGAGAAAGCTTATCCGGGCGCTGGCGTCTGGCGTCTTCGGCAAGGCTATTGAATGGGGCTATCTCAACGCCAACCCCGTGCAAGGCGTCAAGGTCGCTGGCCGCACCGTAAGCCGAGACCGCTTCCTGCAAGCCGATGAACTGCCGCGGTTCTTCGCTTCACTGGCCGAAGAGCCAAGCGACACCATGCGCGACTTCATCTTGCTGGCACTGCTGACCGGCGCCCGCCGTGCGAATTTATGCGCGATGAATTGGCGCGAAATCGACGTGGAAGCGGGCACCTGGCGCATTCCGACAACCAAGAACGGCGAGCCTCAAAACGTGACGCTCTGCCCCGAAGCCGTGACCATCATCAAGGCCCGGCGAGAAGCGGCCGCCGGTGCTTTTGTTTTCCCCGGACCGGGCGCAAGCGGGCACATGGTCGAACCCAAGAAGGCGGTCATGCGCGTCATGGCGCGCGCTGGCATCCCCTACGGCAGAAACGAACCCAACGGCGTAACCTTGCATGACTTGCGGCGCACCCTTGGGAGCTGGCAGGCAAGAACCGGCGCCTCTCTGGCCATCATCGGCAAGAGCTTGAACCACAAGAGCCAACAGGCAACGGCGATCTATGCCCGTCTGGACTTGGACCCGGTAAGAGCATCTGTGAACACCGCGACGAGTGCCATGCTTGAAGCCGCCGGCTTGAAAAGCGCGGCCGATGTCGTGGAGTTGCCAAAGCGCGGCGCCGTATGATCTGAGTTCGACCGCCGCCTGACGGTATCAGGCAAGCGGGCCGGGAAGTGCGGATACACCGACCGGCCCTGACCACCAAGCAACCTGAAAAGGAGATTGCATCATGGCTATTGCCGATCCTACATCAAACCCCCTTCACGCCACCAAGACGCAACAGGACAGGGGCTTTTCATGATGACCGCCAAGACGATTTCTGCCGATACCGCGCAGCGCATCGCCGGCAAGCTAGGCAAGGCCGGCATAGTCCTTAAGGTCATGCACGAATTGGCGATCGCTTACGAAAACGGCGTAAGCGCCGATACTCTGAGCGCTGCCGTCGAGATCATGGCCAAGGACGCGTCTCGAACGATTGATGCTTGTCTGGTCGAGCTTGGCGATTGCGCCTTGGGATTCTTCTTGGACGAGCCGGAAGCCGTGAGAATGGAAGCTTGCGCTGACTGACCGAGAACACGCCAACAAGAAACGGGGCAGCCCACCGGGCTAACGGCTGGCCGCCCCTTTCCACAATCCGAACTGACAAGGAGTTCGTTTCATGGATGCAGCACATTCTAACCTCGCCGCCCGATCGGCTGCACGTTGCCCCCGTCGCGATTGAGGGGCCAAGCACATGCGCTACCAAACACCGATCGAGATTGCAACAGAGCGAGCAGCCAAGGGGCTCCGCGAAGACATCGGCAACGGCGTTCCCTACCGTACTGCTGCACTGCTGATGCCGACTGCGCAAGAGGCCGCATTGCGAAGACTGGCGCAGGGTATCGCGGCGAGCGAGTATTCGTGCTTCGTTCGTGAAGACAGCGCCTACCACCCCCTTCCCTCAGATCATTTGCTGTTCGCCCAAGTATCGGCGTTCTTGGATAACCGCGGCAGCCCTGTGTGCATCGTGGAGAAAAGAGTTGACTTGCGGGGCTACCGCGGGAGGATGGAAAGGGGGCAACAAGTTGTCTTTGCTGGGATGCCTGCCTACGTCGGACCGGAACCGGATGAGCGCGATTACCGCGTCGAAATCATGCTGGAGTGGCAGAGAGACATTTACCTAGAAGCCGATGATAGCGGCGACCCAGTCCGGCGAGCGCTTCCCGCCGTTGACGCTGGCGACCACACAGCCGAATCGCAAAGCGTGGTTGACCTCCGCGTCGGATTCATCGAAAAACTGGCCGCTGCTTTTGGCGTTGAGGGAGAGGTTCCAGACAAGGTAAAGCGAGACCTGCGGACCATCTGCTGCAACCACCTGGCCAAAGAACCCTTTGTATTCACCACCCGAACCTTTGACAAGGCGTGGGGTCAGGCCAAGAACATACGATGCCACAACCCCGCCGGTTCGAAGTCCCCGGAGAAATAGGAGACCGGACACCTCGCGGGACAGCTAGCGCGGGATACCTGCCGATAGACAGCATTCGCTTCCATACCCAAGCCATCCGGGCTTGCGGTGACTTTATGGAAGCAAACCATGACCATTCAAGAAATAATCGAGTCTTCGCGTCGCCTGCTCGACGAAAAGGCCGCCGCTGAATATCTCAGTATCGCACCTGGCACGCTGTCTGTTTGGCGATCAACGGGCCGGCACACTCTCCCCTTTATCAAAGTCGGACGCAACGTCCGGTACCGCGTCAGCGATCTTGACGCATGGCTGAGCAAGCGCACCCGGGAAACCGGGGCGACAGCTTGAGGTGCACGCCATGCAATCGCCCTCAACCCCACCCGAATTTCTAGCCGCTGCTACCGACGCCGCGAAGGCCCTGCAGGCTGCCCGCCATATTGTCGAACGTTTGGCGCCCGCCGGCTATGACGAAACCGGCGAAGACCCGTCAATTCTGATCGGCGCCGCAGCGCTGATTATCGCCCTTCGCCTGCCGGTGCACGCGGCGAGCCAGAAACCTTCCGACGAGGCCAAACAATGAAGCCAGAGATCATCAGCACCCGACCCGAGCTGGACGAGTTCTATCGCCTGGCCGGTCTTCGTCTTGATAGCCATCGTCGGTACGCCCGCCGGTCAATCATTGAAAGGCTTGGGCTCGACCCTGCGGCCTTTTTCCGCCGGACTCTCACCAATCGCCCGCCGCTCGATCCTGCCGCCTATGTCGGACTGACAGTCGGCAAACTCGCCGCCCTTGATCCTGCTACCTACGACGATCAATTCCAACGCGCCCGGCGACACCTTGAAACCGACGTTGGACCACCTGTTGCAGATGCGCGCTCGCGTGGGCAATGGGTGCCAGTCAGCGACTTGCACGCTCAGGCCGTGTGGTCGCATTTCGCGCGCGCCGCTTGCCAGCATCACGCTATGGGTGCCGAGGTGTACCCCGCTACTGCGTCCGCGTGCAGTGACCCGTTACGCGCAGTTGGCTACCAAGCCATTCTCGAAGCGCTCATGCCTCAGCACGCCATTCGTGCAGAGGTGTTCGCCGCGGCGATCCTTGAATGTGGGTACCTCCTGCGCTGCGTCGGTTGCGAATATCGCCTCGAAGCCCTGCTACCACGCCGCACCATCCGCCGCGCTGCCGAGAGAACGAAAGCAACTCAGCAGCGACGGAGGGCCGGCCCATGACTGAAGTGCAAATCATTGCAGACTTCCGCGACGCCCTTCGCGCCGCCGACCTCGCGACAGACGAAGCCATCATCGCCGATGGCAAGTCACACCGCTACCACGTCGACGACGATCGGCCGGGCTCCAAGAACGGCGTCTATTGCCTGCACCTGGACGGTACGCCGGCCGGCTGGTTTGGCACCCACAAGGGCGGCTGGCTGACGCAAACGTGGTGCGCCAAGTCTGAAAACGAACTGACCGCTGCCGATCGAGAGGCACACCGAAAGCACGTGCAGGCAGCCCAGGCCGCCCGCGACAAGGAAGCCAAGAGACGCCGCGACGACGCCGCGCGCAAAGCGCGCGCGCTGTGGGCAAAGGCAAAGCCGGCACCTGCGGAGCATCCCTATTTGACCCGCAAAGGCGTTGCAGCGCATGACCTACGGCTGGCCACCTGGAAGAAATGGACACTGGACGAGGCCGGACAGTGGCACGAGCGATCTTCGCCCGGTGCGCTACTCGTGCCGATGTTCAACCCGGCCGGCGAACTGCGAGGGCTGCAAGCGATTCTCGCCGAAGAGATTGACGACCGCGACAAGGACTTTCTGTCCGGTGCCGAAAAATCCGGCTGTTCGTTCCAGATCGGAGAGCCATCACCGAACGCACCGCTTCTGGTCGCTGAGGGCTTCGCGACCGGCGCCACCCTGCACGAGACAAGCGGCTATCCGGTGGCTGTTGCTTTCGACTGTGGCAACCTCGCGCCCGTCGCGCTGGCGCTGCGGGCGAAGAATCGCGGCGCGGCAATCATCATCTGTGCGGACAATGACCGCGCGACAGAGGGCAATCCCGGTTTGACCAAGGCCAACGAAGCGGCCCTCGCTGCCGGCGCCGCCGTCGCGGTTCCAGTCTTCGACGACGACGAAGCCGGTTCAGACTTCAACGACCTGGCCGCGCTGCGAGGCGCTGAGCCGGTGCGGACCGCTTTGGCGCGCGCCACCGAGGAAGCACGGCGCATGATCCCGCCCCCGGCGCCCGAACCCGCCGCCGATGCCGCGAAGCCTGCCAGCGTGACCGACTCCCAGAACGGCGCCGCCGGCCCTGAGCTGCGACCGCGTTTCACCATGGACGAGGGCGGCTTGTGGTTGAACGAGATCGACCGGGAAGGCACCCCCCGCCGCCCTCGTTTCATCGTCGATTCCTTTACCGTCTTGTCACTGGTTCGCGACCATGCCGCCGCCGGCTGGGGCTTGCTGCTCGAAATCCCCGACCCTGACCGGCGCCAACATCGCGTCATCATCCCGCACGGCAGCCTGAAGGCCGAAGGCACCGAGGCGCTAAGTGTTCTTCTCGACCGTGGTTTTGTGCCGCGCAGTAGCATGGACAAGTACCTTACCGAGTTCCTGCGGGAAGCACGACCCGACAAGCGCGCGCGCATCACGGACCGTTGCGGCTGGCATTCGGGAAGCTTCGTCCTGCCCGATCGTTCGATAGGCGACGACGACGAGCCGGTGATTTTTTCGAGCGATGCGCCCGGCGCTTGCCCATTCAAGACCAAAGGCAGCCTTGAACAATGGAAGGCGAAAGTTTCGGCGCTGTGCGTTGGAAACTCGCGCTTGTTGTTTGCGGTGAGCTGCGCCTTTGCTGCCCCGCTGTTGCTGCCGGCTGGCGCTGAAGGTGGAGGCTTTCACTACCGCGGGAGTTCAAGCGATGGCAAGACTACTCTGCTCCGACTCGCTGCCAGCGTCGCCGGCCCGCCTGAATACATGGGGCGATGGCGCGCCACGTCGAACGGTTTGGAAGCATTCGCGCTGCAGCATTCGGACTGCCCTTCTCAACTGGACGAGCTAGCCCAGATCGACGCCAAGGAAGCGGGCGACTGTGCTTACCTGCTGAGCAACGGGCAAGCCAAGGCCCGCGCCAACCGCAACGGAGGAGCGCGCGAGCGCGGCACCTGGCGAATGCTCTTTCAATCTGCCGGCGAAATCGGCTTGGCCGAACACATGGCCGAAGCGAACCGGAAGACCAAAGCCGGGCAAGAAGTAAGGCTATGTGAGATCCCCGCCGACGCGGGCGCCAATCTCGGCTGTTTTGAAGAATTGCACGAGCACGGCAACGGTTCAGATTTCGCCAAGGCGCTTGACTACGCCACCCGGCGCCACTACGGGACCGCCTGGATTGCCTACCTGGAAAAGCTGGTCGAACACTTCGACGAACTGCCCGGCGATCTGGCCGAAGTATCCCGCCGTTTTGAAGCGCGGTGCTTGTCAGAAGCCGCCGAAGGCCAAGCGCGCCGCGTTGCTGGCCGCTTCGCCTTGGTCGCTGCCGGTGGCGAGTTCGCTACCCAATGGGGCATTACAGGATGGCAACCCGGGACAGCGCTTGCCGCCGCGACAACGTGCTTTCAAGCCTGGCTGGCCAATCGTGGAGGCGCTGGAAACGCCGAAGAACGATCGTCCTTGCGGCAGGTTCGCGAGTTTCTTCGTCGCTACGGTGAATCGGCATTTGCTGATTGGGACCGACCCGCCGTGGATACCGACACCCGCGCCGCGGTGCGCTCCGATCGCGTCGGCTACCGGCGAGCGCTGCCCGGCGATGATGGCTTGGAATACTTCGTCTTCGTCGAAGTGTGGCGTTCGCGCGTTTGCTCTGGTCTTGATGCGGGTAACGTTGGCCGCCTGCTGGTCGAACGCGGTTATGTGGAACGTGGGACGGAGAAGAACCGCCCGCACTTGGTAAGAGTGACCATCCCCGGCGAAGGCCGCGCCCGGTGCGTGCACATCCTGCCATCAATATGGGACGACGACGATGCTTGATGTCGACGCCCTGTTTGATGAAATCACCCGGCCAGACGCTACGCCCGTGCCAGCGGACACCGGCCAGCCGTTAAGCCCGGTCAATACTGGTATGCAAAGTGTCCCAGCCTGTCCCAATCTGTACAGCATAAACGGTCCAGCGTTTAGCATATCCAGAAGAAAAACACGAAGCAGCATCAATGACTTGGCGGAAGTGTCCCAAGTGTCCCAAGCTGTCCCATGTGTTTTTTCAACAGAGGGTAGCAGCGCAAGCGACGAAACGCGGGAAGCCACAGCCCCGGGCGCCCGGGAAGGGCGGCAGTCAGAGCAATTTCGCGCGGCTAAATCGGCTGACAACGAGGCATGGCAGGCTGATGAAGCGAAGCGAAACCAGGCCGCCTTCATGGTCTGCTGCGTGTTCAACGATCCGAACGACACAGAAGTCGACAGGCAGGAAGCCTACCGCTGGTCACTGGCCAGTCGAGGCGCCTTTGACTGGCTGACGTCGAGGAATAACCACCCTGCTTTCTCTACCGACGACAACCGGCGCCCCTGCGCTTGCTGTGCCAGCCTGGCCCCAAGTTCATGGCGCTGCAGTGCTGTTGATCGGGGCGAACTGACCGCCCGCCGTCCGTACTATCCAAATGTCTTTTTACTACAGCGCTGCACGGCCTTCGCGCCGATGCTTGGCGATCCCGACCAACGGCCCGTCGACCTGCGCTGGCCCGGCTTGGGGCGCCCGGTCGGAGAAGCTTGCAAGGATGGATAGCCGAATGCTGCGCAGACATCCGACAAGAGAGCCGGCACCTATTCGGAAGCCTTTTTGGCGGTCGTTCTGTCAAGCCCCAAGCCAAGCCATGCCAAGTATTTTTTTGGGTCCTTCCGATGTCCTTTACTTGCGGGTAATGCGCAGCGCGGTATCGCTCTAGGAAGCCCGTTGCATACATAGGCAACTCATGAACTCGGACCTAACAACCCTCTTTCTTCGGACACCATGAGCAATCAACTGACCTTTTACGATCTTCGCTGGCCGAAGGCACGGCAAAGCCGCCTGCAACTTGTCCTGACGATGCTTGACCGTGTAGTGGACTGGGCAGCCTTTGAACGGGCCGTTGACGCTGCAATTCACTACCCCCGCCCTGGCAACGGCCGTCGCCCGGTATCTCTTGGTGCCATGCTGCGAATTCATGTCGTTGCGTGGCTGACCGGCGCCAACGATCGGCAAGCGGAAGAGCTGCTGATCGATTCGCCCTCTGTGTGTTCATTCTGTCGAGTTGATGACGCTGGCCCGCGTCCACCTGATGCCGAGACCATTGGCAACTTCCGCCGACGCCTGGCCAAGGCCGGCTTGGAATCCATCGTCCACGAGTATGTTGGCGCCCCACTGGCAAAGCAAGGCGCCAGCCTGACGCCCGGGCAGATTATCGAGCCGCGCTGGTCCGGTCCCCTGCTTTGAGCCAATCGCGCCCTTCTCTCGTTCCTCTCTCTTGAAAAAACGTATGGGACACCTTGGGACACTTGGGACACTTCACGCAAGCAATTGTGTATTCCACGCAAACTGGACACCGATTCCACGGCAAACTGGACACTCATTCCACGTGAATCTGGACAGTCGGAGCGTAGCGACGCGGGGTTAAAAGGTTTTACTCTGAGCCTCGTCCTGAGGTCAAGTTTTTGGTCTGAAAAGGCAGCCGTTTGGCGTTACTGCGTAACGGACTCTTTGTCCAATCGAAGGCGCTTTTCGTAGTAGTCATTCTCGCCATTTTGCACCCGCGCCGCGCGCTCCAAAGCAGCGCGGTCCGCCTCACGAAGTAGCCCTTCAAGTACCTCGCGTTGCGTT
>QPGA01000018.1:36448-85026 GCA_003332265.1 Candidatus Accumulibacter meliphilus
GAGAGCTACCTCGACTACCCGTACGGCCCCAACGAGATGCGTGCCGAGCGGGTGCAAACAGCCCTGCGAGCGTGGGGCCAAGAAACCTTCAATACCCTGCTCGGTCAGGGCCAGGCACGCGACTACTACCGCGATGCCACGCGCAACGGCCATGGGCAACTGCAACTGGTGATCGCCAGCGACGCGCCGCGTGTACTCTCCTGGCCGTGGGAGGCGCTGCACGACCCGCAGCTGGGCGATCTGGCGCAGCACTGCCGCATCGAGCGGCAACTCGACACCATCGCCGACCCGCTGCCCCTGCACAAAGGCCTGTCGCGCGAGCGGGTGGGCATCCTGCTGGTCACCGCGCGGCCGTACCAGGGCGACGTCGCCTACCGCAGCATTTCGCGCCCGCTGGTCGAACTCATCCACAGCGAAGGCCTGCCGGCCGAAGTGAAGGTACTACGCCCGCCCAGCTTCGAGCAGTTGCGCCGGGAACTGGAGGAGCATCGCGGCGCCTATCACATCGTGCACTTCGACGGCCATGGCGGCTTCGGCCAGATGGGCGCTGGCGGCGCCGACAAGTTCAAGGGTCCGCAAGGGCAGCTCGTCTTCGAGAAGGACGACGGCAGCCAGGAGGCTATCACCGGCGCGCAGTTGAGCCAGCTGCTGCGCGAGTACCGCATCCCGATTGCGGTGCTCAACGCCTGCCAGTCGGCGATGATCAACGAGCAGGCCGACGACGCCTTCGCCTCGGTGGCGACGGCGCTGCTGCGCGCCGGCGTGCGCAGCGTGGTGGCCATGGGCTACTCGCTGTACGTGAGCGGTGCCAGGCAATTCCTGCCGGCCTTCTACCGTCAGCTATTTCTCACCGGCAGCGTCGCCGACGCCACACGCGGCGGGCGCCAGGCGATGTTCCTGCATCCCCAGCGCCGCGGCGAGATCCAACTGCAGGACTGGCTAGTGCCGGTGCTCTACCAGCAAGACCCGCTGCAGCTGGAGTTTGCCAAGCAGCCAAGCACCCAGCAGCAGGCGCTGGCGCCGACGCCAAAACCGGAAAGCAAGATCCCGGAATCGGCGCGGGTCGAAGCGAGCGGCGCCCCGCACGGTGTGATCGGCCGCGACAGCGCCGTGCTCGAACTCGAGCGCGCCAGCCGCCGCGCACCGGCGGCGCTGCTGCTGCACGGCCTGGGCGGCGTGGGCAAGACGACGCTGGCGCGAGGCTACATCGAGTGGCTGGCACATACCCAGGGCCTGCCCGGGAAGGTGATCTGGCAGAGCTTCGCCGATGTGCGATCGTTCGGCTACGTGCGTAACCGCCTCGTCGAAGAAATCTTCGGCACCGACGCCATGGCGCTGCCCGACGAGAAGAAGTGGACCGCACTGCTGCAGGCACTGCGCAGCCAGGCGCTGCTGATCGTGTGGGACAACTTCGAGAGCGCTAGCGGCGCAGCCGATGCGGGCGTGGACAGCGCCCTGCCGCGCGAGGAGCGGCAAGCGCTCAAGCAGTTCCTGGAGCAGTTGCGAGAAAGCAAGACCAAGGTGCTCATCACCAGCCGCAGCGACGAGGCGTGGCTGGGAACCACGGCGTGCTACCGCATTGCGCTCGGCGGGCTGCAGGGCGAAGAGCGCCAGGCTCTGGCGCAGGCGATCCTGGCCGACCAGGGCCTGCACCTGGACGCCAAGGACGAGGACAGCGCTAAACTCATCGACTCTCTGAAAGGCCACCCGCTGATGATGCGGGCGATCCTGCCCAGGCTCGGCAGCATCAACGCGAAGCAACTGCGGCAGGACTTCGAACAGTACGTGCCGCAGGCCGACAGCGACGACCCGGTGGAGCAGCGCCTGTATGCGACGCTACGCTACATCGAAGAAGGACTGCCCGCCGACCTCAAACCATTGCTCTATCCAATCGGGCTGCACGAGGGCTATATTTACACGACCTTTTTAGCCGACATGGCCAAGGAAGCGCAGCTCCCCTTTACGACGGAACAAGCGCAGCAAGCGCTGGAGCGGCTGGAGGTGGCAGGGCTGGTGCGTAGGCTGGGCAAAAACGTCTACGAGATGCATCCGGCACTGGCACGCTATGCCAGGCACCAGGGAGCGCGGCTGTTGGCCGATGCGGAAGACGCGTCCGCGTGGGAGCAGGGGTTTGTGGCAATCATGGCGCAGCTGGCTGATCACTGCGCGCCCAAGGCGCTGCACGAGCAACGGCCGGTCTTCCACATCTACGGGGGCAGCTTCGAACGTGCGCTCGGGATGGCGCAGCGCGCGAGTGATCTCCAAGCCTACGGCGCACTGATGCAGGCGCTGGCGAACTATGCGCTCAACCGGCGCGACTTTCCGCTGGCGGCAATGCGATTCGAGGCATACGCCCGAAACTGCGAGCAACTGGGTCGGGAGGATCTGGCCGCTGCGCCATACCACCAGCTCGGCAGGGTCGCCCAGGAGCGGCGCAACTTAGCTATGGCCGAGGCCTGGTACTGCAAGGCGCTGGAGATCTTCGAGCGCCAGGGCAACGTCGAGAGCGCAGCGAGCTGCTACCACCAACTCGGCACAGTGGCCGCGGAGCGGCGCAAGTTCGAGACGGCGGAGAACTGGTACCGCAAGTCACTGGAGATCAAGGAGCATCAAGGCAACCATCAGGGCGCTGCGATGACCTACCACCAGCTCGGCATCGTGGCCCACGAGCGGCGCATCTTCGAGGCGGCCGACGCTTGGTACCGCAAGGCGCTGGAGATCTTCGAGCGCCAGCGCGACGAGCACGGCGCGGCGAGCACCTACCAGCAGCTCAGCAGGCTGGCCGAGGAACGGCTCAACGTCGAGGTGGTCGAGGAGGAGCGCAACTTCGAGGCGGCAGAGGCTTGGTGCCGCAAGGCGCTGGAGATCTTCGAGCGCCAGGGCAACGAACACGACGCGGCGAGCTGCTACGGCCAGCTTGGTAATTTGGCGTTAGCGCGGCCCAACCTCGATATGGCCGACGCCTGGTACCGTAAGGCGCTGGCGATCTTCGAGCGTCGGGGTAACGAACACGACACCGCGAACAGCTACCACAACCTCGGCAGGGTTGCCGAGGCGCGGCTTGACTTCGACGTGGCCGAGGTCTGGTACCACAAGTCGATGGGAATCGAGGAGCGCCAGGACAATGAACACGGCGCAGCGATCACCTACCACCGGCTCGGCAGAGTGGCACTGGCCCATAAGCCGCCCGACTTAGAGGCGGCCGATGCTTGGAACCGCAAGGCGCTGGAGATCTTTGAGCGCCATAACGATGAGCACAACGCGGCGATCTCCCGGGACGCGCTTCAGCGTCTGCAACAAATCGCCAAGTGCGACGACGAAGGGCCTGCCCAAACGCGAGCCTCTGGGTAGACACCGTCGGGTGGCGAGCCTGACGGCTCGTCTGTCGCTGGTTCCAGCCAGCGTGATCCGGCCGAGGCACCGGCGTCCGAATCCAGTCGGCGTAGCATCGTATCGGCCGTTAGCAATTGGCGAACGCGCGGACGCAGCTGAGTCGCTGGCACTCGCCGAACATGACTCGCGATCAACGTCCTGGCTAGGCGTGCGTCGACAACGCTGGCGGTGAAGCGGAGCGGTAACAATGACGAAGGGATCTTTCCGGTGGCTTGTTGATCGACGCCTGCCAATTGCCGATCGGCCACTGATTCTCGGCGGTCTGCCCACCCGGATGCCGCCAGACTCTCGAAAGCCAAGCCACGAGCCCGCAAGCTATTTCGCTGGCAATTTCCATCTGGCGCTAGCCCGGCGCTAGCCCACAAAAAAATAAAGGGCTAGCGTATCGCTAACCCTTTGATTTTTGGTGCCGCTGGACGGAATCGAACTGTCGACCTTCGCATTACGAATGCGCTGCTCTACCGACTGAGCTACAGCGGCACGGTGACTCTTGAAGCATGTGCAGGGTCGGCATTCTAGCAGCGCCGACGGATATTTGGAACCTCTATTTGCGGCCCGAAACGCTGTCGCTTGCTCGTCGGCGCCCTCGCCGCGAGCGCAAGCGAGAAAGTTAATCGAGCCTGGCCAGGGTCGACTTGGCCAGCGGCGGATTCAGGGCCAGGTACTTCTTTATCCCCGAAAAGATGGCCGAGGCCAGTTTGTCCTGGTAGGCGTCATCGTTCAGGCGCTTCTCCTCCTCCGGATTGGAGATGAAGGCGGTTTCGATCAGGATCGACGGAATATCGGGCGCCTTGAGAACGGCAAAACCGGCCTGTTCGACGTGCGCCTTGTGCAGGCGGTTGATACCGCCAATCTCGCCGAGGACCGCTTTGCCGAGCTTCAGGCTATCGCTGATTGTTGCCGTCTGCGAGAGATCGAGCAGCGTACGCGCCAGGACGGGGTCGTTGACGGAGATATTGACGCCACCAATCAGGTCGGAGGCGTTCTCTTTCTGGGCCAGATAACGCGCCGCCGAACTCGAGGCACCGCTCTCGGAAAGAACGAAAACTGACGACCCATTGGCGTCCGGCCTGACAAAGGCGTCGGCATGGATCGAAACGAAGAGGTCGGACTGGATTCGACGCGCTTTATCGACGCGTGCGCGCAGGGGCACGAAGAAGTCCGAGTCACGAGTCAGGACTACACGCATGTTCGGGTCGGCCGCAATTTTCGCGCGCAAGCGCTTGGCCACCGCCAGCGTGACGTGCTTTTCGTAGCTGCCACCGCTCCCGATCGCACCAGGATCCTCGCCTCCGTGCCCCGGATCGAGGGTGATCGTCACCAGACGATCGATGACCGACCGACCCCGCTGTTTGCTCACTGGCCGGTGCTCGGCGAGTTGCTCGGGCTTCGCGTCGATCTTCGCGTCGATCTTGGCGTCGATCTTCGCGTCGATATTGGCATCGGTGCCTGGTTCGGGCCGGCTTTCGGCGATGATCTCAGGCCTGCTTTCGACGGGTGCGACTTTCCAGTCCTTGCTGTCGAGCAGCGAGAGCAGCGGATCCGGTGGCGTTGACGGATAGACGTCGAGAACCAGGCGATGCCCGTAATTACCCACTGGTGCCAGTTCAAAAACCTGCGGCGCGACCTCGGTCTTGAGCTCCATCACCAGACGAACGACGCCCGGCTTGTGGCGCCCGGCGCGCAGCAGCTTGATATTGGGATCGTCGGGAAGCACCTTGCTGGAAAGGCTGTCGAGCACGCTGGTCAGCTCGATGCCTTCCAGGTCCACGACCAGACGGTCAGGATCTTTGACCGTGAATTGCGTGTATTTCAATGGTGCGCTGAGTTCGATCGTCACGCGCGTGTACTCTGCTGCCGGCCAGACGCGAACGGCAAGAACAGCCGGACTTCTCTTGGCAGACGCTTGCGATACCTGGCTGACTGTTAGAAACAGCGAAGCACCGGCCAACTTGATCAGTCTCCGGCGTCCTGCCAACCGCTCCTCAGCGCGTTCAGACATTTTTGTCCCTCCTCGGTACTCGCAACAACGTCCAGCGTCCGACCGTTCCCGCAAATATGGAACATAAGGACGATGTCAGCCGCAGGCACCTGCCGGGCAGCCTTTTGGGGCCACTCGACCAAGCAAACGGCATCGTCTCGGAAATATTCGCCAAGCCCTGCATCAACGAACTCTTCTGGAAAGTTGAACCGATAGAAATCAAAGTGATACCAGTATATCCTCGAAATCACATAAATTTCAACCAATGTGTAGGTGGGGCTTTTTACCGGACCGACATGGCCGAGCGCGCGCAACATGGCGCGCACCAGGGAGGTTTTCCCGGCGCCGAGGTCGCCATCGAGCCAGACCACCATCCCCGGAACGAGCAGGGGCGCCAGTTGGCGGCCAAACTCGGCGGTCGCCGCGTCGTCGGAGAGATGCAGACGGACTGCCGACTGGTTATCATCGCTGCTATGCAAGAAGAGAACTCCCAAACAGGCACCGTCGGCGGCCTGGCCGATGGCCAAGGCGCTTACGCCGCAGTAGCGAAAAAAATCAAGGACTGGGGTCAGGAACTGGGCTTTGCCGCGATCGGCATCGCCAGGGCCGATGTATCAGCCGCAGCGCCGTGGCTGATGCGCTGGCTTGCGCTGGGCCGGCACGGCGAAATGGATTATATGGCCAAACATGCGGCGCTGCGCGCGGCGCCGCCGCTGCTCCTGCCGGGCGCCCTGTCGGTCATTTCGGTACGCCTGGCTTACTGGCCCGCGGCTGTCGATGCACAAAAAGTCCTCGACGATGCCGAGCTGGCCTACGTCTCGCGCTACGCACTCGGCCGCGACTATCACAAGACCGTCCGCCAGCGGCTGCAGAAACTCGCCGACCGTCTGCGCCAGGAGGTGGCGACGCTGGACTTGGCAGAGCCCTTTGCCTGCCGCGTATTTTCCGATTCGGCACCGGTCATGGAAACCGATTTCGCCCGTCAGGCAGGCATCGCCTGGCGCGGCAAACACACGCTATCGCTGACGCGCGAGGGTTCGTGGCACTTCCTGGGCGAGATCTACAGCACCCTGCCGCTGCCCGCCGATACGCCGATCGCCGACCATTGCGGCGACTGCCGGCGTTGCCTCGACGCCTGCCCGACCGCAGCCATCGTCGCCCCCTACGAAGTGGACGCCCGGCTATGCATTTCGTATCTGACGATCGAGCTGCACGGCGCCATCCCGGTGGCCCTGCGGCCGCTGATCGGCACGCGCATCTACGGCTGCGACGACTGTCAGCTGTGCTGCCCCTGGAACCGCTTCGCCCAGATCGGCGACCCCGACTTTGCGGTGCGCAACGGGCTTGACGCGACGCCATTGACGACCCTCTTCGCCTGGAGCGAGGAGGACTTCAACAACCGCCTGGCCGGCAGCCCGATTCGCCGCATCGGCCACCTGCGCTGGCTGCGCAATATTGCCGTCGCCCTGGGCAACGCACCCTGCTCGCCGGCCATCATCGCGGCGCTATGCTCGCGACAGGATGACCCCTCGCCGCTGCTGCGTGAGCACGTTGCCTGGGCACTCGCGCAGCAGCGCTCATCAGCCGACTGACTTTCAACATCCACCCTCCCGCAGCCACCGTCATTGTGCGGAGCGCTTACATGTTCGGATAGTTCGGCCCACCGCCGCCCTCGGGCGCTACCCAGCGGATGTTCTGGATCGGATCCTTGATGTCGCAGGTCTTGCAATGAACGCAGTTCGACGCATTGATCTGCAGCCGCGGGCCGGCGGCCTCTTCGACGATTTCATAGACTCCCGCAGGGCAATAGCGCTGCTCGGGCGAAGCGTATTCCTTGAAGTTGACAGAAATCGCCTTGCTGCTGTCGAGCAACTGCAGATGGACCGGTTGCTCCTCCTCGTGCGCCGTATTGGAGATGAAAACTGACGACAGGCGATCAAAGCTCAAGACGCCGTCTGGCCGCGCGTACTGGATCGGCTGATGGCTCGCCGCGGGCTGTAATTGTTCGTGATCACTGGTTTCGTCCTTGAGGGTGAAGAACATGCGCCCGCCAAAGAGATTCTGCTGAATCCAGTTGAAGGCGCCGCCCGCGAAAGTGCCGAACCTGTGCAGCGCCGGCCCGAAATTGCGCGCCTGGTGGAGTTCGGCGTACAACCAGGAAGCCTTGAAGTTCTGCTCATAGGCGACCAGATCGCTGCGCCCTGCAGGGTCCGCCTGCAGCGCGGTGTGCACCGTTTCGGCGGCCAGCATCGCCGACTTCATGGCCGTATGAATACCCTTGATCTTGGCAAAATTCAGGGTCCCGGCGTCACAGCCGATCAACAGCCCGCCAGGGAAACTCTGCTTGGGCAGGCTGTTGAGCCCCCCCTTGGTGATGGCGCGCGCCCCGTAGCACAGGCGTTTGCCGCCTTCCAGGTACTTCCTGATCTGAGCCTGCGACTTGAAACGCTGAAATTCCTCGAACGGCGATAGATAGGGATTGGCGTAGTTGAGATCGGCGATCAGCCCCACGGCGACCTGATTGTCGGCCAGGTGATAGAGGAAGGAGCCGCCGCTGGCGCCATGTTCGCTAAGCGGCCAGCCAGCGCCATGCACGACCAGGCCAGCCTGGTGTTTTGCCGGCTCGATCTCCCACAGTTCCTTGATCCCGAGACCGTAGTGTTGGGCGCTAGCGCCAGCCGCCAGGTCGTATCTGGCGATCAGTTCCTTGCCCAGCTGGCCGCGCGCCCCTTCGGCGAACAGCGTGTACTTGGCGTGCAGCTCGAGGCCCGGCTGGAAATTGTCCTTTGGCTCGCCGTGCTTGTCACGTCCCAGATCACCAGTGGCCACGCCTTTCACCGAGGCGTCGTCGTGATAGAGCAACTCGGCCGCTGCGAAGCCCGGGAAGATCTCGACGCCCAGCGCTTCCGCCTGTTCGCCCAGCCAACGGCACAGGCTGCCCAGGCTGATGATGTAGTTCCCGGTATTGTGCATCGGTGCCGGTACGGCAAACGCGGGCAGCTTGACGGCCGCGGTTTCACTGCGATACAGATACACCTGATCTTCGCTGACCGGGGTCTGCAGCGGCGCACCCAGGGCCTGCCAGTCGGGTAGCAATTCGTCCAGCGCGCGGCTCTCGAACAAGGCGCCGGAGAGGATGTGCGCGCCGACTTCCGAACCCTTCTCCAGCACCATGACCGACAGCTCGGAATTGAGCTGCTTGAGACGAATCGCCGCACTCAAGCCTGCCGGCCCCGCACCGACAATCACTACGTCATACTCCATCGCTTCACGTTCCATGGCCGCTCCCCAAGGTAGCTCAGTTTTCACAAGTGGCCGACCGTCGGCACACCGACAAATGGAGGGTGTTCTCGCTGAACGCCCATCGGTCGACACAGTTTGAGGGATATACCGCAGCCGGAAAGCGGGGTCAAGTTCGGACCACCTCTTCGCCGCAATCGTCTTCGCCAACCGGGCACTGTCAAGCCCACGCCAATCTGCCCGGGAGGAAAGCCAGCACCACGGATCCTGCGGCTGCAAGCCGAAAATCCTGGCGGCTTTCACAGTCATCAAATTCATGCCGGACCTCATTGACCACTGTGATGCCAGCTTGTAGAATGCGCGCTTCCTCGGGGCGTAGCGCAGCCTGGTAGCGCATCTGCTTTGGGAGCAGAGGGTCGTGAGTTCGAATCCCACCGCCCCGACCAGTGGTACAAGTAGCAAAATGGCAGTACCCGCGGGAAGTCCTGCAAAGGAACCCTCGTACAGGCGCCCGTAGCTCAACCGGATAGAGCACCGGCCTTCTAAGCCGGGGGTCGTGAGTTCGAGTCTCGCCGGGCGCGCCAGATCATCAGTGGCGGTGTTAGCTCAGTTGGTAGAGCACTGGATTGTGATTCCAGTGGTCACGGGTTCGAGCCCCGTACATCGCCCCAACCACTCGAAAAGTCGAAACCAGCAGGGAGTCGTTACTTGTCGCTAGCTCTCGTCTCCGGTCGCGGCACCGCTTCGGCTCAGCGACAAACAGAAGGCGCTGCGCTCAACTGCGGACAACTCCTCTCCCCCCGGGACTGGCTTCCGGTTTCGTGCCGCACGCGCATGCCGGAAATCATGGCGCTCACGCTCACGGCCGGACTTGCGACTCTGCCCGGACGCGCCGCACGCCTTCATGGCTTGCGCCCTTCCTCCGCTCACCCCAAGCGTATGGCGCTTCTGCCGGCAAACCGGGCGTGTGAAGCTCGCCAGCACTGACCGTCCCCACCCCGATTCTCGGAGCGGCCAGAATGGGCACTTCGGGCATCGCCGACAGCAACGGAGAAGAGACCACTAATGACCGGGCGCGTGGCCATCACCGGCTATTCCTTTCGAATGCCGGGAACAAGAACCAGCCAGTACTGGCAAGACCTGCTCGACTGTCGCGACCTGGTGAGCGAGGTCGATCCCGGGCGCTGGGCGCAGGACAGCTTCCTGCATCCGCGCCGCAACCATCCGGGGACCAGCTACACTTTCGCCGCCGGATCGCTAGGCGACATCGCGACCTTCGATGCCGCTTTCTTCGGAATTTCGCCGCGCGAAGCTGCACTGATGGACCCGCAGCAACGCTTGCTGCTCGAAATGAGCTGGGAAGCGATCGAGAACTCGGGAATCAAGCCGTCCTCCCTACGCGCTAGCCGTTGCGGCGTCTACATCGGTATCGCCAGCGCCGACTACTCCTATCGCCTGGCCGACGATCTCGCCGTCATCGACTCGACGACGGCTACCGGCAACACCGCCAGCATTGCCGCCAACCGTATCTCCTACGTCTTCGATCTGCGCGGGCCGAGCATGGCCATCGACACCGCCTGCTCGTCGTCGATGGTTGCCTTCCACCAGGCCTGTCGCTCGATTCTTTCCGGGGAAAGCACGCACGCGCTTGCTGGCGGCATCAGCCTGCATCTCCATCCCTACGGCTTCCTGGTTTTTGCCAAGGCCACGATGCTTTCTCCGCGCGGCCGCTGCAAGGTCTTCGATGCTTCCGGCGACGGTTACGTGCGTTCGGAAGGCGGCGGCGTCTTCTTGCTCAAGGACTATGCTCAGGCGCTCGCCGATGGCGACCCGATCCTGGCCGTCGTGGCCGGCTCGGCGGTCAATACTGATGGCCGCAAATCGGGCCTGACGGTTCCGAACCCACGCGTACAGGCGGCACTGCTCGAACAGACCTACGCGCAGGCGGGCATTGATCCGCAGGCGATCGACTACCTCGAAGCGCATGGCACCGGCACGGCGGTCGGCGATCCGATCGAAACCCTGGCCATCGGCGAGGCCCTGGGCAAGCGCCGCGCGCTCGGCAAGCCGCTGCCGATCGGCTCGGTGAAAAGCAATCTGGGCCATCTTGAAACCGCCTCCGGCGTCGCCGGCCTGGTCAAAGCCCTGCACTGCATCAAGCATCGAGTGGTCCCGGCGACCATCGGCGTCGAAACCCCCAATCCGCACATCAAGCTTGACGAGTGGAACATCGAAGTGGTCACCCGGCCGCTGGAGCTGAAGAAGACCGGCCAGCTGATCATCGGCATCAACTCCTTCGGTTTTGGTGGTTCGAACGCCCACGTCATTCTCGAAAGCCATCAGCCAGCCGACGCCAAGGCCCCGCAAACATCGGCCGCAGGCCTGCTACCGCTGATCGTCTCGGCGCGTGACAGTGCGGCGCTGCAGGCAGCGGCAGGTGAGCTCGCCGCTTTCCTGACAGAACAGCCGGAAAACGCGCTTTACGACGTCGCCTATAGCGCGGCGTTCCGTCGTGAGCGGCACCCGCAGCAGGCCATCGTTTTCGGCCAGGATGCGACGACCATCGCCGCGGCTTTGCTCGACTTCGCCGAGGGAGACGAACAGCCAAGAGCGGCGAGCCGGGCAGCGACGGTGGCGACCGGCAGCGGCTTGGCAAAGCCGGCGGGCCTGGCCTTCATCTACACGGGAAACGGCTCGCAGTGGGCGGGTATGGGCAAGCGCCTGCTCAGCGAAGAACCCGTGTTCCGCGCCGCAGTCCGCGAGGTCGACGCCCTCTTCCGTGGTCATGCGGACTATTCGCTGGAAGACGAACTTGCCGGCGGCGACAGCGAAAACAAGCGTTACGAGCGGACTGAAATCGCCCAGCCAGCGCTGTTCGCCATGCAGGTGGGAATCACGCGCATGCTCGCGCAGCGCGGGCTCGCGCCGACCGTCGTCGCCGGCCACAGTGTCGGTGAGGTGGCGGCCGCCTGGGCATCAGGCGCGCTGAGCCTCGCCGAAGCCGTGCAGGTCATCTACCAGCGCAGCCGCCTGCAGGGAACGACCAAGGGCCAGGGGCAGATGTGCGCCATCGCCCTGGGGCAAGAAGCCGCCCAGGCCCTGCTCGCCGAATTGGGCCTTGAAGCGCTGCTCGCCATTGCCAGTGTCAACAGCACGCGCGGCGTGACCATCGCCGGTGACTCCGAGCAGCTCGCCATTCTGGAAGCTGCCCTGGAAGCGCGAAACGTCTTTCACAAACGGCTGGACCTCGATTACGCGTTTCACAGCGCGGCCATGGACGGCATTGAAGTCGAGCTCAAGGCGGTGCTGGCGGAACTTGAGCCGCGCGACAGTGCGCGTGAAAGCGAACCAGCCTTCTACTCCACGGTCAGCGGCAAGCGGCTCAGTGGCCGCCAGCTCGATGCCGAATACTGGTGGCAGAACATCCGCAAACCGGTTCTCTTCGAGTCGGCGATCAACGCCATCCTGGACGACGGCGCAAACATCTTCGTCGAAATCGGCCCCAATCCGATCCTGCGCAGCTACCTCAACGACGGCCTGAAAGAGCGGGCGATCGAGGGCCGCGTGATCGGCACCCTCCGCCTTGCCGACGACTCGCCACAAAGCGTCTGGAGTGCCGCCAGCCAGGCGATCATCGCCGGAGCGGACCCTGATTGGCAGCAATTCTTCCCGCAACCGGGTCGCTTCGTGCTGCTACCCAGCTATCCCTGGCAGCGAGAACGCCACTGGCATCCGGTCACGGCGGCATCGGCCGGACTGATTTATCGGCGCAAGCTGCACCCGCTGCTCGGCTATCCGCTGCCCCAGCACGAGCTGACTTGGGAAAACGAGCTCGATACGCAACTGTATCCGGTGCTCGCCGACCATGTCGTTGGTGAGGCCACTGTTTTCCCGGGTTCCGCTTTCGCCGAGATCGCTCTGGCGGCCGCTGCGGCCTGGCATCCGGACGCGCTTGCGGCCATCGAAGATCTCGAAATCCGTACGCCGCTGTTGCTCAGCGACGAGCGCTCGACAAGCGTGCGCACGACGATCAATCCGCAGGACGGCAGCCTGACCATTACCAGCCGGGAGCAACTCGCCAGCGATCCCTGGACGCTGCACACGACGGCGCGCCTGCTGCACGACACCGACGACATCCTGCTGCGCGAGAGAGGGCCCGCTCTGCCTAGCCGCGCCCCGGACTTTGATGGCCGCAGCCACGCGGCACTGACGCGCGCCGTTGGCATCGTTTATGGCCCGGCCTTTCAATGCCTCGAGCACGGCTGGATACAGGGGAACTCGGTCCTCGCGGTGTATCGGATCGCAGCCAGCGTCGACAGCCAACTGGTCTCGCACCACCTCCATCCGGCGCTGCTCGACTGCGCTTTCCAACTCATTTTCCAGCTACTGAAAAACGCCGTCGAAACCCACGCTGGACTGGCTTTCGTACCCGTGCGCATGGGACGCATCGCACTGCGCAGCGGCATGGCCAGGCCGAGCCATGCGCGGGCGACATTGCTCAGGCGAAGCGCACGTGCGCTGCAAGCCGAGTTCGCGATTTTCGCGGCCGATGGAAGCACCATCGCCGTCGTCAGCGACGTCCGCTTCCGCAGTGTGCGTCTGAGCCGCAATGCCGCCGACCAACTACGCTGCCTCGCTTACCACGCCACCCCCAGGCCGCACCGGCTGACGCCCGCTGCCAGCCCGAGCATCGCCTACGCCAGCGTCAGAGCTGCGCTTTCTGACCTGGTCAGACGGGCGGCGCTGAAAGGGACGCATCGCCGCTATTCGGAAGAGGTCGATCCCCTGCTCGACAGTCTGTGCAGCCGCTTCAGCCGATTGGCCCTGCAAGGACTTTCGCCCGATGGGCACAGCCTGCCCGCCCATGCCGTCCGCGCCTGCCAGGCCGCCACCCCGGAGCTCGAACCGTATCTGGCGCAACTGCTGTCGCTGGCCGAGGACGATCGCTCTCTGGCCGCTAGCGCCGATGGCTGGAAGATCGTCCCGGATCAGCGCGACCAGTCCTCCGCACAGGATATCTGGAACAGCCTGGTCGCCGACGATCCGGATTATTTTCAGATCGTGCATTCGGTCGGGCTCGTCGGCATGCACCTCGGCGAACTCCTCGCCGGCCAGCGGACCTTGCGTGACGTCTGCCCGCAAGAGTCATCGCTGGCAACGCTGTTGCGACAGGTGCTCGGAAGCAACGGCAAACAGAAGATTGGCCAGGCGCTGCGCGAGCTGATTGGCCGGGGATTGCAGGATTTGCCCGCCGGGCGACGCCTGGGCATCGTCGAGATCAGCGCCGGCGCGCCAGCGTTTGTCATGGACGCGTGCACCGCCCTCGACTTCAACCGCGCCGACTATTGCTTCGCCACGACCTCGGCGAGCACTCTGGACGAGGTGGCCAGCAAACTCAAGGAGTGCTCGCCAGCCATCGCAATGCAGCTCATTGGTGGCTCCTCGGAAGCCGCTGGCCATGGCACAGGAGGTGCCGAAAGCTGCGCACTGGCCATCGTCATGCTCGATTTCGGCAGCGTCGAGCAAGCCCTCCAGGCCATCGATTACGCGCGTAGCCGCCTCGCGGCGGACGCTTCGCTGATTATCGTCGGCCAGCACCCGTCGCGCTGGATCGACTTCGTCTTCGGCGCCCAACGGGCGGGTTGGTCGCAACCGGAAAGCGGTCGCTGGCTGTCGAGTCAACGGCCTAGCTATTTCTGGCAACAACAGCTGCAGGAAGCCGGTTTTTCGGCGAACGAGCCTTTCGAGTTCTCGCCCGACACCTTGTCCGGTCCCTACCTGCTGCTCGGCCAGCGCAGCGCAAGCGACGCGTCGCCGAGCGACACGCCACGGTCGACGCTGCGTAGCTGGGTCCTTTTTGCCGATCAGGACGGTTTTTCGGCGCAGCTTTCCGACCAGCTGACCAAGAAGCTGCAAGCGCGCGGCGATCTGGTCATCGAGGCCCGCGCCAGCGGAAGCACGCAGATCGAAGCGCTGCTCCGTGAAACCACGGCCAACTACGGCGAACTCGACGGCATCGTCCACCTCGCCGGCATCCTTGCCGAGCCAGACGGCGCGCTTGCCGACGCCGCCGACAAGGTTTTCGAGCGCCAGCTTGCCCGCTGCGCGACAGCCGCGGACATCTTCCAGGCCTGTGCAAGCACGCAAACCAACACCACCTGCTGGCTGATTACGGCCAATGCTGCCGGCAGCCTGCTGCCCAAGTCCCCCGGCGCGACGCCCGCGGCGAGCATCGCCGCGGACAGCGCGCTGTGGGGATTTGGCCGGACGATGCTCAACGAGACCGACAACTGTGCCATCCGCCTGATTGACCTGCAAACGCCGCTGAGCGTCGAAACGGCAGCGACGGCGCTGGACAAGGAATTCGAGCAAGCGGATGACGAGCAGGAGGTGGTGCTGAGCTCCAGTGGTGAGCGCTACGCCTTGCGCCTGCGTATCGAGGAGCGCCCTGACGGGCAGGTACACGAAGCCCTGGAGCAGCCCAGCGTGTCACTCGGCTTCCAGCTTCCCGGACAACTGCGGAATCTGCGCTGGGAAGCGCACCCGCGCCGCGAACTCGCACCCGGCGAGATCGAAGTCGATGTGCGCGCCACCGGTCTGAACTTCCGTGACGTCATGTATGCACTCGGGCTGCTTTCCGACGAAGCCATCGAAAACGGCTTTGCTGGGCCAACCCTTGGTTTCGAATTTGCCGGCGTCGTCAGCCGTACCGGCAGCGAGGACAGCATTTTCAATGCCGGCGACGAGGTCGTCGGCTTCGGCCCGTCCAGCTTCGGCAACCGGGTGGTCACCCAGGCCGCGGCCATTGCCCATCTGCCCCCCGACACCTCCTTCGAAGCGGCGGCAACGATCCCCAGCACCTTCTTCACCGTCTATTACGCGCTGCATCATCTGGCACGCCTGCAGCCCGACGAAAAGGTGCTGATCCATGGCGCCGCCGGCGGCGTCGGCATTGCCGCCGTCCAGGTCGCCAAGTGGCTCGGCGCCGAAATCTACGCCACCGCCGGCTCCGACGAGAAGCGTGATTTCCTGCGCCTGCTCGGCGTCGATCACATTTTCGACTCGCGTTCGCTGACTTTTGCCGACCAGATCATGGCTCAAACCGGTGGGCAAGGGGTCGATGTCGTCCTCAACTCACTGGCCGGCGAAGCGATCAACCGAAACTTTCAGGTCCTGAAACCTTTCGGTCGCTTTCTTGAACTCGGCAAACGCGACTTCTACGAAAACACCAGGATTGGCCTGCGCCCCTTCCGTAACAACATCAGCTACTTCGGCATCGATGCCGACCAGTTGATGCTGGTCCGCCCCGATCTGACGCGCCGCCTTTTCGCCGAGATCATGGCGCTGTTTGCCGATGGCGTTCTCCACCCCCTGCCCTATCGCGCCTTCGAAGCCGAAGACGTGGTCGACGCTTTCCGCTATATGCAACAGGCACGCCAGATCGGCAAAATCGTCATCACCTATCGTCACGGCATCAACGACGTGTATCTGCCGAAAGCGGCAACGCGTCGGCACCTGCAGCTGGCGGCCGACGGCTCGTATCTGGTTTCCGGCGGTCTGCAGGGTTTTGGTCTGCGAACTGCCGAGTGGCTGGCCAGCAAAGGCGCCCGCCACCTGATCCTGATCAGCCGTACTGGTCCGCAATCCGACCAATCCGAACAATCCGAACAATCCGACGAAGCCCGCAGCGCCATCGCACGCCTCGAAACGCAAGGGGTACGCGTGTACGCCGCGGCCTGCGACGTCAGCAAGCGCGCCGAACTGGTGGCCTTGCTAGCGGAAACAGCGCGCAGCCTGCCACCGCTGAAAGGAGTGGTCCACGCGGCGGCGGTCATCGATGATGGTCTGGTGCGCAATCTCGACGCCGCGCAGATGCGCCGCGTGCTCGCGCCCAAGATCCTCGGTGCCCGCCACCTCGACGAGCTGACGCGCGCCTACCCGCTCGACCTGTTCATTCTCTTTTCATCGGCGACCACCGTCTTCGGAAATCCTGGACAAGCCAGCTACGTAGCGGCGAACGCCTTCCTCGAAGCGCTTGCAGAACATCGCCGCGCGCTCGGTCTGTGCGCCACCAGTGTCGGCTGGGGCCCGATCGACGACGTCGGCTTCCTGGCCCGCAATGAAAAAATCAAGGACGCCCTGCAAAGCCGCATGGGTGGCGGTGCCCTCCACTCGGCAACCGCTTTCGACGCCCTGGAAGGCATGCTGCTCGCCGATCGCTCCGGACTGGCGGTGCTCGAATTTGACTGGCATGCGCTCAGCCGCCTGCTGCCGAGCGCCGGCAGTCCAAAATTCCAGGAACTGGCCTGGCATGCCGAAGACCGCGACGGACAGGAGGATCACTCGGAAGACATTCAGCGGCTGCTCCTCGAACTCTCGGATGACGAGCTTCTGGCGGCTTTTTCGGACATCCTGCGCAACGAAATCGGCGAAATCCTGCGCGTTAGCGCAGACAGGATCGACCCCGAGCGTTCGCTCTACGACATGGGCCTGGACTCGCTGATGGGCGTCGAACTGATGATCGCCCTGGAATCTCGTTTCGGCATTCGCCTGCCGGTAATGGCCTTGAGCCAGAGTCCGACGATCAGCAAACTGGCGGCGCGAGTGATCCAGCAGTTGCGCGGAGCCGACGACGCTGGCGAGTCGGATCAGCAAGCGGTGCTGCTTGCACAGACGCAAGAAATCGCCAGGCAGCAGGGCGCCGACGCTTCGCCCGAAGTGATCGCCGGGGTAGCCAAGGATTTGCAGACTGCCCGTGCCGCTGCAACTGCCAAGAAGGCGATTGACTAGGATGGTACGCAAAGGATTACCAGGGCTCACCGCCCAGATCAAGGACAAGCTCATCCAGCAGGCACTCGAACGCCGGCTCCGCCAGGCCGATCAAGGGAAGAACTTCGACGCCCCGGCGCCGACGCCAAGCGGTGCCACCACTCCCGAGCAGCACTATCGCTTTCACCTGCATCCCGGCTATCAGCAGATTCGCATCATCAGCGAAGGCGCGACTCGCCTCGGCATCGACAGCCCCTTCTTCAAGCTCCACGAAGGCATCGCTGGCGCCAGCACGCGCATCGATGGCCGCGACTACATCAACTTCGCGAGCTACAACTATCTCGCGCTGTCGGGAAAGGCCGAGATTTCCGACGCCGCCAAGCAGGCGATCGATCGTTACGGGACCTCGGTTTCAGCCAGCCGCCTGGTCTCTGGTGAGCGAGCGGTGCACCGCGAGCTGGAAGAAGCCATCGCCCGTGCTTACGGGACCGACGATGCGATCACCTTCGTCAGCGGCCACGCCGCCAACGTCACCACCATCGGCCATCTCTTCGCCGCCCCGGATCTGATTGTTCACGACGAGCTGATCCATAACAGCGTCGTGCAGGGAATCGGCCTCTCGGGCGCCCGCCGCCTGTCGTTTCCGCACAATCAGCCGGAAGCTCTGGATACCATCCTCAACCAGCAACGCCAGCACTTCCAGCGCGTCCTGATCGTTCTGGAAGGGATCTACAGCATGGACGGCGACTATCCCGACCTGCCCCGCTTCGTAGCCATCAAGAACAAGCATCGCGCCTTCCTGATGGTCGACGAAGCCCACTCCTTCGGCGTCATGGGCGCCACAGGACTCGGCATCAGGGAGCACTTCGGCCTGCAGAGTGCCGAGGTCGACATCTGGATGGGAACCCTGAGCAAAGCCCTGGCCGGATGCGGCGGCTATATCGCCGGCGAAGCCGCGCTGGTCGAACACCTCAAGTTCCTGGCGCCGGGCTTTCTCTATAGCGTCGGCATGCCGCCACCAGTGGCCGCGGCCTCGCTTGCCGCGCTGCAGGTAATGCAAGCCGAGCCCGAGCGCGTCGCCGCCCTGCAGGCACGCGGTCGCTTCTTCCTGGCGCAAGCCAAAGCAGCCGGCATTGATACCGGGACTTGCGCCGGCTTCGCAGTGATTCCGGCAATTACCGGCAGTTCGATCAAGGCCGCACGCCTGGCAGCCGCCCTCTTCGCGCGCGGCATCAATGTGCAGCCGATCCTTTACCCGGCAGTGCCGGAGAAGTCCGCCCGCTTACGCTTCTTCATCTCCTGCGAGCATAGCGAGCTGCAGCTTCAGCAGACCGTCGATGCCCTGGCCGAGGAGCTCGGCAGGCTCTGAGCAGTAAGCAAGCCCATTTCCTGCAGAAACAGGCTGCCCAGGTCCTCGACCTTCAAATCGCGGCGTATCCCCGGCTTCGGCTGACCGTTTTTCCGCCAGATGAAGTAATCGGTCTGCCCGGCGGGCGCGCCCAGCGTCCGGTAGACATCCGGCATGATCGGCACGTGATCGCCGTACCAGCACAGGCCACTGCGGCCCGGCAAAGCCTCGAGCCCGGCGCGCAGCATGCCCGCCATGCGGTCCGCATTGCGCAGATGACGCAGGTAGATTGTCAGCTCGTCGCAGCCGGCCGGTGGCGGCCTTGAGTAGAAGCGCTCCGCCTCATCAGGCCGCATTTTCTCGAGATGCAGGGGCCCATGGTTCTCCATGCTGATGACAAAGACGAAAAGTGGCTGCTCGCCAGCACTCTTCAGCAATGAGCAGACTTTCTCGGCGACGGCCAGATCCCCGACGTAGGGCCCACTCCTTGCTGCGCCCGCGAAGCTGCGGATATCGATGAACTCATCGAAGCCAAGGCGTGGAAAGACCTTGTGACGGTCGTAGAAGCTCGCCGCGTAGGGATGGACGCAGATCGTTCGGTAACCGCGGGCTTGCAGAAAGCTGGCCAGTGTCGCCACCCCCTGCCGCGCCAGCCGCCGATAGGGATTGAAGCGATGCACCCCCAGCGCCTCGCCGGCGAGTCCGGAAAGGAAAGCAAACTCGGTGCGCACGGTATTGGCGCCCCAGGCAGCGACCTCGAGTTGTCCGCTGCAAGCTGACTCAGCCTGCAAAGCGTCAAACTCCCGCAGGACCTCGCTACGGATTCCCGCGTCGAGCCGCCGCGGATCGAAGAATGATTCGCTCTGCACGACAACCAGATGCGCGGCTTCGCCTCGGCTTGGGTTCGTGGCTTTCGTCGAGCCTGCGCTCCCGCCGTCAAACGGCGAACGCAACGGGCAAGGCAGCAACTCCTCCTCTCCGTATCGCCACATGGCGCCGAGCAGGCCCAGCCGGCACAGGTCGTTTGCCGCTTCGAATGTCACCACCAGCTTTCTTCGCGCTGCCCACCACAGCACGAGGCCTGCAGCAAGCGCGAGCATTGCCGACCCGGTCAGAAAGTCGCCGACCGACAGTGCCAGCAACAGGGATTCCTCCAAGGCCAATCCCGCATAGACAGCGCCGCCAAACGCCAGCACGGCAAGGGCCGCCTTCCCCGCGCCGAGAAAGGGCAGGTAGAGGCGGGGATGCTTGAAGACATCGCTGAAGTACTCGAAATCCTGAAAAATGAAGGGTTCGCGCAAGGCGTGGTATTTGGCATTGCTGACCAGCACCAGAAACAGCATCCCGGCGAGCAGCGCGCTGGCGGCAAAGAGCGGTCGCTGGAGAACCAGCAAGAGGCAGGTAAACAAACCCAGCCAGACGCCAAGATGGATCGCCAGCGCTGCCAGAGGCCACTTCCAGAAGGGCAGCACAGGTGGCCTCAATAAGCGTTCAAGCAGCAGGCAAAGGCCTGCGCCAGCGAGCGCCGACGGGGCTACCGCCGACCAGAAGGAATCAGCCACCGTAATCGAGCAGGCGCAGAATGCGTTGCGAGACCGCCGACGGCAGGACCGACAGCCACCAGGTCCCGAAATTGAGGGGAAACGGAAAGCTGATGCGCGCCTGATTGCGTGCCAGACCGCGCCGGATGGTGCGCGCCGCTCGTTCCGGGGTCCACAGGAAAGGCTTCGGCCCCGGCATCTCGCGGCACATTTTTGATTCGACATAGCCCGGCATGACCACGCTCACCCGCACCCCTTCCCTGGCGAGCCAGCCGCGTAGCGCTTCACCATAGGTCTTGATCGCCGCCTTGCTGGCGCAGTAGCTGGGCGTCACCGGCAGCCCGTAATAGGCGGCCAGCGAACTGATCAGGGCGATCTGCCCTTGCCCGCGGGCGCGCATCGTCGGCAGTAGCGCATCGACCGTGGCCATGGCTGCGAGGACGTTCACCTCGATGAGTTCCTCGACATCCGGCCAGTGTTCGCCTGCGCCGGCTGGCCCGATGTTGGTGTTTACGCCGGCGTTGACGATCACCAGATCGAGCTCTTCTGATCGACAAAGGTCGCGCAGCCAGTTCGCCAGTGCCTGGCGATCACGCAGGTCGAGCACCTGTGTCAGCAGCCGAGCACCGCGCGCCTGACAAGCCGCCGCCAACTCTGCCAGTCGCGCAGCATTGCGCCCCTGCAGGATCAGCGTACTGCCCGCCTCGGCATAAACCATCGCCAGTGCGCCGCCGATGCCGCCGGTGGCACCGGTGATGAGCACCGTTTGCGGTCGTGTTGCGGCGCTCACAACAACTCGTCCAGGGGCGAGCGCTCTGCTTCAAGAAAGCGGCGGCAGTTGGCGACGGCCATGCGGATTGCCTGGGCGGAATAGAAGCCGCCATTGACCTGGGTGGCGTGAATTACCGTGTTGCGAAAGCGACGGAAAAGCTCACGCTCGGGCTTGAAGGCATGGGTCCAGAAATCGTCGAAAGGCCCCTGAAAAGTGAGCCCCGGCAGATTGTAGATCGGGTCGCTCAAAGTCACGGTCGGACATCCCTCGCCCAGCGCAAGCAAACCGACCGTGCTATTCACAGTGACCGTGCCTTGCGCGTTTTGCAGCAAAGGACCGAGATCGCCGCTCTCCAGGTAGTCGATGCGTCCGGCCAGTGCGAAGCGCTTTTCCAGAGCGGCGATCACGCGACGGAAGTTCACCAGGCCGGCGTCGAGCGGATGGTTCTTGATCACCAGGCGTGCGCCGTCCGCCGCGTGCGCAGCGAAGGACTCCATCACGAATTCCATCACGCCGTTCATGTCGTTGAATCGGCAATGATCGCGAATCTGTGCGTCGCTGTTCAGTTGCAGTGGCAAAAGGTAGTACGGTACGCCGTTGCTGGCGAGTTCGTCGATCAAGGCCGTGTCTTTGGGCTTGCGGAAGTGCAGCATCGAAAAGCGCCCGGCGTAGCCGGCATATTCGACGGCTGCATTGAGCGGTGCATGCCTTTGGTAGCGCGGAAAGGCGACTGCATTGACTGATCCGGCCAGATGGTAGGCCACATCATGTGCCGCACGTACTCGGAACGGCGAGTGAAACGGCTCGCCGTCACCGTAATCCGGCAACTTCGCGCCAACACGGCGAAACCAGTCGGGATCACGCGGCAGCAGCGAGTGACCATTGACCCCCTCGCGCTCAAGCGTCACCCAGTAAGGCCGCAAGTAGCCTTCTTCGAAAACGTGCGTGCGAATGCCCAGAGCCGAGCCATGATCGACGGCAGGTCTATGCACTGGACGCCGGTCGCCAAACAGAACCTGGTCGGTGATCCCGAAGCGGCGGTATTTCTCGTCGAGAAAGTCGCGCAGGCCGGACAACTCGCCACGGAAGTGCCACGCCGGTCGAAAACCCCAATAGGCGACGTCGCCAGCATTGAAATTGATCTTGAAGACGCGGTGTCCGTCAGCGACCAACTGATCAGCGAGCCTGGCAAAAAATGGCGAACAAACGGCCTGGAGAAACAAAAAAGAACGTCTCAATCGACTGCAACCCCTCTGCTTTCCACAGCCCCCTCTTCCCCGACCCTTCCCCCACGACAGGAGAAGGGAGGTTCGTGAGGCGCATACGCGACTTTCACATTAACGGTCATGACAGTCGAGATACCCCGGATGATGAAAGTCATGACCGTCCCCCTCTTCCCCCGGCCCTTCTCCCGCAGGGGGAGAAGGGAGGTTCGTGAGGCGCATACGCGACTTTCACATTAACGGTCATGACAGTCGAGATACCCCGGATGATGAAAGTCATGACCGTCCCCCTCTTCCCCCGGCCCTTCTCCCGCAGGGGGAGAAGGGAGGTTCGTGAGGCGCATACGCGACTTTCACATTAACGCCGCTCTGGTAGGCCACCAGACCAGCCGCTATCGCCCGCCAAGAAACGCAGCGTGGTCGCCGGCAGGTCGGCGCATAGCCCCACCAGGTCAGCGGTCGACAGGTGGGCGCCGACAGCGCGGGAATCCGCCCAGGCCCATGGGCGCCGCAGGAGGCCTTGTAGAAACTGGGTCGCGCCGTGGCGGACGAGCACGCCATCCATCGTCATCTGCTCGGAAACATCGGCGGCAACCCCCGACAGCGTCAGCAAGGCCTTGCGAAAGAGCGCGATCTCTTGCGGAAAACGTACCGCCGAGCTTGCTGCCAGACTATCCAGCAGCGACATCATCCAGTCGAAGCCGGGAAAGCGACCAGCACGCACCTGCTGAAGCGCTGCACCTACCGCGAGTCGCACGCGGGCTTCGTCGACCACCTGGCCGAGCGCCGCGATTGCCCTGCACACCCGCGTCTCGTTGAGCGTAACTGCGCCCAGACCGAGTTGCACGACCGCCTCGCACTGCGCCTTCGTCAGCCGCGTGGTGAGTGCCCAGTCGATAATCGCCAGACGTCCATCGGGCATCGCCAAGAGGTTGCCGGCGTGCGGGTCGGCATGGAACAGGGCTCCCGCCTCATCACTATCACTGCCCCAGAAGGGCTGGGCCAGCAACGCCCTGATCACCCGCTCGGCACGCTGGCACATTTCCGCGGCGGGCAAATCCTGATGGGTCACCTTGCAGCCATCGATCCGTTCCATTGCCGTGACCAAGCGCGTGCAGAAGGGAAACAGGCGGGGGATGAGGATATCCGGTGAAGCGGCATAGAAATCGGCCGCCTGCCGCAGATGTTCCTGTTCCTGGTCCAGACGAACTTCGTTGGCGAGCAGATGGGCGACCGTTTCCAGCGTATTGCCATAGTCGAGCACCGGCAGGCCGTGGTGCGCGCAGCGTTCTTCCAGGAATTTGCCGAGCAAGGGCCAGATGGCCAGTTCTTCCTCCAGGCGCTCCTGCACACCCGGCCGCAGCACTTTGAAGACGCCGCGCTGCGGCGCTGCATCCTTTGCCTGCTGCCAGACGAAAGGCACGACCACGGCGACGCTGCCCTCGGCGATTGTCTCTTGCCCCAGTTGCAGACCGGCGACAGGGCCTACTTCACGATCGAGCAACGGCCGCAGCGCCGCCAGTGAGTCGGTCGGCGCCAGCGTTTCGAGTTCCTGCAAACGCTGGCGCAAATCGGCCGACAGGCGCCGGTCGTGGGCCACCACCTGCCCCAGCTTGTGCAGGGTCGGGCAGAGACGAAACAGGCTGATTACACGCTGTTCACGACTGGCAGAGATCGGCAGTTGAATTTGTGCGGCAACAATGGCTTGCTGACGGAGCGGCGAAAGGCGCTGCAGGAAGAAAGCCAGGCCGTCCGCGAGCAGCGGACGATATTGCGCGTAATTCTCGGGCAACAACTCGGTGAGCGGCAGCAGGAGTGTCAGCGTGCCGCTGTGCTGATCGATGTTCGAGTGGAGGGTCATGATAGGGAATGGTCGATAGCCAGCGCACTGGCGAAACAGGGGCTGATGAGCAAGGCGATGAGCTCATTGTAGACCGGATCGACCACAGCGTCGGCTTACGCCCCAGCGCGGCTCCATCCGGTGGGCATTTGCACGAATGCGCTAGCGTAGTGCTGCATCCAACGGTCATGACAAACGAGACACCCCGGATCATGAAAGTCATGACCGTTCCCCCTCTTCCCCAGACCCTTCTCCCGCAAGGGGAGAAGGGAGCTTCGTGAGTTGCATACGCAACTTTCACATTAAGTCCCCTCGTCCAGCGCGAGCTTCACCGCATCGACGATGCGTCGCCTGCCGCGTGCGCGGCTGACCAGATTGGCGTCCTCGCCGGTCGAGTCGAGCCATTCGACCAGGCGCGTCAGGGCATGGCGGGTGGTGGTGGCGTCGCGGCAGTTCGCCAGGAAGACCATCTGGATCTTCTGCACCTTGTCGGTAACGTAGATGCCGAAAGGCGCGGCGACGATGGTCGCATCGGGGAAGCCGAGTTGCCGCATGGCCTGCGACTCGCTGACCGTTTTCAGGCAGGCGACCAGATGCACCGGCCCGGCCAGCGACGGGGTATCACCACCCGGGACGTAGCTGTGATCCTTCAGGAAAGGCTGGCCGACGAGTTCGCGCGCGGCGGCGACGCCAAAAGCGGCCGGCAGGCCGTGCACGATGGTGAGCAGCGCTTCGCCGGCCAGCGGCCAGTCCCAGCCGCCGGCGACGGAAGACAGCGTATTCGCGCCGAGGTCGCGCAGTGCTTCGCCGAGCGCTTCTTCCATGGCCTGCTTGCGGGTGCCGAAATCGAGCCGGCTCCAGTCCAGGGCCGTGCCGTAGGCGAAGCGCCCCTTGCGTGCTTCGCGACCGCCCAGTTTGACCAGACTGGCGACCGCCTCGCGCAGGGCTTCCAGGCTGCGCGCGACGATCTCGTCGGCGCTGCGCGCTTCCGGCGAAGTCGGGTTGAGGGTCTGGAAATACTCCTGGAAGATCTTGTCGGCCTTCTTCTCGACGGCCGATTTTCTGGCGGGAAACCTGACCTCCAGCACGCGCACGACTTTCAGCCGGGCCGGCCCATTGTTCCAGACTTCCTGAAACTCGGCGTGGCAGATGCCGATCTCGCCGCTTTTCGGCGCCCAGCCGGCTTCGCCGGTGTACAGGGCGAGAACGACGTCGGCCTTGCGCACCTCTTCGAGCGAGCGGTTCCAGGCGGTATCGAGGTCGCCCTGCGACTGGTCCGGGGCATTGTCCGAGATCCACACTTCGAACAAGGTTTCGCCGAGCAGCGGCTCGGCACACAGCTTGTCGTGCAGGCGCTTGCGGACGATGGTCATGCTCACTTGCTGCTCGCCGTCGGCGACCAGCGAGGAGCAGCGGCTGGAGATCATGATGCGGATCTTCTTGAAGTCGGCCATGGCGGAGTCGTCGACGAGCGCCAGCTGCTATGAACGGCGACATTCGCCGGTCGGTCGGCGCGCTGGCCTGATCACCCGCGTTGCGCCGCGTTCCAGCTCGACGATCAGCTGCCAGCCCCCCGCTGATACACATGCACATCCCGCTGCGGGAAGGGGATGTTCAACCCGGCAGCATCGAAGCGTTTCTTGACCTGTTCGTGCAGATGGAAGTGCACCGCCCAGTAGTCGCCTGAATTGACCCAGGGGCGGACGACAAAATTGACGCTGCTGTCAGCCAGCGCGACCACTTCGACCGTCGGCGCGGGCTCCTTGAGGATCCGCTCGTCGCTGGCGACGAGCTCGTTGAGCAGCTTGCGAACCGCGTCCAGATTGTCGCCATAGCTGCAACCGACAATCATGTCCAGGCGCCGCGTGTCATTGGCGGAATAGTTGATGATCGTCCCGGCCATGATCTGGCTGTTGGGCACCAGGATCTTCTTGTTGTCGGGCGAGTGGATGATGGTCGTGAGAATCTGCACTTCCTTGACCGTGCCGGCGACTCCGGCGGCTTCGATGAAGTCGCCGACCTTGTACGGGCGGAAGGCGACGATCAGCACGCCGGACGCGAAGTTGGACAGCGAGCCTTGCAACGCCAGACCGACGGCCAGGCCGGCAGCACCGAGCACGGCGAGCAGCGAAGTCGTCTGCACGCCGAGCGCGCCAATGGCGGCGATGATCACCACCACCAGCAGCACGGCGCTGAGCATGTTGCCGAGGAATTTTTCGAGCGTGTCCTCCATGCCCGTCTTCTGGAAACCCTTGCGCGCAAGATTCGTCACCAGTTTGGCCAGCCATCGGCCAATAACGAAGATCAGGATCGCGGCGACGACTTTCATGACGATCGACATCCCCTGTTCCGTCGCCAGCACGACCAACTGATCGATGTTGCTGTAATCGAGGACTTGCGTAGCGGCTTTCTCGACTGCGGCGAGCGTGCTTTCTTCCATACTTGTTTCCTCTGCTCTGCTTGTGTTTTAGCGACGCACCCTGCGCTCGCCTTCTGGTGCTACCTCGTTTTCCGCCATGCGGCAGCGAGGCCGGCTGCCCGGCCTCCTGGCCACGCCGTTCGTCAGCCCGTCACCGCATCGAGCGCAGCAGCCAGGCTGCTTACGGTCCGGTCTGGGTTGTGCAGTTTCTCGAGGCCGAACAGTCCGATGCGGAAACTGCGGAAATCCGCCGGCTCGTCGCATTGCATGGGCACCCCGGCGGCGATCTGCACGCCGATGGCGACGAACTTCCTGCCGGACTGAATATCGGCATCGTCGGTATAGCTGACGACGACGCCGGGCGCCTGGAATCCTTCCGCGGCGACGCTCTTGAACCCCTTGCTGCTGAGCAACTCGCGAACCCGGCGACCGAGTTCCTGCTGCTCCTTGCAGACGCGCTCAAAACCGTATTCCTCGGTTTCGAGCATCACGTCACGCAAGGCTGCCAGAGCGTCGGTAGGCATCGTCGCGTGGTAGGCAAAGCCGCCTTTCTCGTAGGCCTCCATGATCTGCAGCCACTTCTTGAGGTCGCAGGCAAAACTGCTGCTGGTGCTTGCGTCGATGCGGTCACGCGCGCGCTCGCCAAGCGCCACCAGCGCGCAGCACGGGGAGCCGCTCCAGCCTTTCTGCGGTGCGCTGATCAGCACGTCGACGTCGTTGGCGACCATATCGACCCAGACGGTCCCGGACGCGACGCAATCAAGAATGAAAAGGCCATTAACGGCACGAACGGCAGCGCCGATGGCACGCAGGTAATCGTCGGAGAGCATCAAGCCAGAGGCGGTTTCGACGTGCGGCGCGAAAACGATCTCCGGCTTTTCGGCGTGGATGCTGGCCACGACGTCTTCGATCGGCGGCGGCGCGAACGCTGCCTGCGGCTGCTGATCGACCGGCCGGGCGACCATGGCCACGCTTTCGGAAGCTATCCGCCCCATGTCGAGGATCTGCGTCCAGCGAAAGCTGAACCAGCCGTTGCGGATGATCAGGCATTTCTTGTCGGTTGCAAACTGGCGGGCGACGGCTTCCATGCCGAAAGTGCCGCTGCCGGGAACGACGATGGCAGCCTTGGCGTTGTAGACCGTCTTGACGATCCGCGAGATGTCGTTCATCACGCCCTGGAAGCGCCGCGACATGTGGTTGAGGGCGCGGTCGGTATAGACCACCGAGTATTCGAGCAGACCATCGGGATCGGGTTGGGGAAGGAGTGCAGGCACGATTGTCTCCATGCGGTGATTGGGCAAGCGGAGTTGAGTGAGAGTGAGTACACGGCGCGTCCGTGCGCCACAAGGCATGCAGGATAACGCCAAGTCCGGACGCCGCGCTAGTCAAGCCAGGCAGCGTAGCGGCGCCGGCGTGCTGGCCGATCGATCGTCGCAATGAACAATCGTTGGCGATCGCGGGCCAGGCTTCCCCCTTGCCGACGAACGCCCCGCCTCCGCATGAGCCTGCAGAGCAGCTACACTTGCGAACCTTGAGCCAGCGGCCTCGCCTGGCTATCGCCGCCGGTCGAGGATCATGCGCAGCACTCCTGGCTGCCAGCGGCGTGGCAGCGCTCACCCGTCGCGGACGCGACTTTCACGGTACTTGGAGACCACGATGGCCGGAGCCAGCCTGCTTGCCCTGATCGATGACATTGCCAGCGTCCTCGACGACATCGCACTAATGACCAAGGTGGCGGCCAAGAAAACCGCTGGCGTGCTCGGCGACGACCTGGCGCTGAATGCGCAGCAGGTGTCCGGCGTGCGCGCCGAGCGCGAGCTGCCCGTGGTCTGGGCGGTCGCCGTCGGCTCCTTCAAGAACAAGCTGATCCTGGTGCCAGCGGCGCTGGCGATCAGCCGCTTCATTCCGTGGGCAGTGACACCGCTACTGATGATCGGCGGCCTTTATCTGTGCCTCGAAGGGGTCGAGAAAATCGCCCACAAGTGGCTGCACGGCAAAAGCGCTGCGACGGGCGAGGAGCCGGCACAAGAGGCCGACCAAACGGCGGCACAAAGCGATGAACACATCGATCTGGCGGCCCTGGAAGCCGAGAAGATCAAGGGCGCGATCCGCACCGACTTCGTGCTCTCGGCCGAGATCGTGGTCATCGCGCTGGGCACCGTCGCTGGCGCATCGTTTACGACGCAGGTGGCGGTTCTTTCGGGAATCGGCGTGCTCATGACCGTCGGCGTTTATGGCCTCGTCGCCGGCATCGTCAAGCTGGACGACCTCGGGCTGTACCTGCTGAAGAAGAGCGGCGCGCTGGCGCAAGCAGTCGGCAAAGGCCTCGTGCTGGCGGCGCCGCGCCTGATGAAAGCGCTCACCCTGATCGGCACGGCAGCGATGTTCATGGTCGGCGGCAGCATCCTCAGCCACGGCATCCCGCCCGTCCATCACTTCATCGAAAACGCCGCCGAGCTCATTCAACTCGCCACCCCGGTGAGCAGCGTTGGCGGCGTGCTCAAGGCACTGAGCTCACTGTCCCTGGAAATGCTGCTGGGGGTCGTTGGCGGCAGCCTGGCCTTGCTCGCCGTGCAGGCGTTTGGCGCCGTCCGCAGTGCTGTCCGGAAAAAGCCGGAAAAGCAGGCAGATGCGGACGAAAACAAGTAAGGCTGAGGCCAACTGTCAGGGGCGGAGCCGCGCTACCTGAACTCTCGGCGCCGGGACTACTCGCCGGCCAGGCGCCTACGCTGCCAGTCGCCAGCCGGCTTCGGTTTCTTCGAAAACCTGCCGCGCTTCGTCCTTCTGGCGATCGGTGTCATTCCACTGGGTGATCAGCTCGGTCACGCGGGTCGTGCCGTGGATATGCTCGAGGTACATCAGGCGCAGCATCCGCTCGGCAGCCACTGTTGGCCGGCGCTTGCCGCGCTCCCAGAGTGAAGTGCTCTGTTCGTCGACACCCAGGCAGTCACCCAGCCGCTTCTGCGACATGCCCATTTCGAGGCGAAGGAAGCGAATTTCGACGCCGGTCAGGCGCCGCTTGTAGTCCACCAGGTGGTGGCCGATGGTCCGGTGCAAGCCATCAATATCGTAAATCTCGAGGCATGGGCCCAGCCCGTCAACATCCTCGTAGCGGAAACCGCTCGCCAGCCAGATGTTTTTCAGACCGCAGTCTTCATATTTCAGCATGTCGCTCATCTCAGCCCTCGATTACCATCGCCACCACGGCCAACTCGCCACCCTCAACACGGTCTGGGCCGTTTTGGCCGTTTGCGCTTGCTCCTCTGGCGTCGCCAAGCTTGAAGATCACGCCGACGGTCAAGCGAGCGCCAGCATGGAACCAGCTCAGGTTACAGCACCAATCGTCCCGCGCATCCTTGTGCAGCGGCTCGCTGACCAGGCCGTTCTTCAAGGTTTCCAGCACCTGTCGGCGACCGATGTGCCGAAGCTTCATCCGCGCCTCGGCATTCTCGCTGAAAACCAGGCGGCGCTTGCCGTTGCCGACTTCCTTGACCCATTCCATGGCCTGCCTGGGGGTCGGTTTGATGCCGGTGATCTTGCTCATGGCGATCCATCCTAGGTCGCAACAGTCGACCGTTTTGAATAATGGCCCAGGCAGAGCGCGGCTCGACGTGCCACTCCTGCGCTTCTCTCCGTCACCTTCGACGTCTTCTTGTGGTGCCGGGAAGGGCATCGAACCCGGCCAGGAAACCCCGTGCCATCGCGAAGATTACAAGCTCCTGCTTTGATCGATGGCCCCAAATCAAGCCCCAGAGCGGTGATGCGGCCCGGGGCAGGCAAAGATTCTGGCCGAAAAGTCAGCAGCTGTGAAGCTCTTTCGCTTCGCTGCCAGGCGGTTGTTGACGAAGCGACGCGATCGCCGGATTCTCGAGGCGATGCGGGGTGTCTCCCAGAAGAGGATGTCGAACTATACTGACCCCCTGGCGCGAACCCCCGTTGATGCGCCGCTGCGCCAGTTTGCGTGGCGCCAGGCGGCCTGATTCGTCCATCGCTCGTGGCGAGTAGCCATCTACCGTTCTGACTCCTCCCACTTCTCAATCTGCGCTGTCGAAATGCTCTGTCAGGAAGCTGGCATTGCCGATGATGCGACAGGCAACACCGAAAAAAGGATGCCCCATGGCCCACGACACCGCTGCTTCGATCATCGTTTTCGACGTCAATGAGACGCTGCTCGACATCACCACGCTCGAACCCTTGTTTGAGCGCGTCTTTGGCGATCCGTCCGTGTTGCGCGAGTGGTTTGCGCAATTGATTCTCTACTCCCAAACCATGACCCTCTCGGGCCTGTACACACCGTTCGGAGAACTGGGCGTCGGGAGCCTGCGCATGCTGGCGTCAATCCACGGCGTCAGCATCGCCGACGGCGACATCGATGAACTGAAGCAGCGCATGAATGCCATGCCGGCACATGCCGACGTCGTTCCCGCGCTCAGCCGCTTACGCGCGGCGGGATTCAGGCTCGTGACCCTGACCAACTCGGCGAGCGCCGCTTCGCCGACGCCGCTTGAACGCGCCGGCATTGGCGAATTCTTCGAACGCTCCTTCAGTGTCGAGTCGGTTCGCAAATTCAAGCCCGCCCCCGAGACCTACCGTCAAGTGGCCGAAGAACTGCGCGTTGAGCCGTCTGCTCTGTGCCTTGTCGCCTGTCACCTATGGGATACGATTGGTGCTCAGGCTGCCGGCTGCCGTGGCGCGCTCGTGACACGTCCGCACAACGCGATTCTGCCCGCCGCAGAAGTTCCTGTCCCGGACGTGGTGGCAGCGGAACTCACCGACCTCGCTGAGCAGATCGTCCAGCGCTGGAAATCGCCGCAGCAGCCTTCGTCAGGGTAAGACCTTCCTTGACGATCATCATCGCCGCGGCGACCGCGCCACCGCTCCTGATCTGCGCTGTTTTCGCCTCGCCCTTCCTCGAACGAGCGACCGAGTGGAGGCTTGCATTCTTGAGGAGACTTTCGGCAAGCCTCTCCTACCCGCCGTCATGGCGAGGAGGCGAAGCCGACGCGGCAATCCAGAGCTTCGGCTTTTCGCGTGTCCAGTGTTCGCTATGTCAATGCGCAGGGAAAGAGTGAGAGGATGGAACGGGATTGCTGAGTCGCGAGACCGCCCGCCCGAACTCGTTCTTGCAGCCAACGGCCAAAAACGTCTTGCCCGAACCGTATTCGCCACCGCTAGCCTTGCCGGCACCGCGTCCGCAAGCCGCGGCGTCCAGCTCTCCGTCGAGCGTTCCCGGAAGGCGGCCATCAGCCCACGGCCAGCGCCTCCAGGCCAGACTCGGGCACAGTTCCTCACCTCAAGGCCGCGCTGATCTCGGCTCACCGCTGCGGACTAATCACTGGTGAACCCTCATTGCCTACTTCATCCCGAAGCGACTCGTCAAAGCGGCGGAAAGCCGCTGCCGATAATGATGCAAACGCGATCAGGGGTTCGGGCGAGGACGGCTGAACTGATGTCTACTTGGCTTGTTAACGACCGCGTCCGACCCTCAGCTACCTGATGAATTCATCATGTTCGACGGCGGCTTACAGATGCGAAAGCTGGCGGTCACGGGAATCTGATGTCGGACTGGTCCTCGGCCGCTGCGGTCATTGGGGCCATGCGCCTTGAACGGCTGCTGTACTCCGCATTGCCGACGTTCGAGGAGGTCCGGCGGAAAAGCCGGGGCAGACCAATCCGAGCGGCTGCTTACCCGAAAGCGCTACTCACCGTTTCGACCCCTACCTGCCCGATGACCTGTTCATTGGCAATGACCGCTCACAGATCATGAAGCTACCGGTGCCGGGAGTCTGACGTCGGTCTGCATCATCGGCCCAAGCGGTCCATCGGGTCAGCGATGATCAACGGGACGCGCGCCCCAAAACAGTCCATCAACAGCGACGGCTGCAAGGCAAGAGAGTGTCTTCTGAAGCTAATGGTTGCGCGTCTTTGCAGGACTGACTTCCCTGCGGTTTTGTCACGATTTTTATATCGCCGCCGCAAACCTTTTGAGCATCTTGAAATCCCCTTGCCCATAGTAATGGGGTCGCTGCAAGACCATTACGGAGGCAAACATGGATATCGTCTATCTCGCAGGCATAGGTCTGTTCTTTGGTCTGGTGGCTTTCATGGCCATCGGCTGCGCCAAACTTGGAGGTGCCAAATGACCTGGCTTCATATCGTCAGCGCCGTCGCCGCGGTCGCGCTGCTTATCTACCTGATCGCGGCCCTGCTCAACCCGGAGGATTTTTCATGACCATTCATGCCTGGCTTCTCCTCGGGGTTTACCTGGCGCTGCTGCTGCTCGCAGCGAAGCCGCTCGGCAGCTACATTGCTGCTGTGATGGAAGGCCGCGGCCTCGCCCTCCGCTTTGGTGGTGGCATTGAATCTTTGCTGTATCGCCTGTGCGGCGTGCGCCGCGACGAGGAAATGGGCTGGCTGCACTACGCGCTGGCGATCCTGCTGTTCAACGTCCTCGGCGCGCTGGCGGTGTATACCCTGCAACGGCTGCAACTCTGGCTGCCGCTCAATCCCCAGGGGATGGCCCACGTCAGCCCGGATTCATCGTTCAACACCGCTGTCAGCTTTGCTACCAACACCAACTGGCAAGGCTATTCAGGTGAATCGACGATGAGCTACTTGACGCAGATGCTAGGTCTCACGGTGCAGAACTTTTTCTCGGCAGCCACCGGCATCGTCGTCGTCATCGCGCTGATCCGCAGCTTTGCCCGTCATACGGCCAGGACCATCGGCAACGCCTGGGTCGATCTGACCCGCATTACGCTCTATGTGCTGCTGCCGATAGCGCTGGTCTACGCGTTGTTTCTGGTCAGCCAAGGCGCGATCCAGAACTTCGACCCTTACAAGGACGTGACAACGCTGCAAGTGACAGAATACGACAATCCCAAGCTCGACGCCGCCGGCCAGCCGCTCAAGGACGACAAGGGCGTCGCCATCACCGAACCCGCCACTACGCAGACCCAGACCTTGCCGATGGGCCCGGTCGCCTCGCAGGAAGCCATCAAGACCCTCGGCACGAATGGCGGCGGCTTCTTCAACGCCAACTCGGCGCACCCCTACGAAAACCCGACGCCGCTTTCCAACTTCATTCAGATGCTGTCGATCTTCCTGATCCCGGCGGCCCTGTGCCTGACCTTCGGCCGTATGGTTGGCGACATGCGCCAAGGCTGGGCCGTGCTGGCTGCCATGACGTTGATGTTCGTGGTCGTGGCCATCGCGGCCATCAGCTTCGAGCAACAGGGCAACCCGCTGCTGGCCAATCTCGGCGTCGACATGGCGGCCGGCAACATGGAAGGCAAGGAAACGCGTTTCGGCATCGCCGAATCGGGTCTGTTCGCTACCATCACCACGCTGGCGTCCTGTGGAGCCGTCAACGCCATGCACGACTCCTTCACTCCACTGGGCGGCTTCGTGCCGCTGTGGGACATGATGCTCGGCGAAGTGGTGTTCGGCGGCGTCGGCACCGGCCTCTATGGCATGTTGGTGTTCGCCGTCATGGCGGTATTCATCGCTGGGCTGATGATCGGCCGCACGCCCGAATACTTGGGCAAGAAGATCGAGGCGCATGAAATAAAGATGGTGTCGATCACCATCCTCGTCACGCCGTTCTTGGTGCTGGCCGGCACCGCCATCGCCGTGATGACCACAGACGGTATCGCCGGTATCGCCAACCCTGGCGCCCACGGCTTCTCGGAAATTCTCTACGCCTTCACATCGGCCGCAAATAACAACGGCAGTGCCTTCGCCGGACTCTCAGCCAATACGCCCTTCTACAACGGCTTGCTGGCCGTTGCCATGTGGTTCGGCCGCTTCGGCGTCATCGTGCCGGTACTGGCCCTGGCCGGCGGCCTCGCCGCCAAGAAGCGCATTACCGCCAGTGCCGGCACCATGCCGACCCATGGCCCCCTGTTCGTCGTGCTGTTGATTGGCACCGTCGTGCTGGTTGGCGCCCTGAACTACGTTCCCGCGCTCGCGCTCGGGCCGGTGGTCGAGCATCTAATGCTCTACCCCGCCCACTGAGCCGAAGGAGACAATCATGATTCACAAGAAACTTGCGATGTTCGACCCGGTGCTGGTGAAACCGGCCATCGTCGATTCGTTCAGAAAACTGAATCCCGCCACCCAGTGGCGCAACCCGGTGATGTTCGTGGTGTATGTCGGCAGTATCCTGACTACGGTGCTCTGGGGACAGGCGCTTGCCGGGCAGGGTGAGGCATCGGCCGGATTCATCCTCTCCGTGGCCCTCTGGCTGTGGTTCACGGTGCTGTTCGCCAACTTCGCCGAAGGGCTCGCGGAAGGCCGCAGCAAGGCTCAGGCGGCCTCGTTGCGTGGTCTGAAGAAAGAGACATGGGCCAAGAAGCTCAAGGGACCGCATGCCACCGCCGAGTGGCATACGGTACCGTCCGCCGATCTGCGCAAGGGCGACATCGTCCTGGTGCATGCCTCTGAGACCATCCCGGCCGATGGCGAAGTCATCGAAGGCGTAGCTTCGGTGGACGAGTCCGCCATCACCGGCGAATCGGCGCCGGTCATTCGTGAGTCGGGCGGCGATTTCTCGGCCGTGACCGGCGGCACGCGCGTGCTGTCCGACTGGCTCGTCATAAAGGTCAGCGTTAATCCCGGCGAAACCTTTGTCGACCGCATGATCGCCATGGTCGAGAGTGCCAAGCGCCAGAAGACGCCCAACGAGATCGCGCTCACCATCCTGCTGGTGGCGCTGACCATCGTCTTTCTCGGCGTCACCGTCACGCTGCTGCCGTACTCGATATTCAGCGTTAATGTAGCGAAGGCCGGTACCCCCGTGACCATCACGGTGCTCATCGCCTTGCTGGTCTGCGTTATCCCGACGACGATCGCCGGCCTGCTCTCGGCGATTGGTGTGGCCGGCATGAGCCGCATGATGCAAGCCAACGTCATTGCCACGTCCGGTCGCGCCGTCGAGGCTGCGGGCGATGTCGATGTCCTGTTGCTCGACAAGACTGGCACGATCACTCTCGGTAACCGACAGGCTTCTGCGTTTCTGCCCGCCGACGGTGTCACTGAAGCAGAACTGGCGAGCGCCGCCCAACTGGCGTCGCTCGCCGATGAAACCCCGGAAGGCCGCAGCATCATGGTCCTGGCCAAGCAGAAATTCAATCTGCGCGAGCGCGACATCCATTCGCTTGAAGCCCAGTTCGTCCATTTCTCGGCTCACACGCGTATGAGCGGGGTCGATGTCCATGGCACGCAGATTCGCAAGGGCGCTGCCGAAGCGATCAGCAAGCATGTGGAAGAATTCGGCGGCCACTTCCCGCCGTCAGTGCTCGTTGCCGTCGAGGAGGTATCCCGACGCGGCAGCACGCCCCTCGTAGTAGCCGAGGGTACCCGCGTTCTCGGCGTCGTCGAGCTCAAGGACATCGTCAAGGGTGGAATCAAGGAGCGCTTCGCCGAACTGCGTCGCATGGGTATCCGCACCATCATGATTACCGGCGACAATCGACTCACGGCTGCCGCCATCGCCGCGGAAGCCGGGGTCGACGACTTCCTTGCCGAAGCCACGCCGGAAGCGAAGTTGGCCCTGATCCGCCAACACCAGACCGAAGGCCGCCTCGTCGCCATGACCGGCGACGGCACCAACGACGCGCCAGCACTGGCTCAGGCCGACGTGGCTGTAGCCATGAATACGGGTACCCAGGCTGCCAAGGAAGCCGGCAACATGGTCGATCTCGACTCTAACCCGACCAAGTTGATCGAGGTTGTTGAGACCGGCAAGCAAATGCTGATGACGCGCGGCTCGCTGACGACCTTCAGCGTCGCCAACGATGTCGCCAAGTACTTCGCCATTATCCCGGCGGCCTTCGTCACCGTCTATCCGCAGCTTGCGGCCCTCAACGTCATGGGGCTCGCCAGCCCGAACTCGGCCATCCTATCCGCAGTGATCTTCAATGCATTGATCATCATGTTCCTGATCCCGCTGGCGTTGAGAGGCGTGAAGTACCGGGCCCTGGGCGCCGCCGCGCTGTTGCGCCGCAACCTCACCGTCTATGGTCTCGGCGGCCTCATTGCGCCCTTTGTTGGCATCAAACTGATCGACATGCTGATCGCCGCCGTCAGCCTCGCCTGAGAAAGGAAGTCGTCATGAAAACACTGTTACGTCCAGCCATCACTCTGTTCGTGCTGCTGTCCGCCATTACCGGCATTGTCTATCCCTTGACGGTAACCAGCATTGCCCAGGCGGTCTTTCCAGGTACTGCTGCCGGCAGCCTGCTCGTCAGGGGTGGCAAGCCGGTCGGCTCAACACTGATTGGTCAGAACTTCGCTGAGCAAAAGTACTTTTGGGGGCGACCGTCAGCCACGTCACCGCAGCCCTACAACGGCATCACCTCGGGTGGATCAAACCAGGGGCCGTTGAACCCGGCGCTGGTGGCTGCCGTCAAAGAGCGCATCGAGACTCTCAAGGCGGTCGATCCCGGCAACCAGTTACCCATCCCGGCCGATCTGGTCACCGCATCCGCCAGCGGCCTTGATCCGCATATCAGCCCGGCAGCGGCCCGCTACCAGGTCGCGCGCGTTGCCGCAGCGCGCAAGCTACCACCGGAACAGGTAGCGGCCCTGATCGATGTACATACCGAAGGACGGCAATGGGGCCTCTTCGGCGAGCCTCGTGTTAACGTGTTGCTGCTGAACTTGACGCTGGATGACCAGCAAGGAAAATGAACGACGCCCGTCCCGATCCCGACGAACTCCTCGGCCGGATCAAGGAAGAGGAGATTCGTGCCACCCGCGGTAAGCTGAAGCTCTTCTTCGGCGCTTCGGCGGGTGTCGGCAAGACCTACGCCATGCTGTCGGCCGCGCGCCAGCAGACCGAGCAAGGTACGGACGTCGTCATCGGTGTCGTGGAAACCCATGGTCGCAAGGAAACCGAAGCCTTGCTGACCGGACTGGCACGTCTGCCACTGAAGGAGGTCGCCTACCGTGACAAGGTGCTGAAGGAATTCGACATCGACGGCGCTCTGGCGCGCAAGCCCGAACTTATTCTGATGGACGAGCTTGCTCACTCCAACGTGCCAGGTTCGCGCCATCCCAAGCGCTGGCAGGATGTCGAGGAACTTCAGTCGTCGGGTATAGATGTCTATTCGACAGTTAACGTCCAGCACCTGGAAACCCTCAATGACGTTGTCGGTGGCATTACCGGTATCCGTGTCTGGGAAACAGTTCCTGATCATGTCTTCGACGCCGCTGATCAAGTCGTGCTCGTCGATCTGACGCCCGACGAACTGCTGCAGCGACTGAAGGAAGGAAAGGTCTATCTTCCGCACCAGGCCGAGCGTGCGATCCAGAATTTCTTTCGCAAGGGCAATCTGATCGCGCTACGCGAACTCGCCCTTCGCCGCACCGCCGACCGCGTTGACGGCGAGATGATCCAGTATCGGCGCGACCAATCGGTCGCTCGCGCCTGGCAGACCCGTGAATCGTTTCTGGCCTGTATCGGCCCGGGAGACGGCAGCGACCGCATCATCCGCAGCGCCGCCCGCATCGCCACCAGGCTTGACGTACCGTGGCACGTGATCTATGTCGAGACGCCGGAACTGCGGCACCTCTCAGAGAAGCGGCGCCTGCCTATCCTCAAGAATCTTAAACTGGCGCAGGAGACTGGGGCAGAAACGGCAAGCCTGGCCGGCAGCGACGCCATCGAGACAATCGTCGACTATGCCCGCGACCACAACCTTTCGAATATAGTCGTCGGTCGAGATCATGTGCGCGATTGGCGGCCGTGGTACCGCTCCTTCGCCGACCGTGTGGGCAAGCATGCGCCCGATCTCGACGTTATTCAGGTTGCGCGCGAGGAGGCGCGGCCAGACCAGCGCCAGGAGGAGCCAACTGACGAGTCGCTGCTCGACCGGCTGAATGCACCCTGGCAGTCGTTCGCGATGAGCGTTGTCTTCTGCGCGCTGGCGACACTCATCGCCATGCCGCTGCATTCGGTGTTCGATCTTGCCAACATCGCCATGCTTTTCCTGATGGCGGTCGTTCTGTCCGCAGTTCGCTACGGTCTCGGCCCGGCAGTCGCGGCAGCCTTCCTTAACGTTGCGGCTTTCGATTTTTTCTTCGTGCCGCCGCGATTTTCATTCGCAGTCAGCGACGTCCAGTACCTGATGACTTTCGCCGTCATGCTGGCCGTCGGCCTGGTTACCGCCAAGCTCACCGCGGGTCTCAAGTTCCAGGCCCGCGTCGCCAGCCGCCGCGAACAACGGGTTAGGGCACTCTATGAAATGTCGCGTGACTTGTCGGGCGCGCTAGTGCCGGAACAGATCGCCGAAATCAGCCAGCGTTTTGCCGAGACCGGATTCGGCGCCCGAACCGCCATCGTCCTGGCCGACGAAAAAGGCCGGTTGCAGGAGCCGATCCAGATCCCCGGCGGCGTGCCGGCGGTGGACATGGGTATCAGCCAGTGGGCCTTCGACCACGGTGCCGAGGCCGGCTGCGGCACAGACACCCTGGCGGGAAGCCCGCTCCTCTATATTCCACTCAAGGCGCCGATGCGCACGCGCGGCGTGCTGGTACTGGAGCCGCGCCATCAGAGGCGGCTGATGGCTCCCGAGCAGCGTCGTCTCCTCGACACCTTCGCGCGGCTGACCGCCATTTCTCTCGAACGAGTTCATTACGTCGATGTGGCGCAGATGACCACAGTGCAGATGGAGTCAGAGCGGCTGCGCAATTCGCTGCTATCGGCCATCTCGCATGACCTGCGCACGCCTCTCGCGGCGTTGGTCGGCTTGGCCGACTCGATGTCCATGACGCAGCCACCGCTGACAGCACAGCAGTGCGAAATCGCTATGTCGATGCGCGAAGAGTCGTTACGCATGAACTCGCTGGTCGACAACCTGCTCGATATGGCCCGCCTGCAAGCCGGTGCAGTCAAGCTCAACAGGCAGTGGCAACCGCTCGAGGAAGTAGTTGGCAGCGCCATCAAGGCGACGGGAGCGACCCTCGCTCGCCACCGCGTGAGCGTCAACCTGCCGGACGATTTGCCTCTGCTGCAATTCGACGCCGTACTGATCGAACGTGTGCTGTCGAATCTACTGGAAAATGCCGCCAAATACACCCCCCCCGGAAGCATGATCGGAATCGGCACAACACTGGGGCGCGATTATGAAGACATATCGGTCGAGGATGACGGACCCGGTTTGCCGGCTGGAAAGGAAGAGGAAATCTTCAAGAAATTCGAGCGTGGCCAGAAGGAAAGCGCTACGACAGGAGTGGGCCTGGGGCTCGCGATCTGTCGCGCCATTGTCGAAGCGCATGGCGGCACCATTCGGGCCGAGAACCGCCGCGGTAGCGGAGCGCGCTTCGTGTTCTCGCTGCCGCGCGGTAATCCTCCTTCCGTTGATACAGCCGAGGAGGATGTTCTGCAGGAGGAGAGCCAGAAGTGAGCGAACCGCTCCCCGTAGTCATCGTCATCGAGGACGAGCCGAAGATCAGGCGTTTCATCAGGATGTCCCTGGAAGCAGAAGGCTGCCAGGTCTACGAAACCGACTCCATGCAGCGCGGCCTTATCGAGGCCGGTACCCGCAAGCCGGACATGGTAGTACTCGACCTCGGCCTACCTGATGGCGACGGCGTGGATTTCATCCGCGACCTGCGGGCGTGGTCCGATATCCCTATCATCGTGCTGTCGGCACGAACGACCGAAGCCGACAAGGTGGGTGCTCTGGACGCTGGCGCCGACGATTACCTGACCAAACCCTTCGGGGCCGCTGAACTGCTGGCTCGCGTTCGTGCGCAGTTGAGACGCCGATCGAGTGCTGTCGGTAGCGGCTCTACGGTCTTCGAGTTCGGCAAGATACGTGTCGACCTCGGCAAGCGGATTGTCGAGCTCTCGGGAAAACCACTGCACCTTACTCCTATCGAGTATCGGTTGCTGGCCTACCTTATCACCCATCCAGACAGCGTTCTGACGCATCGCCAACTGCTCAAGACCGTGTGGGGGCCATCCCATGCCGACGACAGTCATTACGTTCGGGTCTATATGGGGCTGCTACGGAAGAAAATCGAAGATGATCCGTCGCAGCCAAGACACATCATTACAGAAGCAGGCGTCGGTTATCGGTTTATTTCCGTATGACGTGTTGCTGCCGTCCTCAGCGGCGGGTTCGTGGGCGTGGGTGATGGGTCGGGACCGCAACATAGAGCACTCCTGCTATCTCTGGAATGGCCGAGGATATGGCCAACGTACTACAGCGCCGAGGGACCGGTATCTGATGAGTTACCTGCCGTTCGCGTAGCTCCATTTTCGAAGCCGCTACGGCTGTTTGTGGCCGTTATGAACATCTATCCATAACGACCACAAGCGGACCAGCGGCCAGCCCCTCAATTGAGGCGATGAGCGTCAGCAACGCCCATCGACTGCCGACGCTCGCACATCGCTGCGACTGCCAGCATCTCGGGCCAATCCAGCCATTCGGAACAATCGCGGAATGCTGGCTGTCTTGAGGGGGCTTCTCCGGGGTTGGCGGCAGGTCGGCCCTGCCAACACTACGATGGGTATCTGACGCCGAACAGGTTCGGTGCCGGCCCACGCCACAGGGGCTCCAGCGACTATGGCACTTTGCCTTTCACGACCCAGGCCGTTGCGGCGTAGGACCGTGGACCATCGACCTCTCCGTCTAGATACGCCAGCTTGACCATGTCTCGAAGCTTTTCCCGCGCTTGCATGCCAAGGGTGCCGACGTAGTCCGCGATCGGTCCATCCTTGCCTTCTGCGGGTGCCCAGAAGTCGGCAAAGGATGCGAAATCCATGCGGATGGTCAGCATGCCGTCCACGACACCAACCAGACCGGCCTCACGCCACGCGCGCGCCAAGTCTCCGGGGCGACTCATGGGCTTGGTGTACGCTCGCGCTCTGTCCTCATTTCCGTGTTCATCGAGCATGGCTGCCGTATCGAAGATCAGACGAACGCAGACGAGCCCTCCGCGTGTGTCCCACGTCGCGGCGGCGACAATTCCGCCCGGACGCGTGACACGCCGCATCTCGCGTACAGCGAGATCGGCTTGGGGAATGAATTGCAGGACCAGCAGCGAGAGGGTGTGGTCAAACGAAGCGTCCGGAAATGGCAGAGCACAAGCGTCTCCCACTTCGAAGTCGACGCGCGCATCGCGATTCCGTCGCTTGGCGTGGTCGACGTAAGCGGCCGAAAAATCAATGCCACGCACGCTGCCAATGGCCGGGTTCCGGGCAATGCTGAAACTCAGATTGCCCGTGCCGCACCCGACATCGAGGACGCGCTCGGCTGCCGCAATCCCCGCGAAGTCAATGAACAGGGGCGCGAGACGACGGCTCCATCGGCCCATCTGGACCTCGTAACCGTCCCCGTCCGAGGCAACGAATGTTGATGAAATCGCCATGTGTTCTGCGACAGATGCATTGGTTTGGCCGCTAACGATCATGACAGTCGAGATACCCCGGATGATGAAAGTCATGACCGCCCCCCCTCTTCCCCCGGCCCTTCTCCCGCAGGGGAGAAGGGAGGTTCGTGAGTCGCATACGCGACTTTCACATTAACCGAGCGCTCGGCCTCAGGCTTGGTCGACTGTCACTGCGGCTTCAAGCCAATCGCATTGACAAGCGCTGCGTTGACGGCAATCTCCTTCTCGACATGCGCGTCAAACNGAAGTCAATGAACAGGGGCGCGAGACGACGGCTCCATCGGCCCATCTGGACCTCGTAACCGTCCCCGTCCGAGGCAACGAATGTTGATGAAATCGCCATGTGTTCTGCGACATATGCATCGGTTTGGCCGCTAACCGAGCGCTCGGCCTCAGGCTTGGTCGACTGTCACTGCGGCTTCAAGCCAATCGCATTGACAAGCGCTGCGTTGACGGCAATCTCCTTCTCGACATGCGCGTCGAACTCGGTCGGGGTCATGACCATCGGATCGATGCCCAGTGTCGCCAGCTTGTTCTTCACCTTGGGCTCTTGCAGCGCTTTGAGCGTCTCGCGGTGAAGCTTCTCGACGATACCGCGCGGCGTCTTCGCCGGCAGAAACACGCCCAACCAGAGCGGATACTCGGCATTGGCGAAGCCAGCCTCCAGTGTAGTCGGCACGTCCGGCAGCAAGGAAGAGCGTTGGGCGCCATTCACCAAGAGCGCAGTGAGCTTGCCCTCCCGAACCCGAGGCGCCACGACGCCAACGGGCCCGAAGAAGAAATCGACCCGTCCGGTCATCACCTCGGTGAGAACTTCCGACCCGCCCTTGAGTGGAACATGCACGGCCTCGATTCCCGCGCTCGACCGAAAACGTTCCGCGCTGAGATGAGTCGCAGTCCCGACACCGGCTGACGCGTAATTCATCGCGCCAGGCGTCGCCTTGGCTGCGGCAACGAGTTCGCCCACTGTCGTCCACCCTTTGGCTGGCGGGACGACCAGGACATTGGGCAGGATGCCGAGCGGGATGACTGCAGCGAAGTCCCGCGCCGGGTGGTAGTTCAGGTTCAGATGAAGCGACGGCGCTATGGCGTGTGCGGACGAGTTGACCAGCAGGGTGTAGCCATCGGGTTCCGACTTGGCAACGACGCTTGCACCGATCGTTTGCCCTGCGCCGGGACGGTTCTCGACGATGACGGGCTGCCCGAGTTGCGTCGACACCTGTTCGAAGACGACACGCGCGGCAATATCGGCCATGCTGCCGGGCGCGATCGGCACGATCGCCCTCAGCGGTTTCGACGGCCAGGTCTGTGCTTCGGCGGCGAATGTCGTGACGGTCAGGCCGAGCGCAAGGACGCGCATCAAGAGCATCGATTTCACGGCTTTCTCCTTTTAGAGGAACGCAATTTGCACATCAACTATGGCGCAATGCTGTTTAGCAATCCAATATAGAATTTCTCTCGTTACTTATGCCGATCAGGCATAACTGCTGGTATGGACCTTCGACACGCGCGAACCTTCGTCACCGTTGCAGACCTGGGCACCGTCTCCAAGGCAGCGGCACGTCTGCACATTGCTCAGCCTGCCCTGTCCCGGCAGATCCGCGATCTTGAGCAGGAGCTCGGTCTTAAACTCTTCGATCGTGTAGGACGCCGTCTCGTGCTGACTGGCGAGGGCGAGCAGTTGCTTGGCGACTGCCGTAGTTTGTTGAACTGCGCCAGCTCGATCGGCGAGCGCGCGCAACAGCTTCGGCGCGGCGACGGGGGCATACTGAAGGTAGCGGCCTCCCCTCAGTTCATCGAAGGCACCCTTTCCGGGTTCCTGGACCGATTCACGCAGCGTTACCCCAACGTGCAGGTCAAGGTGATCGAGGCAATTGCGTGGTCCGACACCCTCGGAATGCTCGAGCGTGGCGAGATTCACCTTGGTCAGAATCTGCTTCGTGTGGTTCAGCCCGACGATCCGCACTTTGCGAGCCACCCGCTGGAGGCGGTAGACCTGCTTGCCGCTTCGCATGCGCCGTTGATGCTCGGAAAGAGCGGAGCGATCGAGATCGCGCACCTCGCCAGCCAGCCGCTCCTTGTGCTGGATACCAGCTTTTTATCCCGCCGCACCTTCGACGCCACCTGCCGCCTGGCAGGCATCGAGGCCAATATCGTTTTTGAGAGCCGGACACCGCATACGCTGCTGGCAATGGCTGAGAGTGGGCACGGTGTAGCCATCGTTCCCTCTGCAGTACGTATCGATCGGTATCCGCTGCACATCGTTCGGATCACCGACGGGGGCAAACCGTTGCGCGAGCACCTGGCCGTCTTCTGGGACAAGCGGCGCTCCCTGCCGTCCTACGCAACGGCCTTTTGCGATATGCTGGCGGAGTACGTGCGCGAAGTGTTCCCAATTTCCCGACCGTCCGAACCATAGACTGACCACGACGACGTCCCAACAGCCTTGCCAAACGCGCAGCAACCGCGAGGAGATGAAACTGAGAATCAGAAACGAAACCGACTTCTGGTCGGGCGTGATGTTCATCGCGTTCGGGCTGTTTTTCGCGGCGTTCGCGACCCGCTATGACTTTGGTACCGCACAGGTCATGGGGCCGGCGTATTTCCCGACCGTGCTGGGCGGGCTGCTCGCGCTTGTCGGCGTGCTGGTGGCCTTGGCCGGACTGGGGCGTGAGGGAGAAGGCGGCAAGCTCGAGAGGTTCCATTTCGCCGAGCTGGCATGGGTGCTCGGTGCGGTGCTCATATATGCAGCGATACTGCGCTGGGCGGGCCTGCTGGTGTCCATGCTCGCACTGATCGTGATCTCCAGCTTCGCGAGCCACGAGTTCCGCTGGAAGGAAGCGATCATCCTGTCGATCGTTATGGCCGTGATCACGTACCTCGTCTTCATCATGGGCCTAAAGCTTACGATCCCGGTCCTGCCGGCGTTCCTCAGGAACTAGACGGACTCAGCGGAGACGGCTTTGGAACTGTTGGACAACCTCGCGATCGGCTTCGACACTGCGCTGACGCTGCAGAACCTTTTTTATGCGTTTGCCGGCTGCCTGATCGGCACGCTGATCGGCGTGCTGCCCGGCGTCGGACCGGTCGCCACCCTGGCGATGCTGCTGCCGACCACCTACGCGCTGGAACCGACCTCGGCACTGATCATGCTGGCCGGGATCTACTACGGTGCGCAGTACGGCGGCTCGACGACGGCGATTCTGGTCAATCTGCCCGGTGAATCGTCTTCCGTCGTGACCTGTCTCGACGGCTACCAGATGGCGCGCCAGGGTCGCGCGGGGGCGGCGCTCGGTACAGCGGCAATCGGCTCATTCATTGCCGGAACCTTCGCAACGGTTCTGGTCGCGGCGTTTGCGCCGCCGCTGACCGAACTCGCGTTCAAGTTCGGTCCTGCCGAATACGTCTCGCTGATGCTGCTGGGCCTGATCGGCGCCGTCGTACTCGCGTCGGGTTCACTGATCAAGGCGGTCGGGATGATCGTGCTCGGGCTGCTGCTCGGATTGGTCGGCACCGACGTGAACTCGGGCGTGTCACGCTTCAGCTTCGGCATTCCAGAGCTGACCGACGGAATCGGCTTCGTCGCGGTGGCGATGGGCGTATTCGGGTTTGCCGAGATCATCGCCAATGTGGAGAAGAAAGGCCAGCGCGAGGTGTTGACCAGCAACGTCGGCTCGGTCATGCCGAACGGCAAGGAGATGAAGGAGGCGGCGCCGGCGGTCGCGCGCGGCACGCTCCTCGGTTCGATTCTCGGCATACTGCCTGGCGGCGGCGCGCTGCTCGCGGCCTTTGCGGCGTACGCGGTCGAAAAGAAACTCGCGGGTCCGAATGCCGATCCGCCATTCGGCAAGGGCAACATCCGCGGCGTCGCCGGCCCGGAGTCGGCCAATAACGCGGGCGCGCAGACCTCGTTCATCCCGATGCTGACGCTCGGCATACCGTCCAACGCAGTGATGGCGTTGATGATCGGCGCGATGACGATCCACAACATCCAGCCCGGCCCACAGGTGATGACGAGCAATCCGACGCTCTTCTGGGGCCTGATCGCATCGATGTGGATCGGCAACCTGATGCTGGTGATCCTGAACCTACCGCTGATCGGGCTGTGGATCCAGTTGCTCAAGGTGCCGTACCGGATGCTGTATCCGGCAATCCTGGCGTTCTGCTGTATCGGCGTGTACTCGATCAATAACACGACCTTCGACGTGTTAGTGACCGTCTTCTTCGGCGCGCTGGGTTATCTGTTCTACAAGCTGCACTGCGAGCCCGCACCGCTGATCCTGGGCTTCATCCTCGGCCCGATGATGGAGGAGAACTTGCGGCGGGCGATGCTGCTGTCGCGCGGTGACCCGACCACGTTCGTCACAAGCCCGCTCTCGCTCGGCCTGCTGCTTGCGGCCCTGGCATTATTGGGCATCGCGACGTTTCCGGCGATCAAGTCCAAACGCCAGGAGACGTTCCAGGAAGCGGACTGAGCCGACGAGGCCAAGCTCCAGAAAGCACGAAGCCCGGCCAAGCGGGGCGGTGTGTTTCTTGATCTGCGTGCGCGGTGCTGCGGAAGCGGTCGTCGCGCCTTCCTCGCCCAGCACTTCACTCCCGGTATCGCAGAGATATCATGGCCATGGTGGGTCCGTGGCACGCCGACACAATGAGAATCAACCACCGCCGAGCGCGAGGACTTCTGGCAGGAGAAGTGGAGCGTCATGGATCCACGTCTTGGCCGGAGGAGTGACGGTGGTTGCAACGAGTGCCGGAAATTGGGTGCACTGCGGTCGCGTGTTCCGCGCCACGGAGATTGCCGACCTCTGCGCGACGGTGGCGTGGCTGCCGGGATTGGCGCGCAAGGAGTTGGCAGCGACGGTCTGCGAGCATTTAGGCTGGACCACGCGGACGGGGACGGCGAAGCTCAGTGCCTGCCTGGAGTTCCTGGAGCGTCTGCAGGCCGCCGGACTGCTGGCACTGCCGGCGGTGCGGCCGTCGCCGGCAGGTCGTGGCGCGGCCGTCGCCGCACCGGTCGAGCCAGTCGCCGAGCCCCCGGTGCACGGCACGCTGTCGGCACTCGTACCGGTGTCTCTGGAAGTCGTTCGCGACCCGGCTGTGGTGGCGCATTGGGATGCGCTGGTGGCGCGCTGGCATCCGCAGGGACTGGCTCGAACATTGGGGGTACCAGCCGCTGCTGCTGGAAAGCTTTGTCGACCCGCGACACCATGCCGGCACCTGCTACCGTGCTGCCGGTTGGCAGTTGCTCGGAGAGACCAGCGGACGCGCCCTGGCCCGCCCTGGCCCGCCCTGGCCCGCCCTGGCCGGTCCTATCACAGCACGCCCCGCCAGGTGTGGGTCAAGCCGCTCGGCGGCGATGGTCGCGACCGGCTGTGCGCCGTGACCGGGATCTCCCGGCCATGAGCAAAGCCTGCCGTCGTCCGACGCGTGCCGGCATCCGGGAGCAACGCAGCCACAAGAGACGGCAGGAGAAGGCGCTGAACGCGAAGCGGCGTGCGCTGGGATTCGTCCCCACCTCGCCCGCGCCCCTGCCCAACAGTTGCTCGCCTTTCGCGACCATCGCCGAGGAACAAGCGGCCCGCGAGGACGCTGTGAGCAAACAGGTCCGCCTCTTGCGCAAAGAGCTGCCGGCCTTGCTCGCACAGCTGACGGAAATTCCCGACCCGAGAGACCCCGGGAAGCGCCGGCACAAGCTGACTGTGCTCCTGCTCTGGGGTCTGCTGATGTTCGTCTTTCAGTTCGCCTCCCCGCGCGAGGCCAACCGCGAAATGACCCGTCCCCAGTTTCTGGCCAACCTGCAACTGTTGTTCCCGGAGATCGAGACCCTGTCACACGCCGACACCCTCTTCACGGACCCTACACCACCCACGCAACCAGCGCTCACTTGCCGCCAGCACACCGCGATCTGACCGCCCCAGCGGCGAAAGCGCGGGCTTCCGGCTAACGGTCATGACATGTCGAGACACCCCTGATGATGAAAGCCATGACCGCCCCCCTCTCACTTGCAGTGCGCATTCCGGCTTACACGCCGGAATCGTTCGCCGGGCAGGGAGCATGCTCCCCGAATTCCCCGTCTCACCCCCGGCCCTTCTCCCGCAGGGGGAGAGGGAGTTTCGTGAGTCGCATACGCGACTTTCACATTAACGGTCATGACACGTGGAGACACCCCAAATCATGAAAGTCATGACCGTTTCCCTCTTCCCCTGCCCCTTCTCCCGCAAGGGGAGAAGGGAGTTTCGTGAGTCGCTTGCGCGACTTTCACATTAACGGGTCCGACTTCCGGCCTCTACGCCTTGCAGGAGATCAATCGCACGCTGCAGGCCCGGCAGGTCAGGCGTCACCTGAGCGAGGTCAAGGGACCGGTGATGGATCGCCTGCAGCGCAGCGAACTGCTTTGTGGGCAACTGAGCGGACAGGTATTTCTGAGCCCCGCCGAAGCGTTTCGCGCCCTCGGCGAGGCCGGCGAAAAGGGGCCGCCCTGAAGCGGACGGCCGGGCGCGAAGGCTTCGCCAGGCGGATTTGCGCTATCTCTCTGCCCGCGAATACTCCCCTCTTCGCTAAACCCGGATTATACTCACTGTGCATGCTGCAGCAGCCCGGCATGAACATCGACGCATCAGCTTTTCATTCACCTTCAAGATGGAGAACTA
>QPGA01000019.1:0-15491 GCA_003332265.1 Candidatus Accumulibacter meliphilus
TACTTTGTTCGTGCAACCGAAGAGCGGAGGATCGAGGGATTGCCATGTTGCTAACCACCCCACATACGATCAGGACGCTACAGAGGAAGCTTTATGCCAAGGCCAAGCCCAACACCGCCAATGTTGCATGCTCAAAGTTTGAGTGCGCAGGCGCGACCGCCTCAGTCGCGTCAGAAAACATGAAACGGCGTCATGCGCATGCTTTGGCGTGAAGAACACCGGAAAGCCGTGTGCGGGGAAACTGCATGCACGGTTTGATGAGGGAGGGCAGGCGAAAACCTGTTCTCTACTCTACCCCTCTTCCCCTGACCCTTCTCCCGCGAGGGGAGACGGGCGCTTCGTGAGTCGCGTGCGCGACTTTCACATTAAGCTGCGGCGAAAGAGCTTTCTGCGCAGGAGCTTCCATGGTGAACCGGGGCGGGTGCCCCGGCAGCGATCAAGCGACTGAAAAGCTCACTCGATCAAAGTCCTCGCCCGAGCTGATAATGCGCTCCAACTTTACTCGCCAAACGCCATCGAGGTAGATTTCCAGCTGCCGCCCGGGGTAGAACCATCCCTGTGGGATGACTAGGCTTTGCTCGGCAGCAATGGCGGCCACTGCCGGCAGAATGAAGGCCCGGCTATAGAGCTCGGCGTGTCCCGCCTCGCGCGCCAGCGGCCGCGCAGCCACTGCCTGTGGTTTGCCGGGTAGCGCAGAAATGCCGGCCATCAGGCCACCGTCCCGCTCCTGCATCAACCACACAACCCGTGCCAGCAAATGCGAGCTGCCGTTCTGCGGGCAAATCGACAGCAACTGCTCGGGTGCCAAGCGGCGTCCAGCGGTCGAGCGTAGCAAACGGAAGCCATTGGCGCTCTCGTCAAGCAGCTCCCAATCGTCGACCGCAAAGCCCACTCGGGTCTTGCGAACTTCCAGCCGCTGCGTGGGGTCCAGCCCGTGACGGAAGGTGAACAGGCTGTCGAACTCCTCGCGAGAATAATGGCGCGCGCTTTCCGGTTGGCTGAACTCTTTCCCCGAAATGACGTAGTGCGTGCCGGCAAAGCCGGCGCACACCTTCGCCGTTCCCGAGCTCAGGTGGCGGCGGAAACGGCGAACCCCGCGCAGCAAGGACCACGGTTTGGCCAGGCCTTTAAGCAGCTGCAGGCATTGGCTGGCGGTGCAGTCCTCACCGAGACCGAGCTGTGACGGTGTAATCTTCTGCTGCAGTTGCTTCATCGTCTGCTTGATTTGCAGTGCCAGACGGGTGCTGTCGATACGACGGATATTTTCTGTTTGCAGGCACTCAGTGGCGGGCCGCAGGCCAGCATCCTTCATCAGGTCCACGACCGAGGCTGGAAGGGTTTCCCCGGGCAGCACCGGATGGACGGACAGCAGCGGTGCCCAGTTGCTCGCCCAGCGTCGAACCAGGTCGAGTTGCCGCACACTGAGACTGTATGGTCCGGCGAGCTCGGTGAGTAGCTGGCTGGCGAACGCGGCGCTACAGTGTGTGCTGCGGCCCAGCGGGTCAAGGGAGTCTGGCACCGCCAGCGTCGCCACCTCCCATTCCTCGGCACTGGCGTAGAAGCCGTGCAAGTTCAACCATATCCCACGCGGCAGTTGCCGACGGGCACGATGATGTTCGGTGATCGCCATCCCGGTATAGTAGATGCAGCGATGCAGGATCAGTGCCAGGCGGTCGGCCTCGTTCTCGCCGTCGTCAGCCGCCTGCAATTGCGCGCAATGCGCGTAGGCGTGCGAGGCTTTGAGCCAGGTGGCGACCACCTGCTGAAAAGCGGCCTCCTCGAGGTCGCTTAGTGGCAAGGCCTTGCCGGCGTACTCGCGGGCCAGTTGTTCCTCGATGAAACACAGGGAAATTCGGGTCTGCTCGAGGAGTTGCAGATAGACATCGGCCGGTGGCGGCGCCTGCAGCATGCTATCCAGGAAGTTGTTGATCTCCAACTGAGCCTGATGTGAGTTGGCCAAAGGCAGGCGTGAGAGAATTCTGAAACCCGTTTGGAGGTCCGAAATTTTCATGGTGGCTCGGCTTGTGGTGAGAACTGCGCTCATGATGTTGCCTCCTTGCTGACCGCAAGCTGCGGTCTAAGTAGTACGCAGGGCGGCGATGATCTGGTCACCCAGTTGCCGGCCATCAACCAGCTGGCGCTGCGTGGCAGCACTCGCCCGCTGTGTTGCCGCCCAGATGGGCTGTGGAAAGTGCCGGTCGTCCCGCCAACGAGGAATCAGGTGCCAATGAACGTGGGGCGTCATATTGCCCAGGCTCGCGAGATTGACCTTGTCTGGCTCGTAAAGCCTGCGCACTGCACTCTCGACGGCGAAAACCACCGTCATCAGCTGCATTCTTTCCTTGTGCGGTAGGTCAGTCATCTCGCGGAGATGGCGGTGCAGGATCACCCGGCAGAAACCTGGATAGTCCGCGTCTGCCACCATTACCACGCGACAGATGCCGTTCTCCCAGATCACTTCTCCGCCTGGGGAGTCGCATAGCTCGCATTTCTCCAAACCGCCTTCACTCACTTCCTGCCTCCTTGTTGACCGGTTGACGCCAAAGCGCCCTGTTGACCGAGACGATAGGCTTGTGCAGCAGAACGCGAGAGGAAATAGGTCACGGACCAAGAGACAAAATCCCGGGAAGCGACCTTCGTTTCCGGCAGCAGCGACGGAAGAGTCGCAAACAGGGCATTCATGTTGGACGATGCGCCACGCACAGCGCCGGCGTGAAGTGCGGCAAGTGACCACGTGCAAGCCGCGGTAGCGTTGGTGCTACCGGCCTACCGTGACAGTCGCGTCGGCGACTGACGAAACTCCATTCTCCCTTTGCCGGGAGATGAATCGGGAACGAGGGAAACAGTCATGATTTGCATGCTGGAAGGTGCCTCCACCAGGTCATGACCGTTTGTGCCGCCCCGGAGGTGGCGATGGGAGGAGTTTACAAACGTTCGACGCGTACCTTGGTGACGGTGCGCGCATCGGCTTCGATGACCGTGTAGCGATGGCCTCGCTCTTCGACACTATCGCCCACCAGGGGAATGTGGCGCAGGCGGCTGATCAGGAAGCCGGCGAGGGTGTGCGCTTCGCCGACCGGAAGATTCAGCCGCAGCGAGTCGTTGAGTTCCGAGATCGGGGCTCGGCCGCCGACCAGATGTCGATCGTCGTTCTCCGACTCGATGACGACCCGTGGTGGCTTCATGTTGTCAAAGTCGTAGCCCGAGTCGACCGTTCCGACGACTTCTTCAAAAATGTCCTCCATGGTCAGGATGCCGACCGCCGAGCCGAACTCGTCCACGATGATCGCCATGTGGTCGTTGCGCCCCCGCAGCATGGGCAGGACCTGATCAATGGTCTGCTTCGGAGAGAGGTAGAGCGCCGGGCGAATGAAGTCACCGGCTGGACGCTTGTCAATGTCCGGCAGCAACAGGTCCCAGGTGGTCAGCGTCATCACGCCGGTGACGTTGGTGATGTTGCCGCGAAAGACTGGCAAGCGATTGAAGCCATGCTCCCAGACACGACGTACCGCTTCGTCCATGCCGCGGCGTTCGCTGAAGCCAATGACTTCGGCCAGCGGCGTCATCACTTCACCGACCGTGGTGTCGGCGAAGCGAAAAATGCGCCGAATACGCTGCTTGTTGGTGGCGCCACCGCCGTCGGCGGGAGTTTCGGAGAGATCGAGCAAAACGCGCAATTCATCCTTGGTGATAAAGCCAATTTGCCCTGACGACGCTCCACCGAAAAGGCGCGCCGCAAAACGTGCGACGCGGCTGAAGACGAAGATCACCGGGTAGAACACGTACGAGAAGAAGCGAAGCCCGTAGATGATTCTGGTAACGATCCAGTCGGATTTTTGCTGGAAGATGCTTTTCGGAACGATCTCGCCAAAAATAAGCAGGAACGGCGTGAACACCAGCACCGAAACCAGGTCTCCGGAGTCCCCCATCAAGTCTATGAACATCAATGTGCCCATGGTGGTGATGGTCACCGTCGCGATGTTGGTCCCGACCAGCGTCGTCCCCAGCATCACGTCCGGCGTACGGAACAGCTCCAGCACCAGCTTTGCTCCCGGGTCACCCAGGCGTGCCTGATGGCGAAGATGGATCTTGTCGGCATTGACCATTGCCAGCTCGGAACCCGAGAAAAACCCCTTCAGCAATAGAAAAAACAGGATGATCAGCAGTTGAAAGACCACATCCATCGAAACCCCGTCCATTCTTCTTCTCCTCCTCGCCTAGTCTTTCGTGGCCGTGGTTCGATCTGCCGGCTCGTCGTTCCCCGCTGGCCGATCCTCAGCGGCCTCGGGATCTTCGTCTCTGGCTTCTCGCAACAGCTCGTCCTCGTATTCGTCCAGCGACTCCTGTTCCTGATCGGCTGGTGATTCGTTCGACGTTGAATCGGCGAGGCTTTCCATGTCCAGAGGTTCTGCCGGAGCAGAGCTGCCATCCTCCTCCTGCGTGCGCCCAAACGAGACGCGAACCTTGGTGATGCGCATGCCGCTCACTTCCTTCACCGTGATCTCGTAGTCGGCACTGAATATCTTCTCGCCAACCCGCGGCAGGCGGCCGAAGAGGACCAGCGTAACGCCACCGATGGTGTTCATCAGTGGGTCGTCGATGTCAAAGTTGGTGAGCGTGCGGAAATCGGCGAGGCGCATGTAGCCCGGGACGGTAAAACTGTTGTTGCCTTCCTGCTGGTAATGCTCCTGTCCTCTCATCTTCCCGGAAATCTCGCCAAAGATGAAAGTCATCACATCCTTGATCGTGACGATACCCAGGACCTCGCCATACTCGCCGATGACCACCGCGGCGCGGGTGTTGAAGCGCTGGAAATATTCCAGCATTTCGTCGACTTTCTTGGTGGGTGGGACGAAGTGCGCCGGCTTCAGGATCTCGGCCAGTTCGATTTTCGAGACATCACCATCGACACGCACCCGGCGCAGCAGATCTTCCGCGTGCAGGAAGCCGATCACGTTGTCCCAGTGGCCCCGGTAGACCGGAACGCGCGGGTGGCGATAGCCACGAAAACGCTCGATCAATTCCTCGATCGGCAGATCGGCGTCAAGAAAGCGGATGCGCGGTCCGGGCGTCATGATTCGCGCCACGTCGGTTTCCGCGGACTCGAGGACCTTGTCGATGAGCACTCGCTCAGAGGCTTCGATGACCCCGGTTTCCTCGCTGTCGGCCATCAGGGTACGTAACTCGTCGGGCTTGAGGATGTTCTCGCGGTCGACGTGTTCGCCAACGACGAAGGTGGTGACGCGGTCGGCAACCAACCGCACTGCATCACGCAAGGGGGTGACAATGAAGATCCACTTGGGCAGAAAACGCGCTGACAGCTTGGTGGCGAACTTTACCGGCGCATTGACAGCGATGGTTTTCGGCGTCACCTCGCCGAAGAGCAGCAGCAACGGCACCATGACCACGATGTTGATCCAGCCGGCATCGGCCTCGCCAAACATGTGCACCAGGATAACCGTCATGTTGGCAGCCGCCGCGATGTTGACCAACTCATTGCCGCAGAGCAGGGAAACGATCAGCCGTCGTGGCTCGTCGAGCATGGCGTGAATGCTCTCGGAATGCGGGCTGCGCGAGTTGCGCAGCTTTTGCAGGTCAATGCGACTAAGCGAGAAAAGTGCGGTTTCGGAGCCGGAGAAAAACGCCGAAAAACAGAAGAGAACACACTGAATCAGAACTCGAATGGTCAGGTCCCAATCGATTTCCGACAGATTGATCAAGTCGACGGTTTCCCTCAACCAGTCCATAAATGCCCCCGCCCCAGGATTTGTTGGCCAGCAGAGATCGCCACTCGGCGCGCCGGATCGCAGTGCACCACCCGTTAACCGACCGGCCAGCAGCCGAGAAGATGCGGGGAACGCGCAAGCCGCAAGGATAGGCGCAATACGGCGTTGAAACAAGCTTTTTGCGGGGAAAGCGCCGCTTGTTCGGGCCTTTGGCGTTGCTTGGCGCGCCGCGGACGGGGCTTGGTCGGCGTGTGTGATTGCACACCGTCGCGTCGGCGGCGCCAGACGCCAGGTGTGCGCGTTTGGCCGGAAAAAAACGCACAAAAAACACGATATACGGCAACAACTTATAGTATTCTTGCGCCTGCCTGGCTGCAGAGCGCCTACAAAAAGCCTTCTCAGCGGCGCCTTCAGCTATTTTTACCTCGGGCGCTCGCCCGTGCCGGAGTGGCCCGGCAACTGCTGCCGAGGGGGCAGCGGGAGCCCGCAAGCTCGTGACGAGATGTCGGCTTGCTCGGCTCTCGGTCTGAATTTCATCCGGCGACTGACTGCGCAAGTCAGTTTCCACCAGAAGAGGAGTGTTTGCTGCATGGCTGACAAGAAACAGGAGTCACACCCGCAGGACTCCGCCCAGGGGCCGATTCTCGTGCCTGTCGATTTCTCTTCGCATTCCGAGGCAGCGCTTCTGCTGGCCAGCGATTTCGCCGATGGCCTGGGGGCCAGGCTCGTGGTGCTGCATGTGGTGCACGATCCACAGAAAATGCCCGGCTACTACGCGCGCATGGCCAGCAAGAAGACGCTGACCAGAATCGCCGATATCGCTGCCGAGATGCTCGATGAGTTCATGGCCAAAGTGCGGAAGAAGCACCCCGAGCGGAAAGCACTGCACAGCGCAGAAATCCTGCTGGTGACAGGTATTCCGGTGACGCGCATTCTCCAGGTCGTTGAGAAGGAGAAGGCCCGGATGATCGTCATGGGCAGCAAGGGCGCGACAGGGCTGCGGCATTTGTTGCTGGGTTCCGTGGCCGAACAGGTTCTTGGCCTTGCCAAGCTGCCGGTGACGATCGTCAAAGAACAAGGAAAACACTGAGTCGTAAAGACCGGAGGAGACTTAAGCTATGCTCGACGCCTATCTGAAACAATCCCAGACAACTACCGGGGCGACGGTGGCGCTATGCGTCGTCGGCGCGGTTCTCGGCGTCATCGCCTGGCCGGCGCTCGCCGCGACGGTGAGCGATGCCGACATGAACTGGGGCGGCATGACCATGGAGCTGCTCGGCGGCCTGGCACTTTTCCTCTACGGCATGACACAGATGGAAGTGGCGCTGAAGGCGGTGGCTGGCGAGCGGATGAAGAGCATCCTCGCCAAGCTGACGGTCAATCGCTTCGCGGGAGTGGGAACCGGCGCGGCGGTGACGGCGGTGATCCAGTCGTCATCGGTGACCACCGTCCTTCTGGTCGGCTTCATTTCGGCCGGGCTGATGTCGCTGCCGCAGTCAGTCGGCGTGATCATCGGTGCCAAGATCGGCACCACGATCACCGGCCAGATCGTCGCCTTCAAGATCACCAAGGCGGCGCTGGCGATGATCGCCGGCGGCTTTGCCATGCTTTTTCTCTCCAAGAACGAGAAGATCAGAAGCTACGGCGGCATGCTGATGGGTCTCGGCCTGGTGTTCTTCGGCATGCATGTGATGGGCGAGGCGATGCACCCCTTGCGCAGCTACCAGCCTTTCCTCGACATGATGCAGACGATGACCAACCCGCTTCTCGCGGTGCTCGTCTCGGCTGCCTTTACCGGGATCATCCAGTCCTCCTCGGCAACCACCGCTATAGTCATCGTCATGGCTTCGCAAGGTTTCATTAGCCTGGATGCCGGTGTCCCGCTGGTCATTGGTGCCAACATCGGCACCTGCGTGACGGCGCTGTTGGCGGCCATCGGCAAGCCGCGGGAGGCCGTGCGCTGTGCGGTTGTACATACCGGTCTGGCGACGACCGGCGTCCTGATGTGGCTGCCGTTTGTCAGCGTTATCAGGGATGCGGCCGTCGCCATGTCGCCGGTCTACCCCGAGCTAAGCGGCATGGAACTGCTCGCAGCGGAGACGCCGCGCCAGATCGCCAACGCGCACACCTTCTTCAACGTCGCCAATGGCTGCATCTTCATCTGGTTCACCACCTATATCGCACGCGCAGCGGAGTGGCTGGTACCTGACAAGCCGCTCGAGGAGGAGGCGATGATTGTGCGCACCAAGTTCCTGCAGGAGGAGTTGCTGACCACGCCGACGCTGGCGCTGGACAGCGTGCGCATGGAAGTCATGCACATGGGCGAGACGGTCAACACGATGTTGAAGGCGATCATGCCAGCCATCATCAAGGGCGATACCAAGGCGCTCGAGGAAATTCGCCAGATGGACGACACGGTCGATATCCTGCACGCGGGAATCCTCGACTACCTGGCCAAGATCAGCCGGCAGCCGCTGCTTGAAGAACAGACCAAGGAGCTGATGCAACTGATGGAAGCGGTGAGTAACCTGGAGAACATCGGCGACATCGTCGAAACCAACCTGGTAGCGTTGGGGCATGATCGCGTCAAGGACAAGATCCAGGTCAGCGAACAGACCCAGGGAGTGCTCAATGGCTTCCAGGCGGCAATCAACAAGGCCGTGGCAGCGGCGGTGATGGCGGTTGCGCAGAGCAACGAGCGCTCCGCACAGGTGGTCACCGGGATGAAGGACGAGATCAACCGAATCGCCGACTCCGCCGCCACTCACGAGGCTCGCCGGCTGGTGGCGGAAGAGCCCAATCGCATCCTGGCCTACACGCTGGAGGTGGAGATCATCGAGAAGCAGAAGCGTATTTACTACTTCGCCAAGCGTATGGCCAAGACTGTCTTGCCGACGGTTCTGCAGCAGCGCAATTAAGTCGTCGTCGTTCGCAAGAGCCCTTGCCCGGTAATGTGAAAGTCGGGCAAGGGCTTTTTTGGCAGTCGTTACCCGAGTCGGTGAGCACACGATGAAACCGTCTCCGCCGGCCGCGGTAGAATGGCGCGATGCTGGTTCTTGGAATCGAATCCTCTTGCGACGAAACGGGTATGGCGCTCTACAGCACTTCAGCTGGCGGAGTCCTGCTCGCGCACGCCCTGCATTCGCAGGTGCGCATGCATCAGGACTACGGCGGGGTGGTGCCCGAACTCGCCTCGCGAGATCATATCCGTCGCGTCGTACCCTTGCTGCGCCAGGTTCTTGCCGATAGCGGCCGCTCGCTGACCGAGATCGATGCCGTGGCCTACACGCAGGGACCGGGTCTGGCGGGCGCCCTGCTGGTCGGAGCGGCCTTCGCCGAGGCGCTGGCAACCGCGCTCGAGCGGCCCAGCGTGCCGGTGCATCATCTCGAAGGTCACCTGCTGTCGCCATTGCTGTCGCGCAGGCCGCCGCGTTTCCCGTTTGTGGCCTTGCTGGTCTCTGGCGGCCACAGCCAACTGATGCGCGTCACCGCTGTCGGCGAATACGAGTTGCTGGGAGAAACGCTCGACGACGCGGCTGGCGAGGCCTTCGACAAGACCGCCAAGCTGCTCGGCCTGGCTTACCCGGGGGGACCGGCGCTGGCCGAGCTGGCCGAACGTGGTCGCCCGGATGTGGTGAAGTTGCCGCGCCCGATGCTCAAGTCCGCTGATCTGAATTTCAGTTTCAGCGGTCTGAAGACCGCAGTGCTGACCAAGGTCCGCGAGCTGGCGACGATCAGCGAGCAGCAGCGGGCGGATATTGCGCGCGGTTTCCAGGATGCGATCGTCGAAGTGCTGGTCAGCAAGGCGCTGCGCGCCGTGGCCTTGAGCGGGCTCAAGCAGTTGGTCGTCGCCGGTGGCGTCGGCGCCAACCGTGAACTGCGCCGCCAGCTAGACGCGCGCGCCGCTAAGGCCGGGCTCGCGGTCTTTTACCCCGAACTCGAATTCTGTACCGACAACGGGGCGATGATCGCCCTGGCCGGTGCCTTGCGTTTACAGAGCGCCAATTCCGACATGGCCGGAAAAGTGGCCGGCGCTTTTGCCGTGCGGCCACGCTGGCCGCTGCATGGCGTTTAGCGCCTAACGCGGGCTCTTTGATCGCGTTGGTTTCACTGGCTTCGCTGTTTTCACTGGCGTGGTGTCGCTCGCCGGCGTTTGTTTCTTGCCGCCAATTTGTGGCTCGCTGCCAGCCATCAGGCGCTGCAGGTTCGGCCAGTGCTTGCCGATCAGCGTCATCGAAATGATGCCGATGGCCAGGACGATGCCATCCTTGCCCCAGGCCAGAATGGCGAAAACGGGTGCTGCCGCCGCCGCCATCAGCGCTGCCAGTGACGAGTAGCGTGAGGTCAAGGCGACGCACAACCAAGTGCCCAGAGTCGCCAGGCCCAGCCAGAGGTTGATCGCCAGCAAGACGCCGGCTGCCGTCGCAACGCCCTTGCCGCCCTTGAAACCGAGGAAAACAGGGTACACATGACCGAAAAAGACGCCCAGCGCGACCAGTCCGACGGTGTAGTCGGGCAGACCATACTGCGGGGCATAGTGGCTGGCGAGAAAGACTGCCAGCCAGCCCTTGGCGACATCGCCGATCAAGGTGAATATCGCCGCACCCTTGTGGCCACTGCGCAGGACGTTCGTCGCACCGGGGTTCTTCGAGCCATAGCTGCGCGGGTCGGCGAGGCCGAACAGGCGACTGGCGACCAGCGCGAAGGAGATCGACCCCAGCAAATAGGCAGCCAGGACGGCAAGGGCGGAAACCAGGGAGGGCGGCATAGGGGTAAAGTGGCTCGTCGGACGGTCGGTGGCGGCTTGGCTGCCTGCTTGCTCAGATGGTCGGCGTGGCTCTGGGTTAGAATGCGCAGACTCCTGGTCGCGCGGCAGACTGCGCGATCAGCCCGGGATTCTACACCGACCTGACGCCACGCCGCATGGACATCATTTTCATCGACGCGCTTCGCGCTTCCACGCTGATCGGCATCTACCCACGCGAAAAGGCGATGCCCCAGACGATAGAAATCTCGTTGCAGATCGGCACGTCGACGGCCAGCGCCGGCGCCAGCGACGACATCGGTGACACGATCGACTACGCGACGGTCGCCGAGCGCCTGCGCAGCGAGTTGGCAGCGCGCCACTTCAATCTCCTCGAACGGCTTGCCGAATATGTGGCGACGCTGCTGCTCGAAGACTTCGGTGCCACCTGGGTGCGCGTCTCGATCGCCAAATTGGGCATGATGAGCGGCGTGCAGCGCGTCGGCGTGATCATCGAGCGCGGCGCCGCCGCCTGATCGACCCACAGATCAGTGCTGCGCGCGAGCCGACAACGGCCCGGCTCTTCGCGCTCAGAAGCTCAGGTTCACGCCGGCGTAGATTGAGCGTCCCATGCCCGGCACGGTGGTCCCATAGAGCATTGGCCTTTGGCCAAGATAAGCGCCGCCGAGTGGCGAATCGTAGAATCTGTCGAACAGATTGTCCACGCCGAGATCGACGCGCAGCTGCTTCCACTCGTAGCTGCTGCGCAGGTTGAGCAAGCCGTAACCGCTGGTCGCCACTTCGTTGCGCAGTTGTGAGACCAGCGTCTTGGCGGCGACGAATACTCCTTCGACGGTATTGGTCCACGCGCCCGACTGTTGCACCAGAGCCAGTTTCGCGTTCATGGGCATGATGTGATACAGATTGTCGTCAGTCTGCGAATTCCTTCCGCGCACATAGCTCAGCACACCGGTCATGCTGACATTGCCGAGCGCGCCACTTCGTAGCAGAGGCACACGGGCGCTGGCGTCAGCTCCGTACAAGCGCGCCGTCTGATTGGCGAACTGCAGGTAAACGAAGTTGTCAGTGCGCGTCAGGTTGCTTCCCTGGCACGGTGACATGCCGCTGCCGCCTGAGCAGCGCACCGCGTCGACGTAATCCTGCACGTAGGTGTAGTACGGCGTGAGGCTGAAATTCCACTGCTCGCGCGCCGCGTCGTGCCAACTGGCCGTCGCGCTGAGCGTATGCGCGACTTCCGGATCCAGGTCAATGTCGCCGACGTAGCCGTTGCCGTCGCCGAACCAGTTGACCATGTTCATGGCCATCGGGTTGTTGCTGGACCAGGCGTAGCGTTCGTAGAGATTCGGCGAACGCGTCTTGCGCGCATAGCCCGCCTCGTAGGTCTCTTCGGCAGCGGGGGTGAAGCGCAGCAGGGCTGCGAGATCGATGTTGTGATCGGTCTTCTGGCGATCGCTGGCGTTGAAAGCGCCGGGAATCGACGCCGGATTCTCCGGATTGCCGTAGAACAGCGGGTTGTAGCCTTGCACGTCGCCGGTATCCATGCGCACCGTGCTGCTGCGCAGTCCGAGCTGCGACAGCCACTGCCGATCCCAACGTGCTTCCCATTCGCCATAGACGTCGAAGCGGTCGCGCTGGCCGTCGTTGATGTTCCAGAAAGTTGAGCCTTTCATGCCCGCCATCGGCATCGCCACTACCGGTGAGATCGGATCCCACCAGTCGTCGAGGCGGTAGCGCTGATACTCGGCGCCGACGCGGAACAGATCGCGCTCCGAGGAAACGATCTCCGCCTTGAGCTGTGCGCCGGTGGTTTTTCCGCGCGTGTCCATCGGCATGCCGGCGAGGTTCTGCATCGGACCGCTGGTTTCCAGCTTGTCCTCGAGGAAATTCATGGTGTGTCGTGTGTCTTGGTAATAGGCGCGCGCTTCCAGAGAACCCCAATCGTACTGACCCAGATAGCGGGCATTGACCTGATTGCTGGTGTTGTCGGTCATGTCCATGCGCTGATTCGGAAAGCCCTGATACGGAATGTGCTGGTAGCCATACTTGAGCTCGAAGAGATGTTCGGCGTAGCGTAGCGCCAGGCCGAGCAACTGATTTTCCGACTTGTACAAGGACGATCCCACTTCATCGCCGGAAAGCCATTCCGAGGTTCCAGCCGACAGTCCCGAAGGCTTGAACTTTCCCCCTGCCTGGTAGTTGTCGGCCTGCGCCGTCGAGCCTGAGTAGTTGAGGCTGAGCAGCTCGTTGGCGATCGTCGCCGAGAGATTGGCACCGCGAGCGTTGCCGTTGCTGCGATAAAAAGCACCGGCCTGGCCTTTGTGCAGTATGTCTTCGCCAGCTTTGGCAAACTCCGCAGGCGCCGAGTTGACCTGAATGGTTCCGGCAATGCTGTCGCCACCGGCGCTGACCGGCGTTACGCCGGCAAACAGCCTTATGCTATCGACGTTGGTGGGGTCGATATACGACAGCGGTGGGTTCATGTGGTTGGCGCACGACGAGATCAGGTCCATGCCATCAACCTGAATGCGGATGCGGTCGTCAGCCAGGCCGCGAATCACCGGCAGGCTGGAAACCCCGCCGGCGCCGTAGCTGCTGACACCGGGCAGTGCGTCGAGCAGTCTTGCGCTATCGCTGGTCGATGTCCGGTAGGGTGCGATGCTCGCCGCGCCGAGCTGGCTGCTGTCGAGCGGCGCGCCACCTTCGATCCGTGCTGCCGTGACCACTACTTCCGACATGACCGGCGTGGCCGAGTCTTCCTGCGCCACGGCGACCTGCCAGATGCCGGGCAGCGCCAGTGCTGCTGCGACCGCATTGGCGATCACTTTCCTGTCCCGCTTCATTACCAACACTCCCTGAATGCTTTTCTTGTGCGGGCATTCTAGGGAGTGATGTTGCAGCGCGGAATGTGGCAAATCGCCGCATAAGGCTGCAAAGTAGCGCAGCTCGGTTTGGGTGCCGCCAAGCTGCGCTACGAATGCAGCTATCTCTTGTTGACAGCAGAACGACGCTCAGGGCAGCGTCATGCCGACGGTCCACATCAAGCCTGCCGCCCCGAACAGCACCACCTCTGAACAGAAGCGGTTATAGCAGTAACCCATCGACGGTATGATGGCAGGTGCATACCCGGAGTTGTTCATCGGGATCTTGTCCTGATACTCACCCCGATAGCCATGTAATACGCCAGCGGTAAGCTTCAGGTAAAACGGTTGCACCGTCTCGACCGGCCGCCAGAGGAGACCGCCGTAGGCATACCAGGAAGCTTGGCCAAAGGAGTTATCGAAACTGGCCGCGCCGACCAGCACCTGACCCTTTAGCCACTGCCTGTCCAGCCGCCACTCGGGGTTGATCAGGGACTGCGAATTGTCGTGCTCGTCGTCCGGGTGGAAGTGCACCGATGCGATGCTGGTCTGCAGGTAGAAACGGTCGGTTCGCCACGGCTCGGGCGCACTCCAGGCGGTCTTGGCGTCCGCCTCTGGCGGGGTCTGTGCGATGTGTTGCGCCATGACGGCGGGAACGGCCAGTGTCGTCGCCGCCAATGCGGCAACAACTCGTTTCAGAAACGGCATCATCAGTCTCCCTGCACGCGTCGTGCGGCGGCGTTAGTGGCTGGAACGGTGCGAATCGGTTCGATCGCGTAGAAAGTCAGTGCGCCGCCGCAAAAGCAGCTCATTTTGCGAGGGTCGGGACGAAAAGGCAGCACGATAGCACGGCTTTCCCGGTTTTGTCAGGCTTGGCCGCGTCCGCGAGGCGCCGGCAGGCGTCAGGCAGGCATTGGCAAGGCACTCAGTCGCCGGCCTTGCGGCCGGCCGTGCTGACCGGCACTGGCTGCTCGATGATTGGCCAGACGCCGCGGGCGAGCGCGCGACTGCCTTCGAAGACCAGCCAGCTCTGACTGCCGTAGTGCGGCAGTGGGCGCAGCAGGGCGCGCAGAGCGCCGGCGTCGCGTCCCGAAACGACGGCTATCGGCAGCTCCGTCTGGCCAGCAATCGTCCATACCTGGGCGCTTCCCTGCTGCTCGAGCTGCTGCGGACGCGGCGGCAAGCCGCTCGCCGTCAACGCCGCATCAACGTCGGCATGCAGGCCGATCATCAATAGCGGTGTCGTCGTCTTGCGCAGATCGCCTGGCGGGATCTCCCGTGGCGCGGCTTCAAAGACCCGTGCGGCCAGCGCTGCGGCTGCCTCGCGCACCTCGGCAGTCGTCGAGACCTGCAGTAGCCGCGGCCCGCGGGCGACGATCCACTGGCGCAGGATCGGCGGCAGTTGCGCGGCGTCGAGCAATCGCCAGAGGCGAAGTTGCGGGTCGAGGACGACACTCTGCGCCGGGCCGTCGACTGCCAGAGCGACTTTCTGCTGCAGGCCGTCGATGTCGACGGCACGGTTTTCGGAGCGCTGGCCATCGTTCACTTCGATGGGCAGACGCAGGGCGTACGCGGGTGCGCTCTGCGTCACTTCGATGCTCAGGCCTGTGCCGCTGGCGAGCGTGCTGGAGCTGGCGCTCTGGATCTGCAGTTTGGGCGCGCCGTCGCGCTCCAGCCACTGCCTGAAGAAAACGGTCAGCGACTGTCCCGACGCCTGCTCGAAGGCTTGCCGCAAGTCGTCCCAGGCGGCGATGCGAAAGCGCTGCTGCTGCCAGAACAGCTGCAGGCCCGCCTGGAAGTGTTGTTCGCCAAGCAGGTCGCGCAACATCACGAAGAGCATCGCCGCCTTGCCGTAACCGACAGCCGCCGCCGCGCCGTGCGTTCGCGAGCGGAAGGAAGCCAGGCTCTGCCGGCTGGCCGGCGGCAGCGCCGCGAAATCGCGTAGCCAGCCGAGGCGCATGGCGCGCGCGGCGTCAGCCGATTCGCTTTCCTTGTAAGCGTAGTCGGCCATGAAAGTGGTCAAGCCTTCGGCCCAGTTGCCTGTCGCGTAGTCGACGTAGACGCCGTTTCCCCACCAGTTATGGAGGATCTCGTGGCCCAGCGAGGTGGCCCGAATGAAAGGCAGCTTGAGCACTTCGGCAC
>QPGA01000019.1:15512-72595 GCA_003332265.1 Candidatus Accumulibacter meliphilus
GTGGTCAGGCCTTCGGCCCAGTTGCCGCGCGCGTAATCGACATAGACGCCGTTTCCCCACCAGTTGTGGAGGATTTCGTGGCCTAGGGAGGTGGCCCGAATGAAAGGCAGCTTGAGCACTTCGGCACCGAGATAGGTCAGGGTCGGCATGCCGAAGCCGGTCGGCAGCGGACTGGCGACGACCGAAAAGGCGCTGAACGGGTAGGCGCCGATTTCTCGCCCATAGCGCTCGATATAGACGCGCGTGTCCTCGAGATAGGCGTCGGCAAGGCCAGCGATCTCGTCCAGCTCGCGCGTAAAGTAAGTGCGCAGGCGCAGCGGCGCGGCGCCACTCGTCGGCATCATCTTCTCGCGAACGATCCACGGGCCGGCCACCAGGTCGATGCCGTCCGCCGGATGGGCAAACTCGAAGCTGGCGCGGTAGCGATCGCCGGCGGCCGCCGGTGTTTCCTCTTCGAGCAGCCGGCCGGCGACCAGCGCGCGTTGCTCGCCGGGGACGCTCAGGCGAACGCGGTAGGTGAACAAAGCCGCTGGCTGTGGATACCAGCCACTGCCGGAGGAGAGAAAACTGCCTTCGACAGCCGTCATCGGCGGCAGTCGCCCGAGTACCTGGCGATGGTCCAGGTGCCGATCGAGAGCCGGTAGCGTGCCCTGGTATTCGATGCGCAGCGTGGCATCGGCCGCCGGCAGTCGTGTCTGCCAGGCGCGCAGATCTCCCTGCTGCCCGGCCGGGCGGAGCACGATCGCTTGCCCGTCGACCGACGCCTTCTCGATGTGCAGCGACTCGTGCAGTGCAAAGCGAAAATTTCGCTCGCCGGGCCTTACCGAGGCGACCACGGCGAGCTGCCGAGTGCCCGGATCGAGAGTGAGTTCGAGGGCCAGATGCGCGGCTGGCACTGGTGGCGTAGTGACTGCCCAGGCCGCAGGCAGCGTCAGCGCCAGCAACGGCAGCAGCAGAGCGCGCAGCGCTTGCCAGCGACTCATCGCTCGGCCGGGAACTTGACGACGATTTCGATTTTTTCGTCGGCGCGCCCGATTTGCAGCGGTAACCAGGTTCCCGGCGGCTGCTGTCGTATCGCGTTCAGCAGCGAAGTCAGGCCGGACAGCGGCTGGCCGGCGACGGCAAGGATCTGGTCGCCGTCCTGCAGACCACTTTTCTCGGCCAGGCTGGCCTTGCTCACGCTGGCGATCAGTATTTTCCCCTCCTTGCTTTCGAGCGCCACGCCAAGGCGCGGCGGTGCGATCGGCACGAGCGGCGGCGTCGGCACCATGAAGACCCCGTCTGCGAGCGCCGGGTCAAGCTCCTCGCAAGGACTGCTCGCCGCCATCGGCAACAGCGTGCCGATCGAGCGCACGCCGAGATCGCGCAACTGGTGCGGCACACCATGCCCGAAGCGCAGGTGGCCGCTGCCCATGATCCCGACGATCAGCGGTTTGCCGCCGGCCGCAGTTGGCTTTGTCTCGCTGGCGAGCACTTCCGCCATCGCCCGATCCCAGGCCAGCTGCGAGTCTACGAAGTGGGCAAAAGCGGTGTCGCCGGGCTTTGCTTTGGTCGATTTACCGCGCATCGTCGCGTGCTGGCGATAAATCTCGAACAGGAAGGCGCGGTAGGCGTCCGACGGTGCGGCTGCCTGGCCGACGCCTTCGCGCTCGGCAAGCGCTATCGCCTCCCAGCCCTGGTCGGCAATCTTGCGTGTCAGTTCCTGGTCGATGTTCAAGGCTCGCATCGGAATCCGGTTCAGGCGCGCGAACTCGAACAGGGGCAGATACAGTTCTGGCGGCGTGTTCCAGACTTTTTCCCACTCCGCCTGGAGCAGGAACTCCTTGACGCTCATCTCGCCGGCTACCCAGCGATCGAGTACCGGCTGCAGGCGGCGGGGAAACATTTCGAAGCCGATGACCATGTCCGGGCGCAGCGCGTGTAGCCCCGCGAGCACCTGTAACTGCCATTGGTGATGATCGGCGTCGTCATGCTGTTCGCCGAGCAGCAGCACGTCGCGTCCGATCAAGTCGGCCAGGATCTGCTGCTTGCTGACGGTCCGCGGCTGTTGATCGGTCAAGACCGCCCAGCTGGCCGGCGCCAGACAGGCCTGGGCTTGGGCTTTTGCGTCGCCCGCTGCGCTGCTGTCGGCGACCAGTGCGCCGAGCAGCGTGCTGCCGATAGCCGCAAGCAGGAGCAGCGCGAACTTCGATCGCGGACCGGAGTGGGCAGCGAAACGGTTAGCAAAACGGGCAACGAAACGGCGAGAGGAGAGTGGCATCATGGCGGGTGGCTCTGCGGGTGGTTCTGGGCGTGGAAGGGGGCCTTGGCCTGCCCCGGGCATGGCGAGGCATTGATGGCTGCCGTAGTTCGACCTCGACCGACATCATAGGACAGAAAGCGTTCGCATCGGCAGGCCGGGCTGCCCGTCCGGGCATGCCCCCGCAGCCGCCAGCCGCCAGTCGGCAGCCGCCGCTGCCAGGCCATGGCGAAGGCTGCCGAAACGCGTCGGAAGCTGCTATCTTCGGGCCATCGCCACCAGTACGGGTAAAGCACCATGGTCACGCCCTCCTCCACACCTTCCGATACACTCAGCGTGCGCGGGGCCTGTCCGCACGACTGCCCGGATACCTGCGCCCTCGAAGTCAGCGTCAGCGACGGTCGCGTCGTCAAGGTCGCCGGCGCTGCCGATCACGCGCCGACCGCTGGCGTGCTCTGTACCAAGGTCGCCTTTTACCCCGAGCGTATCTACCACCCGGAGCGCGTGCTCTATCCCTTGCGTCGGATCGGGCCCAAAGGCCCTGGTGCGGCTTTCGAACGTGTTTCGTGGCCGCAGGCGCTGGCGACGATCGCCGATCGTTATCGCCAGATCATCGCCAGCGACGGCGCCGAAGCGATCGTGCCCTACAGCTACGCCGGCAACTCCGGCCTGCTCGGCTACGGATCGATGGATCGCCGCTTCTTCCACCGTCTCGGTGCCGCACAACTCGACCGCACGATCTGCGCCAGCGCTGGCGCAATGGGCTACCGCGCCAGTATCGGCGGCAGCTTCGGCTTCGACGTCGAGAATGTCGTTGACGCGCGCCTGATCATCATCTGGGGCAGCAACAGCGTCGTCTCCAACCTGCACTTCTGGCGGCTGGCGCAGGAAGCGAAACGGCGCGGCGCACGCCTGATCGCCATCGACCCCTGCCGTACGGCGACCGCCGACAAGTGCGACCAGCACATCGCGCTGCTGCCGGGAACCGACAGCGCACTGGCACTCGGGCTGATGCACGTGCTGATCCGCGACGAACTCCTCGATCACGACTATATCGCCCAGCACACGCTCGGCTTCGACGCCCTCAAGGCGCGTGCGCTGCACTACGCGCCGGCGCGCGTAGCGGCGATCTGCGGCATCGACGCCAGCGAAGTCGAGCAACTGGCGCGCGAGTACGGCAGCACGACCCCGGCCGCGATTCGTACCAACTACGGCATCAATCGCACTGCCGGCGGCGGCATGGCGCTGCGCACACTGGCCTGCCTGCCGGCACTCACCGGTGCCTGGCGACACCCTGCCGGCGGCATCCTGCTTTCCAGCTCGGGCAACTACCCGGTCGATAGCGCCGCCCTCGAACGCCCCGATCTGATGCCCAGCCCGACGCCGCGAACGATCAATATGAGCACCATCGGTCAGGATCTGCTGCGCGCCCGGCCGCCGATCAAGGCGCTGTTCGTTTACAACAGCAATCCGGTGGCGATCGCCCCGCAATCGGGCGCGGTCGTGCGTGGCTTCGCCCGTGAGGACCTGTTCACCGTCGTCCATGATCTCTTCCAGACCGACACTGCCGACTACGCCGACATCCTCCTGCCGGCGACCAGCCATATGGAACAGCTCGACATCCACAAGTCCTATGGCCACCTGCATATTCAGGTCAATCAGCCGGCGATCGCGCCGCTTGGCGAAGCCGTGTCGAACACCGAACTTTTCCGTCGCCTGGCCAGCGCGATGGCTTTCAGCGAAGCGTGCTTTGCCGACTCCGACGAAGACCTCTGTCGTCAGGCCTTCGACTGGAAGGACCCGCGCCTGGCCGGCCTGTCGTGGGAGAAGCTCAAGGCCGACGGACATGCCCGGCTGAACCTGCCACGCGCCAGCGCGCCTTTCGCCAACGGTGGCTTCCCAACCCCCTCAGGAAAATGCGAGTTCTACAGCGCGGTGCTGGCCAGCGCCGGCGTCGACCCCTTGCCGGACTTCATCGCCCCGCGCGAATGGCGGCAGAGTCCGCTGGCCAGCGAGTTTCCGCTGGCCCTGATCACCCCGCCGGCGCGCAACTTCCTGAACACCAGCTTTGCCAACTCGGCGCGTTTCCTGGCCCAGGAAAAGTCGCCGGCCATCCATCTGCATCCGGCCGACGCGGCGGCACGGGCCATCGCCGACGAAAGCCTGGTACGCATCTTCAACCGCCGCGGCGAGTTCCAGGCCCGTGCCATCGTCAGCGACCGGGTGCGCCCCGGCGTCGCCATGGCCACCTCGATCTGGTGGCGCAAGCTTTCCCCCGACGGTCGCAACTGCAACGAAGTGACCAGTCAGGCACTCACCGACATCGGCGGCGGCGCCACTTTCTACGATTGTCTGGTCGAGGTTGCCGCCGTCTGAAGCGGTGGTTACAGGGCGCTACACAACGTTACGCACGTTCTGCCATCGCCTTGGCAAGCGCCCGCGTTACTGCTGGCAAGGCCGAGACAACAGGAACAGCAAAACGGCCGAGCGACCAAGTCCAATCAATCTTAGGAGATCCGCATGTTCAAGAACATCATCGCTGTTGCCATCGCCGCTGCTTTCAGCTCCGCCGCCTTCGCACAAACATCTTCTGCCGCTGGCGCCACCAAGGCGATTGAGGCAGTCAAGCCAGTCGCCGCCGCTGCAGTGCCAGCAGCTGTCGCTACGCCAGCCGTGGCGACCCCGGCAGCTACTGCCGCGGTGAGCCCGGCCGTTGCTGCCCCCGCAGCGACTGCCAAGCCCGAAGCAATGGCCAAGGAAATGGCCAAAGACACGATGCATGACGCGATGCCGAAAGCAGTCGCGCCGCAGACCGTCGCCAAGCCTGCAGCAATCGAGAAAACGGCTGGCGCTGGCGCCGCCGCTTCTACCACCACTCCGACCACTGCGGCGGTCGTCGCCAAGTCTGAGATGAAAGCTGAAAGCAAGGCGCCTGTCGCGATGCCGAAAGCGAACAGCCCCACTGCAGCAGCCACGGACATGGCTGCCGGCAAAGCGGAAGGCGCCGTTGGTAGCGCCGTTCCCGCTAGCGTCCCAGCCGCTGCCGCGACCGCCGTTCCTTCCGTGGCCAAGTAGCGTCCTGGCACGTCCCCGGCCTGCAGAGCAACTGTCCGCAGCGCGAAAAAAAGGAGACCGCGAGGTCTCCTTTTTCGTGTGTGGCCGGAGCCGATGGCTTACTGCGCCAGGCCTACCAGGTGCTCGACCGCAGCTTTGATCTCTTCCTCGGTCAGGTCGGCGCCACCGCCTTTTGGCGGCATTGCGCCCTTGCCGTTGGTTACACTGACGATCAGGGCATCGGCTCCAGTGGCGATACGCGGCGCCCAGGCGGCCTTGTCGCCCGCTTTCGGTGCGCCAGCGACGCCAGTTCCGTGGCAAGCCATGCAGACCGACTTGTACACCGTTGCGCCGTCACGCGGCTGGCCGTCAGCCGCGGCTGCCGGCGCTTTCGCCAGCTCCAGCTTGGCCACCGGCAGAATGCGGACATAGACCTCATCGGCGTAAGTGTCGCTGCGCGTTTCGCTGCTGCCCTTGCCGATCATCGAAAGTGGCCAGATGACCACTATCAGCAGAATGGCAATGACGATGGTGATCACCAGGATCGTTCGTGAAGAGAATTTTGTTTGCGCCATGCCGGATCCTTGTTTGTCTGCGGGTTAGATGACGAATTGTAACGCCGTTTGCCGCTGCCCAGAAGGGCCGAGCTGGACTGCCCGGGGCAAACCGGTTAAGCTTGCCGTCCTGCACGCGCCCGTAGCTCAGCTGGATAGAGTACTGCCCTCCGAAGGCAGGGGTCGGACGTTCGAATCGTCTCGGGCGTGCCAATGGCACACAAAGCTGGGCACTTCTTTTGAAGTGCCTTTTTTTTTCTGAGATGGCGCTGGCTCGCGTCGCATAGCTCCCCCTTCATGGTGGTGCTGGCGCCTGACAAGACGATCTCATCGACTAGCAACTGTGCAGGCAGCGCTTGGCTGCCAGACGACATCCCTGGCGTCGTTAATGTGAAAGTCGCGCAAGCGACTCACGAAGCGCCCTTCTCCCCTCGCGGGAGAAGGGTCCGGGGAAGAGGGAAACGGTCATGACTTTCATGATTCGGGGTATCTCGACATGTCATGACCGTTAAGCACAGCAACGATCTCGATATGCTGATCGTTTCGGCGATAGAACACCCGATGACGTTGCACTTGCAGCCTCCGCGAGCTCGCCCGGACATCATCTTAAGGCGTTCCCAGCGCCAAAATTGTCAGAAGACCCTCAATTTCCCGATCCAGGTCAGCCTAGGCTTTTCTCCACGTCGACGCTGAATGGCATGGTGAAGCTCTTGCGATCAGACGCTTCAACAAGGGACTTTCATCGTGACCAGACCTTCGGGAAACCAGTCGCCGCCGCCAGCTCGAGGGGAAGCTGATTACTTCCGCCTGGCCTTCTGCTGGCGATCGATGCGCCGGATCGAGCGCCGAGGTGAACCATTGGGTGACGGTAATCCTTGACAAGCGGATGGTTGTGAACTATATTGTGTGTTTGTGAAGGTTCCGATGTTGCTGCTCAAGCATCTTTCTCTTCTGAGCGTCCTGGAGCGACTTGATGATCTCACATGCTCTGACCATCGTCATGAACGAACTGAACCAGCATCTCGCCACGACTTACGGAGCGGGCGACGGTTCGCCGCAGGTTGGTCTGGGCAACATGGCCGAGGGGATTGCCAGCGCGCCGGGAAATAGTGGTGTTCCCCGCGATAGGCTGATTCTGTCGATGGTCAACATCAAAGAGGAAAAATCGCTCAAGAACCTGCCAAATCATGTACGCAACCAAGCGGATCTGAAGGTCGTGTATGAAAATCCTCCGGTCTTCCTCAATTGCCAGATCCTCGTCGTTGCCAGTCACGGCAACTACACCAACGCTCTATTGATGTTGTCGAGGGCGATTCGTTTTTTCCAGTCGAAGAATGTCTTCACGCAGGACAGCGTTGCACCGGGATCGATTACTGCGAACGCGCCGAGCAATACCCTGGATCAGCTCGAGTCGTTCAAACTGATACTTGACTTGTATTCTCCGACGATGGAGGAAATCAATCATCTATGGGGCACCCTCGGCGGCAAGCAATACCCCTTTGTACTTTACGTCCTGCGACTCCTGGAACTGAAGTTCAAGGCGACGCAGGGTGAAGGGGGGCTGATTACCGAGATCCTTACCGATTTTCGTCAAGCGCTGGCAGGGAGCAGGTGACATGTCGGAGCTACTGCAGCGTGAATATCGGCGGCTCTTTGAGATTCAGCTGTTTCATCACTATTGGCTGGATGACGGCGCCAGTATTTTCGACCACCTTGCCGATCAAGCCGTGAAGGCCAGGCGCCTGCTTGCTTATGATGTGCGGCGTTTTCTGGCCCTGAAGCCGACAAACACCACCCGGCAGACACTGAAAGCCTCACAGTGTCTGCTTGAGGAAACCGCTCTCGGTGCCGTCGTTCTTTGCGACAGCCGCAGTGAATTCTCCGGCGACACCGTTTTTGAGTTCATGCTGACCGTGAAAGACAGTCGATTGTTCGAATATACGGCGCTTACCCTGCGCCCGCAAAGGATCTGCGAAGCCTACGACGAACTTCATGAGCTCATCTATCGCTACAAAGAGAATGTGCCGCTTCTGTCCAATTTGACGGGCGCGACAAGAGGGGTCAGTTCTGAGGAATTGCTCTTCCTGTCGAGAGAGTATAGCCCGCTGGCCGAAGACGATCAGGTGGAAGCCTTGGGTGCGGTAGGTAACGCCCTGGCGCAGCTGACCAGCGACGGCCCGGATGCGACAAGGCAGGAGCTCGCTGCCGACAGGAACAACTTCCCGGTGTACCTGCATCAGGGCGATGTGCCGGCGATTACTCCGCCGGCAGCAGTGACCGGGGTGCCGTCGCATGGCGTCAGGCTGTCGAACGACATCTCGGATGACGTATTTGTCCTGCTTCGCTTGGCCGCCGTGCGTCCGGATAAGGAGGCGTTCAGCTTTGTCGATGCGACAGGCAAGGTGAAAACAAAGCATCCGGTTTATCAGCTGCGCTTCAGAAACCGTTCTACGTTCTGGCAGTACCGCGACAAGGCGACTGGCGCCGATATTTCCATTGAGTCGAATGCGCTACCTCTGACCTATTTTGGCAACGCCGGCCATAAGCAAAAGCCTTCCGAAAATCTGATGAAAGCCGAGAAGACCGGCGCAATCATCAATCGTCTCATCTCGGAAGTTTACGTTTAACCTTCAGTTGTTACTCTAACCATATACGGGTGATATCAATGGCTACAGCGTACAAGACTCCAGGCGTTTACATCGAGGAAATCCCGAAATTCCCGCCATCCATTGCGCCGGTCGAGACGGCCATTCCGGCTTTTGTCGGCTACACCGCGAAGGCTGAGAATCTGGCGGTTGATGATCTTCATTTGAAGCCGACCCGTATTTCATCCATGGTCGATTATGAAAAGTACTTTGGCGGTGCGCAGGCGGAAGAGGCGATCAGTGCGACCGTTGATGTGGCCACGGTCAACAGCCGGCCGACCGTGCAAAAGGCAGCGGCCAGCCTGGCTGAGAATGCGCGTTCAAAACATATCATGTATTACGCCCTGCAGTTGTTCTTCGCCAACGGCGGCGGGCCGTGCCATATCGTTTCTGTCAACGGCTACACCACTCTCCCCGGAAGCCTGGTCGTGGGCGATCTCCAGGCCGGTCTGGCGACCTTGGTCAAGGTTGACGAACCGACCCTGCTGGTCTTTCCAGAAGCGCAGGCGCTGTCGATTTCCGACTTCAGAACCTTACACGATGCCGCTTTGCAGCAATGCGCCGATCTGCAGGACCGCTTTGTCATCATGGATGTACACGGGGATGGGGTTTCCCTGTCCAATGCCAACGCCAATCTGCTGACGGCGATCGGGACTTTCAGAAACAGTGGCATCGGCACCAATAATCTCAAGTACGGTGCCGCTTACGCGCCCAATATCGAGACGGTGCTTGATCTGGCGTATGACGAAACCGAGACCGATGTCGTTATCGTCACCGATGCTACACCCGCTGCCGCGGTGAAGTTGAACACACTGAGCGGCGCCAGCAACCAGATCTACGAGGCCGCCAAGGCAGCGATCCGCGATTTCCCCTGTCGCTTGCCGCCGTCGTCGGCAATGGCCGGCATCTATGCGGCAGTCGATAACAGTCGCGGTGTCTGGAAAGCGCCGGCCAACGTCAGTGTCAATGCCGTCGTGCAGCCAACGATCCAGATGTCCAACAGGGATCAGGAGACGATCAACGTCGATGTGAACGCCGGCAAGTCGGTCAACGCCATTCGCTCCTTTACCGGCAAAGGGCCGCTGGTCTGGGGCGCGCGCACGCTCGCTGGCAATGACAACGAATGGCGCTACGTGAGCGTCCGCCGACTGTTCATTTTTGTCGAAGAGTCGGTGAAGAAGGCAACCGAGGCCTTTGTCTTCGAGCCCAACGACGCCAATACCTGGGTGAAGATTCAGGCCATGATCGAGAACTTCCTGACCACCTTGTGGCGTCAGGGTGCGCTCCAGGGTGTCAAGCCGGAACACGCTTTCTACGTCGCCGTCGGCCTGGGCAAGACGATGACCGCCCTTGATATCCTCGAAGGACGCATGATCATCGAGATCGGCATGGCAGCCGTGCGGCCAGCCGAGTTCATTATTCTGAGGTTCTCGCACAAGATGGCGGAATCATGATCGCCGTTCGACAAGTCGCGTCCTCGTAGTCTCCAATCGGCACTTTTCACTTATCGAGGCTAATCATCATGGCACAAGAATATCCGATTCCGCGCTTCCACTTCCAAGTCGATTGGGGCGGAGCGAAAATCAGCTTCACCGAGGTTACTGGCCTGGTCATGGAACGAGAGAAAATCGAGTATCGGCATAGCGATAGCAAGGATTTCAACAAAATCGCCATGCCTGGACTGGTCAAGAACGCCAATATCACCCTGAAGCGCGGCAAATTCGAGGGTGATTTCGACTACAACACATGGCTGGAAGATGTCGCCAATGATCGTGTTGAAGGGCGTCGTGATGTCGTCATCCGCTTGCTCAACGAAAAGCATGATCCAGTCGCCGCCTGGTCCGCGACGCGCTGCTTCCCGGTCAAGATTACTGCCCCAGACTTTAAATCAGATGCCAACGAAATTGCAGTCGAAAGCATCGAAATTGCGCATGAAGGTCTGAAGCTGATGAAGGTATAGCAGGGGCGCGGGTCATGGTCGCTTATTATCCGCCGTGGGGATTCTACTACAAAGTGGAATTCGCAATCAGCAAGGACAGTAATGACGCGCGCTTTCAATCGGTTTCTGGACTTTCTGTGGAATACGATTATGAAAGCTTCAGGGAGGGTGGTGAGAACCGCTTCGAGCATAAACTGCCGGTGCGCACCAAGTACGCGGACATGGTGCTTAAGCGGGGAATGCTCAGCGACTCGTCGGTGATCAAGTGGTTCCTGTCTGCTTTCCGCGATCGGCAATTCGATCCGACGGACATCAACGTGATCCTGATGAATGAAAAAAGCGAGCCACTGCGCACCTGGAAGATCGCCCGTGCCATTCCAAAAAAATGGCTGGTCAGCGACTTGAATGCCAATGAGAGCAGCGTTGTGATTGAAACCATGGAATTGAGCTACCGCTACTTCACGGTTCAGTGAGCGGCCGCGGGACTCTGGCTGCTGCCATTGAACGGACTGGCTTGTGCAAGATGTTTTCGCCGTGCCGACTATTGGAAGCGACTGTTATATGCCTATCGAGATCAAGGAGCTGCACGTCTCAGTTGTGCTGAGTACGCCGCCAGCGAGGTCTGCGTCCACCTTGCCGGGTGCCGCCGATCAGGCGGAAGGTGACCGCGGTGCCGATAGGGAAGCCATCGTCGCCGAGTGCGTCGAACAGGTGCTGCAGATTCTTCAAAACAAGAGTGAACGCTGATGGCCGCCACAGGAAAACTTGAAAAGATGCTGATTCTGGCGTTCTCGGACTCGCAGAAGGCTGAGAGCGGCGGCCTGGCGGAGGCCGACGATTCTTTCGAGGCATTGATCAACCCGGAGACCTATACGCAGGAGTACAAGCTCAAGTTTTCTGAATCCGGGCAGGGCCACGGCAGCAGTGGTAAACAGTTGAAGTACGAATATAGCCAGCCCGAGGAAATGGTTTTTGAGTTTCTGTTCGACAACACGGGAATAATTGACGGCAAGCCACGCGATTCGATTGTCGATGAGCTGAAGGCATTCAAGAAGGTATTGGTCGAATATCAGGGGGATGCGCACGAACCACGTCATTTCAAACTGGTTTGGGGACAGAATTCTATTTTCAAGGGCCGCGCCACCGTGGTCAACATCACCTACAAGCTGTTCAAGAGTGATGGCACACCGATACGCGCCATTGCCAAGGTCACGTTCAAGAGCAGCATCGAAGAGCAGAAGCGTGCAGCCAAGGAGAACAAGAGCTCACCGGACCTTCGCCATCGGCGGAAAGTCAAGCGGGGAGACAGCTTGCCGCAACTGTGTTATGCGATCTACGGTGATCCACGCTATTACATTCAGGTGGCAACGATAAATCAGCTAGCCAATTTCCGGTTTTTGCAGCCGGGAAGTGAGCTGATCTTCCCATCTGTCGACCAGACGACTCCCTGATATGAACAAGCGATCGACGATTCCGACTCCGGCGACGCCTGATGTATGCACATTCGCCGTGCTCGTGGAAGGCCAAGCGATCAGCAGTGAGTTCCAGCTGCTGTCTCTGATCGTCAATCGCGAGTTGAACCGGATACCTGCGGCCATCCTGCAGTTGGAAGATGGCGATCCGGCAAAAGGGACATTTGCGCTTAGCGATAGCGATACCTTCATTCCGGGGAGGAAGATTGAAATCCAGCTTGGCTATCGTTCGAACAACACCTCGGTATTCAGAGGGCTGGTCATTAAACAGGGTATCAAGATTCGCCAGGGTGGCAGCGTCCTGAGCGTCGAATGCCGCCACGAAGTCGTGAAAATGACCAATGGCACCAAGAGTCGCTATTTCGTCGACAAGAAGGACAGCGAGATCATGGAGGAGCTGCTTGGCCTGTATTCGCTTGCAAACGACGTTGAGGCCACCATCCCGAGCTTGAAGGAAGTGGTGCAGTACGAGGCCAGCGACTGGGACTTCGTACTCTGCCGCGCCGACGCCAACGGCCGTGTCGTTCTGGTCGATGATGACAAAGTTCGCATCGCCAAGCCGGCGACGGCGGCTACTCCGGTGCTCGAGCTGGCTTACGGTTCGACGGTGCTCGAACTGGATGCCGAAATTGACGCGCGCTGGCAGAGCACGGGTATGAAGGCCAGCAGTTGGAGCGCGAGCGAGCAGGCGATCGTCAGCGCCGAAGCGCAGGAACCGACGGCAACCAGAAGTGGCAACCTGTCTGCCGGCGATCTGGCTGGGGTTCTGGCTGGTGAGCCGTACGAACTGAGGCATGGCGGTCGACTCGACGAGGCCGAACTGCAGGCTTGGGCTGACGCCAGACTGCTGCGCGAGCGTCTGGCGAAAGTTCGCGGTCGGGCCAGGTTCCAGGGTTTCGCTGGCGTCCTGCCGGGCAAGATGCTCAGGATCGACGGCGTCGGCGCGCGTTTCGGCGGGGAAATGTACGTTTCCGGAGTTCGTCATCGCTTAGCGGGTGGCAATTGGGAAACCGACGTTCAGTTCGGCTTGAGTCCCGAGATCTTTGCCGAGGCCTACCATCTCCGGCCGCTCCCGGTGGCGGGTCTGCTGGCAGCCGTCGGGGGGCTGCAGATTGGCGTCGTTACCGCGCTCGAGAATGACCCCGAAGGTGAGGATCGCATCAAGCTTCGCATGCCGCTGATCAACACCAGCGAGGACGGCATCTGGGCACGGCTGGCGACACTGGACGCCGGCAAGGAGCGCGGCACCTACTTCCGCCCGGAAATCGACGACGAGGTGGTCGTCGGCTTCCTGAACGACGACCCCCGCCACCCGGTGATTCTGGGGATGTGTCACAGCAGCTCGAAGCCGGCTCCCGAGGCGGCCAAGGACGACAATCAACACAAGGGCTATGTGAGCCGCGAGAAACTCAGGCTGCGCTTCGACGACGAGAAGAAGCTCATCGGACTGGAAACGGAGGCGGGCAACAAGCTGACCCTGTCGGAGGACGCCAAAGGCATCACCCTGGAAGATCAGAACGGCAACAAGATCACGCTCGACGATAGCGGCATCAAGATCGAAAGCGTCAAGGACCTGACGGTCACGGCCAGCAAGGATCTAAAGCTGGCGGGGACCAATACGGAGATCAAGGCCAGTGCGGCCTTCAAGGCCGAGGGCAGCAGCAGCGCCGAGCTTTCGAGCCCGAGCACGAGCATCAAGGGTAGCGCCACGACGGTCATCAAGGGTGGCATGGTGCAGATCAATTAATGTGAAAGTCGCGTGCGCGACTCACGAAACTCCCCTCTCCACTTGCGGGAGAAGGGCCAGGAGAAGAGGGAAGCGGTCATGACTTTCGTGATGTGGGGCGTTTCTGCGGGTCATGACCGTTAGTCGCCCGGCAGGTTGGCCTCGGGCGGGCCGTGTTGGTTGGCCCGTAGAAGGCGGAAGATTTGCCAGGCAGCATTTGCCAGGCAGCATATGCAGAGAGGAAGGAAACGATGCCAGCAGCAGCCCGAATTACCGACCTGATAGTCAGCCCGGCGACGCTTGGGGTGCCCGTTCCCATTATTCCGCCGGGTGCGCCGACGGTGCTGATCGGCGGGCTACCCGCCGCACGCCTCGGTGATTCCTGCGGCGCAGACGTGATCATCAAGGGGTCGGCAACGGTATTCATTGCCGGCATGCCTGCTGCCCGCGTCGGCGACTCGACTGCAGGCGGCGGCGCGGTGATGCCACCCGGCGCCTTGCAGGTGATGCTTGGAGGCTGAACAACGATGAAACAGGACTTCCTCGGCCGCGGCTGGTCGTTTCCACCCAACTTCGTGCGCGAGGCAGCGGCGGTGAGCATGCTCGAGGAGGAGGCCGATGTTGCGTCCAGCCTCGAAATTCTGCTCAGCACGGCGCAGGGCGAACGTCTCATGCAACCGCTCTATGGTTGCAACCTCGACGAGTTGGTTTTCGAATCGCTCGATACGCGCATGAAGACGCTGATGGCCGACAAGGTGGAGTCGGCGATCCTCTATAACGAAGCGCGCATCACTCTCGAGAGCGTGAGACTCGATGACAGTCGGGAGCTCGAGGGCGTGGTGTTGATCAGCGTTGTTTACCGGGTGAAGTCCACCAACTCCCGGTTCAATTTCGTCTACCCCTATTACAAATTGGAGGGTACGGACATCAATATCACGACCACCGTCAACCTCCTGCCCGATGGTGTCTGAACCATGGTCACGCCGCCCGATTGCCCGCAACAAAACAAGGATCCGCGCAAACTGATCCGCGAAGGCAGCAGCCAGGATCAGCGGCGGTCGGCGGCGCTGGATCCGGCCTATGCGCCGGTGGACGGGCGTACGCCAGCGCACGGCATGGTCTTCGCCGAAAGCTATGCGGCCTCGTTGAAGTATTTTTCCGCGACCAACCAGGCCGCAGGCGACTGGACGCCCTTCTTCAGTGAGGACCTGTCGGTGCGACTGGCCGCCGTCGCCATTGAAGATGTCGACGCGTACAAGCTTAGAATCAAGTTCTCGGCTGATTTTCTGAACGATCACGACAAGCAGCTCGCTAGCGAGGAGTTAAAGGACCATCTCGGCTTTCTTTACGGCAGCCTGGGGACCCTGGCCAGGCAACTCGACCTCCTCAAAGAGGGGCTGCCGGTCGAAATCGCCCTCAAGGGCATCCTGCAAAACCTGATCAGGAGCCAGTTGGCGCCAGCGTTTACGCGCCTGATTGCCTACTACAAGGCTGGCATTCGGTTGGCTCTTGTCAATGCGGTGCTGCCCTCGCCGCAGCTGCTTATCTTGCGGGCACCGGTGGTCGACCTGACTACGGTCTTGAGTGCCGGTCTGTCGGCGGACTGGAGCAAGGGCGGCGAATGGCCTGCTTTTGTGGACGCTGTGGAAGAAGATGCGGCCGTATACGGCGACTCCGCGGCAAGCATTTTCGTGCGCATCAATCACTGTGCGACCCATGGTCTGTTCAAGTCGGTCTTCGAGCAGTTCCTGAAAGTGTTTGCCCGTACGGTCAGTGAAGCGGTGTCGGCGTTGAACGATACGCTGACCGGATGGGACCGACACCAACCCCATTACGCGCTTTTTCTGTGCTTCCTGCGCCTGCTCGAGCTGGTGCGGGCGGACATCAACACACTGACCGGACGGCATCTGGATTTCTATTATCGGCAGATTCTGCTCCTGAAAGAGAAGGCCGCCGAACCCGGCCACGTGCACCTGCTGGTCGAGCTCGCCAGGCAGGTGAGCAGTCACGACTTGCAGGCCGGCCAGTTGTTCAAAGCGGGCAAGGACGATACCGGGCGCGACGCCTTCTTTGCCAGTGACCGCGGGCTGGTGGTCAACCGGGCGAAGCTTGCCGCCCTGAAAACGCTCTATCGCCATCGCCACGGCCCGGAGCAAGTCGCCGCCCCGGCAGTTGTGAACCACGCGGGCCGGCTGTTTGCCTCGCCGATGGCCGATTCGAACGATGGCCTGGGAGCGCCGCTCGCCTCGGCGGAGGAATCGTGGCATCCCTTCTTCAACAAAATCTATGCGGATGGCGAGTTGAAGGAAGTCCGCATGCCGCAGGCCGAGGTCGGTTTTGCCATTGCTTCGCACTACCTGCTGATGGCCGGAGGTCAACGGACAATCACTCTTGACTTCACCTTGGCCAATGACCTGACGGGGTTCCCTGACGACCAGGCCGGCGAGGTGATTTGCCTGCTCACGACGGTAAAGGGGTGGCAGGAAGTGTCGCTCAAGAACTTCAAGAGTGAGGGGGAGGGAAGTAAATTACGTCTGCTAGCGGAGCTGAGCGGCGAGTTTCCAGCGATCACACCTTACGTCGGGAAGATCCACGGCCATGGTTTTGCGACCACGCTGCCGATGCTGCTGGTAAAACTCCGCCACGACGACCGAGCCTACATTTATTCGCAATTGCAGGACGTGGTTCTTAAGCAGATCGATTTGCAGGTCAAGGTATCGGAGCTCCGGACACTGCCCGTGTCCAATGACTTTGGTCCGGTCGATACCGCCAAACCATTCCAGCCCTTCGGCGCCTCGCCGGTCGCCGGGAGTTCGCTGATTGTCGGATCCGTCGAAGCCTTCCAGAAGAAACTGAGCGATGTGTCGCTGATAGTCGAGTGGTTGGCCGCTCCAGCAGTATTTCCGGACAGTGATCCTCTGCCGGAGGTCACTATCAGCTTCCTCAAGAACGGGTCGTGGGAGCCTCCACCGATTGCTGCTGATGCGGTCAGTGTCACTGCCGAAGAGTTTTCTCTGACGCCCAAGGTGGACTTGGCTTTTCTTGATGCGCCGGATTTTGCAGCCGACGAGTTCTATGGCACGACTTCGCGCCACGGCTTCGCGAAACTCTTGCTGTCTGGGGGTTTCGGCCTGGATGCCTACCAGGCCGCCCTGATCGCTTACCTGCGCGACGTCGCCGACGCTACAGGCATCGGCGACGCAGCTGAGCCGCCGAAAGCACCAGTCGGCCCGACCATGACCCATCTTTCGATGAGCTATACGGCGAGCGCGTCGCTCATGGTCGCCGCTGGAGCCCAGGCACAGTTCTTTCACCTCGCGCCTTTCGGACACACCGAGAAGCATCTGAATACCAATGCCCCTGTTCATCTGCTGCCACGCTTTACCTTCCAATACGATAACCAAACCGAGCTGAGCGAGGCCGAGTTCTATATCGGCGTGCAGGGTCTGGCGCCGCCGCAGAATCTGGCGCTGCTGTTCCAGGTCGCCGACGGCACAGCCAATCCTCGGGTCAAGAAGCCCGAACGATCGCCACTGGTTTTCTGGAGCTACCTCAGCAACAACGAGTGGATCGCTTTTGCCGAAGACGAGGTACAGGACGGTAGCGGCGAATTGCTGAACTCGGGAGTGGTCAGCTTTGCGCTTCCGCGGCAGGCGACCGACAGCAACACCCTGCTGCCGGCCGGGCTGTTCTGGATCCGCGCCGTGGTGAAGGAGAAAAGCGACGCGGTGTGCAGACTTCGCCTGGTTGCCGCACAAGCGCTGGCGGCGACGTTCACCGACCACGGAAATTCGGCGCGCTTTGCCGCATCGACGCTGGCTGCAGAGACGATCAGCAAGCTGGCGCAGCCTGACTCCGCAGTCAAGTCGGTCACGCAGCCGTTTCCTTCCTTTGGCGGCCGCGCCGCCGAGTTGCCGGCAGCATTCCACACGCGTATCAGCGAGCGCTTGCGGCACAAGGATCGGGCCATCGGCCTGTGGGATTACGAACGTCTGGTTCTCGAAGCTTTTCCGGAGATCTACAAAGTCAAATGCCTGGACCACACCCAGTACGAGCCAAGCGACAGCGGCGAGGGGATCTACCGGGAGCTGGCGCCTGGCCATGTGACGATCGTCACCATCCCCGAGCTTCGCTTCAATTACTCGCATGACCGCTTGCGCCCTTATACCAGCCTGGGCCTATTGGAAAAAATAGCCGCTTTTCTGCAGAAAAGGCTCAGTTGTTTCGCCAGAGTACACGTCAAGAACCCGGAGTTCGAAGAGGTGTTTGTCGATTTCCGGGTTCGTCTGCGCGCCGGTTTCGATGAAAGCTATTACGTCAATCAGTTAAGGCAGGCGATCACCGCCTTTCTGTCGCCCTGGGCATTTGAAGGTGGCGGCAGCCCCTCGTTCGGCGGCCGGATGTACAAATCGGTGCTGATCAATTTTGTCGAAGAACAGCCTTCAGTGGACTACGTAACGGACTTCAAGCTCTTTCACAAGACGATTGTCGACGGGCGGGCGGTGAGCACCGAGAAAGATGAAGTGATGGGCTCCAAAGCCTTGTCGGTATTGGTTTCGGTGCCGCCTGACAAGCATCGGGTCGTTGCGATCAAAGCCGCCGCCGAAAGCTCCACAAACGCTGGCTGCCGGTGTGGCTCATGAACGAGAAACCAACAACCATCGCCAGGTCATCCGCGCTTCCGTTGACGCAGGATTTCTATCATCTGCGGCGGCAGGGCGTCGGCTTTATCGAGCAGATGGGAAGCCGTCTGTGGACGGATTACAACACCCACGACCCGGGGATCACGATCCTCGAAGCCCTGTGTTATGCGCTCACCGATCTGAGTTATCGCGTCGGCTGGGACATCAAGGATCTGTTGGCGCTGGAAAAACCCTCAGCCGACCTGGCCGACGCCTTTCCCGGACAGGCGTTTTTCAGTGCGCGTGAGATCCTGACCGTCAACCCGACGACGCCGGACGACTTCCGTCGCCTGCTCATTGACCTCGACAAGGTCCGCAATGCCTGGGTCGCGGGCAAGGAGTGCCCTTGCGAAACGAGCTATTACGCCTGCTGCGAAGAAGATCAGTTACGGCTTTCCTACCACAGGCCGAGCGACGCAGAGCGGTCGGCGAAACAGGTAACGCCCTTGGGACTTTATGAGGCGCGGCTGGAACTGGAGGCCGATGTCGAACTGGGGGATCTCAATGACCTCAAGATCGAGCAGGACGTTGTTATCGCTGCCGCCGACGGCGTTCATCAGATCAGCATGGAGCTGCGCTTTCCGCGGATGGGCCTGGCGGACGGCCGTTTGTGGGACTTGTTCCTGGGCAGCAAGCAAGCCGAGCCGGAGGATCGCTCCGGGGTCATTGCAGCGGTCACACTGCTGCGCTTAGGGGCGACGAAAACCTTCGATGTCTTCAGCGCTGCGAGCCTGCCGGACGAACAAGCCCGGGACGCCTATCTGCGGGCGCATTGGCGCGACGTCCTCTTCGTCGACCTGGCGATCGAGTTCACCGTCACCCTGTCTGACCAGTCGACGCTCAGCCAGGAGCTGTACATCGACAACGCCGCCTTGCGCGTTTTCGGCGGCGACGCTGCCCGCGGCGCGACGAGCATCCAGCTGGTCACATCCTGGCTCGAGGATGCGAGCGCCGGCGGTTTCGTCGCGCGTTATCGCCACAAAGCCAGGGCGGCACGAAGGGCTGTAAACAGCGCCAAAGCCGTGCTGCACGCACACCGCAACCTGGGCGAGGACTTTTGCCGCGTCGAGCCGATCGGCATCGAGGAAGTCGCCGTGTGTGCCGAGGTCGAAGTGCTGACCGATGCCGACATCGAGTCCGTGCAGGCGCGCATCTGGTTCGAGATCGAACAGTATTTCAACCCGGCGATTCGCTTTAACAGCTTGCCGGCGCTGCTTGCTGCCGGCGAGCGCGTCGAGGAGATTTTCAACGGCCCGCAACTCGACAACGGTTTTATCCAGGCGCAAGACCTGGACGCCTCAGCCCTGAAAACCGCGTTGCGCACCTCGGACATCATCAATCGCCTGATGGATATCGAAGGTGTGATGGCGGTGAATCGCTTGCTGCTGACCAAGTACGATGCGGAGGGCAATGTCGTCCCAGGCGCCGCCGATCCGCTTTGGGACGCGGTCGACGGCAAGCCGATCTTTGACGCCAATAAGGTGAGTGCCGCGTGGCTGCTGTTCGTCAGCCAACAGCGGCAGCCGCGTCTGTATCGCAAGCTCTCGCGCTTCCTGTTCTACAAGAACGGCCTGCCCTTCGTGCCGCGCATGGACGAGGCCGAGGATAGCTTGCAGCAGTTGCATGGCGCGGCAGAACGTCCGAAGAATCCGTTTGCCGCCAAAGACCTCGATATTCCGCAGGGGAGCTTCAAGCAAGCGGACGAGTATTACCCGCTGCAATGCAGTTTTCCGCAGGCCTACGGCATAGGCGCCGAAGGTCTGCCGGCGCATGTTTCGCCCGAACGACGTGCGCAGGCCAGGCAACTGAAAGCCTACCTGATGGTTTTCGAGCAGCTCCTGGGCAATGCGCTGGCGCAGCTGGCACATACCGCCGACCTCTTCTCGCTCGATCCCGAGCTCAGGCGGACCTACTTCGTGAAGGAATTCAGCGAGGCTCTGATTCCGGGCTTCGATGAGCTCACTGCGGGTCTCGACAAAGCGGCCGTCGAGGCGATCAGCGAGAGTGACGCCGAGTTTCGCCAGCGCCGCAACCGTTTTCTCGACCACTTGCTGGCCCGCTTTGGCGAACAGTTCAGCGAATACGCCTTGCTACTGGGCCGGCTGGACGGGCGGCAGCTCGCGCTTGAGCGCTTGATCAAGGACAAGATCGCCTTCCTCAAGGCCTATCCGCAGATCAGTCACGATCGTGGCAAGGCCTTCAACTACCGGCTCGATCCCTGTTCGCCGGCCAATTACCCGGGAATCAAGAAACGGATCAGTCTGCTCCTGGGTTATCCCGATCTGGAATTCGTGAGCACCGTTGAGCACGTGGGCGCCGACTACCGGGTCGAATTCGCGTTGCGCGACCGCAGTATGGGGATCTGGCTGGAAGGTGGCCTGACATTGACGGCGGCTGACGAAGCGGCGGCGAAAGCGCTGGCGTACGAGGTCCTCACGCAGCGGCTGAGCCGGGCCGACGCCTGCACCATCGACGAAGAAGAAGACGGTTTTCGCCTCATCCTCAACGACCTTGCCGATGCCGAGCTCGGCCGCCACCCGGACTTGTTTGCCGCGCGATCGCTGGCGCAAGCGCTGTGCGACGAATTGCTGGCCTGGGCCGCCAACGAGCGCTGCATCGTCGTCGAGCATCTGCTCTTGCGGCCGAAGTTTCCCGGTGACGCGCTCTATCCAGCCTGTGCCGATGGCGCTTGCCGGACCTGTGGTGACGAGGACCCGTATTCCTTCCGCATCACTTTCGTGATGCCCGGCTGGACGACGGCGTACAAGGACAACATGGACCTGCGGCGCTTTGCCGAACGGAGCATCCAGCAGGAAACGCCCGCCCACCTGCTCGGCAAGACCTGTTGGGTCGGCAACGACGGATTCGTCGAGAATCCCTGCGCCGAGGTCGTCGACCAGTTGGCCGCCTTGTTGATTGCCACCAGCGCGCCGTCCGAGGGCGTCGAAGCCGGCGACAGTGAGGCCTGCGCCTGTGCTCTGGAGATTTACCATGAATTCAGCCGCGCCTTCGTCGCCTGGTACGAAAACCGGGCGCACGACCACTTTCAGAGCGCCGCCCTCGGCGCCAGACTGCAGGCCGAGTTCGCCAGTCAGGTCCGCCTTGCGGACAGCGATTGTGCGGCCCTCATGGAGGATCCGCTGTGGAGCGAAGTCGAGGCGCTGATGGTCGCCCACTTCCGGCAAGTGGTTCTACACGGCCTGCAATTCGAACGCTTCGAAGGCGCCTGGCGGCGGTGGTTGCAGGCCAACGCCAGGTTTGACTGGGCTGAAGAACGCTTGCACGAACGCGTTGCGGCGATCCTCCGCGCCCGACTGCTTGACGCATCGGCGTCCGCTGACGCCCTGCACGGCTGTGCTGTGGCGATTCTGCGCCAGTACGGTAGCGCTTTCTACGACTGGATGGCCGACAACCTGGCGCAGGGGCGCGAGGTCGACGAGTTTACTGCCTTCGCTCCCGGCGCCGTCAGCCTGGGCGCCGAGCTCGGTTTTACACCGGGTACGGCGGTGGCCATCGGAGAGATGCTCAAGGAACGCTACGCGGGCTACCGCGAGGTTTCGTATCGCCTGTGGGTCGTCGGGCAGCTGCTCGGCAATTTGCGCAACATCTACCCAGGTGCGACCTTGCACGATTGCGACGACGGCAGCGATCGCAATCCGGTACGCCTGGACAACACGGCCCTGGGCAACTACCCGCTGCGAGGCAGTCTCAGTTGATTCCTTCAGTTGAACCCTTCTGAATACGGAACCCGCCATGAAACCCGAACAAGATTCCTATCCGGTTTTCGAAGCCAACCAGGTGCTGACCAGTGGGCATTTAAACGATGGCTTCAACTATCTGGACGAACAGGAGCACCAGACCCGTGCCCGGCTGATCGGTATCGGCATCGCCTGCGGTCTGGAAATCAGGCTGCTCGGCGGCACCACCATCGAGGTCTCGAAAGGCTGCGGCGTCACCTCGCAGGGCTATCTGATGGTCGAACCCGAAGCGGTGAGTCTGGTCGCCTATCGCGCGGACTACCGAATTCCCGACGAAGTCGATTATCCAGTCTTCAGGGATGCCGAGAAGCAACAGTATCCCCTGTGGGAGTTGTTTCCAGCCGGCGAGCCCAATACGCTCGAGCTGGCAAGTGTCGCCGGCTTCCTCGACGACAAGGCGGTGTTGTTGTTCATGGAACTGAAGCAGCAAGGCCTGCGCAATTGCAGCCCGAACAACTGCGACGACAAGGGCTCCGAGGTCGCGGTGAGCGTTCGGCGCCTGCTGATCAAGCGCGAACACCTGGACCTGATCAGCGCTGCCGCCGCGCAGCTGGCGGCGGGTCTGACGTCCCGTGATCGCCAGGAACGCGAGCAGGCGCAGCTCGATCTTCCCGATCTGCGCCTGCCACGGCTGGCATTTCCCAGGCCCAATGAGCTGCGCTCGCAGGACATTCTCGCCGCCTTCGTGAACGTCTTCCAGGCCAACCAGCTGGCACAAGGGCTCGGCGAGGCATTGCAAGCCGCTTATCAGGCGTTCAGACCGTGGCTGCAGGAAGAGTATCCGGACGATCCGTTCAGCGATTTTGCCGCCAAGTTCGGCTTTCTCGATCAGGTCCTCGTCGCCGACACGACGACCACCGTGCAGGCGCGCTTCCTGCCGTATTACTACGATGCCTTCGACGATCTGCTGCGCGCCTATGACGAGTTCCGCTGGCAGGCGAGCGGCCTGATCTGCGCCTGCTGCCCGCCCGTCGACCTGTTTGCCCGTCATCTGATGCTGGGTCTGCCGAGCGACAGCACGGACGCGCTGCCCGGGATTTATCGGCACGGCTTTCTGGCTTCGCCGGCGATTAGCGGGTGTGCCGAGAAAACGAAGGAAGTACGGCTATTGTTTAAGCGGATCGTCGAAATGCTCGCTTCCTTCACCGCCGCGCCGCCGCTTTTTGCCGGGCTGAGCGAGATCGATGAGCGCATCGATCCGCAGATACGCATCACGCCCAGCGTCCTGGGCGGCAAGCCGCTGGCTGAGCGGGCCATTCCCTACTATTACGAGCAGACCGGCAAGCCACCGCTCTACGAGATCTGGAATGGCGAAAAGACGCGCCGTAACAGAGGCAATCGGAATCTCGCTTACCGGGCTTACGAATACCGCCCCGAGCCACCGCGCTTTGTTCGCGATCCCCTGAGCTATGACTTTGAAGCGTATGACTTCCTGCGCATCGAGGGCCATCTCGGCAAGCCGTATCTGGCCGTGATGCGAACGCTGTTGCAGCTCAAGCAGACCTACCGCCTGCCGATTGAAATCATTGCCTTGCGCAGCGGGCCCTACGACGAGCAGCAGACGGTCGACTTGAGCGCCGAGTCGTGTCGCTTCCAGGATCTCGAAGCCGTCTTCGACGCGCTGCGCGAACAAGTGCTGTCGGCTCTCGCCGAAGGCGTACGCTTTCTCTACGCCATCCCGCTCGAAGGCGAACAAGTCGGTGGGGGCGCTTTGCCGGGCGGGACGCCGCAGCTTGCCTTGCTGAAGGCGTATGCGGCCGATTTCAGCTATGCCGCAGACAGCGTTGGCGCCTGGTTTGAGAAATACCTGAAGCTGTTTCAGGCCAGGCCGTATGTCGACGTCGATCACAGCCAGATCAACGAGGAAGCCGTGCTGAGGGTCGTCTGGGAGCTCTTGGCTGGCACCAGCAAGTCGCCTTTGCCGTCGAGGTATTACGGCCACATCGTCGTCCTGTATTACCTGAGCAAGCTCGCCGAGACTTTGCCGCCGTCCTTGGATTTGCTCAGCCAAGCGGATTTCGAGAACAAATGCCAGGACCTGCTGGGCCTGGTCCGTTTTTTCCGGTCGCCTGCCGCCAGCGCGATTTCTCAAGAACTCAAGGCTTTCATTCCGGAGGACGACCTGATCGACCACTTCGACCAGGTGCTGTCTTCGTGCCAGCTTGCTCCGCTCCAGTCCGTGCACGGCGAGTATGGCCGGCGTATCGGTGAGCTGAAGAAAAAGCAGTTCCTGGTGCGTTTCATCGCCGATCACCCGGGAATGGAGCATAAGGCGGGAGTGCCTCTGGGCGGTACTTTTATCCTCGTCTACCACGGCGTGCCGGCGCCAGCTCTGGCGAGCACCCCGGCCGTTGCCGAGCGGACGCTGAGCAGCCCGGATGATTCGCGTCGAGCTGTCGTGAGCGTCGCCGGAGCAAGCGTCGAGACCCGCGAATTGGCCGACGCCATCAGCCGCATCAGCCACAACGAAAGCCTGCTGTCGAACCCGGATATCAATCTGTTGCTTGACTCTCTGGTCGGCAAACCGCAGGGCATTAGCTCAGAGACTGGGTTCGCGGCGCGGCTCACAAAGGGGGATTCCCGCTCCTTGATCGACACGGTGGGCGATGAACTGGCAGCGGGAACGGTCATTGCCGACTTCTATCTGCCTTACCTGTGCTGCTCGGATTGCTCCGCGATACAGTTTGTTGTCCCCAGGATTCCGCCGACCTTCACGGCGACGGTGGCGTGCACGAATGCGGAAGGCTACGCCACGGTCAGCGTCGCTCCGCAACGCGGTTTCCCGCCCTACACGGTCAAGGTCGATGACGAGAACCATCAAAACCTGAGCCAGGAACTGCTGTTGTCGGTGGGCCAGCACACGCTGCTCATCCGAGACAGCGAAAGCACAGAATCCGCGCCGCAAAAAGTCACCGTTGCGCCGCATCTACTCTTTGGCGAGCCATCCTTCGTGTGCAGCGAAGACTACAGCAGCTACCGGGTGTCGCTGACCATCACTGGCGGCACGCCGCCCTACCGGGTGGATGGGCAGGCCATCGAGGGCGACCACCACACCAGCGCGCCGATCGATAGCGGCACGGCGGTGAATCTGGAAGTGCTCGATAGCCGTGACTGCGCCGCCGCAATCAGCTTCACGCATAGCTGTGTGAGACCGTGCGACTTCAGCTTCAGCGTCGGTTGTACCGACGCGTCGGACTCGGCGCCCGTGATTGTCACGCCGACCGGCGGCATTGCGCCTTACACGCTCATGGTCGACGAGCAGGACTACCAGCCGCTGCCGGAAATACTCGTCCTCAACAGCGGCGAGCATACGCTGACGCTGCGCGATAGCGAAGGCAGGCAATCGCCCGTGCGAAACGTCTATGTTGCGCCGCAGCTGCTGTTTGGCGAACCGTCATTCGACTGCGGTGAAGACTACAGCAGTTATCGGGCGTCATTGACCATCAGTGGCGGGATTCCGCCCTACCGGGTAAATGGCCAGGCCATCGACGGCGATGGCTACACCAGCGAGTGGATCGACAGTGGCACGGCGGTGGATCTGGAAGTGCTCGATAGCCGTGACTGCGCCGCCGCAATCAGCCTCACCCATACATGTGTGCAAGCGTGCGACTTTAGCTTCAGCGTCGGTTGTACCGACGCCGAGGACACGGCGCCAGTGATGGTGACGCCGACTGGCGGCATTGCGCCTTACACGCTCATGGTCGACGAGGAGGCCTACCAGCCACTGCCGGCAATACTCATTCTCAGCAGCGGCGAGCATACGCTGACGCTGCGTGACAGCGAAGGCAGCGAATCGCCTGCGCGCGGCGTCGAGGTTGCGCAGCACTTGTTCCTGGACGAGCCGGCATTTTTCTGCAGCGAGGATGGCAGCACGTACACCGCGACCTTTACTTTCGGCGGCGGTACGCCTCCCTACTTTGTTGATGGCGGCAAGCTCGCCGAAGGCCTGTTCATGTACACCACGGCGCCGATTGGCAGTGGTGCGAGTAGCGAATTCGAACTGGTCGATAGCCGCAATTGTTCTGCCAAAGCCGCCTTCACGCACAGCTGTGAAGCCGCCTGCGACTTGCCGTGTGCCGGGATCAGCCTTGACCGCGGCTATCGTTTCTGGCTCCCGGATCCGGATCCCAAGCGACCCTACACGAGTGTTGGTTTTGAAGTGGCTGAGTTTTCTCTTGAGATCTCAGCGGGCGAGCGCCTTGACCTCTCCGCACAGCTCAGTGAAATCCTGCAGGTCGAAGATATCGACCAGTTGAATGAAAACTTTGCCGATCTGGTAAAGCAATGGTTGAGCAGAATCAACGAACTGATTGCCGGGATCACCGGTAATCCCGATTGGCTGAAGTTGAGCTACCAGGCGCTGTCTCCGGGTTTCATGGGAACGCTGAGAATCGAATACTTCGAATGCCTGGGCTTCGATTTCCGGATCCAGTCTTTCGTCCAGCGCGGGGAAGAGTCGGACGATCTGGACGTCGCTTACTTGCCCGAGGGAACTTCTATTCGGCGTAAGGCGATTGAAGGCAACGCAATCATTGTGCCGGCTTTCGACGCAATCCGAATCGACAAGTGCCATCCAGAGACCAAGCCGGAGAGGCTCTGTCCGGACGATCTGAATCTCAAGCTGGAGATTGACGTTTCGGTCGACGGGCGCGGGGCACTGCTGAAGGCGAGTGCGACGGGTGATGAGCAGCCGGTCGCCTACCTTTGGGAAGCGCAGGACGGACAACCGCCGCTGGCCAACGGCGATTCCGGCTGGTTCGAATTCACAGGCGATGCTGGCCCCATCAGCAAGAGAGTTCGTGTGACTGCCTTTACAAAAAGGGGGTGTCGCAGCAGTCGGGAAACAACAATCAACTTTGAAGAACTGGGCTAGCGCGTTGTTGGCGGTACTGGTGACGAGGATGTACGAGCGGCCGGAACGGGAGATCTCGCACTCGTCCAGGGGTGCAGAAAGGGAAAGGAAGCGGTGCCTGTCTTGATCGCCGCGGGGCGTCTTGAAAAGCCTTGACCGCTTGGCAAGCGCTTGATTTCTGGAAGTCCATTTTCTTACAGGCAGGACTGTCGATGCCGACCACTCAGCAGCACATCATCCGCCGGCACTTCCTGCACGTCGAGCTGTCTGGATCGGAGTCCGATGGCCTGGCCCTGCAGCGTCGTTTGTCGGAGCTGTGCCGTCTTGCGCTGCCGCCGGCCCTGGAAGCCGTATTCGACCACGCCGTTCCGCCGCATGTGCACCTCCGCATCGACCGGCTGGACGTCGATGCGGGCACCGTGGATCTGGCGACCCTGGAAGCTGATCTGCTCGCCGCCGTCAGCGAGGCCGTCGACAAGCAACTGCGCGGACAAATTGCCCCAAGGCTGCTTCTCGATGGCAGCAAGTCGACCGATGCCAGCCGCCAAACCGAGCAGCAATCCGTCGAGGCAGCGTGGGTCTTCTTCCTGCATACCGGTACCCTGCCGTGGTGGTTCTGTTTGCCGGCAGGCCAGTCGCTCGAACAGGCCATCGCCGACTCCTGGCAAGGAGCGACACCGCCAAACGCCAGCCCGCGTTCCTTCCAGGCCGATCTCCTCGTGGCCCTCGGCTCGACGGCTGTCCGGCAACGCCTGCTGACGCAGTACTCTCCGGATTTTCTGGAAAGACTGCTGGCCAGACTGTCAGTGCCAGGCCTGCAGGCGATACGTGCGGCGAGTGCCGGGCTGGCGAGCGCGGTGATGGCGCCGCGCGGACGGCAGCGCTTTGTCCGGCAGCTTTGGCAAACAGCTTTCGCGGGACTGGCGGCAGGCGAAGTAGGCGCTGCCGCTGCGTTGGTCGCCAGCAGCTGGCAGGCCTTGACAGCAGGCGAACGGCAAGAGCCCGGGTTGTCGGAATGGCTGGCCAGGCACTGGCCGCAGGCGATCGACCCCGCCGCGACAGACGCCGGAGGCGATGTCTTGCCGGCTGGCCGTCTTTTGAGCGACGCCACAAGCCGTGCAGCGCCATCGACGAGCGAGCCGGCGCCTGCGTTCGCAGCCGCATCCACTCAGTGGAGCGCCACCCCGGAGCAAACTCGCTCGCCAGAGCCCCCTGGCAGCGGCCAGGCGATGTCGGTCGAGAGACGCCGCCCTTCAGCGGCAAGTCCTGTCAGCGCGCTGCCGGGCCAGGCGGCGTACCCAAGCGCTGGCGAAGCCGAACGCGCGCAGCCGGCAGTAGGCCTCGCTTCGGCGCCGAGCTTGGCGCCATCGTCACGAGCAATCGTCGGCACGGACGGCGTGGCCGAGAAAGTGGCCGACAAAGCGGCTGAGCTCCCGCCCGAGCACGCGGCCGAGCAGGTTGTCGACGATGCACGGCAAGCGCACCGCCGACGCGAAGCAGACGACCGTCGCCGTACGCCCAGCACGGCCGCGGCGCAGGCTGCCGCCGGCGAATCCGGACGAGCCCCGTGCAGTGCCCCCAGGCGCAGCGATCGGATCGACCTCACCGAAGGCGTCTATGTCGATTGCGCCGGCGTGATTCTGCTGCACCCCTTCCTGGTGCGCTTCTTTGAGACGCTTGCTATCGCCGAAGAGGGTCGGCTGTTGCAGCCCGAGCGAGCGCTGTGTCTGCTGCATTTCCTGGCCACCGGTCAGCGTGTTGCACCCGAATACGCGCTGACCTTGGCGAAGCTGCTGTGCAATGTGCCTTTCGCGACGCCGGTCAAAGCGGATGTGGGCCTGACCGTTGCCGAGATTGCAGAGGCCGAGGCCTTGCTGGTGGCCGTGATTGGCCACTGGGACGCGCTGCGCAACACTTCGCCCGACGGCTTGCGCGGAAGCTTCCTGGTGCGTCCGGGAAAAATGTCTCAGGGCGGTGACGGCGATTTTCTCCTGCAGGTCGAGGGCCAGTCGTGCGACATCCTGCTCGATCGCCTGCCCTGGGGCCTTGGCGTCGTCAAGCTGCCGTGGATGGAGAGAATGCTGTGGGTCGAATGGGCGCACTAGGTGGTGCTATGTCCGTTGATTAGCCAGCCAGAGGCATGAGCCATGAAAACCAGCTCGGAAAAATCATCGACCACCCCTGCGAAGCATGCGGCTTCGAATCAGCCCTTTTTCGCGCCGGCACGCGCTGCCGGATTCTTTGCGGCGGTCAGCGCCGCGCCTGCCGTCCAGTTCAAGATGGCGGTCAACAAACCCGGCGACAAGTTCGAGCAGGAAGCCGACCGGATGGCCGACAAGGTGCTGCGCATGCCGGCCCCGCCGGCCCCGACCAAAGAGGAAAAACTGCAGCGTCAGCCGGGCGAGCAGACAAAGAAAGACGAGCAGATCCAGAAAGCCGCGTTGCCGGAAGAAAAGCTGCAAAAAGCGCCACAGGTGGAAGAGAAAGTCCAGAAAGCCTCGCTTCCCGAAGAAAAAATCCAGACCGCGGCAATGCCCGAGGACAAGCTCCAGAAAAAAGAGGGCGACAAACAAGAGGGCGACAAACGCGACGACGGAAAACTGCAAAAGGCGCCGGCGGCCGACGAAAAACTTCAACGCAAAGGCGGCGACGCGACGCCGGCAGTCGGCGACAGCGTGCAGTCAGCCATTCGCCAGCAGAGCACCGGCGGGCAGCCCTTGTCCAGCGACGTGCGCGCCTTCATGGAGCCGCGCTTTGGCGCCGATTTCAGCACGGTCCGGGTGCACCACGACGCCGATTCAGCCAGCCTCAACAATCAGCTGAGCGCCCGCGCCTTCACCTACCAGAATCACGTTTTCTTCTCGCGCGACCAGTATCAGCCGGGCAGCAGCGACGGCAAGCAACTGCTGGCCCACGAACTGACGCACACCGTCCAACAGGGCCACGCCGTACAACGCGCACCGGTGGTCAGCACGACGACTACGCCGCCGCCGGTGCAACGGCTGGGTCTCTCCGACGCGCTCGACTATTTCGCCGACAAGGCTTATCTGATCCCCGGTTTCCGGCTGTTGACCCTGCTGCTCGGCTTCAACCCGATCAACATGCGCTCGGCCGACCGCAACGCGGCCAACTTGTTGCGCGCGCTGATCGAGTTGATCCCTGGCGGCATCTTTATCACGCAGGCGCTCGACAACCACGGCGTGATCAACAAGGCGGCCGCATGGGTCGAACAAAAGCTGGCTCTGCTCGGCAACATTGGCGGCGAAATCGTCGGCGGCTTGAAGCGCTTCATGGATTCGCTGAGCTGGCGCGACATCTTCGACCTCGGCGGCGTATGGGAGCGCGCCAAACGCATTTTCACCGAGCCGATCGGGCGTCTGATCGCTTTCGGCGGCTCGGTCGTGGTCGAGATCCTCAAGATGGTCAAGGACGCCATCCTGAAACCGCTCGCCGCATTGGCACAGGGTACGCGCGGCTACGACCTGCTCAAGGCCATCCTCGGCGAAGACCCGATCACCGGCGAAGCGGTACCGCGCACCGCCGACACCCTGATCGGCGGCTTCATGAAGCTCATCGGTCAGGAGGAAATCTGGGAAAACATCAAGAAGGGCAACGCCATCGCCCGTGCCTGGGCCTGGTTCCAGGGCGCCCTGAATGGCTTGATGGGCTTCGTGCGCAGCGTTCCGCGCCGGATCGTCATGACCTTGAGCTCGCTGACCTTCAAGGACGTCATCAGCGTCGCCGGCGCTTTCGGCAAGTTGGTCGGCGCCTTCGTCTCCATCGCCGGGGACTTCATCAGTTGGGGGCTCCAGCAGGTCATTTCGCTGCTCGAAATTCTCTTCTCGGTCGTCGCGCCCAGCGTCGTGCCCTACCTCAAGAAGGCGCGAGCCGCGTTCACGACGATTATCAAGAACCCGATTGCTTTCGTCGGCAACCTGGTTCGCGCCGGCAGACAGGGCTTCCAGATGTTTGCCAGCAATATCGGGACGCACCTGAAGGCGGCCTTGATCAAGTGGATCGTCGGCCCCCTCGGCGACGCGGGAGTCTACATCCCGACGTCGTTCTCGTTGATGGAAATCGTCAAGCTGGTGCTTTCGGTTCTCGGCCTGACCTGGCAAGCCATCCGTAGCAAGCTGGTCAAGATCATCCCCGACCCGATTCTCGCCGGCCTGGAAAAAACGGCGGCGATTCTGGTAACCCTGGTCAAGGAAGGCCCGGCCGCCGCCTGGGAGCAAATCAAGAGCGAGTTGAGCGAGTTGAAAGACCAATTGATCGCCAAGGTCACCGAAATGATCTCCAGCGAGGTCGTCAAGGCGGCGGTAACGAAGCTGGTGAGCATGCTCAACCCCGCGGGCGCCGTAGTGCAGGCGATCATTGCCATTTACAACACGATCACTTTCTTCATCGAGAAGATTCAGCAGATCGGCGCCGTCGTTGCTTCGTTCATCGACTCGATTGCCGCGATCGCCGCCGGCCAGGTCGGCGCGGCGGCAAAGACAGTCGAGCAGACGATGGCCAACACGCTGACCGTGATCATCGCCTTCCTCGCCAAGTTCGCCGGCCTCGGCAACATCCCCGACAAGATCGTCGGCATCATCAAGAAGATCCGCCAGCCGATCGACAAGGGGCTGGACAAGATCGTCAGCTTCTTGGGGAATATGCTGAAAAAAATGGGTTCAGCTGTCAAGGGAGCGGCTGGATCAATTTTTCAGTGGTGGAAGAAGAAGTTTTCCATCGACGCTGGCGGCGAGAAGCACAGTTTTTATTTCCAGGGTGAAGAGGACTCGGCAGAGCCCATGGTCGCCAGCAGTCCGAAACGGATTGAAGATTTTGTTGCTGCGGCAAGGGCCGATTCAGAAATAACTGGCAATCCGAAGAAAAAGGCGTCACTGGACGCTATCGCTAAGGAAATCCCCATTCTCCGCAAGATTCGTAGTGATTTGCGACGCTTGAAAGACGCAGCCGAGGCGAAGCGCAAGCCGTATCTCGACAATCTTGACAAAAGCATCGCTAAAATTGGGGCCGGCCTCGGGGTAGTCTTGGCGGGGTCCAAGAGCGGGACGAAAGACACTCCCATACCTATACCCTGGCCTAAACCAGCCTACAAAGACTATCCAAAGCTTTATTTGTTCAACCAAGGCGACAAGAACAAGCCCAAGTGGAAGTTGTCGGCAATAAGGGCGACCGGTACGCGGGTGGCGGCCACCTATACTCCTGATGGTAACCACAGCATCGGGTCAGGGCCACCTGCGCCGCCGACCGAACTCCGCGGCCTGGGAATCAAGGCTCCTTACCAGCTAACTGATGGCGACCTTGTTGGGCCTCTGTCGGAAGCGAGTACACCAGGTGGCGACAAGATAAACAGCCTGCTGGGTCGCTACGGTTGGGATGCTTCCAGTGAATACATGGATGGTGACCACGTGGTCGAAATTCAGTTTGGTGGAAAAGATGTCCGAGAGAACCTCTGGCCTCTTGACGCTAGCATTAACCGTGGCGCCGGATCTAGACTTGCCAAGCTACAAGTTGATTTGGATGGACAAAAAATAACTATCGATTGGCTTAAAAAGGCAAAAAATAGACCAGGCGATAAAGCTAGCAAGTATTTCTTCATAATTGATAGAGTAACTTGACAGCAAGCAAGAGATTTTCTTGGTTTTTACCTGAAGTGAGTTTCGTACAATTGTTTCGCACTCCACCCTGAGCTTGCTGTATGGAGTGACAGAAAGAGCGATCTTCTTATCGACTTGTTTCCCGTAAAACAACTATGCGGGCCGTCAATAATTTCAGGAGCTCCCTTTTGCGATGCGATTTCGTATGAAAAGCAATACAGCTGATTTGCAATTTGCATTTGAGTGGCTAGCCCAAGTAGTCGACGGTTGCCTCAAGGTAAACTTCGGGCGGGCCGAGAGCTTCGAGATACCTCCGTTGCGTTTTTGCGGTAAGGACAGTTGGCTCTCCAATCTGGTCGCGAGGCAGCAACCCAATTACCAGGAATTCGCCTTGCTGATGTTGGCCATGGTGCCTCATCTGCAACCCTTTCTTCTCGGCAAGCTCATCGCTGCTTACCTCCCCGATGGCGGCGATTTCCCGGAATTTGGTGGGGTGAGAGGCGCGAACCATAGGGGCCTCATGCCGACTGGTGAAACCGCCCAGTTCCTCCTGGCGGGCGCGGATATGGAAAAGCGCTGGGAAGTGCAACGCGCCTTGGGCGGAGAGCATTGGTTTGCACGGCAGAAGCTACTTTGGCTGGAAACTGTCCGCGAAGGCGAGCCGCTGATGAGCGGCCGGCTGCTTGTCGATCCGGAAATAGTCGAATTGCTGACTATTGGCAAAGTCAGCAGACCCCGTTTCAGCCTTGACTTTCCTGCCGAATACATCGAAACGGAAATGGCCTGGGACGAACTGGTGCTGCATCCGCAGACCCTTGCGCAAATCAGGGAAATCGAAAACTGGATAGCGCACAAGCACACGCTGCTCGATGATTGGGGGATGAAGCGCAAGATCAAACCCGGCTACCGGGCGCTGTTCTACGGGCCGCCCGGTACCGGCAAGACCTTGACCGCGACGCTGCTCGGCAAGCAGACTGGCCGGGACGTGTTCCGCATCGACCTGTCGCGGGTGGTCTCGAAATACATCGGTGAGACCGAAAAGAATCTTTCCCGACTGTTCGACAAGGCCGAGCACAAGGCGTGGATTCTGTTCTTTGACGAAGCCGACGCGCTGTTCGGAAAACGCACCGATATCCGCGACGCGCATGACAAATACGCCAATCAGGAAGCCGCCTATCTCTTGCAACGGATCGAAGCCTATAACGGCCTGGTGATTCTGGCGTCCAACCAGCGCGCGAACATCGACGATGCCTTTATCCGGCGGTTCCAGAGCATCATTCATTTTCCGATGCCGCGAGCCGAGGATCGTTACGAAATCTGGCGCAAAACTTTTCCGCAGCAGATTGCCGTCGGTCCGGACATCGATTGGCAACAGGTTGCTGCGCGCCACGAGCTGAGCGGTGCCGGGATTCTGAACGTGACCCATTATTGTGCGCTGCAAGTTCTTGCCGAGGATTTGCCGAATCTCGATCTGCAGCGTCTGGAAGCCGCCATACGCCGTGAGTACATCAAGGAAGGCAAAATCGTGTAGTAGCTGTGGTCCTCGCTTTCGACGATAATTCGTGGCCTGAGGCTTGCGCTTCTCGCGCCGGCCTAAACAGGCAGTTCTCTCCAGCGAAGTGATGCAGCGAATGACAGATGCGACGGGTCCGCAGCGGCCGACCAGAGAAGAAATTGCGCAGCTCCCGCCTTTTGCCGGCCTGACCCTTGATCACATTCATCTGCTGAAGACGTCAGCGCAGTTCGAGGCCGCGCGAGGCGAGATCCAGCGCGCTGGTTTCATCGGCTTCGATACCGAGAGCAAGCCGACTTTCGCCAAGGGTGAACTGGCCAGCGGGCCACATGTCGTCCAGTTCGCGCTGCGCGAGCAGGCCTTCATCGTGCGTGTCGACGGCGAAGCGGCGTGCGAATTCATCAAGAGCATCGTCGAGTCAGGCGCTGTCGTGAAGATCGGCTTCGGGCTCACGTCGGATCGGGCGGTGCTGCTGAGCAAGCTTGGCGCCCGCATTCGGGCCATGGTCGATCTGGCGGACGCCTTGCGCAGGAAGGGAATTCGCCAGACGCTTGGCGCGAAAGCCGCGGTGGCCATGGTCCTCGGACAGCGCCTGCAGAAATCGCGCTCGGTCACGACGTCCAACTGGGCACGTCAGACGCTGTTGCCGAAGCAGTTGCTCTACGCGGCGAATGACGCCTACGCGGCTCTGGCGGTGTTTTACGCTCTTGACCTGCACCACGCGCCGGTTCCCGCGGCTGAAGCTTTCGAGTCTGTCGAGGCTGCCACGCCAGTCGAGTGAGTTCTGCAGCCTGTTTGATGCGCGGCGCGCCGTGGCATCAGTCGGCGTGGTACTGGCTGGCGTTCTTGCCTTTGAACGGCGCATAGAAAGCCCTGATGGCGGCGATGTCGGCGTCGACGTCGCCGGTCGGCACGAAGATTTCTCCGAGGCCACTGATCTTCTTCTCGTAGTCCATGTAGGCCAGGACAATTGGTACCTGTGCGGTGACAGCGATGTGGTAGAAGCCGGTCTTCCATTCCCGCCGCTTGCTGCGCGTCCCTTCGGGCGGGACGATCAGTTGTACCGGGCCATCGGCGGCGGTGATCGCTGCCGCCGAGGCAGCGACCAGATTGTTGGCCGTCTCGCGCACCACGGGGATGCCGCCGAGCCACCTCATCAGACCGCGAAACGGTGGCCGAAAAATCTCCGCCTTGCCCATCCAGTAGATATTGAGCCGCAGGGCGAAGGCGACCATCAGGGTGTAGGGGAGGTCCCAGTTGCTGGTATGCGGCGCGGCGATCAACACGCTCTTGCTGGCGGCAGCCGGCAGCCTACCCTCGATTTTCCAGCCGGTGATCTTCAGAAAGCTCACCGAGAAGGCGCGCAGCAGGGTGTTGACGATCGGCGTGCTGAAAATTGTGCGGTGCATGGGTCTGCCTGTTGGTTACGGCGCAAAGCAGCTTGCCGGATGGCCGACCAGCGCATTTAAAACACCTGCTGCATTATCTCCTGTCGGGGCCTCTGCATGCGTGCAACAAATCCGTTCGCCGTGATCGCAAGAGCAGCCAGCGTCTGCCCGGTTGCGCGCCCGCGCCGACGCCGGCGCTCCGCTAGGCGACCAGCTTCAGACCAAGGATGCCGGCGACGATCAGTCCGATGCAGAAGAAACGAGCCAGCGTTGCGGCGTCCTTGAACAGCACGATGCCGAGCGCGAAGGTGCCGACAGCGCCGATCCCGGTCCACACGGCGTAGGCGGTGCCCATCGGGATGCTCAGTTGCGCGTAGAGCAGTAGTGCGCCGCTGGCAAGCATGCAGACGCCAGCGAAGCTGATCCATCCCCAGTGCCTGCCGCGCTCCCTCTGTCCGAGTTTGAGCCCCAGCGGCCAGCCGCACTCAAAAAGGCCGGCGACGAGAAGGGCGATCCAGTCCATGGTCTTGGCGCCTATTTCGACGCGAGCTTGAGGCCGACGATGCCGGCGACAATCAGGCCAACGCAGAAAAAACGCTCGGTCGTTGCCGCCTCGCCGAAGAGGAGGATGCCGAGGAGAAACGTGCCGACGGCGCCGATGCCGGTCCATACGGCGTAGGCGGTGCCCATCGGAATCCGCCGCTGCGCGATCAGCAGCAAGGCACCACTGGCGGCGATGCTCACCGCCGCGAAGGCCAGCCAGCCCCACAGGGCGCCGCTCTCCGACCAGCCGAGCTTCAGCCCGACCGGCCAGCCGCACTCAAAAAGGCCGGCGACCAGCAGTGCGATCCACTCCATGGTTTTTCTTCAGTCAATGTGAAAGTCGCGTACGCGACTCACGAATCTCTTTTCTCCCCTCGCGGGAGAAAGGTCGGGAAAGCGGGGGCACGGTCATGACTTTCATGGTTCGGTGTATCTCAGAAACTGTCATGACCGTCGGCCCGGCTGGCCGGGATAAAGTTCGTCTAGCAGCTTGCGGGCGATCTCGGCGATCAGCGGCCTGGCCGCCGTGGCGACCACGCTCGTGGCCAGGCCGGTTGAAGCGACGCCACCGCCGACGACACCACTTTCGCGGCTGCCCTCGCGGCCCGACCAGGTGGCGACCAGGGCTGTCCTGGCAGTGGCGACGGCCCGGCTCACCAGTGGCGGCCAGAACGCCGGATACTCGGTCTCTCGCCACTGGCCGCGTCCACGGCCGTAATGGGCGACGGCCAGGTAGCGCAATAGCGAGCTGACGACCAGTTCGCAGAGGAAGCTGTCGTCCCAGCGCAGGGTCGTGCCGCGTCGGCCGCGCGCCATATTTATGCCGCGTGCTACACCGGCGCCACCGAGAGCGCCGACGACGGCGCCGGTAATCACGCCCGCGCCGAGCGTCAGTCCGGCGTGCGCGATGTCGACGCCGAGGCCGGTCAGCGCACCGGACAGCGCGCCGCTCATCAGCGCCGCCTTGCGTTCGTTCACCGGCGCTTCGACACTCACTGTCAGTGCGATGCGCCGCAGCAGTTCGTCGCTGGCGTGGCCTTCGAGTTCGTGAATGGCGATCAAGCGGTCGAGGCCGGCCTGCAGATCGGCGTCGATCCGTGCACCGAGCGCCTGCACGGCGTGCGCTTTGTCGTCCTTGGCGGTATCGTCGCTGGCCGTTGCGTCGCGACCGACACCCAGTGCTCGCTTGAGGTCGCGCAGCGTTCCCGTGAGGCGCGTTTCCGGCAGTGTTTCGAGATCCAGAGCGGCGCGCGCCAGTGTCTCGGCCAACACCGCCATCGAGGCCTCGAACTGCAGCTCGCGGCGCAGCTGCCAGGCGCCGACCAGGCGTGCGTAGGCCTCCCCGCGTTCTGCCGGCAGCATCGTGCCGACTGTGTGCAGAAGGGTGATCTCCTGCACCCAGCAGCGTGCAAAAGCGTCCAGCGGCAGCACCGCGCGGACGACCTGGTAGTTGGCCAGCAGCGTGCGCCAGCGCTCGTGTTCGGCCGCTTCCTCGGCGGCTGGCCGCGAGCGACCGGTCTGGTTGAGGAGGACGATCACCGGTTTGCCGATCCACTCGAGAACCGCCAGCTCGGGTGCGAGGTAACCGGCGTCGGCCGGCTCTTCCGAGGCATTGATCAGATAGAGGACGACGTCGGCCTGGTCGCGGACATTGCTCACCGCCTGCTGCGTAAACCACATCGAGCGATCACGAAAACGATCCCAGACTTGCCCGACGAACCAGCCGATGGGGTTGCCTTGCTGGCGCAGTCGTTTCGCGAGGCGGGCGCTGTCGCCAAATCCGGGCGTGTCCCAGAGCGTTAGTTCGTCGCCCTCGGGCGTGCTGATCAGCGAGTAGGCGTTGACGTCGACGGTGACGTGCGCCGCGTCGCGTACTTCGCCTACGTCGTAGCCGAGCAGCGTCCGTGCCAGGGTCGTCTTGCCGGCATTGGTATGCGATATCAGCGACAGCGAAATACGATCTTCGCTCATGCAGAGCCCTCCAGACGGCGTTCGATGTCGTCCTGCGCGGCGCTCAGGTCGGGCTGTGCGAGATCAAGAAAAACAGGGGTGAGGCCGAGCTCGGCGAGATCAGTGAGCTCGGCTCGCCAGGCCGCGCGGCGCTGCTCGATACGGCGTGGATCGGGTTCGAAACGGGCGTGCCACGGCGCCTCATCGACGAGCACCAGCACTGGCCCGGCACCGGCCAGGGTGCGCACGGCGCGAAGGAAGGCACCCTGGGTTTCGCGCTCCGGGGTGGCAACCAGGCTGAACAGCGCGACGCGCGGGCCGGGACCGTCGGCTGCGGTGGTGGCGAGGGTTTCTTCTTCACCATAGTTCACCGGCGTCGCCCACTCGAGCTGTGCGTTGTCGCCGAAGACTCGCCCGAGTAGGCGCCGCAGTCCGGTCATCGTGGCTGCGGCCGGATGATAGCTGTAGGGGATGACGCTCAGGTGAACCGCTCCGGCGTGGTAGCCGTGCAGCAGGCGCTGATAATAGGGGTTGGCAAAGTCGCCGAGCAGGCGGGTGCTGCGCCGGCGTTCGAGCAGTGCGCTGGCAATGCCGAGCACGAGGCGCGGCACAATGACTACGATGAATAAGGTCGCGGCCAGCAGATGCAGCCACGGTGCGGCATTCTCGGTGGCCGGCAAGCCGCCGAAGCGGATGGCGGCCAGTCCGTCGACGTCGGGGAGGACGCTGCCGGTGAGCCACAGGCCGGGCGCCAGCAGTACGCTCAGCAGGCGGTGCACCGCTTCGGCGCCAAGAAAAGTGCTTTCCCAGCCGGCGCGATACTCGAAAGCGAGTCCACGCAGGTACAGTCCGCTGATGATGCCGGCGGCAAGCAGCGCAGCCGAGAAGTGCAACAGGCGCGCAACCCGTGCGGCGTAGAGCGATGCGGCGATCTGGCTCCAGTCGCTGAGCAGTTTCGGCAGCACCGCCGCCGGCATGGCCACGCCGCGTTGCCGTAGCCGGCGAGCGCTGCCAAGCAAGCAGCCGACCACGAGGCGGCGCAAGGGGCCCTGCTCAGTGCTTGCTTTCTTGCCGTGGCGCAAGCTGCTGACCAGAATCAACAGGTAGACCGCCAGATTCCAGGTCAGCAAGCCGAGCACCGGTGGCGCCAGCAGGTTGATGCTCTGGCCGGATCCGATGCGATCGATGAGCAGCCCAGCGGCAAACGACAGAATCATCAGCAGGGCGCCGATCCAGCCACGCCACAGCAGACCGTCGACGACGCGAATGAAGCCGGGATCACGGGGCCGCAAACGATCGACCGCAAACCGGGCGCGGCAGGCGACGAAAACGGTCGGCGTGGCGCCTTCACCGACGGCTTCTGCAGCGGCCTGGCTGGACCACGAACGGTCTTCGTCCGTCCAGCTTTGCCGGTCCCCGTCGACGGTTTCGATGGCGCGCACCGCAGTGGTCAGCAGGGCGTCGCGTTCATTCATCGTCGGGCGAGATCAGCAAGAAAATGCGCGCGGGAATGCCGGCCGCAATGAGTGGGAAATGGTGGGGGGCTATGCACACCGGGCAGAGTGTCTCTGGCCCCGGCAGCCCTGTCAACCGCTGCACACGGTCGATTGTTGCGGCGCTCTGGTGCAAGCCATGGCGCGAGCTGCTTGCAGATTTTGTCGTTTGCCAGAAACCTGTCATGCTATTTTCTGTCCCTTTCCACCTTCAATGATTCGAGGTTTCCGCGTGCCAGTGCATCGCTCCGTCATTTTCAGCATCGCCATCCTGCCGATCGTCCTCGCCGGCTGCGTCTTCCCCTTTTTCCAGCAGCCGTCATCGATCGTTTCCGTCGCGCAACCGGGCATCACCAGCGAGGACGGGCAGCTGCAGATTCCGCTTGGCAGCGGAGTCTACGTCTGTGAGCTCGGTCGCAGCGTCCTGGTGCGGCGCGATACACAAGACCCCCGCGTCATCGAGCTTGACTGGCAGGGCAAGCAGCGAACTTTGCGGCGCTATGATTCGAGCTCGGGCCTGCCTCGTTACGAGGACCGGCAGAATGGCCTGCTGTGGATCGATCTGCCCTGGAAGAGCGTCCTGATGGACGCCAGGACCGGCCACCCTCTGGCCAACGAGTGCAAGCTCAGTTAGCAGGGGAATTGCAGGCCTGCCGAGGAGCTTGCTCAGGCCGCTGCGGGCAGCGGTGCAGGAATCGCTGCCGAAATGCGTACTGGCGTCGGCCCCGAAATCAGAAGCTCTTATACGGCCAAGTGCTTACCAGGGGCGGCTCCCAAAAGCGCTGGAAAAATGATCAGCGATGTCCTTGCGCGTCGGGCGATGGTTCTGCCCGCCGCGATGAGCGATCTTGATGGCGCCCATGACGGCGGCAAGCCGACCGGTTTTCTGCCAGTCCCAACCGGCGGCAATTCCGTACAGCAGCCCGGAGCGGTAGGCATCACCGCAGCCGGTGGGGTCGACGACGGTAGCGGCCTGAACACAGGGAATCTCATGGCAGGCGCCCTTGCTGTAAATCTGCGAGCCTTCGCCACCGAGGGTGACGATCAGCGCTTCGACCTCGTCGGCGAGTCGTTCGATCGAGCGGTTGCTGCGGTCGCAGAGCAGCTTGGCTTCGTAATCGTTGAAACAGGCATAGGTGGCCAGTTGCATGAAGTTCATCAGCTCGTCACCGGAGAACATTGGCAGCCCCTGGCCGGGATCGAAAACGAAGGGGATGCCCGCCGCTGCGAGGTCTTGCGCGTGCTGCAGCATGCCGTCGCGGCCGTCGGGAGCGACAATCGCGAGGGTCGCGGCAGCTACGTCGGCGACCTGATTGAGGTGTGAGTAGCTCATCGCGCCGGGGTGGAAGGCGGTGATCTGGTTGTCGTCGAGGTCGGTGGTGATGAATGCCTGGGCGGTGAAGCTGCCGGCAATCCGGCGCACGTGCGCCCGTGACAGGCCAAGATCGTCAAGGCGCAGCAGATACGAGTCGGCGTCGTCGCCGACCGTGGCCATGATCAGTGGTTCGCCGTTCAGCAGCTTCAGGTTGTAGGCAATATTACCGGCGCAGCCACCGAACTCGCGGCGCATTTCGGGAACCAGAAAAGCAACGTTCAGGATGTGAATCTGCTCGGGCAGGATGTGATTCTTGAAACGATCATGGAAAACCATGATGTTATCGAAGGCGATTGAGCCGCAAATGAGTGTCGACATGGATTTTCCGGGAAGCTGAGTCGAGATTAAGAAAAACGCCTGCCGCGAGGATCGTGAATCAACAACGAATGCTCACGGGTAAAAGACGTAAAGCCGGTAGCCCGCAGCGTCGACCTCATTGGCCTCCAGCCACAGGCGAACTTCGACGGCGGCGTTGGCGGCGAACGATTTCTCGGCGAGCTGTGCCGGCGTGAGGTACTCGTCGGCCGTGAAAACGCGCCGTACGATGGCCTTGTCGGCGGTGTCGGTGAGCGTCAGTTCGATCGCCGGGTAGGCTTGGGCGTAGCCGGCCCGGTTGCGCAGCGTCGCCTGCAGCGTCAGCAGCTTGTTTCGTCCCGGGTCGCTCTGCAGATCCGAGGCTTCGATGCTGACCAGCTCGACGTCTCGCGGGAGGGGAATATCGGTGCCCAGAGCGGCGCTCAGCGCGGCCAGTGCCGGCCGAGTGCTGGGGGTGGTGAGGGCGATGACGCCGCGGAAATGAAAAATCGCCTGGCCGACCAGGGTCAGGGTCAGGAGGATGATGGCGATCACAAAAGGCGCGGCCAGCGCCTTGCCGGCGACCGGGGGGACGGGCTGGCTTATCGTCCCTTCCAGCCAGCGATCGTAAGCCAGCACTTCCTTGTTCTGACTCGCGCGGAGGCCGTGCTCGGCGTCGCCGATTGCCGAGACTTCGGTGACTTCTGCGACGGTCGCCGCCCGGTCGGCGGTGATCGGTGGCGCATCGGCTGCTGGGCTGCTGGGTCCGCTCGTCGCAAAACGGTCGGGGATGGTGTGCTGCGCCGGGTGCTGAGCAGGGTGAGTTCGCTCGGCGATGCGCTCGAGGGCGTGCGCAGAGAAGAAAGGCTCGCTGCGGCCGAGGGGCTCGTAGCTTGTCGGCGCGGGTTCGTCACCGACATCCGTTTCTGCGCCCTTTTCGCTCTCGTCAGCGTCCGTCTCGTCGCGCAGCAGCATGGCGACGGTTGGGGCCGGCGGCGTCTCTTCCTCGCTGTTTGGCGGCCGCGGTGTCTGTGTGGAGAGCAGGGCCTGCGTTCGCGGCGGTGTTTCCCTGTGGAGCAGTGTTTCTGATGCGAACGGAGTATCCGCCGGCGTCGGGACCGGTGCAACGATGATCGCTTCGGCGTCGTCGAGCAGGCTGTCCAGAGCGTTGAAAACCCGACGGCATTGTCCGCAGCGGACTTTTCCGGCGCGCGCTTTGAGTTGCTCAGAGGTGACGCGAAAAATTGTCTGGCAGTCCGGGCAGCAGGTCTTCATCGGCTAGTCCTTTACGCCGGCCAGGCACACCCAGCCATCGCGGCTGTCGGCGACGCGCAGCACCAGGTAGGGTGCATAAGCGGCGACCAGCTGCTCGGTCTGCTCGGCGAGGATTCCGGACAGAGCCAGACGACCGCCGCGACGCACATGCCCGCAGATCGCGGGTGCCAGCACTTTCAGCGGATTGGCCAGGATATTGGCGACGACGATGTCGAATTGCCCCTGCAGTTCGTCTTCCGAGCCCTGGAAGCGCACCGCGACGCCATTGCGCTCGGCGTTGCTGAGCGATGCCAGCACGGCCTGTGGGTCAATGTCCACCCCCAGCACGTCGTTGGCGCCGAGGCGTGCCGCGGCAATGGCCAGGATGCCGGAACCGCAGCCGTAGTCGAGGACCGAGCTGGCCGGGATAACGCAGCGTTCGAGCCACTCCAGGCACAGACGCGTGGTGGGGTGCGAACCGGTCCCGAAGGCCATGCCGGGATCGAGGACCAGAACAATGGCCTCCGGATCGGGCGCGTCGTGCCATGAGGGAACGATCCACAAACGCCCCGAGATGCGAATCGGTTCGAATTGCGCCTGCGTGACTTGTACCCAGTCCTGCTCGGCGACTTCTTCCTGGGAAAAAGTCGCGGCCTCTTCGAGGCCGGCCCGCTCCGCGCAGACGTTGACCAGTCGTGCGCCATCGGTGTCCGGCTTGAGCAGGGCGACGACGCGCGAGCGCTCCCAGCCTGGGCGGGTGATCGATCCGGGCTCGCCGAATTGCGGCGTTTCGTCGGCGGTGCCGGCGTCGGCATCCTCGATGCTGACGGCCAGCGCCCCTTCTTCAAGGAGCGCGTCGGCCAAGGCCTCCGCGTGCAGGCAGTCGGTTTGGATACTGAGGGATAGCCAGGCCATCGATGATCGGCGCCGTTCAGCCGCCCTTCTTGAGCTCGTTCTTGGCGGCCAGCCGGTGTTCGAGATAGTGGATGCTGGTACCGCCCTCCATGAAACGGGCGTCGTGCATCAGCTCCTGATGAAGGGCGATGTTGGTCTTGATGCCTTCGATGCTCATTTCCGAAAGTGCCGTGCGCATGCGGCGAATCGCCTGGTCGCGAGTGTCGCCGTAGGAAATCACCTTGGCGACCATCGAATCGTAGTGCGATGGCACCGTGTAGCCCTGATAAATATGCGAGTCCACGCGGATACCGGGCCCGCCGGGCGGGTGATAGACGCTGATTTTGCCGGGTGAAGGAACGAAGGTGAACGGGTCTTCGGCGTTGATTCGGCATTCGATGGCGTGGCCGCGGAAAGCCAGATCACGCTGTTTGAAGCGCAGTCGCTCGCCGTCGGCAATACGGATCTGCTCGGCGACCAGATCGATGCCACTGATCAACTCGGTGACCGGATGTTCGACCTGAATACGGGTGTTCATCTCGATGAAATAGAACTCGCCATTCTCGAAGAGGAATTCGAAGGTTCCCGCACCGCGATAGTTGATGCGCCGACAGGCTTCGGCGCAACGCTCACCAATGCGGGCGATGTGGCGGGCGGCTATGCCGGGAGCAGGCGCTTCCTCGATGATCTTCTGATGACGACGCTGCATCGAGCAATCACGCTCGCCGAGGAAGACTGCGTTGCGGAAACTGTCGGCAAGCACCTGGATTTCGATGTGGCGCGGATTCTCCAGGTACTTCTCAAGATAAACGTTCGGGTTGCCGAAGAAATTCTGAGCTTCGGTGCGGGTCATGGTGACGGCGTTGAGCAGTGCCGCTTCGGTGTGCACGACGCGCATGCCGCGTCCGCCCCCGCCCCCGGCCGCCTTGATGATCACCGGGTAGCCGACATCCTTGGCCAGGCGCAGGATCTCTTTGGGATCTTCCGGTAAGACACCCAGCGAACCAGGAACACAGGGAACTTCGGCTGCGCGCATGGCTTCCTTGGCGGAGACCTTGTCGCCCATCAGGCGGATGGTTTCCGGGCGCGGGCCAATGAAAACAAAGCCTGAAGATTCAACGCGCTCGGCAAAATCCGCGTTTTCCGAAAGAAAGCCGTAGCCGGGATGAATGGCTTCTGAATCAGTGACTTCGGCCGCCGAAATGATCGACGGGATGTTGAGGTAGCTGAGCGCTGACGGTGGTGGACCGATGCACACCGATTCATCGGCGAGCCTGACGTACTTGGCGTCGCGATCGGCTTCCGAGTGCACCACGACGGTCTTGATGCCGAGTTCGCGGCAGGCGCGCTGGATACGCAGTGCGATTTCGCCGCGATTGGCAATAAGGACTTTTCCGAACATGACGGAAGACTCCCTTAGCCGATAACGAATAGCGGTTCGCCGTATTCGACGGGTTCGCCATTCTCGACCAGAATGGCCTTCACCGTGCCCGCGCGATCGGTCTCGATCTCGTTGAGCAATTTCATTGCTTCAATGATGCACAGTGTCTCGCCGGCTTTGACGACGCTGCCAAGCTGGACAAAAGCCTCGGCTCCGGGACTGGCTGCGCGGTAGAAAGTGCCGACCATCGGTGCCTTGACCACGTCGCCTTCCGGAAGCGTGGGTTCGTCAGTCGGGGTGACGGTGACCGTTGCCGGTGCGGCGGCCATCATTTGCGCCGGCGTGGCCATCGACAGCGCGTAGGCCTGATGAGCCATGGCGCCGCCGTTTTTTACGATGCGGACCTTTTCCTCGGCGTCGTTGATCTCGAGCTCGGTGATGCTCGACTCCTCGACGAGATCAATCAGCTTCTTTAACTTGCGTAGATCCATTAATACTCTCCGGATGAAGATACTCTTTCGCGGCCAGGGGCCACGATCGCCAGACTAAGTTTTGCTCGAAGGCTCACTCAGCAGAAACCTTGCTTAGCAGGTATTCGAGCGCCAGCAGATAACCCTCGCTGCCAAGGCCGGTGATGACGCCAATCGCCAGATCGGAAAAGTACGAGTGGTGGCGGAAAGCTTCGCGTGCGTGCACATTGGAGAGGTGGACTTCGATAAAAGGGATGCCGGTACCGGCAATGGCGTCGCGCAGGGCGACGCTGGTGTGTGTGTAAGCCGCTGGATTGACAATCATGTAACCGACGCCTTGCTGGCCGGCGGCGTGCACACGCTCGATCAGCGCTCCCTCGTGGTTGCTCTGAAAGGACTCCAGGTTGACACCCGCGCTCTCGGCGCGCTTGGCCAGGGCCAGATTGATCTCGGCGAGAGTGGTCGAACCGTAATGCTTGGGTTCGCGGCTGCCGAGAAGGTTGAGATTCGGGCCGTGCAGGACGAGCAGGCGCGGCGAATCCGACTCCTTGTCGTTTTCCGCTGTAGCGTGCTTTTGCGTCTTCATGGCCGCAAGTTTGCCGCAAATCGGCGCATTTTGTCCAGCAACACGTCGTCAGCGGGCGGTCAACTTGCGGAGAAAATCGTCCAGCTCGTTCTCCGACAAGGTGCCCAATCGGAGCAGCCGCCCGGCACCTTCTTGATCGAGAACGACGGTGTACGGAAGGCTGAGCGTCGAATTACCGAATCGGCTGGCCAGCTCAATGCCCTTGGCGCCACCAATCAACACCGGGTAGGCGACTGGATGGCGTTCGGAAAAAGCCTGCACGCTGGCGGCGGAATCCAGCGCGATACCGACGAATTGCACACCTTGAGCCGCGTGCGCCTGCTGCAGGCGCGAAAAAGCCGGCATTTCCTCGCGGCAGGGGGGGCACCAGCTGGCCCAGAAATTGACCACCAGGGTCTTGCCGCGCCATTGCGAAAGCGCTTGCGGCACACCTTTCTCGTCGTCAAGCGTGCTCGCAAAAAAGTGTGCGACGGCGTCGCCCGGGAGCGTTGCAAAAGCGTGCTGGATGGTCTCGGAACGTTGCGCAACGGTGTAGATGGCAGCGAGTAAGGCGACGAAAGCGGCAAAAAGCCCGAACAGAAATCCCTGGCCTTTGCTCATGCTGCCGATATTCCATTGCCGGCCAGTAGCTTGAGTACCTTGGCCAGGCGTGCGCGCTCGCGAATGCGGCCATCGCGCGTCTTGAAGCTCACCCGCTCGTCATCGCGTGGGTAAACCACCAGGTTGGCGACCACGCCGTCAATGAACAGGGTCAGCACCGCCTCGGCGCGATCGGTGCGCGGCGCGCTGTGGCGGTAGGTGATGCGCTCGTTGAGCAGAAAAATCTCCACATCCTTGGCGCTATCGGTGAACAGCTGAATGTCGATCTCGGCATAGCGGCCGGCGGTGCCGTCGAGCACCGAACCGCTGAGGTAGGGGTTGAAGCGCTGCACGGTGCTCATCAGCCTCGCCGCGATGCCCAACAACTGCATTCGTCTGGCCTCTTGTTCGTCTTCCTGAAAGAGGTGCTGGTAGGTTCGCAGTTCGGCCTCGACTTCAGCGTCGTCGGGCATCGCTGCGCTGTCCGGCAAGCCGAGGCTGCGCGCCGCCTTGCGTTTGGCGAGTGCCGCGGAGGCGATTCCATCTTCGGCCATCAGGCGCGCCGCGATTTTGGCGATATGGCTGCGTTGCTGAGGGGGGCGCTGGCGTTCCTGTCGGCTGCTCATCAAAGCGTTCCGGTGGGGATTGGCGGTTTCGAAGGGCAAGCGGGGTAGTGGTGGGTAGTCGTGGAGTAGTGGAGTAGTGGGGGCAGGCAAGGGAAGGCAGGGCGTCGCCAGAGGTACAATCGCGCCTTCCTCGGCACAATTTTAACTTGGATCGGCTACATGCATATTCATATCCTCGGCATTTGCGGCACCTTCATGGGTGGTCTTGCCCAGCTGGCCCGCGCGGCAGGACACCGGGTAACTGGCTGCGACAGCAGCGTCTACCCACCGATGAGCACGCAGCTCGAAGCGGCGCAGATTGAACTCGTCGAAGGCTACGCTGCGGCACAAATCGCTTTCGAGCCCGACTGTTACCTGGTTGGCAATGCGATCTCCCGCGGCAATCCGCTGCTCGAGGAGATCCTCAACCGCGGTCTGCCTTATCTCTCGGGGCCGCAATGGTTGGCCGAGCACGTCCTGAAAGGACGCTGGGTGCTGGCCGTCGCAGGGACGCACGGCAAGACCACGACGGCCGCCATGCTGGCCTGGATTCTCGAGCATGCCGGCCTGAGCCCCGGCTTCCTGATCGGCGGCGTGCCGAGGAACTTCAGCGTTTCGGCGCGGCTGTCCGGAGACGACAGCCACTCACCCTTCTTCGTGATTGAAGCCGACGAATACGATAGCGCCTTCTGCGACAAGCGCTCCAAGTTCATCCACTACTCTCCACGCACGGCGATCCTGAACAACCTCGAGTTTGATCATGCCGACATCTTCGCCGATCTGGCGGCGATCGAGACGCAGTTCCACCATCTGGTGCGCACCGTGCCGGGCAATGGCCTGCTTCTGTCGAATGCCGCCGAGGCCGGTCTGGAACGGGTCCTGGCGCGCGGCTGCTGGACGCCGGTCGAACGCTTCAACGACCCGCAAGGCTGGCATGTCGATGGCGATGACGCCACCGGCTCGCTGCAGCTGTGGCAGGATGAGCAAGCAATCGGCAGCGTGCAATGGGGGCTGAGCGGCGCGCACAATCGGCTCAACGCGCTCGCCGCCCTGCTGGCAGCCAGGCACGTCGGGGTGGCGTTCGCGCAGGGCCTGGTGGCGCTGGCCGCTTTCGAAAACGTCAAACGGCGAATGGAGCTGCGCGGGACGGTTCGCGGCGTCGCGGTTTACGACGATTTTGCGCACCATCCGACGGCGATCGCAAGCACCCTTACCGGTTTGCGGCGCAAGGTGGCTGGAGCGCGCATTCTGGCCGTTCTCGAACCGCGTTCGAACACCATGAAACTCGGCGTGATGAAAGCTTTGCTGCCAGCCAGCCTGGCCGACGCGGATCAGGTTTTCTGTTACGCGGCCAATCTCGGCTGGGATGCCAGCGAAGTGCTCGCCCCGCTGGGCGAGAAAGCCATCGTCGAAGCCGAGCTGGAGCGGCTGGTGATGCGGATTGCCGGCAGCGCTCGCCCCGGTGATCAGGTGCTGGTGATGAGCAACGGCGGTTTTGGGGGCATACACGAGAAGCTGCTGGCCGCGCTCGCGGCCTGACCGATCAGCGCAGGAGGTGATCGGCGAGCAGCGCGGCGAACAGCAAGGTCAGATAGATGATGGAATAGCGAAACGTCAGCCTTGCCAACTTGTCGCTGTAGTCCCGCCAGAGGGTGACGCTGTAGAGCAGAAAGATGCCGTCGAGAATCAGCGCTGCCGCCAGATACCAGGGACCACTCATGCCCAGCGTATAGGGCAGGATGGTCGCGCCGGTGAGCATCACCACGTAGAGCAGGCTGTGCAGGCAGGTCAGGCGGATGCCGTGGGTGACCGGCAGCATCGGCAGGCCGGATTTGGAGTAGTCGGCGCAGCGGTAACAGGCCAGCGCCCAGAAATGCGGCGGCGTCCAGATGAAGATGATCAGAAACAGGACCAGCGCCTCGGCGCCGACCTGGCCGGTGATTGCTGCCCAGCCGAGCAGTGGCGGCATGGCGCCGGAGGCGCCGCCGATGACGATGTTCATCGGCGTCGCCGGTTTCAGCACGACCGTGTAGATCACCGCATAGCCGAAAAAAGTGGCCAGCGTCAGCCACATGGTGAGCGGATTGACGAAAGCGTGCAGAATCCACAAACCCAAGCCGCCGACCAGAGTTGCCAGGGTCAGCGTTTCCCGTGCCGACACTTCTCCACGCGCCGTTGGGCGGGCGCGCGTTCGCGCCATGCGGGCATCGATTTCCTGCTCGATCAGGCAGTTGATCGCCGCTGCCGCGCCAGCGACCAGGGCGATGCCGACCGAGGCGGCGACAAAAAGCCCGAACGGCGGGAATGACGGGGCAGCCAGAAACATGCCGATCATCGCGGTGAACACGATCAGGCTATTGACTCGCGGCTTGCACAACTCGAAGAAAGCCGCCAGGCGTTGCCCGGGCGAACGCCGGGAGCTGGTGCTGATCACTGCCATATCGCTTCCCTGTCGCTTTCCTGTTTCATCGTCCCACGGTCATGAGATGACCGCTTTCCTCTTTTCCGGGCCTTCTCCCGCCGGGGGCGAAGGGAGGTTCGTGAGTCGCGTACGCGATTTTGACAACAAGCCATCGTCCAGCGTGCGTGTCGCTCGCGACCATGCGCGGGCCACGCCGCTGGCGAATCATGCCATCACCGCCGAAATCAGTCACCTGCCTGCGGGGTAGGGTCTTTCACTGACGATGACCTGGAGCGATAGCTGGCCCGTTTACCCAGCAAAGTGGAGACTGATCAGGACGTAGTCGACGAATAGCAGAATGGCGAATGGAACCATCGCCCACAGCCACTGCACCGTCCCGGTTGGCCCCGAAAACCTGCTCACCTGATCGCCACTGCCTTTGCGGTGCCTGGCCATCGAGTAGATGGTGATCGCAAAGATCACCACGAAGAGCACGGTAAGGAAGGCCATGAAATAGCCGTGCATTGGCAGCGGTTCACCGCCAGCCGCATTGGCGAACGCAGTGCTGGCGGTCGAATCGGCGCGTGCCAGTGCGGGAGCTGCTGCCGTAAGCAGGCCCGACCAGAAAACTTTCGCCCGCAGGCAGAAACGGTGCAGCATTTTCAAAAAACGCTCTCCTCAGAGAGTTCTCCCGGCCGCCGTGCGCCCAGGTTCTTCTTCAGCTCGTTGCCGAGCGTCCTCTTTTGTTCTTCCGACAGCCAGCGGCCGACTTCGACTTCCTTGCCATGCGAGCGGATCAGCAGGCGGTGCTGCTGTCCCGGAGGCTGATCAAACTGCAACTGCGCCCAGTATGGATGGAAGGTATGGCGTTGCAGCAGTGTGCCGCGGCGTGTCTCTATCGTCAGGCGCTCCGCTTCGAGGGTGATTCTCTCGAAATCCTCGGCGGTCGCGTCGATCTGTCGCAGAGCCCACCACAGTAGAGCCAGCTCAAGTCCGGTAAAAGGAAGGACCGGCCAGGCGCCGAAATACGAGAAAGCGATGGCGATGGCAGCCAACCAGGCAGCGGTGGCAAGAAACACCCACTTGCGTTCGCTAAACGACAGCGAGCAGTCGCGGCGGGCCTCCCAAGTCTGCGCTGTCGCTGTCCGTGCCGCAACCACGCTCATCGATTCCTCCCGAATGCGCAGGGCCCAGGGGCGCCCCGGCGGGGCTTGACGCAGGTCAGGGTATCAAGCGGGAAATTCTACCACGGGGCCCGGCGCGCTTGGCAAGGTGAACACCCAACTTGATGATTATATGCGCCTTCATACGTAATGCGCGGTTTTGTCGTGGGTTTGCCCGCGCCTTTCATCAGGTATGGCCTGTCGAGCCACTGTTTCGTCTGGCGGTCCGTCATGGGTCTCAGGAAGGCAGGTGTCGCGCGGGCGGTCGCCATTTTTTCGGTTGAACATTGATCCATATCAAGTGGAGTATGTTAACCTCCGCGCTTGGTGAGACACTGGAACGGAGCCCGCTCGGGTTCATTTTGGTACGTTTTCGAGAACGTCAGGGGCTGGCGCCGCTGTTCTGCCACACGGCGGGCGCGGAAGCTGGCGGGGAAAGGGAGAAGATGGCACGAAACTCAAACAGCAATCGCGACAGCAATTGTTTGCGGCGCGGATCCACCGGGCCGTTCATTGCGGGATTGCTCGCCTTGTTCAGTGGCGCTGCGAACGCCGCCTGGGAACTCAATCTGCAGGAACCCGTCACCGCTGTCGCTCGCCGCGTCTACGAGCTGCACAACCTCTTGTTGTGGGTGATCGTCGTCATTTTCGTCGGTGTTTTTGCCGTCGTCGCCTACTCGCTTTTCTATCACCGCAAGTCCAGGGGCCACAAGGCGGCTGATTTCCACGACAACACGACCGTCGAATTGGCGTGGACCATCGTGCCGGCGCTGATCCTGGTGGCGATAGCCTTCCCGGCGACCTCAGCTCTGGTCGACATGCGCGACACTTCGGAGCCCGATCTGACCGTCAAGGTCACCGGCTATCAGTGGAAGTGGGGTTACGAATACCTCACTGGCGATGCTGCCGGCGTCAAGTACATGAGTGTGCTGTCCACACCGCGTGAGCAGATCGAGAACAAGGCCCCCAAGGGCGAGCATTACCTGCTGGAAGTCGATCGCCCGCTGGTGGTGCCGGTCGGCAAGAAAGTGCGCATTCTCACGACAGCCAACGATGTGATTCACAACTGGGCGGTGCCGGCATTCGCCGTCAAGACCGATGCCGTGCCGGGATTCCTCCGCGACACCTGGTTCCGGGCCGAGAAGGAAGGCACCTACCGCGGCCAGTGTTCCGAGCTTTGCGGCAAAGACCACGGTTTCATGCCGGTGGTCGTTGAGGTCGTATCCGAGGAAAAGTACGCGGCCTGGGTTGGCGAACAGAAGCAACAGCTAGCTGCCGTCGCCGAGGATCCGAACAAGGTCTGGGCGCTTGATGAACAGCTTGCTCTGGGCGAGAAGGTCTACGCCACCAACTGTGCGGCCTGCCACCAGGCAAACGGCGCCGGCTTGCCGCCTGCCTTTCCAGCGCTGGACGGTTCGAAGATCGCCACGGGCCCCAGGGAGGCACATATCGAGATGGTTCTCAAAGGCAAGGCTGGTACGGCCATGGCTGCTTTCGGAGAACAGTTGAGCGATACCGATATTGCCGCCGTTGTCGCCTACGAGCGCAACGCATGGAACAACAAACTCGGTGAAGTCATCCAGCCCGCCGAAGTCAAGGCGCTTCGCGGCAAGTAATCGCGCCACAGGCCATCAGGAGAATCCGATTATGCAAGCCACGTCACACACCGGTTACGCCGGCCACCATGACCACGATAGCCACGGGCACCCGACGGGTTGGAAGCGCTGGGTGACCACCACCAATCACAAGGACATCGGTTCGATGTACCTGTGGTTCAGCTTCGTGATGTTCCTCGTCGGCGGCGCGATGTCGCTGATCATTCGCGCCGAGCTCTTTACGCCGGGACTGCAATACGTGTCGCCGGAGTTCTACAACCAGATGCTCACGCTGCATGCGCTGATCATGGTTTTCGGCGCGATCATGCCGGCTTTCGTCGGCTTCGCCAACTGGATGATTCCGATGATGATCGGGGCCTCGGACATGGCTTTCGCGCGGATGAACAACTGGAGTTTCTGGTTGTTGCCGCCGGCCGCGATTCTGCTGACCGCCTCGATCTTCGTTCCCGGCGGCGCGCCCGGCACCGGCTGGACCCTGTACCCGCCACTGTCGATCCAGATGGGCATGGGCATGGACATGGCCATTTTCGCGGTGCACATCCTCGGCATGTCGTCGATCATGGGTTCGATCAACATCGTCACCACCATCCTCAACATGCGCACTCCCGGCATGACGTTGATGAAAATGCCGTTGTTCTGCTGGACCTGGCTGGTGACGGCTTTCCTGCTGATTGCCTCGATGCCCATCCTGGCCGGTGCGGTGACCATGTTGCTCACCGATCGCCACTTCGGCACCAGCTTCTTCAGTGCTGCCGGTGGTGGTGATCCGGTGCTCTTCCAGCACATTTTCTGGTTCTTTGGCCACCCCGAGGTGTACATCATTGCCTTGCCGGCTTTTGGCGTCGTCTCGCATGTCATCCCTGCCTTCTCGCGCAAGCCGCTGTTTGGCTATGTCTCGATGGTCTACGCGATTGCCGCAATCGGCTTGATCTCGTTCTTCGTCTGGGCGCACCACATGTACGTGACCGGTATTCCGCTGACCGGCCAGCTCTATTTCATGTATGCGACGATGCTGATCGCGGTGCCGACCGGGGTAAAAGTGTTCAACTGGGTCACCACCATGTGGCGCGGCTCGCTGACTTTTGAAACGCCAATGCTGTTTGCGCTGGGTTTCCTGGTGTTGTTCACCATCGGTGGCCTGACCGGCCTGGTGCTGGCGATGACCGCGGTGGACATCCAGTTGCAGGACACCTATTACGTTGTCGCCCACTTCCACTACGTGATGGTCGCTGGCGCGCTTTTCTCCGCCTACGCCGGCCTCTACTTCTGGTTACCGAAGTGGACCGGGCACATGTATAACGAAACCCTCGGCAAGTGGCATTTCTGGCTGTCGATGATTTTCTTCAACATCGCTTTCTTCCCGCAGCACTTCCTCGGCCTGGCCGGCATGCCGCGACGGATTCCGGACTATGCGCAGCAGTTCGCCGATTTCAACGTCATTTCCGGCATCGGCGCCTTCGGCTTCGGGTTCAGTCAGCTGCTGGTCCTGTTCATCGTCATCCAGACAGTCAGGGGCGGCGCGCGCGCCGCGAGTCGGCCCTGGGATGGGGCGCACGGGCTGGAATGGACGGTGCCCTCCCCGGCGCCGTACCATACATTTGAAGATCCGCCGCATTTTGATCAGGCCGAGGCGCACGGATGACTCGTGACCCCTCACCCGAGCAGGGCAACCGGCGCATCGCCATCGGTCTGGCTCTTTTCGCGGCCGCTGTTTTTCTGAGCTACATCATCCGGCAGTGGCTGGGCAGCACGTGAGTCCTGCGCTGCACTCGCCTGCGACGGCGTCTGCGACTGTGACTGCGCAGTCGCCGTCGGCACGGACCGGAAAAAACCGGCGCTTGGCGTTGATCCTGCTGACGATAGTGCTCGGCAGCCTGTTTTTTGTAGCGCTGCAGCCGGGCCTGTACAAGGCTTTTTGCGAGTGGACCGGGCTCTATGATATTGATCGTGCGCAGGAAGTCGCTGCGTCGGCGATCCCGGGTCGTCCGGTGACCCTGCAGTTCGATGCCAACAGTCATGACGGGGCTCTGCGTTTCCGTCCCGAGACGACCGTCCTGCCTGCCAGGACTGGCGACATCATGCACGTGGTGTATCGGGTCGAGAACACGCTTGACCGCACCGTGGTCGGTCAGGCGGTGCCCAGTTACGGGCCGCAGTATGCGGGTAGTTATGTGAAGAAGCTGGATTGCTTCTGCTTCAAGCAGCAGACTTTTGCGCCGCACGAGGTGCGTGAAATGCCGGTCGTCTTTTTCCTGGATACCCGGCTGCCTGAAGAAGTCAATACGGTCACGCTTTCGTATACTTTTTTCGAGGTGCCGGTGGAAAGCCGGAAGTGATCGATGTCGCTACCCCATACGCAGACGGAAAAAAGCCGACGTTTCAGCACCATTCGCACGGTTGCCTGGGCTCTGCTCGGAGTACGCGGACACAAGCCTCACGAGCACGACGCAGAACCCTTGTCACCTTTGCAGATTTTGATCACCGCGCTGGTTTTCATGCTGATTTTTGTGCTGCTGCTGGTGAGCGTCGCAATCTACATGGGTCGTCACTAGCAGGACGCATCAACGCAATAACAGGGCAATAACGATAATATGATCTGGAGGAAGTCAAGATGAGTCATCCCGCATCCGCAAGCCGCTATTTTGTTCCCCAGCCGTCGCACTGGCCGCTGGTTGGCTCGATCGCCTTGCTCCTGCTGGCTAGCGGCGCCGTGCTGATGATGAATTCGATTGCCAATGGCGGCTTCGTTCTGCTGGCGGGTCTCGCCGTCCTGACGACCATGCTTTTCGGCTGGTTTGGGCGCGTCATCGGCGAATCAGAGGGCCAGCGCTACAACCTGCAGGTCGATCGTTCCTTCCGTTGGGCGATGGCCTGGTTCATTTTCTCCGAAGTGATGTTCTTCGTCGCCTTCTTCGGAGCCTTGTTCTACATTCGCGTCCTGGCTATTCCCGACCTGGCGAGTCCCGAGCAGGCCGCGCTCTGGGAAGGCTTCCAGGATTCATGGCCAAGTGCCGGACCCGGGGCGAGCGATCCCTTCTCGCAGATGCACGCCTGGGGCATTCCGGCGGTCAATACCCTGCTGCTGCTGACTTCCGGAGCGACCCTGACCTGGGCGCACTGGGGGCTGGTCGCCGAGAAACGCTCGCAGTTGATCCTCGGGCTGGTGCTGACCATCGTGCTCGGTGTCACCTTTCTTGCCTTCCAGGTCTACGAGTATGGTGAAGCCTACGCCCACTTGAATCTCAAGATGACTACCGGTGTGTATGGTTCGACCTTCTACATGCTGACCGGCTTCCACGGCTTCCACGTCACCCTCGGGGTGACAATGTTGACGGTGATTCTGTTTCGCGTCCTGAAGGGGCATTTCACCGCAGAGCGTCACTTCGCCTTTGAAGGCGTCGCCTGGTACTGGCACTTCGTTGACGTCGTCTGGCTCGGTCTGTTCATCGTCATCTACTGGTTGTAAAAAGCTTCCGCTACGGGAACGTCGGCGCACCAGGGGTGCGTCGCGCCCCTACCGCCCTGCGTACATCAGGCGCTCGCTAACCGCTAACCCAGCCAAATCGCTGCGAGGCGATAAGCAGTACAAAGAGCACAAAGGAAAGACCCACGCGGAGGGAAAGTGCCTTGACCGCACGCGTCTTGCCCTGGCCCTGGTCGCGATAGATGAAGACCAGGGCACTGCCAAGACTGGCGACGATGGTGATCAGCAGCAGTGCGACGATGATGTGCATCTAGTTTCCTCCAGAAAGCTCCTAGTCTACCGGACTCGCGACCTCATAGGACCCCGCCCCGGGCCAAGCGTTCTGCCATGTCAATTTCCCTTTTCAAGCGTCGCACTCTGCGCCTGCTGCTGGTCAGCCTGCTGGTCATCAGCTGCCTGGCCATGGCTCGTTTTCAGTGGTGGCGCGCTGAAACTCGTGGCCAGCGCTTCGAACGCGAGCAGGCGGCAATGATCGCGACGCCAATCGCCTTGTCCGCGCAGCAGCGCCAGCGCGACGAGTTGATTGATAGAGCGGCTACGGCACGCGGTCACTGGCTGGCGGACAAGACCCTGTTTCTGGACAACAAGATCTATCGCAGCCGGCCGGGCTATCATGTCCTCACCCCTTTGCAGTTGTCCGGCAGCGACGCCGTGATTCTCGTTAATCGTGGCTGGATTGGCGCGCCGCGCTTACGCTCGGATAGTCCGGCCGTGGCGACTCCAGCCGGCGAGATCGAAGTTTCCGGAGTGACCCGCAGCTTCGAAACACGGATTTTCGAGTTGCAGGAAAGTGAGCCCGAAGGGCCTCTCTGGCAGCACGTCCGTGAAGCCGACTACCGTCAGCGTAGCGGCCTCGACGCGCTGCCGGTGATTCTCCTGCAAACCACCGGCGAAAGCGATGGTCTGGCCCGTGACTGGGGCAGTGCGGACAATCCCGGGACAAAACATTACGGCTACGCGGCGATGTGGCTGGTTTTCGCTCTCATGGCCGTAGCTTACGGCCTATTTGCCTGGCAGAAAAAATGAGTACACCCCGACCGACGGCCGACGCCGTTGACGAGCTTTCCGTGCCAATGAGCGCCGCCATGCGTGCGGCGCAGCGCAAGGGCCGCCTGACCCTGCTGGCAATCGTTGCGGTCTGCGTGCTGCCTCTTCTCGCTGCCTTGTATTTTCGCTTTGTGTCGCCGCCCGAGGCCGCGGCGATGGTCGGCCAGCCGCTGCCCGAGCCGCTGCAGTTGCCTTTTGAAATGCTGCAGCGTCGGGACGGCGCAGTCCTCGAACACCCCGAAGTCAGCGGCAAGTGGCTGGCGATTTTCGCGGCTCCGGGCGTTTGCGATGAACGCTGTCGCCATACGCTCTACCTGACCCGGCAGGCGCGCACGGCGCAGGGGCGCAACATGGCCCGGCTGGAGCGTCTGTGGCTGATTACCGATGGCACGATGCCGGCGGCGGAGCTGCTGGCCGCTCACCCGGACCTGGTGCTGGTCACGGCTAGCGATGCGCAACTGCTGGCCCTTCTCGGGGGCGCCGAAGGCCGAAAGATAAACCTTGTGGACCGCCGAGG
>QPGA01000020.1:0-4706 GCA_003332265.1 Candidatus Accumulibacter meliphilus
GCCAGCGTGATCTCGCCGCCGTAGCTCACCGATGACTGCAGGTGGCCGCGGATGCGCTCCAGGATGCCGCTGACGCTACCGCGGTAAGGCACCTGGATTTCCTGGCCTTCGGGGGCGGTTTCGAGCGCCGCGTCGAGCTCTTCGCTGCTGCCGCTGTCGTACAGCGTTTCGAGCACGGCCTCGGGCGAGGTCATGCCGCGGTAGATCTTCTTCTTCATGTGGGTCGCCGGATCCTCGATCACGCGGCCCGGCGCCTCGTCGGTGCCGGACAGCGCGCTGCCGAGCATCACCGTCGACGCCCCGCAGATCAGGGCGAGAAAGATGTCCTTGTCGGTTTTCACGCCGCCGTCGGCCATGATCGGCAGGCTGTCACCGACGGCGAGATAGGCCTCGCGGATGGCCTGCAGCTGCGGCACGCCAGCCGCCGTTTCCAGCCGCGTGCGGCAGCCGCGGCCCGGCCCGACCCCGACCTTGACGGCATCGGCGCCGATATCGCGCATGAAGCGCGCGCCGGCGCCGGTGGCGACGTTGCCGCAAACCAGCGGCACGCTGCCAAACTTGCCGCGCAGCCCGGCGACCGCCTGCTCCATGATTAGCGAGTGGCCGTGGGCGATGTCGATGAAAAGCAGATCGGCGCCGGCCTCGAGCAGCGCGGCGGCCCGCTCGAGGTAATCGCCGCGCGCGCCGACCGCCGCGGCGCAGCGCAGATGGCCGGCGCCGTCCTTGCTGGCGCCGGGCTGTGCGCGCTTGAGATTGATGTCGCGGCGTGTGATCAGCCCATGGATACGATTCGCGCCATCGATCAGCGGCAGGCGCTCGATGCGGTGTTCGAACATCAGCCGTTCGGCCTCCTCAGTGCGGATGTCCGGTGCGCCGGTCACCAGGCGGGACAGCGGTGTCATGAAATCGTCGACCGCTCGATCTTCGTTAGCGCCGTGCACCGGCGTATCGCGGTTCGAGAGCAAGCCGGCCAGCACGTTCGAGCCGCTGGCCGTCTCGATCAGGATGCCGGTGATGCCGTTCTGCCGCGCAAAACGCCTGGCCTGGCGGATAGTGGTGCCCGTCGGCAGACACAGCGGACTGGCGATCACGGCGCTCTGGCTGCGCTTCACCACCGCGACTTCGGACGCCTGGCGCGCGATGCTCATGCCACGATGCACGACGCCAATGCCACCGTGCATGGCCATCGACCGCGCCATGTCGGCGCCGGTCACGCTGTCCATGTTCGAGGAAACGATCGGCAGATCCAAGGCCACGTCCGCCGTCAGCAGCGAGCTCACGCTGATCTTGCGGCGGGTCTGCGAATCCGTCTTCTGCGGCCGGAAAAGGAAATCGTCGAAGGTCCTGCCCGTCCAGAAAGCCGCCTCCTCCGGCGCAGCGGCGAAGGCGCCGTGCACGTTCTGCCACCTGCTCGTTGTCATGTGTTCGCCTCGGCTTATGCTACGGTTGGACTCGGGAATATAGTCGATCTGGCAATGAAGCTACCGTAACGCGGCCGGCGCGGCGCCGGATATCAATAGCCATGCAAATGCAAGCACGGATCACCGGCCACGCGACCGCGGGCAGAGTAGCTTACAGCGAATCCGGCTCCGAATTCGTCAGCCTAACGTGACCACGACCCGGCTTCCGCGGGTGTTCTTATGCCTGCTTGTGGCCGATTGTACGCATCGACCATCGCGCCGGAAAGCGGCCGAACGAAGCCTTGGGAAGAGCAAGGTTGCGGCCGGAACCGGGAACGCGAGCCACCCGCTAACGCTTGTTTTCGGTGCCTGCCTGCCGATGTGGCGGTCGTGCTGACAGTCGTGGGTGACATCCGTTCTGCGGCAAAGGGAGTCCGGTAGCGGCAGCTGTCGTCGGCTCGGCTCTCCGAAACGGCGCGAGGCTGCATCGAGCGCGGCGGCAATCCGGCTTGGCGCCGCGCGTCAGCGGGGAGCGATTCGGTGGTCTGACCCCGGTTTTTGCCGTGGTCTGACCCCGGTTTTTGCCACCGGTTTTTGCCACCGGGTGTTGTGCCATGCGCCCTTGGCTGCAATCCATGTGCGGTTGCAGGATCGATTGCCAGTTCAACCCTCGCTTGCCAGCGCGGGCCTGATCGAAGAAACGGTGCGCCGCCACCGTCTCCGCCCAATCCCCACAGGCGCCCGGTATGCTTGCCGTCGGCTGCTCTGCAAAGCGTGTCGCCAGTTTGATCAGCCTCAGCCTCAGACGTCCGTCCCCCAGTTCAGCCCCGCCAAATTCGTCTCCCGCCCAGTTTGCCATCGCCCGATCCCTATGAAAACGGGAAAGGGAAAGCAAGGGGCATACCAGACAAAAGCAGTCAACTATTCGCCAGGGGCCCATCGAGCGGCCAAGTTATGCTGAGTGAGTTGTGTATAACGAGATGGATGAAGGGGGGAGACTTCATTGCGCTTGAAATACCCATTTTTTTGACATAGACTTACCCGCAGTACTTAGCGCCAAGTGCAAGCCGTCTGAGGTTGTCGGATCTGGAGGGAGGTCTGCATCATGATTCAGACTGCGAACGTCGAATACGGGGTTCGACAAGTTTCGTGTGATAGCGACATCGTGATCTCGTACTCCCAGCTATTGAAGCAAAGGGTGGCAGCTTGTACTCCCGAGCCTTCAAACAGCAGGTCACCAAAGCCCACGTCCAAGTCGCAATTCTCAACACGTGTACCTACCTCGGCATGCCGCAATATCCCCGGGCAGGCCAGATTTCGTCCGCTGTATGAAGCAGCGCGGGAAGAAGGGGAAGTCATGCCGAAAATGATAAATGTAACCTCATAGAAAATTAGCAGTTACTAATATGCACCAACGCCGATCGGACTCCTTCTACCCTCCACCACGACGCCATAGCGGCCACGCAATCCCGCAGGCCCAGCACCTGAATGTCGACTTGAAAGCATTGTCATGAGCAAGAGCATCGTCTTTGTTGATTGCCGCGTTGCCGACTACCCGTTTTTGATCGACAGCCTGAACGAACCTGCGGATGTGTTTATCCTGGATTTCGGGTCGGACGGGTTGAGCCAGATTGCCGCAAATCTCCACGGGCAAACGGGCATCGACGCCATTCACATCATCTCGCACGGCAGTTCAGGCGGCGTGTCTCTGGGTAACAGCCTGATCGACAGAAAGGCGCTGACCACGCACACGGTCGCGCTTGCCACGATCGGGCAGGCTCTGACCGAGAGCGGCGACATCCTGCTCTATGGCTGCAATGTGGCGGCGGGGGATGCGGGTGTGCAGTTCATCGGCAGCCTCGCGCAGGCGACTGGGGCGGATGTGGCGGCGTCGACCGGCCTGACGGGTGCCGCGGAGTTGGGTGGAAACTGGGTGCTGGAGGCGGAGGAGGGGGCGATAGCAGCGGACGTCGCCGTTGCGGCCAACGCTCAGCAAGACTATGGCCATGTGCTCGGCATATCGCACTATGTCCTGGCCCAGATGGCCGAACTCGCCTATGAAGGGAGTCCGAGCTTTGCGGACTGGGATGCTCGGATGTACTCGGCTCCCGGAGCACCCGGATTTTTCGCGGTAATGTTCAGCAAAGGTAAAGACATTGTTATCGCGTTCCGCGGTACAGATACAGATTCAACTATCGTGTCGGATCTTCCAGCAGATTTGGCGATTGCAGCGGATGTTATTCCGTACCCTTTCAACTGGGATGCCCAATTTGGTGAGGCCATTGCGATGGCCGCCGCAATCCGCAACACGCACGACGATGCAAACATATATGTCACGGGGCATTCGCTAGGCGGGGCTTTGGCCCAAGTTGTTTCAGAAATGTTCGGATGCTCGGGTGCCACATTCGACCCAGGCGGCGCGACAAACATCGTGGAGTCAGATGAATTCGGCGATGCGGCAAGCGATCTTAAGATTCAGCCCGTCGGTTATCCGGAAGGCTTTATCAATTACGTCGTCTACGGGTCGCCTATTTCCGAGGAAAGCGGACCACACGTCGGAGAGCAATTCACGCTGAATATTCACCCATTGCTGACAAGTTTCTTGTTAACACTTGATGCTGCGCAGCCCGGCTTGCCAGGGAGAATTGTTGCGGATGGATTGGAAATGTGGCTATTGCATCCGATGGCCGGAATTAAAACCCTTATGCAAGCTTTCGAAAGCAACACATCAGAACCCTTGCAGAAACAGGCCGATCTTTGGTATGCAGCGGCGGCAACGGGTGACTTGGGTGTTTCCAGTGAAGTTCCCGGCCAAGGAGCACTCGACTTCTACGGTAGCGACGCCAGAAACTACCTGTACGCCAACAACAGCGACAACACCATTTACGGCTATGCCGGCGATGATGTCATCTACGGCTTCGAGGGCGACGACACCGTCTATGGCGGGGATGGCAACGAGACGATTAGCACCGCCCAAGGCAATGATGCGATTGATGCCGGGTCAGGCAACGACACCATTTACGCCGGTTCGGGCGACGACGTGATCGACGCCGGGCGGGGCCGCGGGGACATCGACGGCGGGGGGGGCTTCGACACGCTGTCGTTTGATCTGAGCGACCAGTTTGGCCAGTTGCGGCTTGACGTGGGGCTCGCGGAGGGCGGCTACCAGAACTTTTACGGGTCGAGTGCCTCGTTTGACTCGTTGCGCACGGCGCTGACGGGGGCGACATCGTTCGCGGTTCGCGATTACTACGAGAACGCGAACGTGGGCTACCGCAATGTCGAAGCGGTGAACTGGACGGCGGG
>QPGA01000020.1:6216-70971 GCA_003332265.1 Candidatus Accumulibacter meliphilus
CGGGGGCGACATCGTTCGCGGTTCTCGATTACTACACTCACGCAAACGTGGGCTACCGCAACGTCGAAGCGGTGAACTGGACGGCGGGAGCGGGCGACGACCTGCTGGTCTACCAAGGCGGCACCCGCTACGACGGCGGCGAAGGCAACGACACCTTCTACGCCGACTTCTCCGGCACGGCGCAGGCGGTGAACTGGGATGTCGACGCCCAGAGCTTCTCGAAGGTGGACGGCGTAACCGTCGCCAACATCGAGCGCCTCCTGCTCGCCAGTGGCTCGGGAAACGATCTGTTTCGGGCCAAGCTGGGCGATCTCTCGCACCATATCGAGAGCGGAGGCGGCAACGACATGATCGAGCTCGGCGCGGGCGATGACTACGTCGATGCCGGGGCTGGCAACGACACGCTCGATGGTGGAGCGGGCATCGACACCATGATCGGCGGTGACGGCAACGACGCCTACTACGTCCGCGACACCGGGGATGTCGTCACCGAAACCAACGCCACGGCCAGCACCGGCGGCACCGACACCGTCTACAGCTACCTCACAACCTACAACCTCGGTGCGAACGTCGAGAACGGACGCATCGTCACCACGGCCCCTGCCAACCTTACCGGCAACAGCCTCAACAACTTCCTGTACGCTGGTGCAGGCGACAACACTCTCACCGGTGAGGACACCCCCACTGGTGGCGGTGGCAGTGACACCGTCAGCTACTACTACGGTGTCAGCGGCATGACCGGTGTCACCGTTAGCCTGGAACTCGTCACCGCTCAGAACACCATTGGTTCGGGCTCAGATACCCTTACCGGAATCGAGAACCTTACCGGATCGGCCTACTCAGACACGCTGACCGGCAACAGCAATGTCAACATCCTCACGGGCGGCCGTGGTAGGGACATTCTTACGGGCAGCGGCGGCAACGACGTCTTCGACTTCAATGCGCTTTCCGAGATGGGCATCAGCAGCTCCACTTGGGACGTCATCACAGATTTCAGCCGGGGAGACAGGATTGACCTCTCGACGCTCGATGCAAATGTTGCCACGACAAGCAGCAATGATGCCTTTACCGCACTGATCGACGGCGCTGCAAGCTTCACCGCAGCAGGACAGCTCAAGGTATCGGGTGGGGTGCTCTACGGCAACACCGATGTCGATGTTGATCCAGAGTTCGCCATTGAGTTGACCGGTGTTGTCAGCTTGGCGCTGAGTGACTTCATACTCTGATTCGCAAATGTGATTTTCTGGTTCTTACGGGCCATTTCTCTCGCAACCCCGTGACTTCGCGAATTAGTGCAGAACTTTTAAAGCGTTGTTTTTGCTGATGTTTTTCGCCCGTCGAACGGGGGGTTTTCGGGCATATGCCATGGCTATAGTGGTCCTCTAGCTCGCGAGGTGTGAAAAATCACCGTGCGCATGGCAATAATGGCGCCGCGGAACGGGCAGTCGTCGGAGGCGATTACTGAGCATGGCGGACACCGCGGCATCGGGATCTTCCTCCATGGTGATCACCGGAAGAATCCCGCTTTGCATCAAGCGCGCATGGAGGCCGGGCCCCATGCTGCCGGTAATCAGGATATTGATTTCGGCCAAGGGTTCGGCAAGCAGCCCGGAACTGGCGTGCAAGCTCTGTTCCATGGACACCTCGACGAGGCGCTTTCCGGTTACGACGCCCATTTCAAGGTCGTAGATCCAGAACTTGCGGCACTTGCCGGCGTGTTCGGTAATCGTCTTGCGATTCTGGCTGGTGACGGCGATTTGCATGATTTGTCCTTTCCTGGCAATTTGCTCGTGTCATGGCGAAGCGGCCGACGGTGACGGCAACCTGCCGACGCGTTTTTTTGGACGCCAGCGGTCAGGCTTGCCCGCTCGTGTCGCTGCCGATCAGCGGGCGGCTGTCGGCCGGATCGCTGTGTGGGGGCATCTCCAGACTGGTGGTGTGTTCTTGAACATCGCCATCCTTGAAGGTCGGTATTCTTGACTCATCAACTGGCGGCCATGCGCCAACATCAGTGGACTCTTATCAATATTCGTGCCAGCGTTCGCGCACCGGAACAAACAGCGGAAAAGCAACGGCTTGTAGATTTAATGGCCGCACGCTGGCGCTTCTTTTTGGCGCCTGGCTGCCGATGTGGCAGTCAAAGCGGCACAATATGGCAGTCCATCTGGCAGTCTTGCAGACAGTGGTGAGGCATTCATGCTGCGGCAAGGGGAGTCCGGTAGCGGCAGCTGTCGTCGTCCGGCTACCAGGTCAGCCAGCGCTGCACGAAGCGGTTGTCACGCCGAATCAGGTAGCGCCTTGACTCGTCACCCAACAGGATCGCGGCCGCGAACGGCAATGCCAGCGAGACCTCGAACCAGCCGATCGCTGCGGTGCCGAAGAATGGCTGCAGGAACTCGATTTGCGAGATCGCCGCGAGTAGCGCCAGTTCCACCGCGATACCCACCCAGATCAGTTTGTTGCGGAAGATGCCGGCAGACAGGATGCTCTGCCGACGCGTGCGGCAGATCAGCACATCCGCCACCTGGCAGATCACCACGGCCGCAAAGAAGGAAGTCACCGCAGTTCGATAGAGCAAACCCGAGGTTGGTAAGTCGCCGCCCCACACCCAGCCTCCCTGATACAGCACGACGAAGAAGGCGAAGAAACCGGCAGCCGCCTGCAGCAGGCCCATGATGCCGTAACTGATGGCCAGCAGCGGCCAGGTCAGCAGTCTTTCGTCGCTGCGGCGCGGCGGTTGTTTCATCACGTCCTGTTCCGGCAGCTCGCGTCCCAGCCCCAAAGCCGGCAACATGTCGGTACCGAGATCGATGGTCAGGATCAGCACCACGGTCAGCGCCAGCGGCGCGTCAATCGCCACGAAGGCGATGAAAGGCAATATTTCGGGAACGTTGCTGGTCAGGATGTAGGCGATGAATTTCTTGATGTTGGAGAAGATGGTGCGCCCCTCCTCGATGGCCTGCACGATGGTGGCGAAGTTGTCGTCCATCAGCACCATGTCCGCCGCCTCTTTCGCCACCTCGGTACCGGACAGGCCCATCGCCACGCCCATGTTGGCGTTCTTCAACGCCGGTGCATCGTTCACGCCATCGCCGGTCACCGTGACCACCTCGCCTTTCTTCTGCAAGGCGTTGACGATCTGAAGCTTCTGCTGCGGCGTGCTGCGTGCAAATACCAGCTCGCGACTATCCAGCAGAACGGAGAGTTCCTGCTCGCTCATCTGCAGCAGGTTTTCACCCAGAACTATCTGACCGTCGCCGGTGAACAGGCCGACCTGACGGGCGATGGACTCGGCAGTGGTGTGGTAGTCACCGGTGATCATGAAGACGCGGATACCGGCGCTGCGGCACCTGTCGATCGCTTCGGCGATCTCCGGACGCGGCGGATCGAGCATGCCCACCAATCCCAGATAGATGAAGTCCTCCTCACTGGCCGCATCGGCGTCGCTCGTCTTGCAGGCCAGCGCCAGCACCCGTTCGCCACGCGCCGCCAGCACTTCGTACAGTGCCAGCGCCTTGCCACGAGCCGAGTCATCGAATTCGACCCGCTCACCCTGATGCATACGCTGCGTGCATTTCTTGAGTACGATCTCCGGCGCACCCTTCATGTAGGCGAGATTGGGCTGACCAGTCCTCGCTTTGTGCGTGGTGATCATGCGTCTGGTGGCGGAGTCGAACGGACTTTCATGCAGGCGCGGGAAGCGTGCCGCCAGATCGCCGATGGGCTGCAAACCTTGTGCCAGAAGCAGCAGGGCGCCCTCGGTCGGATCGCCCAGATAATGCTGCTCGGTCAGCCGTGCGTTGTTGCACAGCGCCATGGTGGCCCAGGCATCGGCGAAACCTTCCTCTTGCGAGAGTCCACTCTGATCGGCCGACCATTCGCGTTCGCCGAGCACCAGCGTGGCGACCTTCATCCGGTTCTGGGTGATGGTGCCAGTCTTGTCGGTACAGATCACCGTCGTCGAACCCAGCGTCTCCACCGCTTCCAGGTTCTTGATCAGGGCGTTCTTCCTGGCCATGCGTTTGGAGGCCATGGTCAGCGCCAGCGTCACCGTCGGCAACAGACCTTCCGGCACGTTGGCCACGATGATGCCGATGGCGAAGATCAGACTGCCGATGAAGGGATTGCCGAGCGCCACGCTGAGCGCGAAGAACAGTACCCCGAGCGCAATGGCGATGGTGGAGATGATGCGGATGAAATGGCGCAGCTCCTTGCGGATCGGCGTCTCCACCGTACCCGCCTCCTTGGTCAATTGCACGATCTGGCCAATCTGCGTGTTCATGCCGGTGCCGTACACCAGCGCGCGGCCGTTACCGCTTTGCACCAGGGTGCCGGAGAACACCATGTTTCGACTCTCCAGCAGATTGTCATGGGTGCAGGCCAGTTTGCGCAGTTGCGGTTCGCTCTCGCCGGTCAGGGAGGCGTGGTCTACCTTGAGCTGATTCACCTCTATCAGTCGCCCGTCGGCCGGCACCCGGTCACCCTCTTCCAGCAGGATCACATCGCCAGGCACCACCAGCCGTGCCTCGATGCGCGAGATCTGCCCATCGCGCTGCACCGTGATCATCTGTGGCAGCATGTTGCGAAAGCTTTCCATGATGCGTTCGCTTTGGTGCTCCTGAATGTAGGTGAACAGCGCGTTGAGCAGTACCACCGCCAGCAGCGCGACGCCAATGTAGAAGTTGCCTTCGCCTGGCTTCAGGTAATCGGCGAAAAACGCCAGTGCCGAGCCGACGATGAGCAGCAGCGCGAAGAAGTTGGTGAACTGGCGCAGGAACTTGACGATCTCGGGCGTCTCTTTGCGTACCCGTAGTTCATTGCTACCGTACTCGAGCAGTCGTTGGGCGGCCTCGGCGCCGCTCAGTCCGTCCCCTGTGCAGTGCAGACGCTGCCGCAAGGCTTCCAGCGGAATGCGGTGCTGGTCAGCAGGCACAGTTGTCTCTTCATGATGAGTCATGGCACGCCTCTCGGTCGATATCGGAGCCGGGCTTGCGCGGGCAAGGCGCAGCGCTGAATCAATCATAATTCGACCCGGCGGCGATGGTTCATCTGGCCGTCGTGCTGACAGTCCTGGGGGCGTCCGTTCTACGGCAAGGGGAGTCCGCTAGCGGCAACTATCGGTATTTTCTGAGATACACGCCTTCGAAAAAGCGTTTGGCCCAGTGGAAGAGGCGCGACGAGGGCAGGATGATCTGGCGCCGTGGGTTGCGAAACACCAGCGTGCCGTGGTCGATGGCGTCGATGATGCAGATCAGTTCGACCTTGAAGCTTGCGCTCGGCGTTTGTCCGCGCAGGCCCGCGAGCACATTCTCTGCCGCGGCGGCGGCCTGCAGGTCGGCCATGTGGGCCTGCTTGGGCATCCACTCGGGGCCCGGAAAGCTGCCGGAGTCGCCGACCACATACAGGTGTTGGCTGCCAAGGACACGGCACTGCGCGTCAGCCTGAAGCAGGCCACCCGGCGAACGCGGCAGTGCGGTCGTGTCAAACCAGAGGTTGCCGGTCATGCCGGGCATGAAGAGGATGAGGTCGGCTGCGAACTCGCCACCCGCGGTGACCACCCGGTCGGCCTCGAAGCGCTCCATCTTGTGGCCGAGGTGGGTGCGAATGCCACGCTTGTCCATTTCCGCCAGCAGATAGTTGACCGCTTTCGGGCCGAGACGCTGACCCGGTTCCTTTGACGGATTGAAAAACACCAGCTCGAACTTCTCCCGCCGACCCTCGCGCTTGAGCTGCTCGTCAATGCCGAACAGGAACTCGAACATGGGGCCGCCGCGCACTGCGGCAGGCTCGTTGGGGTTGCCCGCAAAACCCACAGCAATGACACCGCCGTGCATGGCGCGCAGGCGATCACGAATCTTCTCGGCCGCAGCAATCCCCTCGCAGGGGGTGATGGCGTGCTCGATGCCCGGCAGCTTCTTGATGAAGCGCCCGCCGCTGGCAATCACCAGCGCATCGTTACCGACGTCGCCGGCCGTGCTCTCGACGACCCGCCCGCCGTCACGCAGGCCCGTCACCTCGGCGGCCACGTGCATCACCTGCATGCGCCGAAAGAAGTTCGCCAGCGGCACTATCAGCTGTTCGCGCGTGCGCAGACCCGAGGGAATCCAGATCGTGCCGGGAAGATAGTGCAGCTCCGCGCGCGGCGCGATCACGGTGATCTCGACTTTCGGATCGCGGCGGCGGATTTCAAGCACGCTGGAGAGCGCGCCGAAGCCGGCGCCGATGACGGTAATGCGGGGGGGTGGATTCATGAAAGGAGGCTTCTTGTTGGCAGGGGGTTGCAGGGGGCTATCAGCGGCGCGGCGCATGGTCCTACAAGGCCGAGGGCATCGGCCGTGAAGGGCATCAGCGTTCAGCATTCAAGAATCGTGCCAGCTAGTGGCGGCGCGCAACAGGCCCGGTATTTACAGCGCTTGACGGTGAGCTGACGATTTTCACGGGCTGACGATCGCTGCCGCCTGCCAAAACATGGCAGTATTTGGCAGATCAGACGGTCGTGACATGTCGAGACAGCGCTGATGATGAATGTCTTGACCGTTGCCCCCTTCCCTTCTTCCCCGACCCTTCTCGCGCCGAATTGATTTCCTTCCTCGAGTCGCTTGTCGAGCCGCATATCCTGTGTGATCGGAACTACCGCATCATTGCCGCCAACGACAGGTATCGTGCCAAATGGGAGGGGCAGCAGAAAATCATTGGCCGAACCTGCCACGAGGTATCGCACCGATATAGCGTGCCGTGCGACCAGGCCGGGGGGTCTTGTCCGCTGCTGCGCAGTCTGCGCTCCGGTCAGCGGGAGCGTGTCGTGCATCTGCATCACACCCCGCTCGGCGAACGTCTCGCAGACATCGAGTTGGCGCCCATTCGGAACGCCGACGGCGAAATGGTCGAGGCCGGAAGCTTCCGGGAGGATCTGTACTATCGCCTGAATGTTTTCCCGATCTTCCTGCCGGCCCTGCGGGAACGGCGGGAGGACATTGTGCTGCTGGCCGAAACACTGCTCCGCCAGAGTCTCTGGCGGACGTTCGCCGCGCCTGAGCCGCGCGGCGATCGGCTGGTTGCGCGACTACGATTCCCCGGGAAATGTCCGCGAACTGCGCAACCTGCTCGAACGTGCCTGCCTGCTGAGCGACAGCGATGAAATCGACCTGCGGCACCTGCCGGCAAGCGCAGCGGGCGGGGGGCAGCGGTCGCTGGCGAGAAAAAGCCTGCCATCGGGGCCAGAATCAGGCCAGAAATTGAAACTCGGCGATGCACAACTGCTCGATCTTGCGGCCAGTTTTCCCGGTAGCCGAAAAGAGCTCGCGCACCATGCCGGTCTGTCGGAACGGACGCTCTACCGGCGCTTGAACGCCCTCGGGGTGCTGGAGCAGGCCGAGAAAAGCCGGCGCAGCGGAACGAAGTAACCGCTTCGCGCGGCTAGCCTATTTGCTCGGCTTCTGGCTGTCAGCCTGTGCCTGTTTTTCCCGCAGTCGCTTGTTCTTGTCCTCACTGCCGAAAAAGACGTAGCGGCCGGCGAGTTCGCAGCCTTTCATTCCCGGATCACAAACCAGGTTGTTCACCTTGGCACATAGGCCCTTGATTTCATGCGGACAGCCCCACGACGACATGGCAATCTCCAAAAAAGGCGGCGATCAACGCGGCCAGAACGCAAGAAGACAATTACCTTACCACGAGAGCGGCTCCTGGCGTTCTTCACGGTCGGTGCTCATTGCCTTGCTGTAAGCAGTGATGGTAGGAGCGCTAGTATAGTGCGGCATCCTTGAGGAGACTCTCGGCAATCATCCCCCACCCACGCTCATTGCGAGGAGGCGCAGCCGACGCGGCAATCCAGAGTTTGGCTTTTCGCGTTGTCTCGCGTTGTCGATGCGGGGGAAAATGGCGAGCTCGATTCAGGAGCTACGCTGGCTATGGCGTCGCTCCCGGTTCGGCCGTTGGCGTCGTCATGAGGACTTCGAGAGGCGAACCGGTACTCAGATGCAGGTCGCGTTGCGGGTAGGAGATCTTGATTCCGCGTTCGCGAAAGGCCTTGTCGATGGCCATGTGCAGTTCGTGTGTGACGATGCCGCGGTTGAGGACCACGCGTGTGAACACGCGCAGCTCGAACTCCATACCGTTTTCGCCGAAACGCAGAAACAGCGTCGCGGCCGCTGGCTCGTCGACCACGCTTTCGTTGTTCAGCGCGACCTCCATCAAGGTCTCGACAACCTGCTCCGTGTCGCTTCCGTAGGCGACGGTCAAGGGGACGATCAAGCGCGTGATGGGGTCGGACAGGGTCCAGTTGATGCAATCCTGGGTGATGAAGGTCTTGTTCGGGATGAGCAGTTCCTTGCGATCCCAGTCGCTGATGGTCGTGGCGCGGATGTGGATGCGCGTCACCGTGCCGGTATGGCCGGCAATGGTCACGATGTCGCCGACGCGAAACGGCCGCTCGAAGAGAATGACGATGCCGGAAACGAAATTGGCGACGATTTCCTGCAGGCCGAAGCCCAGGCCGACGCCGAGCGCCGCGATCAGCCATTGCAGCTTCGTCCAGTCGATGCCGAGAAGATTCGACGCGGCGATCAGGCCGACGAGAACGATCAGGTAGTTCAGCAGCATGGTTATGGCATAGCCGGTGCCGGGTGCCAGATCGAAGCGGCTGAGAACGGCCACTTCGAGCGCACCGGGCAGGTTCCGGATGGCGATGATGGCGATGGCGAAAACCGTCGCCGCGACGATCAGGCTCCAGAGGGTCACCACCTGCTGTGGTAGCGTGCCGTCGCCAGCGCCGATGCGCCAGAGGACGATCTCGTCAAGCGTGCGCACCGCCGGCAACAGGCCTTGCCAGATCGACGCCATGGCAAAGGCAATGCCGACCAGGACGAGCAGGCGGAGCAGGGCGCGCGTTTGCCGGCTGATCGTGTGACGGTCGATTTCGTAGCTCTGCAAGGCTTCCGGAATGGCGTCGGCCGCGCGTTCGGCCGCCTGGCGATCGATCGTTCGCGTGCCCGAATCCCGGCTCGCCTGACGCGCCTCGCGCGCCCGTGTCAGCGCCATTCGCCGCTCGAAGACGGAGAAAGCGCGCTCGAGCGTGGCGTGCACAAGCGTCGCCATGGTGATCAGCACGATCGACTGCATGGTCAGCCGCAGCAGCTGTGAAGCGGTGTAATGGTAGCCAAGCAGGGAAAGGCCGATCGTTGCCAGCGCGATGAGCATCAGTGCCGGATACCACAGGTAGACGATGTACCACAGCCAGTTGTCGCCGTCGGTCGCGGCGAGACTGAGGCGCGACAGGCGCCACAGCCGGGAAGCGATCCAGACAATCGCCAGACAGAACACGATCAGGGAAATCCGTCCCAGGCCGTCGCGAATCTCGGGGGCTGCGTGCACCGAAACCAGGAGCATGACGATGGTGATCGGCACGAAGAGCAGCATCAGCCGCCGGGTGTTGCGGCGCAGCAGGGTCAGCGTCGACAGACTCCAGTCGAAATGCACGGCGGCGACGCCCTTGGCGCGAACCAGTTGCAGGAGGAACTCCATGAACAGGATCAGGACGCCACCCGTCATGAGCGCGGTCTCCAGGCTGCGGGCGAAACCCGTATCGCTGTGAGTCAGGTAGGCCAGGCCGAAAAGCACCAGCGCCGGCGGCAAGGCAAGTGCCGCGGTGATCGCGAAAGCTTCCAGGGTCAGTGCCAGATGGTCAGACTGCACCTTGCCGATCCGCGGCGCCATGTGCTCCAGGCGCTGCTTCAAGCGGTCACGGCTGGCGCTGGCCAGCACCAGGAGCAGCAGCAGACCAAGGAATCCCGGCAACCGATCGTCCAGATTCCTGACCACGGCCTGACGGACATCGCGCCAGTGCGCCGGCTCGGAAAGCCAGGCCATGGAATCCGCCGCGGCGCGCAGCGTTTGCAGGCCCATCGGTTGCGCGCTGGGAATCCAGAACAGATGGCTCTCGAGCGCATCACGGTAAGTATGCGAGCGATCGGAGAAATACTTGAGCTGGGTGAGCAGCACGGACAGTTCATCGGCGTAGCGCGCCTGCTCATTTTTCAGGCGGGTGATCAGGCTGCGGCGCTGTTCGAGCAGGCGGTCGATCGCCGCGCCCCAGTCCTGGGTCGCGCCACGCAGCAGCTTTTCCAGCGCCGGCTTGCTGGGCAGGTCGTAGGGCGGGCGCTTCTCCTCGAGTTGAAAGAGGGCAATGCGGCTGGCCTCCAGTTCGCCTTCCGCCCTGCTCCGGGCGTTCTCGATGTTGATGGCGTCCGAAGCCTTGTCCCTTTCCTGGCGCAAGGCGATACCGAAGGCCGCCGAGGCCTCGAGCTGATTGAGATTGAGCAAACGATCGAGCGTTTCCAGCTTGCTGTTGAGCAGCGACACGGCGCCACGCAGGCGAGCGCTCTCGGCTTCCGCCTGCTGCCTTTTTACCAGTATTTCGTCGATCAATCTGGACAGGCGGATATTGCCCTCGGCAAAACCCAGCAAGTCCTCTGGCGCCGCACCCAGCGACTGCATGAAGGCCTCAAGATCGCTGACCAGTGCACTGACGCCGGCTTTGTGAACGCGACTCAGCAGCGCTTGCAGGGCGGCGATGTAGTCCGTCGTGCTGGCCAGCTGGTCGGCCAGCAGGTCGGCTTCGGCCTCCATCAGCGCCAGACGTGCCGGTCGGCTGGCCAGGCGCTCGCTGAAGGCCTCGATGCGCGCCAGCCCGAGGCGCTTGTCGGCAGCGCGAGCGGCTGCCTCGGCCAGCTGAGCCTGCTCGGAGGTGCCGCCTGCACGCGCGCTGTTGTCGACCTTGTCCACGCTCTCTTGCGCGGTGCTGAGCAGTTGCTTGAGCGCCAGAGCGCGTTCTGACTGCACGCTGGATTGCACCCGGGAGAGCTTGGTTCGCAGAATGGCTTCGTCACCTACGGCTTCCAGAAGCGCCTGCTCGACAACGCTCGGCGGCTGCTTTTCGAGGTCTTTGCCGACTTTCGGCGGCCGGTAGCCTTGCTGCTCGGCGCGCAATCGCTGCCGCTCGCGGGGCAGATCGCGCAGCGCCTGCGCATAGGCGCGAGCCTCCTCTTCAAAGCGCTCGGCAGCCTCGATGCGAGAGATGGCCAGCCGATACAGGGCGGTGATTTCGGCTTTCTGCGCAGCGCTGAGAGTGGCCGACTGCTCGACCGAGGCCAGGCGCTGCTGCAGGTCCGCAATACCCGGCAAGAGCGTTTCCTGGGCACCGAGCAGCGACGCCCAGAGCAGAACGATGAGCATGATGGCGCGGCGGGCAATGGCCGCCAGAGATGTCGCCCGGCCAGGAGCCGGTCTTCCCTGTCCGCGCAAGGGCATGGACATTGCTCAGTCCGCGCTATCGACCAGCGGCGCGAAGCCGATCACGACGCGGCGTGTCATTGCCGATTTCTTCTCGATGCGGGTGACGATGACGGCACCGACTTCGGCCGTATTCGCCACATGGGTGCCGCCGCAGGGTTGCAGGTCGACGCCTTCGATCTCGAGCACGCGCACCCGCCCCAGGCCGCGCGGCGGCTTGACGCTCATGCTGCGCACCAGACCGGGGTTGGCATCGAGCTCGGCTTCCGTAATCCAGCGCTGGCTCACCGGGTGCGCCCCGTCGACCAGGCGCGCCAGGCCCGCGTTCAGAGCCTGCTTGTCGAGCGGCGCAGTCATGTGGAAGTCCAGGCGCGCGTAATCGGCGGTGATCGAACAACCGTCGACCGGCTGTGGAACCAGCGCGCACAGCAGGTGCGTGGCGGTATGAAAGCGCATGTGCCGGTGCCGGCGCGGCATGTCCAGCTGAGCAGTGACCGGCGTTCCGACGCTCAGGAGCGCCAGCAACGCCTGCTGCCCGGCGGCCGGCAGGTGCAGAATCTCGCCCGGCGGCGCACCCTTGCGGGTATCGAAGATCTCCAGCTCGCTACCGTCAGGCAGGATCAACAAGCCTCGGTCACCGGCCTGGCCGCCGCCCAGCGGATAGAAAACCGTGCGATCGAGTTGCACGCCGCGCTCGTCGACGCGCGTTATGCGGGCGTTGCAGGTGGCAAGGGAAGCGTCGTCGCGAAACAGCTCTTCGGTCATCGGAGGTCCTTCAAGGAAAGCTGCACCCGCCGAACCTGTCCCTGCGGGCGATCAAGGCGAACTGAGGATTCCGAGTGTATACCGCTACGCGGGAGCCGGAAAGAAGAAGCCCTCGTAACGAATGGGCTAAATGGCTGAATCCATTGGCGGGAATCATCATGGCTTGGATAATGATGACGAACAACGCCCAAGCTTGATAGCCGTTAAGCTACAGACTACAATCCATTCGTGATCAAGACCTTTCGCCACAAGGGGCTGGAAGCCTTCTTCCGCACTGGTAGCAGGGGCGGCATACAGCCTCACCATGCACGAAAGCTGCGTGTACAACTCACGACTCTGGACTCCGCGCGCGGCCCTGACGACATGAACGCGTCTGGATGGCGCCTGCATCCGCTCAGTCATGATCTGGCGGGGCACTGGTCCGTGTGGGTGAGCGGAAATTGGCGCCTGACCTTCACCTTCGACAAGAGCGAGGTGCTCTTGGTCGACTATCAGGACTACCACTAGGAGAAACGCATGAGCAGGATGCATAACCCGGCGCACCCCGGCGAAGTGTTGCGGGAGTGGCTGCCGGATGACATGACGGTGACTCAGGCGGCAAAGGAACTTCTGATTTCCCGCGTGACACTTTCCAAGGTTTTGAACGGCAAGGCTGGCGTCACGGCAGGCATGGCCCTGCGCCTCTCGGCCTGGCTGGGCACGTCCGCCGACCTCTGGCTCGGGATGCAAACCCAATGGGATCTCTGGCAGGCCGAGCAACTGCCGAAGCCGAACATCACGCCACTGGAACGACCTTCGGCCTGATCAAGGCTGCCTCGCCGCCCTCGACGGTGGGAACACCGGCCACTTTCCCCGGCTGACCTTGTTGGCCGTCATACCTGGACAATAGGCGTTTCGGGTTCTGCTCTGGCTGAATATTCGGCAGGCCTGACACTTGCAACGCACTGTCCGTTTCCGGAGTGAATGGGCTCGCCTCACCCAGTCAAACATTTGCAGTGGAAGCGCTGATGGACCAGGCAACACATAACAAGATCGTCTCCTTCATCTGGGGCATCGCCGACGATGTCCTGCGCGACCTCTTCAAACGCGGCAAGTACCCTGACGTGATCCTGCCGATGTGCGTCATCCGGCGCATGGACGCGGTGCTCGAACCGACCAAGCAGGCGCTGTCGCGCTCCGACTCGCTTGGTATGCTGATCAACAGCTTCCTCGACCCGGGCATCGATTTCTCGCCGGCCGGCATCGACAATCACTCGATGGGTACCGTCTTCGAGGAGCTGGTGCGCAAGTTCAACGAGGAAAACAACGAAGAGGCCGGCGAGCACTCGACGCCGCGCGACGCCGTGCGCCTGATGGCGAACCTGGTATTCCTGCCCATCGAGTCGGAGGTCCGCTCCGGCACCTACCTGCTCTACGACTGCGCCTGCGGCACCGGCGGCATGCTCACCGTCGGCGAGGAGACGCTGACCGCAATTGCTGCCAGGCGTGGCCAGCAGGTCAGGAGCCTGCTCTATGGCCAGGAAATCAACCCCGAAACCTACGCCGTCTGCGAGGCCGACATGCTGCTCAAGGGGGAAGGCGAGAGCGCCGAGCACATCGTCGGCGGCGCCGAATGGTCGACGCTGGCGCACGACGCCTTTCCCGCGCAGGAGTTCGACTTCATGCTCGCCAATCCGCCCTACGGCAAGAGCTGGAAGAAGGACCTCGAAGCGATGGGCCGCAAGGACGGCATGCGCGACCCGCGCTTCAAGGTGATGCACGACGGCGAGGCACTGTCGCTGGTCACGCGCTCCAGCGACGGTCAAATGCTCTTCCTGGCCAACATGGCATCGAAAATGAATGACAAGTCGGCGCTCGGCAGCCGCATCGCCGAGGTGCACAACGGTTCGTCGCTGTTCACCGGCGACGCCGGCCAGGGCGAGAGCAACATCCGCCGCTGGCTGATCGAGAACGACTGGCTCGAAGCCATCGTCGCCCTGCCGCTCAAGCTCTTCTACAACACCGACATCGCCACTTACATCTGGGTGCACTCCAACCGCAAGCGCGCACACCGCCAGGGCCAGGTGCAACTGATCGACGCCGGCCAGTGGTTCAAGCCCCTGCGCAAGAACCTCGGCAAGAAGAACTGCGAACTCTCGCCCGACGATATCGCGCACATCAGCCAGACCTTCCTCGATTTCAGGGAAACGCCCGAGTCGAAGATCTTCGCCAACGACGCCTTCGGCTACTGGAAAGTCACCATCGAGCGCCCGCTGCGCCTGCATAGCCAGCTTGCGCTGAAAACCATCGAGACGCTGCGTTTTGCATCAGGCGACGAAGAGCTGCGCGCCGCCCTTTAGGAGGAAATCGGCGATGGCCTGTTCACGGACTTCGCGAAGCTCGCCGCCACGTTGGAACCGCGTCTGGCCAACTGGGGTGCCGACGAGGATGAGAGTGGAGAGGGCGCAGCGGGCGACGAAAGCGACAACTCTGGGGCCGCCGGCGCCAGAAAAGGCCTGCCCGAGAACCGGAAAAAGAAGCTGCTCGACGCGCGGACCTGGGCGCGTGACAGTCGCCTGTTCGAAGTCGCGACGCTGCTGCGTAGTGCGCTCGGCGATCGGCTCTTCGCGGACCACAACGTCTTTCGCGACCGCGTCGACGCCGCGCTTAGGAAAGCGGGCGTCAAGCTCCCGGCCCCCGACCTCAAGCAGATTCTCAAGGCCGTCAGCTGGCGCGCCGAAGACGCCCCGCCGGTCATCGCCAAGGTACACAAACCCGGCAAGGCCAAGGCCGACCCGCTGCGCGGCCTGTGCGAAGCCAGCGTCGACGGCAAGCCGGCCGTCGTCGAGTACGAGCCCGACGCCGACCTGCGCGACACCGAGCAGGTGCCGTTTCTGGAGGACGGCGGCATCGAAGCCTTCGTCCGCCGCGAGGTCCTGCCCTATACGCCCGACGCCTGGATCAAGGCCGCGGCCACCCGGGTCGGCTACGAGATCAGCTTCACGCGCCACTTCTACAAAGCGCAGCCGCTGCGCACGCTGGAGGAGATCAGCGCCGACATCCTGGCCATCGAGAAGGAAGCCGAGGGCTTGCTCGATGGATTGCTGAAGACGCCACAGCGATGAAGAAGAGCCTTCCCCAGCAATCGGAACCGGCCCGCGTAGACGCGGTAACACCGGCACCCGAACTCGCTACGCTGCTCGCCAGCCTGCGGGAACTCATCCAGCGTGCTCGCGATCAGGCACTGCGCGCCGTCGATCAGATCCAGGTCCACACCTGTTGGCGCGTCGGGTATCACATCGTCGAGTTCAAGCAGGGTGGCGCCGTCCGCGCTGCCTATGGCAAACGCCTGCTGGCTGAGCTGGCCGAGCGTCTGACTGCAGAGTTCGGCAAGGGCTTCGACGCCTCAAACCTCCGTTACATGAGGTTGTTTTACAAGACATTCCAAAATTGTGACGCGCTGCGTCACGAATTGAGCTGGACCCACTACCGCGCCCTGCTGCGTGTGGAGGATAACGAGGCACGGCAATGGTACATGCACGAGGCAGCCGACCAGCACTGGGGCACCCGCGCCCTTGGCCGTCAGATCGGCACTCTCTACTATGAGCGCCTGCTGGCCAGTCAGGATCGAGAATCCGTCCGCAGCGAGGCGGCAACCAAGACAGCGGAATTGGCCCATACCCCACGGCAGTTCATCCGCGACCCGGTAATGCTGGAGTTCCTAGGCCTGCCGGGCGTCGGTCGCCTGCTCGAATCCGAACTCGAAGCCGCCCTGCTCGGGAAGCTGCAAGACTTCCTGCTCGAACTGGGCAAGGGCTTCGCCTTCGTCGCGCGGCAACAGCGCGTCAGCACCGAGAGCAAGGATTTCTACGTCGATCTGGTTTTCTACAACTACCTGCTCAAGTGTTTCGTACTCTTCGACCTCAAGACTGGCGAGCTGACACACCAGGACATCGGCCAGATGGACATGTACGTGCGCATGTACGACGACCTGCGCCGCGGTCCCGACGACAGTCCCACCGTCGGCATCATCCTCTGCGCTCAAAAGGACAAATCAGTGGTCCGCTACTCGGTTCTCGACGGCAACGAACAGCTCTTCGCCAGCCGCTACAAACTCATCCTGCCCAGCGAAGAGGAACTGCGCGCCGAACTGGTGCGCGAGCAGCGGTTGTTGGCGGAGCGGGTCGACGACGAGGGGCAGAGACCAACGCCATGATTGCCGACCTCAAGCCATACGCGAAATACCGCCAAGCCGAAGGAGGATGGTTAGGTGAAATTCCGTCGCATTGGACCATTCGCCGCATGAAGTACGTCGTACGCGAGATCAACGATCGCTCTACGAGCGGCAAGGAGCAGTTGCTGCGCATCTCGCAGTTCACCGGCGTAACGCAGCGCCACCGAGCTGATGGGTTGGACGGACCAGACACACGCGCCGAATCGTTGGTCGGCTACAAGCGTGTTGAACCCGACGATCTGGTAATCAACATCATGCTTGCGTGGAACGGGAGCATGGGCGTTTCACGCTACGCCGGCATAGCGAGTCCGGCGTATTGCGTTTACCGCTTCGGACAGGATGTGCATCCGTGGTACTTCCACAACCTACTGCGCTCGCCCGATTATAAAGCTCGCATAAAAGCGTCATCGACTGGCGTCGTAGAGAGTCGGCTCCGGCTTTATTCCGATGACCTTGGTCGTATCGAAGCGATGCTACCCCCACCAGCCGAGCAGGCAGCAATCGTGCGGTTTCTTGACTGGGCAAGCGGGAGCCTAGAGCGGGCCATCCGGGCGAAGCGGAAGGTGATCGCGCTGCTCAACGAGCAGAAGCAGGCCATCATCCACCGAGCCGTCACGCGTGGCCTTGACCCCTCCGTTCGCCTCAAGCCCTCTGGCATACCCTGGCTCGGCGACATTCCGCAGCATTGGGACGTGATACCGCTCAAGCGAACATGCAGCCTCGTTCGTGACGGCACGCATTTGCCGCCGGCTCGGACGCCGACAGGCTTTCCTCTCTTGAGCGTCAGGAACATGGTGGGCGGCCGCCTTGTTCGAAGGCCAGACGACAGTTTCATCTCGAAGACGGACTTCGACATGCTGAACCGATCGTTCGTCGTGCGACCCCAAGACGTGTTGATGGCAATCGTGGGCGCGACGCTCGGGAAGGTTGCAGTTGTGGAAGACATCGGCCCCTTCCAACTCCAGCGTAGCGTGTCGATTCTTCGCCCGCGCCCTGAAGTCATGGCCTACCCGTTCTTGGCGACATTCCTTCGAAGCGCTGGGTTGCAGGAACACCTGTGGAAATCAGTGGCATTCTCCGCACAGCCTGGGATTTATCTCGGCTTTGTGGCCAACATTCCGGTGCCAATACCGCGGACCATCGCAGAGCAAGTTGCCATTTGCAACGGCCTGCAATTAGAACTCGCACCAGTAGACACAGCCCTTTCCCGAATGGAACGTGAGATCGACCTCCTCCGCGAATACCGCACCCGCCTCGTCGCCGACGTGGTGACCGGTAAGCTCGATGTGCGCGAAGCGGCGGGGCGATTACCCGACGAAGCGCCGCCCGACATCGCCGACGACGACCCGGACCTGGACGAAGAGACTGAACCCGGCGATGAGGAAGCCGCAGCGTGAGCCTCGTGCCGGCTCGACCCAAGCTCTACCACATCATGCATGTGGACCGGCTGCCGTCGATTGTCGGCGATGGCTGCCTGTGCTCCGATGCTCAAGTACAGCGTCGCGCAGCACCCGGCACCACGATTGGCATGAGTGTCATCAAGCAGCGGCGGCTGACCGAGCTGAGCTTGAACAGCCATCCGGACCTGCGCGTGGGCGACTGCGTACCATTCTATTTTTGCCCGCGTTCGGTCATGCTCTATCTCATTTACCAGGGCAATCATCCGGAACTCGACTACCGTGGCGGGCAGGCGCCGATCATCCATCTTGAAGCCGACTTGCAGGCGGTGGTCGCCTGGGCCAAGCAGCAGCCGAGACGCTGGGCGTTCACCCTGTCGAATGCCGGCTCGCGCTTCTTCGAGGATCGCTGCGATCTGGCGCAGCTCGATGAAATCGACTGGAATGCCGTCCGGGCCGATGACTGGCGACCGTGTAAGGAAGGCAAGCAGGCCGAATTTCTGCTGGAGCAGAGCTTTCCGTGGGAGCTGGTCGAGCGCATTGGCGTGCACTCGCGAACCATCTTCCAGCAGGTGGCTAACGCCCTGCCCACCGAAGGCCATCGGCCGCTGGTCGAAATCCTTCCCGCGTGGTACTACTAAACAAGGAGGTGGCAGCGATGATCGAATACACCGGCGGGGACATCCTGAAATGCGAGGTGGAAGCGCTCGTCAATACGGTCAACTGTGTGGGGGTCATGGGGCGTGGCATCGCATTGCAGTTCAAACGCATGTACCCCGACAACTTCAAGGCCTACGCCGTGGCTTGCCAGCGCGGCGAAGTGCAACCGGGGCGACTGTTTGTCCATGAGACGGGGCAGCTGGCGCCACGCTACATCATCAACTTTCCGACCAAGCGGCACTGGCGCGGCAGCAGCCGCATCGAGGACATCGAGTCAGGATTGGCCGCGCTGGTGGCGCTGATCCACGACAGGCCGATACGCTCCATCGCCATTCCACCACTAGGCTGCGGTCTGGGCGGACTGGACTGGGCGCAGGTCAGGGTGCGCATCGAGGCAGCGCTGGCAAACCTGAGCGATGTGCGGGTGATCGTATTCGAACCCAATGGCGCACCGACATCGACCACGATGGCCCGCAGTCGTGAAGTACCGCGGATGACCGCTGGCCGCGCGGCGCTGGTGGAACTGATGCGCCGCTACCTCGCTGGCTTGCTCGATCCCTTCGTGACCCTGCTGGAAGTCCACAAGTTGATGTATTTCATGCAGGAGGCGGGCGAGCCTTTGCGGCTGAAGTACGAAAAAGCGCCTTACGGACCTTACGCCACGAATCTGCGCCATGTTCTGAACGCCATCGAAGGTCATCTGGTATCGGGCTATGCCGACGGCGGCGACACACCGAGCAAGCCGCTGTCGCTGGTGCCGGGCGCGGTCGAAGACGCTACGGCTTTCCTCGCCAGGAATCCTGAAACCCGTGCACGTTTCGACAGAGTGGCGTCGCTGACGGAAGGCTTCGAGTCGCCGCTCGGCCTCGAGCTGTTGGCAACGGTGCATTGGGTGATGAACAACGAGGACGTCTCGAACACTGATCACGTCGTCAGCCGTGTCCATGCCTGGAACCCGCGCAAGCAGCAGTTCACGCCCCGGCAGATCGGTATCGCCGCTGAGTTGCTGGTGAAAGATGGCTGGATTGCGCGGGACGCACCCGAGCAGCGTCGAAGTGGCGTCGGCTGATCGTTTGAAGGGTGCTCACCATGACGCTTGCCGACACCAGCGAGAAAGGCCTCGAAACGCTGATCATGCGCCACATGACCGGCACGGACGGTCTCGCGGTGATCCCGAACCAGATCGCCAGGCCACCTGCGCCGTATGGGGGCACCGGCTACGTTGCCGGTAGCGCGCGCGATTACGACCGCGCACACGCGCTCGACGTGGCGCAGCTTTTCGCCTTTCTACGCGCCACCCAGCCCGCGGCATTCGGGAAGCTGGCGATCGCCGACGCGAACGACACCAGGGACATCAAGCGCCTCAAGTTTCTCACCCGCCTCTCGGCGGAGATCGGCAAGCGCGGCGTCATCGACGTGCTGCGCAAGGGTGTAGCGCATGGACCGCTGCACTTCGCCCTGTTCTACGGCACGCCCTCGGTGGGCAATGCCCGGGCCGAGGCGCTGCACGCGCAGAACCGCTTCTCGATCACCCGCCAGCTCGCCTACAGCCTGGACGAGACGCGGCGGGCACTCGACCTGGGCCTGTTCATCAACGGCCTGCCGATCGCCAGTTTCGAGCTGAAGAACAGCCTCACCAGGCAGACCGTCGACGACGCCGTCCAGCAGTACACGCGCGACCGCGATGCGCGCGAGCGGCTGTTCGAGTTCGGCCGCTGCGCGGTGCACTTCGCGGTCGACGACAGCGAGGTGAGGATGTGTACGCAGCTTGCCGGCAAGCGCTCGTGGTTCCTGCCGTTCAACAAGGGTCATCTCGACGGCGCCGGCAACCCGCCCAACGCGCAGGGCCTGAAGACCGATTACCTGTGGAAGGAAGTGCTCACCCCGGCGGGGCTGACCGACATCATCGAGAACTACGCGCAGATCGTCGAGGAAAAGGACCCGCGCAGCGGCAGGAAGAAGCGCAGTCAGATTTGGCCGCGCTACCACCAGCTCGGGGTCGTGCGCCAGGCGCTGGCCGACGTACGTGCGCACGGTGCCGGCAGGCGTTACCTGATCCAGCACTCGGCGGGCAGCGGCAAGTCGAACTCCATCGCCTGGCTGGCACACCAGCTCATCGGGCTGCAGCGCGACAGCGATCAGGTAAGCCAGACCAATCGGGAGGTCTTCGACTCGGTCATCGTGGTCACCGACCGGCGCCTGCTCGACCAGCAAATCCAGACGACGATCAGGCAATTCATGCAGGTCGGCGCGACGGTGGGCCACGCCGAGCGCTCCGGCGACCTGCGCCGCTTCATCCAGGAGGGCAGGAAGATCATCGTCTCGACGGTGCAGAAATTCCCCTTCATCCTCGACGAGATCGCCAGCGAAGCCGGCAAGACCTTCGCCATCGTCATCGACGAGGCCCACTCGAGCCAGGGTGGCAAGACCTCGGCGGCGATGAGCGAGGCGCTCGGTGGTGCGACGGCGAGCGATGAGGACGAAGGTCCAGACCCCGAGGACACGGTGAACGCCGCTCTCGAAAAGCGCATGGCGGCGCGCAAGATGCTGCGCAACGCCAGCTACTTCGCTTTCACCGCCACACCCAAAAACAAGACGCTGGAGATGTTCGGTGAGCCGCTGCCGCCCGACGCCGCAGGCAGGATCAGGCATCGGCCTTTCCACAGCTACACCATGAAGCAGGCGATCGAGGAGGGCTTCATCCTCGACGTGCTCAAGGCCTACACGCCGGTGGACAGCTACTACAAGCTGATCAAGAAGAGCGCGGACGACCCGGAGTTCGACACCCGCAAGGCGCAGAAAAAGTTGCGCCGCTATGTCGAAGGCCATGAGCACGCCATCCGGCTCAAGGCCGAGATCATGGTCGACCACTTCCACGAGCAGGTGATGGCGGCCGGAAAGGTCGGCGGACAGGCGCGGGCGATGGTCATCAGCAGCGGCATCGAGCGGGCTATCCAGTACTTCCACGCCTGTGCAGCGTACCTGCTGGAGCGCAAGAGTCCGTACCAGGCAATTGTCGCTTTCTCGGGCGAGCACGAATACGCGGGCGTCAAAGTGAGCGAGGCCTCGCTCAATGGCTTCCCGATCGGCGACATCGCGGCAAAGGTCCGGACCGACCCCTATCGCTTCCTGATCTGCGCCGACAAATTCCAGACCGGGTACGACGAGCCACTGCTGCACACGATGTATGTCGACAAGCCGCTTTCCGGTATCAAGGCGGTGCAGACGCTGTCGCGACTCAACCGCGCCCACCCGCAGAAGCACGACTGCTTCGTGCTCGACTTCCAGAACAACAGCGAGGCAATCGGCTTCGCCTTCCAGGACTACTACCGCAGCACCCTGCTCGCCGACGAGGCCGACCCCAACAAGCTGCACGACCTGAAGGCGGCGCTGGATGCCGCGCAGGTCTATTCACCCGAGCAGATGCAGCAGGTGGTGGAGCTGTTTCTCGGCGGCGCCGACCGCGACCAGCTAGACCCGATCCTTGATGCCTGCGTGGCGATCTACGAGCAGCAACTCGACGAGGATGGCCAGGTGGCGTTCAAAGGCAAGGCCAAGGCCTTCTGCCGCAGCTACAGCTTTCTCTCGGCGGTGATTCCGTACAGCAACCTCGCGTGGGAGAAACTCTCGATCCTCCTCGACCTGCTGACGCCCAAGCTGCCGGCACCGCAGGAAAAGGATCTCGCCAGGGGCATCCTCGAAGCGATCGACATGGACAGCTATCGCGTCGAGAAGCAGGCGGCGATGAAGATCGCGCTGGCGGACGAGGATGCGGAAATCGAGCCTGTCCCGACCGACGTCAGTGGTGGCGGCGGCCACAGCCAGCCAGAATTCGACCGCTTGAGCAACATCCTGAAGACCTTCAACGAGCAGTTCGGCACTCTGTTCACCGACACCGACCGTGTCGCCAGGCGCATCCGCGAGGATATCGCGCCGAGAGTCGCTGCCGACGCGGCCTACCAGAACGCCAAGGAAAACACGCCGCATACGGCACGCATTGCCCACGACCAGGCGCTGAGCCGGATGATGCAGGCGCTACTGCAGGACGACACCCAGGTTTACAAGCAGTTTGTCGAGAACGAAGCCTTCCGGCGTTCGGTCAGCGACATGGTGTATGCGATGACGGGATAGACGACAGCAGCGCTCAAGCGAGCGTGGCCGTCGTCAGCGTGCCGCGGCGGCGATCTCGGCGCTGCTCCACCTTGACCCGATGCTAGCGTCAGTCGATGCGACAACCCCGGCGACGATGAGCGCATCATGATTACCGTCTATGAACCTAATCCCGCCCTATGGCTGGCGGAGCTGGCAACGAGGATACACCCATGAAATGCCCAATTTGCCGACACGGCAAAACCCGCTCCGGTAGCGTGACCGTTCCACTCGAACGCAACGGCATGACCATCGTTTTCCGCGAAGTTCCGGCGCTGGTGTGCGAAAACTGCGGAGAAACCTTCCATGAAGAAGCCGTTACCGCTGCCTTGCCGGAGCAAGCCAAACAGGCTGCGGCGGCAGGCGTGGAAATCGACGTGCGGCGCTTCGCCGTGGCGGCATGATCCTGCATACGACGGAAGTCGCCCCCGTTAAAGACAAGACGGGAAGCCTAGACAAAAGCCCGACAGCAAAAAGCCCCGGCTTTTGACCGGGGCTAAATGTTTGGTTCTTTGGTGGTGATGGGTGGAATTGAACCACCGACCTATGGGTTATGAATCCATCGCTCTAACCGACTGAGCTACATCACCTCAGGGCGGCAGATTATAGGACCCTGCCCGCCGGGGGTCAAGCCGGACGATGTCGATAGTCGCCGCCTGCGAGCGGCGATGGCCCTCTGCCCGGGCAGCTTACATCAGTACGATGTCGTACTGCTCTTGCGTATAGCTGGGCTCGGCCTGCAGCGAAATCGGCTTGCCGACGAAATCGGAGAGCATCGCCAGGCCCTGCGACTCTTCGTCGAGGAAGCGGTCAATGACCGCCTGGTTGCCAAGGACGCGGTATTCGCGCGCGTCGAACTGGCGCGCTTCGCGCAGCAGTTCGCGGAGAATCTCGTAGCACACGGTGCGCGCGGTTCTGACTTCGCCGCGGCCATCACAGGTCGGGCAGGTTTCACACAGCACGTGTGCGAGCGATTCGCGCGTCCGCTTGCGCGTCATCTCGACCAGGCCCAGCGCCGTAAAGCCGTTTACGGTCAGGCGCGTATGGTCGCGCGCCAGCGCCTTGTTGAACTCACTGAGCACTGCCGAACGATGCTCTTCGTTCTCCATGTCGATGAAGTCGACGATGATGATGCCGCCGAGGTTGCGCAAACGTAGCTGACGGGCAATGGTCTGCGCGGCTTCGAGATTGGTCTTGAAAATGGTGTCGTCGAAGTTGCGCACGCCGACGAAGCCGCCGGTATTGACGTCGATGGTAGTCATCGCCTCGGTCTGGTCGATGATCAGATAGCCGCCCGACTTGAGATCGACCCGGCGGGCAAGTGCTTTCTGGATCTGGTCCTCGACGCCGTGTCGGTCGAACAGCGGTCGCTGCCCGGTGTAATGCTCGAGCAGGGGCGCAACAGTCGGCGTGTACTCGGCAGCAAAGCTGTTCAGCCGCGCGAAGTTCTCGCGCGAGTCAATGACGATGCCGGAAGTTTCGGGATTGACGAAGTCACGCAGCACCCGCTGCGCCAGCGACAGTTCCTGATAGAGCAGCGCGGGCGGTGCGGCGGTGGTCGACTGGGCCTGGATATCGCGCCAGATCTTGCGCAGGTACTCGATGTCCTTGGCCAGCTCGGCTTCGCTGGCGCTCTCGGCCATGGTGCGCACGATGAAGCCGCCCGGTTCGTCCTCGGGCACCAGGCGTGCGAGCTTTTCGCGCAAGGCTTCGCGTTCGGCCTCTTTCTCGATGCGCTGAGAAATGCCGATGTGCTTCTCCTGCGGCAGATAGACCAGCATCCGCCCGGCAATCGATACCTGCGTGGACAAGCGCGCCCCTTTGCTGCCCATGGGGTCCTTGATGACCTGCACGAGGATGCTCTGGCCTTCGAAGAGCAGTCGCTCGATCGGCCGCAGCGGTTCGTCATTCTGCCGCGGCTCGCGGATATCGGCGACGTGCAGGAAAGCGGTACGGTCAAGGCCAATCTCGATGAACGCCGACTGCATCCCCGGCAGGATGCGTACGATGCGTCCGACATAGACGTTGCCGACGAAGCCACGACTGGCGCAGCGTTCGATGTGCAGTTCCTGCACGGCGCCCTGATACATGACGGCAACGCGGGTTTCCTGCGGGGTGAAATTGATCAGGATCTCTTCAGACATGGGCTGGTGCTCTGGAAAATGGGGGGAGAAATACGGTTAGAATCGCGATTCGCCCGCATTCTACTCTTAGTACCCTGTCACGCCCCCTCCCCGGATTCCTGCCATCTCTGCCTCGATCTCTGCTTCGCCCTCCACCGCGAACTGTCCCGAATTGCTCGCTCCTGCCGGTTCGCCGACGATGCTGCGCACGGCCTTCGCCTACGGCGCCGATGCCGTCTATGCCGGCCAGCCGCGCTACAGCCTGCGCGTGCGCAACAATGCCTTCGGCGATCTCGACACTCTGTCCACTGCAATTGGCGAAGCACACGCCGCCGGCAAGAAACTGTACGTGGTCAGCAACGTCCTGCCGCACAACCGCAAGGTGCGTACCTACCTGGCCGACATGGCGCCGGTCGTGGCGCTCAAACCAGACGCGCTGATCATGGCCGACCCGGGGCTGATCGACATGGTTCGCGAAACCTGGCCGGAAATGCCGGTGCATCTCTCGGTGCAGGCCAATACGGTCAACTTCGCGGCGGTACGTTTCTGGCGCAAACTGGGGATCAGCCGCATCATCCTGTCGCGCGAGCTGTCACTCGACGAAGTCGCCGAGATTCGCCAGGAATGCCCGGAGATGGAACTCGAGGTCTTCGTGCATGGCGCCCTGTGCATCGCCTACTCGGGCCGCTGCCTGCTTTCCGGTTACTTCAACCATCGCGACCCCAACCAGGGTAGCTGCACCAATTCGTGTCGCTGGGATTACAAAGTGAAGCCGGCGGACGCTGAGGCGGCTGTCGGCATGGGCGCCTGCCACTCGGGCAGCGCCAGCGCCGCGGGCACCACGGGCAACAGCGGCGAATGGCTGCTCGAAGAGAAGGAGCGCCCCGGCGAGCTGATGCCGATCGAAGAGGATGAGCACGGCACCTACATCATGAACTCGAAGGATCTGCGCGCCGTCGAGCACGTCCGCCGCCTGGTCGAGATCCGCGTCGATTCGCTGAAGATCGAGGGGCGCACCAAATCACCCTACTACGTCGCGCGCAGCACACAGGTCTACCGCCGCGCCATCGACGACGCCGTTGCCGGCCGCCCTTTCGACCCCAGCCTGCTCGGCGAACTCGATGGCCTCGCCAACCGCGGTTACACCGATGGCTTTTATCAGCGCCACCACGAACACGAGATGCAGAACTATCTGCGTGGCCACTCGGAGTCGGGGCGCAGCCTCTACGTTGGCGACGTCATCGACTGGAACGCGGCGCGGGCGCTGGCGCTGATCGATATCAAGAACCGCATCGCGGTCGGCGATCGGCTGGAGATCATCCACCCCTCGGGCAATCACGTCATCACCGTGGAGCGCATGGAAAATTTCGACGGTGCCGAAATCCGCGTCGCTCCGGGCAACGGCCACAAGGTGTGGCTTGCTCTGCCAACGGAACTGCCCGGCGCGATGCTGGCGCGCTTCGTCTGATCCTTCGGCCAGCAATGAGGCAGCCTGCACACCTTTTTGTCGACATCTCGGCGCACGGATTCGGCCACCTGGCGCAGGCGGCGCCGGTGCTCAACGCGCTCGGCAAGCGTTTGCCGGACCTGCGTCTGACCATCCGCAGCGGCCTGCCGACCGACAAGCTGCAGGCACGCGTCATGGCCGACTTCACCCACCTGCAAGAGCGCAGCGACTTCGGCTACGTGATGCACGATGCCGTCAGCCTCGACCTCGAGGCGACGGCGCTCGCCTATCGCCGTCAGCATGCCGACTGGGACAGCCTGGTCGATCGTGACGCCCGCCTCTTCCGCGAGCTGCAGCCCAATCTGGTGTTCAGCGACGTCGCCTACCTGCCGCTGGCCGGTGCCGCACGCGCCGGCATCCCGTCGGTGTCGATGTGCTCGCTGAACTGGGCCGAGCTCTTTGCCCATTTCTTCGCCAGCGAGGACTGGGCAGCGGCAATTCATCGCCAGATGCTGGACGCGTATGCAGGTGCCGAGTGCTTCCTGCGCGCGACGCCGGGAATGGCCATGGCCGACCTGCCACGGCTGCGCCCCATCGGCCCGCTGGCAGCGCTCGGCAACGACTGTCGGCAGCTCCTGCGCGAACGGCTGGGCAGCGGCAAGGACGAGCGCCTGGTCCTGATCGCTTTTGGCGGCTTCGACAAGCAGTTGCCCATTGCTGCCTGGCCAGCGATCCCCGGCGTACGTTGCCTGATTCCACAGGCCTGGCAACTGACGCATCCGAGCGTCAGCGACTTCGAGCCTCTCGGGCTATCGATCGCCGATGTCTTGCGTTCGGTAGACGCGGTGCTTACCAAACCCGGCTACGGCACTTTCGCCGAAGCCGCCTGCAACGGCACGCCGCTGCTCTACCTGCGCCGTGAAGACTGGCCAGAGCAGGATTTCCTGATCGACTGGCTGCAAACGCACGGCCGCTGCAGGGGAATCAGCGCTGGCGAGCTGCTTGCCGGTCGGCTGCTGCCCTCACTCGAGGCCTTGTGGCGTCAAGCCGCACCGCCGATTCCGACGCCCTCGGGCGCTGAAGATGCGGCGGCAGTGCTGCTGCCATGGCTAGGGATGAGCACTCGGCAGGCCTAGCTGCCGGCCGCGCCGACACCGATGCCGACACAAAGTGCGGCGGGATGGTCGGCATTCCTGTGGGGAAATCGGCACACACCTCGGCACATCCTTGTGGCGTGCGCCGGCCAGGCGCCAAATCTAGCGACGGCGGCGAAGAGCAAGGCCAGCGAGCGCCAGGCCGAAGAGCGCGAGCGTCCCCGGTTCGGGAACCGTGCCGTACAAGGCGATGCCATCGTTGATGCATTCCTCGAAGAAATGCGCTGTGAATTTTCCGCCAGGCAGCGCAGCGAGGTCGAAAGAGAAGCCGAAGAGTTCCGAGCCGACGGCAGCGGCACCAAAGTGGGCAAAATCGAGACCCAGGTCCTTTAGTTCGTTCGTGTTGAGCAGGCTGATGGACGACACCAGGGCGCCACTGGCAATGTTGGCATACATGTTGCCCTTACCGAAGTAGTTGGTCACATCGGTGGTGGAGCTCAAGTCACCCATGCTGCCCGTGGGCCGCCCGAAGCCGGCATTGTAGTAAGCCTGCAAGCTTGCGTAGCCTTGGTTCGCCGAGGTCAGATTGACGACGCTCAGGTTCTTGAACAAGCCAAGGTCCGTATTGATGACGCCGGGGGTGCCGTTGCCCAGCGAGTCGTTGGCGCTGGCGAAGCGAATTCCGAACACTCTGGGGTCATTGAACTCGCCAGGCGTATCGAGATTGTGCGGCGAGAAGTTGAGATAGAGATCACCCGGGGCAATTCTGCCATTGCGGGCGCTGGCCATGCTCACCCCCGCCAGCGGCATCCCGCCACTGATCGCGAAGTAGCCGGTTGAGCCGCTCTGATGGAAGGCCAGGCCACGCTCTTCGTAGGACGCCCCACCGGAGCCGTCGCTAGACGAGTCGATGGCGTAGTTCCAGCCGTTGTAGACGGTGCCTGCGCTGGCGTCCGAAGCATTGACCATTAGGGCGGCGAAGCCAGCCACCCACAAGGCGGGAGCGAGACAGCGGCGGATGCTGGCAGCTACGGTCGACCTAGAGGAGACCTCAGGCTTGCGAGAAGAGATATTCATGGTACGATTCCGTTTCGAAATGACTGAATGATGGTTTTTCAGGCCGCACTTCAGGGGGCACAAGGCACGCCATGCAATGACCACTAATCATTGCCGCGCCAACCGAGGACGCGACGCACATCCGCTTTTGAAGCCCGGCCAGGCTTCTGGGAGCGGGGAAAGCGAATCCACATGACTGACTCGACTTCGGAATCAAGTATCTCTCGTCGAGCCGGCAGCTGGTTATGAACTAAGTCACGGGGTCCGTGATCTTCAGCGCACTGGCATGCATTGCAGCAGCGGAAGGATTGCCGAACCCCGTGCCGCGTTCACGCGCGAGAAGAGAGTCTTTCTGGCGCCGATAGTGGCCCACGCTCAGCCAGGTCGCGTTCGCGCTGGGGATGCGCGCCGACGACGCTCCGCTGCTGGTGTAGGGAGAGATTCATTCCTGCCTGGAAGAATCATGCAGACCGCGAGCGCCGCTGTCGACGCGACGGCTTCCGCAGGCGATCAATATCGAGCGCTTGTTACGGGCGACGCGAACCAACCCGAATCAGGCCGCCCTCACCGCTCCTCATCGGCGCTCAGCAGGCGTTCGCAGTAGCGCGCGATGAGGTCGATTTCGAGATTTACCCGGCTACCGGGCTGCAAGCGACCCAAGCTGGTCGCTTCGAGCGTGTGCGGAATCAGGTTGATGGTGAAGGTGGCACGGTCTACCGCGTTGGTCGTCAGGCTGACGCCATCAACAGTGATTGACCCCTTGCGGGCGATATACCTGGCAAGCGCTTGCGGAGCGCGGATTTCGAGCAGGCGGTTGTCGCCCACTGGGTCGAAACGCAAGACCTCGCCGATCCCGTCGACGTGCCCGGAGACCAGATGCCCGCCGAGGCGATCGGCCAGCCGCAGGGCTTTCTCGAGGTTGACCGGGCCAGGCCCGGCAAGGCCAACGGTACAGGCCAGCGATTCCGGCGAAACATCGACGAAGAAGCACGGGCCCAGCTGGTCGACCACCGTCAGGCAGACGCCGTTGCAGGCAATTGAATCGCCGAGCGCGACGTCATCGAGGTCAAGCTTGCCGGCGTCGATGGTCAAGCGAACGGTTGCAGCGCCATCGTCACGAGGCGTGACGGCGGTGATTTGGCCAACGGCGGCGATGATTCCAGAGAACATGGCGAAGCCCGAACAGATTGGTGATTGCCAGATGGTTGCTGGGCGGAAGGACGCGGGATTTTAGCATGCCGCCCCTTGCCGCTCCGGCCTCGCCCCGTTCTTGCCCCGTTCCTGCCTTCGCCGACCGAGAAGGGCAGCAAACGCAGCGATCAGCCGCCGGGCGCTTGGCCTTTCTGCTCGGCGACGGGAGATTCGGCAGTAGCCGCCGACGCCGCCTCTGCCAGAACCGGATCATCGCGCAACCAGGCTTCGAGCAGAGTGTAACTGACCGCCAGGACCACCGGGCCAACGAAGATGCCGACCAGACCGAAAGCCAGCAGGCCGCCAATGACGCCGGCGAGAATCAGCAGCAAGGGCAGGTCGGCACCCTGCTTGATGAGCAGCGGACGCAGGAAATTGTCCATAGTCCCGACGATCACCGTCCACACCAGAAGGAAAGTGCCCCAGCCGGTATCGCCACTCCAGTACAACCAGACGACGGCCGGTGCCAACACCAGCGTCGGCCCAAGTTGCGCGATGCAGAGCATGAACATCAGGGCGGTCAGCACGGTGGCAAAAGGTACGCCGGCGATGGCCAGGCCAATGCCACCGAGTACCGACTGTACAAACGCCGTAATGCCAACGCCAAGGGCGACCGCGCGAACGGCTTGCCCAGCCAGCAGCACGGCGCCTTCACCGCGCTCACCGGCCAGGCGACGACCGAAACGCAGCATTTCGTCAGCGGCCTGTTCGCCGCCTGAATAGAGAACCGCGGACAGGGCGACGGTCAACAGAAACTGTACGAAAACCAGCCCGAAGCTGCCGACTTCTCTGGCGAACCACTTGGTCAGATCGCCCGCATAGGGGGCGACCTTGGCCGTCAGTTCCTGGGTTCCGGCGACCGCGAGCTGCATCCAGGCCTGGTCAAGCTTGTGGCCAACAAGCGGCAGGTTGGGAACCCAGTGAGGGGGTGGCGGCACTTCGAAGCTAGCGACAAACCTTCCCCAGCTGACGATCTGTTGGGCGTTCTCGACGAGGGTCGCGATCGCCAACGACAAGGGAACGACGAGAACCAGGAGTACCAGCAGAGTCATGACCATCACCGCCGGAGCACGCCGGTTGCCGAACTGTCGTTGCACGCGCAGCATCACCGGCCAGGTGGCGACGACGACCATCGTCGCCCAGATCAGCGCCGGCAGAAACGGCCTCAGGATCCAGCCCGAAGCGGCAATCAGCAAGCCGATGAAAAGGACGGCCAGGGTTGTTCGGGCGACTTCGGTTCTCGGGCTATTCATCATTCACTCTTCGGCATCGTGCTTTCGCTGGGCGGCTCCTGCTGCACGGGCCAGCGGGTCATGGCGCGCACGGGCAACAGGAGAGGGCAATCTGACGGGGCATGGTAGCGCAATCGACGCCCCCAGCGTGAGCGGCTGGCAGCGCGCGCAGGGAATGCGTACGGTAAATGCACACTTGATTAGCGATCTGTTTGACGCCGCCCTGGTCCGCGCGTACATTACTGACCATTAAGTCATTAATGTACGGCGATGAAACTACACGCAGCTCGTCCCCTCTCGGAAGCTTCTCCCGATTGCCGACCGCCGCGGCGTCGGCGCAAGGAGGCGCGCCCTTCCGAGCTGACCGCTGCGGCCCTGGCGCTGTTCGTCGAGAAAGGCTTCGCCGCGACGCGACTCGATGACGTGGCCGCCCGCGCCGGCGTCTCGAAAGGGACGCTTTATCTGTATTTCGAAAGCAAGGAAGCGCTGTTCAAGGCGGTGATCGAAGAAGGCATGGTCGCCGCGCTGGCAGCAGCCGCGCAGCGACTGTCGGATTTTCACGGATCGGCTGCCGAACTCCTGCAGCAGTTGCTCTTCGGCTGGTGGGAGCAAATCGGGCAAACGCCAATGGCCGGCGTAACCAAGCTGATCGCCTGCGAGTCGAGCAACTTCCCGGAGGTCGCCCAGTATTACCACGAGCGGGTACTGACACGCGGTCGTGCGCTGCTGCGCACGACCCTGCAGCGCGGCGTGGCCAGCGGAGAGTTTCGCCCGGTGGACATAGAAACGGCAATCGACGTAATAATGGCACCGCTATTGATGCTGGCGATCTCGCGTTTTTCCCTGGGCTTCTGTAATCGGAAGACCACCCCTGAGACCTACCTGCGGACGCATTTCGAGCTGCTGGTGAAGGGCTTGCGGGGTAGCAGCGGCGAGTTCGTCGAGTTCGTCGAGCCGCTGACGGGGGGCAAGCGATGACCGCGAGGGCTGCCTCTCGGCAGCGGCTCTGGCGACTGCTGCTCATCGTGCCGCAGCTGGTACTGCTCGCCGGCTGCAGCAAGGAAGCGCCGCCGCCCGCTGCGGCACGTCCGGTATTGACGCGCCTGGTCGGCGAGAGCGCGTCTGACTCGCTGCGGACCTACTCTGGAGAAGTGCGCTCGCGCTACGAAACGGCGCTGGCTTTTCGCATTCCCGGCAAGATTGCCGCGCGTCTGGTTGACACCGGCGCGGTGGTCAAGGCCGGCCAGGCGCTGGCCAGGCTCGATCCGGCCGATACCGCCTTGTCGGCGACCGCCGCCGCCGCACAACTGCAATTGGCGCGCGCCGACCTGCAGCGCTATCGCGATCTGCGCAGCAAGAGCTTCGTCAGCCAGGCGGCGCTGGACAGCAAGGAAACGGCCTTCACGGCAGCGCTGGCAAACGCCGAACTGGCGCGCAACCAGTCGACCTATACCGTTCTGCGTGCCAATCAGGCGGGCGTCGTTGGCTTGATCTCGGCCGAAGTCGGGCAAGTGGTCGCCGCCGGACAAACGGTGCTGCGTCTGGCGCGTGCCGATACGCTCGAAGTCGCCATCTCGATTCCCGAGGCGCGCATGCCGGAAGCGCAGGCGCTCGACCATGCCGAGGTTCGCCTATGGGCCGACGACGAGGCCATTTACCGGGCCCGCTTGCGCGAGTTGTCGCCGGTGGCCGACCCGGTGACACGCACCTACGCCGCACGCGTGGCGATGATCGATGCAGACGCCAGGGTGCTGCTGGGAATGACCGCCAAGGTGCGCTTTCTCAGCCCGCAGCGAGATGCTCGCCTGAGCGTGCCGCTGACGGCAGTCTTTCAGCAGGACGGCCAGCCCGCGTTATGGGTGGTGCAGGCCGATCAGAGCGTCGCCTTGCGCCCGGTGGCGGTGGACAGCTATGGCGAAGACACGGCGCTACTGAATGGCGGCGTGCAGGCCGGTGAAAGAATCGTCGTTGCCGGTGTTCACAAGCTGACCGCCGGCGAGCGCGTCAGCGTCGTCGAGCAGGCGGCGCCGGTGGCGGCTCCTGCCTCGACGAGCAAGCCGCAGACCCCGGCCGCGCCTACCGAGCGATGAACGCTCCCAACCTCTCCGAATGGGCGCTACGCCACCGTTCACTGACCGCTTACCTGATCGTCGTGCTGATGCTCAGCGGCGCCTTTGCCTATTTCAAACTCGGCCGCGCCGAAGACCCGGACTACACTTTCAAGGTCATGGTGGTGCGCACGCTGTGGCCGGGTGCCACGGCCCACGAGGTCGAGCTGCAGGTCAGCGAACGCATCGAGAAGCGCTTGCAGGAAGTGCCGTGGGTCGACGTGGTGCGCTCGCAGACGCGCCCGGGAGAGTCGCTGGTCTTCATCGTGCTCAAGGATTACACGCCGAAGAAAGAGGTCCCCGAGACCTGGTACCAGGTACGCAAGAAGATTGGCGACATGCGGCACACGCTGCCGCAAGGCGTCCTCGGCCCTTTCCTGAACGACGAATTCGGTGACACCTTCATCACCATTTACGCGCTCACCGGCGACGGCTTCGACCTCGCCGCGCTGCGCCAGCAGGCCGACGACATCGCGCGCGAACTGCGGCAACTGCCCGACGTCAAGAAGATCGAGCTGATCGGCGTTCAGGACGAAAAGATCTACATCGAAGTGTCGCACGCCAAACTGGCCACCCTCGGCCTCGATCCTCTGCTCATCGTCGACGCACTGCGACAACAGAATGCGATGACCCCGGCCGGCTTCTACGAGACGCCGTCCGACCGCGTGCGCATACGCGTCTCCGGCGATTTCGCGTCGGTCGACAGCATTCGCGAAATCGGCATCCAGGCCGGCGGCCGACTGTTCCGGCTCGGCGACATTGCCACCGTCAAACGCGGCTTCGCCGAACCACCGACGCCGCGCATGCGCGTTCAGGGAGAGGACGCAATCGGCATCGCCATCGCCATGAACAAGGGCGGTGACGTGATCCAGCTCGGCGACCGCCTGCGCGAAGCCACGGCCCGCCTGCAGCAGGACCTGCCACTGGGCATCGACCTCCACGTCGTCGCCGACCAACCGCAGATCGTACGCGCGTCGATGAACCTGTTCATGTCCTCGCTGGCCGAGGCGGTGCTGATCGTTCTGGCGGTGTCCTTCATCAGTCTCGGCATGCGTACCGGCGCCGTCGTTGCGCTGTCGATCCCGCTGGTCCTGGCGATGACTTTTCTGCTCATGGCCGTCTTCGGCATTGACCTACAGCGGATTTCTCTCGGCGCACTGGTCATTGCGCTGGGCTTGCTGGTCGACGACGCAATCATTACCGTCGAGATGATGGTCGTCAAAATGGAGCAGGGCTGGGGTCGCTTCCGAGCGGCGACCTTCGCCTACACCTCGACCGCATTCCCGATGCTCACCGGCACGCTGATCACGGCCATCGGCTTCATGCCCGTCGGTTTCGCAAAATCCAGCGCCGGCGAATACACCTTCTCGATTTTTGCGGTGCTCAGCATCGCGCTGCTGGTGTCGTGGCTGGTAGCGGTCTTGTTTACCCCCTACCTGGGCTTCCTGGTGCTTGACGCGGAGACGTTGCACCGGGGGGCGCAAGCGCATGGCGACAATGCTTACGGCAGCCCTTTTTACCGGCGCGTCCGGGCGACGATCGAGTGGTCGCTAGAGCACCGCTGGCTGGTGATCATCACCACCGCGATGGCCTTTGCCGCGTCGCTGGCGGTACTCGCGTTCGGCGTGCAGAAGCAGTTCTTCCCGGCCTCGAGTCGGCCAGAGTTGCTGATCGACCTGTGGCTGCCGAACGGCGCCTCGCTGAAAGCCACCGAGGCACAAGCCAAAAAAGTCGAAGAGCTGCTCGCCGAGCCCGAGATGGCAAAGTCGATCAAGTACTTTGCCAGCTATCTCGGCAACGGCAGCCCGCGCTTCTACCTGCCGCTCGATCAGCAACTGTTCAACGACAACTTCGCGCAGTTCGTCGTCACCAGCCGCGATATCGCTGCGCGTGAAGAGCTCAAGCAGCGCCTGGAGCGCCGTTTTGCCGACCCATCGGCCGAGTGGAGCGGCCTGCGTGCACGCGTCCAGCGCCTGGAAAATGGCCCGCCGATCGGTTTCCCGGTACAGTTTCGCGTTTCCGGCAAGGACCTTGGCGAGCTGCGCCGCGCTGCCGAGGAAGTCGCCACGGTGATGCGCAACAGTCCACACCTGCAGGAAGTCAGCTTCGACTGGAACGAGATGAACAAGGTCGTCCGCGTAGACGTCGATCAGGACCGCGCCCGCGCGCTCGGCATCAGCTCGCAGGAACTCGCCGCCTTCCTCAACTCGATGCTGAACGGCATCAGCATCACCCAGATGCGCGAGGACGACCAGTTGATCGACGTCGTCGCACGCGCCGCCGGCGACGAACGCGCACGCATCTCGGCGCTGGCCGACATCAACATCCCTACCGCCAGCGGCCGTTATGTGCCGCTCGCGCAACTGGCAACGATCCGCTACGAACTCGAGCACGGCTTGATTGCGCGGCGCAATCGCTTGCCGACGGTGACCGTTCGCGCCGATATCCGCGACGACATCCAGGCGCCGGTCGCCACCGCCCAGATCGATCCGCAGCTCGATGCTTTGCGCGCCCGCCTACCCGCAGGCTTTCGCATCGAAGCCGGCGGCGCCACCGAGGCTTCGGCCAAAGGCGAGAACTCGATCAAGGCAGTGATGCCGCTGATGCTCCTTGGCGTGATCACGCTGCTGATGATCCAGCTGCAGAGCATCGGCCGCACGCTGCTGGTACTGGTGACGGCACCGCTCGGTTTGATTGGCGTCGCCCTGGCGCTGCTCATCTTCAACGTGCCGTTCGGCTTCGTCGCCAACCTTGGCGTCATCGCCCTGTCGGGAATGATCATGCGCAATGCGGTGATCCTGGTCGACCAGATCGAGCAGGACGGGAAAGCCGGCACCCCAGCATGGGAGGCGGTCGTCGGCTCGACCGTGCGCCGCTTCCGGCCGATCATGTTGACCGCTGCCGCAGCAATCCTGGCCATGATTCCCCTGACCCGCAGCGTCTTCTGGGGACCGATGGCGGTGGCCATCATGGGCGGCCTGATCGTCGCCACCCTGCTCACCGTGCTCTTTCTGCCAGCCCTCTACGCTGCCGGCTACCGGATCAAGCCGGGCGACGGCAAGGTGCCGGATCTGGGCCAGCCAGAAAGCAGCTGAACGACGGCAGCAAAGCTCGCTCGGCGCCAGTGCAACGCCTCTTGGGCCGGCGCATGGCTTTCGCCTAAACACCTGATCGGCAATACCTTTTTACCACCTTCCGAGCATGGTTTTCATGTTTCACGAGTGCGCTCGCATAAAGGAAAGATGTGCCATAATCGGCCGGCTATCGTGCCACCATGCTTGCGGCACATGGTTTTGTGGCGCCGCAGCCGAGCCAAACCGCCCGATGAAGAGGCGACCGGCATGTGATCGGCTCCGGGAGGACCGCGTTTCCAGCTATCAAAGGAGGATTTTCCCGTGAATGGTTTACTCAAGCTTTCAAGCCTGATTGATGGCCTTACCGAACGCGTCGGCAAGAGCATCATCTGGCTGGTGCTGATCGTCACCCTGATCGGTGCCGGTAACGCCGTCATGCGTTACACCATCGACTACAGCTCGAACGCCTTTCTCGAGATTCAGTGGTACCTGTTCTCGGCGATTTTCCTGTTTTGCGCCGGTTACACGCTGATGCGCAACGAGCATGTGCGTATCGATCTTGTCGCTGGTCGCTTCTCCCGGCGGGGCCAGGCGATGATCGACATCTTCGGCATCATTTTCTTCCTGATGCCGATGGCTATCGCCATCATGTACATGTCGTGGCCGATCTTTGTCCTCGCCTACGAAACCAACGAGCAATCGAGCAACGCCGGCGGCCTCACCGTCTGGCCGGTTCGCCTGATGGTCCCTATCGGCTTTTTCCTGCTGGTGATTCAGGGCTTTTCGGAACTGATCAAGCGCATTGGCTTCGTGCAGGGTCTGTGTTCGGATCCCGGCGCCAAGTCGCACACGCCGACCGCCGAAGAAGAACTCGCGCTGGCCATCAAGGCGAAACAGGGAGAACTCTGATGACCGAATTCCTGATCAACAACATGGCGCCGATCATCTTTGCTGCGATGGTCCTCTTCCTGCTAGTCGGCTTCCCGGTCGCCTTCGCGCTCGCCGCCAACGGCATCTTCTTCGGCCTGATCGGCATCGAACTCGGCCTGCTCGGCCCACAACTTTTCCAGGCCCTGCCGGACCGTATTTTCGGCATCATGAACAACGACACGCTGCTGGCCATTCCCTTCTTTACCTTCATGGGTCTGATTCTCGAACGATCAGGAATGGCCGAAGACCTGCTCGACACCATCGGGCAGCTGTTCGGCCCAATGCGTGGCGGCCTGGCGCTGGCCGTCATCTTCGTCGGAGCGCTACTCGCCGCGACCACCGGTGTCGTCGCCGCGTCGGTGATCTCGATGGGACTGATCTCGCTGCCGATCATGCTGCGCTACGGCTACAACACCAAGCTCGCCACCGGCGTCATCGCCGCGTCGGGAACGCTGGCCCAGATCCTGCCGCCATCGCTGGTGCTGATCATCATGGCTGACCAGTTGGGCAAGTCGGTCGGCGACATGTACAAGGGCGCCTTTCTGCCGGCCATCGTGTTGACTACCTTGTACGTCGGCTATGTCCTGCTGGTCGCTATCTTCAAGCCCAAGTGGGCACCGGCACTGCCAGCAGAAGCGCGCACCCTGCATGGCAGCAAACTGCTGCTCCGCGTGCTGACCACCATGGTGCCACCGCTGATGCTGATCTTCCTGGTCCTCGGCACGATCTTCATGGGTATCGCAACGCCGACCGAAGGCGGCGCCATGGGCGCCACTGGCGCGCTGATCATGGCCCTGGCGCGCAAGCGCCTGACCCTGAGCCTGCTCAAGCAGGCCATGGATACGACGGCCAAGCTGACGACTTTCGTGGTCTTCATCCTGGTTGGCGCGCGTGTATTCTCGCTCACTTTCTACGGCGTAGACGGGCACCGCTGGGTCGAGCACCTGCTCACCGGGCTGCCGGGCGGTGAAGTCGGCTTCCTGATCGTGGTCAACGTCCTGATCTTCCTGCTCGCTTTCTTCCTCGACTTCTTCGAACTCTCGTTCATCGTCGTGCCGCTGCTCGGACCGGTTGCCGAAGCACTGGGGATCGATCTGATCTGGTTCGGAATACTGCTGGCGGTGAACATGCAGACCTCGTTCATGCATCCGCCTTTCGGCTTTGCGCTTTTCTACCTGCGCTCGGTCGCGCCGGCGTCGGTCAAGACCACCGACATCTACTGGGGTGCGATTCCCTTTGTCTGCATCCAGATCGTCATGGTCGGCATCCTGATTGCGTTCCCGCAACTGGTGACTTTCGGCCTCGACAAGGAGGTCAAGGTGGATCTCGATTCGGTCGAGATCGAGATCCCGAGTTCCTCGTACGGAGGTGGCGGCGGATACGGTGCGCCTGCGCCAGCGGAAGGCGCGCCAGACGGGCAGCCGCCAAAGCCGGGTGCTGCGGCTACCGACGCCATTCTCGACATGCTCAAGGAAAACAAGGAAAAGTAGGCTGCAGGCTGCCGTCGGCGGGAAGTTCGCCGCGCGACGGCAACAGGAATGCAGGGAATGCTGACCCGAAAAGGAAACGGAGGCCATTGGCCTCCGTTTCCTTTTCTTCGTCGCGAGAACCGGCAAGCGGCCCTGTGCGGACGAAGTCTGCAGTCTGAAATCTAGCGCTTGGTGTTCATATAGCTTACGTAGGCACCTTCGGCGATCCCGAACCAGAGGTTCTGGTCGGTCTGGAACTTCGCGTAGTCGTCATAGACTTTCTTGAAGCCGGGATTGGTCTTGGACGTCTCCGCATAGAGTTCCATTGCCGCCTTGTACGCAGCATCCATGATCACTTTCGGATACTGCCGCAACTGCGTACCGGAGCCGACCAGTTGCTTCAACGCCGTCGGGTTCTTGGCGTCGTACTTGGCCATCATGTCCACGTGCGCGTCGGCACAGGCCATATGCAGAATGGCCTTGTACTCTTTCGGCAGCTCGGCGTACTTGGCGCTATTGACGTAAACCGACAGCTGCGGCCCGCCCTCCCACCACCCCGGGTAGTAGTAGTACTTGGCAACCTTGTTGAAGCCCAGCTTCTGGTCATCGTAAGGACCAATCCATTCCGCCGCGTCAATGGTGCCCTTCTCCAGCGAGGGATAGATATCGCCACCCGGAATCTGCTGCGGCACGGCGCCAAGTTTGCTCAACACCTCACCAGCAAAGCCACCGATACGGATCTTCAGGCCATTGATGTCGGCAACCGTCTTGACCTCCTTGCGGAACCAGCCGCCCATTTGCGCACCGGTGTTGCCACAGGGAATCGGAACGATATTCGACTTCCCGTAGAGCTCGCCCATCAGCGTGCTGCCGTTGCCGTAACGCATCCAGGCGTCGAGCTGACGGTTAGTCATTCCGAAAGGAATCGCGCAGTCAAAAGCGTAGGTCGGATCCTTGCCGAAAAAGTAGTACGACGCGGTGTGCGCCATTTCGACGGTGTTGTCCTTGACGGCGTCGAAGACAGCCGGCCCGGGGACGATTTCGCCGCCGGCAAAAACCTGGATCTGAAACTTGCCACCAGTGGCTTCGGCGACCCGCTTGGCCATGAATTCGGCACCACCGTAAATGGTATCCAGGCTTTTCGGAAAGCTGGACGCCAGACGCCAGCGAATGGTTGGCGCATTCTGAGCAATCGCCGGCATGGCCACGCTACCGGCCGCCAGGCCGACACCAGCATTCTTCAAAAACGAACGTCTTTCCACAATCTTGTCTCCTATTTTGGTTTCTTGTACACGAATTGCCCGCCGATTATAGCGAAAGCAGTCGGCCAGAGAATACGGATTTTCCGAGCGCCGGCAGCCGCGCGGATCTGTCCAGCGTCCAGAGAAATTCGCGGCGCGGAAAAAGCTAGGCGCCTGCCACCTTCATCTGCTCGATGAGCAGCGACCCGACCTGCTTCGAGCCGCGCACCAGGACATCATTGCCGACACCGGCCAGGTTTCTGAACATGTCGCGAAGGTTGCCGGCGATGGTGATCTCTTCGACCGGATGAACAATCTCGCCACCCTCCACCCAGAAGCCGGCAGCGCCGCGCGAATAGTCGCCGGTCACGTAGTTGACGCCATGGCCGAGCAACTCGGTCACCAGCAAGCCGCGGCCCATTTTCTTGAGCAGGCCAGGCAAATCCCGCTTGCCGGGATGAACGATGAGATTGTGGCTGCCACCGGCGTTGCCGGTGGTCTGCATTGACAGCTTGCGCGCCGTGTAAGCGCTCAGGAAATAGCCCTGCAGCTGGCCGTCAACAATCACTTCACGATCCTTGGTCGCAACGCCGTCACTGTCGAAATAGCCACTGGCCAGGCCACGCGCCAGATGGGGCCGCTCGCTGATCTGTACCTTTCTGGCGAAGACGCGCTTGCCCAGGCTATCGACCAGGAAGGAGGTCTTGCGGTACAGGCTGCCGCCGCTGACCGCGTGCACAAAGCTGCCGATCAACGACGCGGCAAGGGGCGCCTCAAAAATCACCGGTACCTTGCAGGTCTTGATCTTGCGCGCACCAAGCCGCGCCAGGGCACGTTGGGCGGCGCGCTCGCCAATCAGCTCCGGTGAACCAATGGCCTGCGCATCGCGGGCCATCGCGTACCAGTCGTCGCGCTGCATGTTTCCGTCTTTGCCGGCGATCATCGAACACGACAGGTAATGCCGAGAAGTTGGGTAGCCGCCCATGAAACCAAGACTGTTGGCGGACACGAAATGCCCTTCCTGACTGGACACCGTCGCGCCTTCCGAATTGCTCAGCCGCGGGTCGACCGCAAAGGCCGCAGCTTCGCAGCGCTTCGCCAGGTCGACGGCGGCTTCGACCGCGAGCAACCAGGGATGATAGAGATCGAGATCCGGCAAGTGCTCGCTGTCGATGGCCAGCAGGCACGCGTCGGGCAGTCCGGCAGAGGGATCGGCAGCAGTAAAGCGGGCGATGTTCAGCGCTGCCTCGACGGTCTCACGCAAGGCCGTCGCAGAAAAATCGGAAGTGCTCGCCTGGCCTTTTCGCTGACCAAGATAGACAGCGACGGCAATCGCCTTGTCGCGGTTGTATTCGATGGTTTCGACCTCTCCACGGCGAGCCGTGACCGACTGACCGAAGCCATCGGAGACATCGACCTCGCAAGCACTTGCGCCGCACTTTTCGGCATGTGCGAGAACGTCGCGCGCCAACTGCTGCAGAGTTTCGAAGCGGTAGCTGAAGCGCGATTCGCGAGCGGCGACGGTGGTGGGAGGGGACATGGGGCGGTGGCCAAAGGCAAAAGTCGCTATCATAGCAGCTCCGCGCAGACGGTCCGCTCAAGCGTCTGAACACGCCCATCTCCCCAACTGCCACCAGGAAAGCCTCCTCTGCCGCCGATGATTCCTCCCGAAGAAGACGAAGAAGACACAGGCCCGCCGTCAAAAACGCAGCGCAAGCGGGCCATGGAGGAGCTACAGGGCCTCGGCGAGGAACTGGTGGAGCTGGCGCCCGATCGGCTCAAGAAAATCGACCTCCCGGAAGATCTGCGCGCCGCCGTCCGTGCGGCGCAGCGCATGACTCGACACGACGAGGCGCGAAGGCGACAGCTGCAATTTATCGGCCGGGTGATGCGCGATATCGAAGACCCGGAACCGATCCGCAAGGCACTGGCTGCGCTGCGTGGCGATTCGGCCGAGGAAACGGGCAGGTTGCACCGTATCGAGCGCCTGCGAACGGCCTTGCTGGCCGACGAAGGGGTGCTGTACGGAATTGCCGAGACCTACCCAGCGGTGGACCTGCAGCATCTGCGCTCGCTACGACGCGCCGCCTTGAGCGAGCAGGAACAAGGCCGGTCGCCGCGCAATTACCGCGCCATTTTCCAGTTCCTCAAAGGGCTGGAAATCCTCGACGACCGCGCCAGCGGAAAGGATGAGCATGATCAATGATGATCAACTGCTGATTGGACTGCTGTCGATCAGCGACCGCGCCGCGCAGGGCGTCTATGCCGATCAGGGAATCCCGGCGCTCGAAGAATGGTTCGGCCGCGCCCTTGCCAGTCCGTGGCGAAGCGAAAGACGCCTGATCGTCGACGAGCAGGCGCGCATCGAAGAAACATTGAAGGAGCTGGTTGATGAGCTTGGCTGCCATCTGGTGCTGACCACCGGCGGCACCGGTCCCGCGCCACGCGACGTCACCCCGGAAGCCACCCTCGCCGTGGCCGACAGGCTGATGCCCGGCTTCGGCGAGGAAATGCGCCGCATCAGCCTGAACTTCGTGCCGACGGCCATCCTTTCGCGTCAGCTGGGTGTCGTTCGCGGCAAGGCCCTGATCCTCAATCTGCCCGGGCAACCGAAGTCGATCCGGGAAACCCTTGAGGGAGTGAAAGCGGCCGATGGCACGGTCGTGGTGAACGGCATTTTCGCTGCCGTCCCCTACTGCATCGATCTGCTTGGCGGCCCCTACGTCGAAACGGTCGCGCAGGTGGTCAAGGCTTTTCGACCGAAATCAGCGCTGCGGCCAACGGCCCCCCAAGGCTAGCGGCAAGGAGCCGCCCCCCCCCCAGGCCTTGTAGCCTTCAGGTCGCTGATTGCTCTCGAAAACAACCAATCTCATACTCGCTGCCGACCTCCTCCAGCTCCATCGGAATCAGCGTCCGCTGCTGGCCCTGATGGCTGAACTCCAGCGTTTCACGGACATTGAAACCCGCCAGCGGCAAGACGATGCGCAGGATCCCGGTTTCACCGCCATCCTGCAACCAGATACCCGGGATAGCCAGCGCCGCCGAAAAGCCGCTGCGCCGCGGCCGCAGTTCGATGCTCAGTGCCTGCCGGGAGAGTACCTGCACGCCGAGACTGGCGCCGTCAGGACCCGGCCTCGTGAAGCGCCTGGCGACACCCAGCATCCAGTTGTCGCCACCCTCCGGCTGGACGCACAGCAGTGTGCCGATGTCGATGTGCTCGCTCGCCGAATCGCCAATCTGCGCACGAAATCCACCAAGGCTCACATTCTCGACCACCCAGCTGTCCATCGCTACTTCATTCTCGGGGCGCGGCACGGCTCCCGAGAACAGCGAGTAGCTGTCATCAAAGCCATACAGGACGAGCATTCGCGTCTTCACTGCATGCCGCGTATGGCGGCGCTGGGGCGGGCGCTTGGCCCAATACAGACGCAGATGGCGAAGTACCGGCAACAGGGCACGCGGCGCGTACTCACCGCCAAGGTTGACGTCGGCCGGCCGCTCACCGTGCTCGACCCGATGCAACAGCTCTTCGAGCGCCGCCAGCGCCGTCCCCGGAGAGAAGAAACGCAAGCCACGCCTGCTCACACCAGGGTGACGGACCAGTCGCAGCGGTGGCGCGCCGACCGTCGCATCGACCCAATAGACGCTGTCCGGCCGGCAATCAGGCAGGAGAACAAAGTGCGGCAGGAAATGCGCAATCAGGCGGTCAGCCAGCTCGATCTGCACGGGCATCAAGCTATCCATCGAAGAGGCAAAGAAGACAATCGCGTGCAGGTATTGCTCCGCCACGGTGCTCAGCCCTTGCCGCGCCGGATAGAGCGGTAGCGGCTTCTGAGCGTTAGCCGCGGTTTCGGCCACCAGATAGGTTGCGCCGAGCGCCTGCCAAACGTCTTCGCCACCTGAACCGTAGCGAAACGCCAACCACTTGAGTTGATTGCAGCGTGCCGCCTGCGCGCGTACAAGCGCCAGCGGCAGAAAGACCTTGAAGGCGTCGCTAGACTTGCTCTTGGGATCACGCTGGGCGCGTTCGATGCAGTCGGTGTACAGGGTCGCGACCTGGCCCCAATAGCGGTGGCTGCGCGTCCACAGCCGCTCTTCTTCGAGTTTCGTCAAGCGTCCTGACAGCAGGTAGTCGCGAGCCACAGCCAGCAGGTGTCGCTGCGCCGCCTCATCAAGCTGGCGGAGCACGTCAAAATACTGGTCAACGCCGAAGTTCTCGGCGTGCTGGAGCGAATCGAACCAGCCGCTAACTTCGTCGACGGCTTTTGCCGGCCTATCGACGTGCAACTCGGCAAGAATCCGCTTCAGCTCCTTGCTGTCAGCCAGCGGATGATCCGAACGTTTCGCAAAGAAATTGAACATCATGGAACGTGAAGCCTCGTCGCGGATGACTGCCGTTGGAGCGCGAATTGTAAACCAGTAAACCAGTACGAGGTCGAACGCCTCCCGGATGGCCCCGCTTGCCACCAAGGCGATTCCTCGGCGTCGCGCGGAGCACGCCGAGCGATCGGGCGACGTCGGCGGCGGACTGCGCCCAGCAGGCGATTACTCTACAATTCGGCCTGGATCAACGACAGGCTCAAACCATGCAGCAGTATCTCCACCTTATGCGCCATGTTCTCGAACAGGGCACGCTCAAGGCAGACCGCACCGGCACAGGTACGCGCTCGGTGTTCGGCTGGCAGATGCGCTTCGACCTCGGCGCCGGTTTCCCGGCGGTGACGACCAAGAAGCTGCATCTGCCGTCGATCATCCACGAGCTGCTGTGGTTCCTGCAGGGTGACACCAACATCCGTTATCTGCGCGAGAACGGCGTCCGCATCTGGGACGAATGGGCCGACGCGAATGGCGATCTCGGCCCGGTCTATGGCCATCAGTGGCGGCACTGGCAAAGCCCGCAGGGAGGCGAAATAGACCAGATCGCCGAGCTCGTCGAAAATCTGAAAAACAAGCCTGACTCGCGCCGCCATCTGGTCAGCGCCTGGAATCCAGCCGACGTCGAGCGCATGGCGCTACCGCCGTGCCACGCCTTTTTCCAGTTCTACGTCGCACCCGCCGGGCCAACTGACCGCGACCAGCGCGCCAAGCTTTCCTGTCAGCTCTACCAGCGCAGCGCCGACATCTTCCTTGGCGTCCCGTTCAACATCGCCTCATACGCACTTCTCACCCTGATGCTGGCGCAGGTCTGCGGTTATCAGGCGGGCGACTTTGTGCATACTTTCGGCGACGCACACCTCTACAGCAATCACCTCGAGCAGGCCCAACTGCAGCTGACGCGTGCGACGCGAACCTTGCCGACGATGCGACTGAATCCTGACATTGACAACCTCTTCGCCTTCCGTTTTCAGGACTTCAGCCTCGAAGGCTACGATCCGCATCCGCACATCTCGGCGCCGGTCGCCGTCTAACGGTCATGACATGTCGAGAGACCCCGAATCATGAAAGTCATGACCGTTTCCCTCTTCCCCAGACCCTTCTCCCGCGAGGGGAGAAGGGCGCTTCGTGAGTCGCTTGCGCGACTTTCACATTAATCCGATGCCTAGCGACGACTGCTGCTTGCCCAGCGCTGCCACAGCCGCCGGGAGCCGTTGCCAGTGGCGCCGTCGGAGAGGGTGAAAATGATCGCACTGATCGCTGCCGTTGCCAGAAGCGGCGCCATTGGCAGGCAGCAGCAATTGCTCTGGCAGCTGCCTGAAGACATGAAACACTTTCGCGAAACAACCCGCGACAAAACCGTGATCATGGGCCGAAAGACTTGGGAGTCGCTGCCGGCGGCCTTTCGACCGTTGCCGAAGCGGCACAATATCGTCGTCAGCCGCAATCCGGCTTACTTTGCCAGCGGCGCAACACGGGCGGGCTCGATCGAGGAGGCCATTCGCCTCGCAGGCGACGCCAGCGAGATCTTCGTCATCGGTGGCGCCGACCTCTATCGGCAGACTCTGGCGCTGGCCAGTCGGCTGTACTTGACCGAAGTCGCCGCGGACTGTCCGGGAGACAGCTACTTCCCGGACGTTCCGCCTGACGAGTGGCGCGAGATCTCGCGTCGCGCCGGACAGCCATCTGCGAAGAACGTTTGCCAAGGCGCGTGCAGCGGCGGGCAAGCGACCGCAACCAGTACCCCCGCCTTCGACTTCGTCGTCTACGAACGTCGTTAGCGGTCATGACCTGTAACGATACGCCAGATCATCGAAGTCATGACCGTAGCCCTTGTCCCGCGGGGGAGAAGTACCAGCACCCGTCGCCAGACTACGGGGGGTCAAGGTCTTGGCGGTTGCCATCCGCTTGGAGACGAGAATAAGATGCAGGCGTTGCCTCTCCCGGAAATTCCCGATGACGGACTCACTGCACAGCTACCTTGATGGACCCGAAGGGGCAGGCAAGGTCTTGGCACACGCCAGACTCCTGGCCAGGCTCGCGGGATTATTTCAGGAGATCGCGCCGCCACATCTTGGCCAGGCGAGCAGCTTGGCCAATTACAAGTCGGGGATCGTACTTATCCACGCCAGCAGCGGTGCCGTGGCGACCAAGCTGCGCCAGATGGCGCCAACACTGGTCGATGAATTTTTGCAGCGGGGCGTGGAGTGCCGGGAGCTTCAGGTGAAAGTGCAAGCTCGCACCCGCCCCGCGGCGGCCCGCGCGGCGCAGCAAAAGCCGCTCAGCGCCAAGACCAGCCAGCGCTTGACGGCATTGAGCGACTCGCTGCCGGCGGCGTCGTCCTTACGCTCTGCACTCGAACATTTGCTGGCGCACGCCGCTAGAGAGGAATGACCGCCACGCGTTCGAGGATCAGAAGCGCGAACACCAGCAAGGCGACGATCAGCGCGTAGCGAAAGAGGCGCCAGGCGAAATGCAGGTAGCGCGCGTCCCGGGTAAACAGAAAGATCAGCACCCCGCCGGCGACGGTAATCACCGTCAGGACCGCCAGCAGGCGCAGCAACCACACCTGCTCAGAACGCCGGCAAGGCCAGCCAGCGAGAAAGCGACTGCGGAGCCAGATCAGCGTCTTCGAAACTGACGTATTCCCAGGCATCCGGAGTGGCCAGCAATTGCCGAGCCAGCGCGTTGTTCAGTGCGTGCCCTGACTTGTGGGCGACGAATGACGCCAATAGCGGCTGTCCGAGCAGGTACAGATCGCCGATGGCGTCGAGAACCTTGTGCTTCACGAACTCGTCGCTGTAGCGCAAACCATCAGCATTCAGGACGCGGTATTCATCGAGCACGACAGCGTTTTCCAGCCCGCCGCCTTGCGCCAGACCGTTCTCGCGCAACCACTCCACCTCCTGCATGAAACCGAAGGTTCGCGCTCGCGCGACTTCGCGGGCGTAGGAGTTGTCGGCGAAATCAATGCACACCGACTGCCCGGTGCGGTCGATCGCCGGATGATTGAAACCAATCGAGAAAGTCAGTCGAAAGCCTTCATAAGGCTCGAAACGCGCCCACTTATCACCGGACTGGTCGCTGTCGCGGACTTCAATCGGACGCCTGACGCGAATGAATTTCTTGGCCACGGCCTGCTCTTCGATCCCCGCCGACTGAATCAGGAAAACAAACGGTGAGGCCGAACCGTCAAGAATCGGGACTTCGGCGGCATCCAGATCGACAAAGGCGTTGTCGATGCCGAGACCGGCGAATGCCGACATCAGGTGTTCGATGGTGCCCACCTTGGCGCCGTCGACTTCCAGGCAGGAACACATGCGCGTGTCGCCGACGAGCAGGGCCGAGGCCGGCAGGTCAACGACCGGGTCGAGATCGAGACGTCGAAAAATGATGCCTGTCGCGGGCGCAGCCGGCCGCAGGCTCATATTTACCTTGACGCCCGAATGGAGTCCGACACCAGCGGCGCGGACCACGGACTTGAGTGTTCGCTGCTTTAGCATGTGCTTGAAAAACCGGTGGAACCGGCGCATTTTAACACAGTCGGAACTGTCCTGAAACGCGCCGATCCGGGCAGAGGAGTTAGTGCATGACTGGCTTCAGTCGGCCTGCTTTCTGAGAAAGGCAGGAATATCCCAACGATCCACACCGCTGTTGGCCAAGGCTTCGACCGTCGCGCTACGCCCTTTGCGAAACACCGCCGGGGTCTGGTCCAGGCTCGAATAGTCGACACTCTGCCCGTTCGCGTAACGGCCGTCGGTACCGGTCGCCAGGGTCACCGAGCTGTTGATCACTTCAAAGCTCTGCCTTTTCGCCTGTGCCTGACCCAGGCCGGTGGCCACCACCGTCACGCGGATCTCGTCATCAATACTTTCGTCATAGACCGCACCGAAGATGATGTGCGCGTCGTCGGCGGCGAAAGCGCGAACAGTGTTCATAACTTCGTTGACTTCCTTCATCTTCAGCGAACGCGTGGCCGTGATATTGACCAGCACACCCTTGGCGCCCGAGAGATTGACCCCCTCAAGCAAAGGCGAAGCGACCGCTCTTTCGGCAGCAATCCGCGCCCGGTCGACACCGGCGGCGCTGGCCGAACCCATCATCGCCATGCCCATTTCGCCCATCACCGTGCGCACATCCTCGAAGTCGACGTTGACCAGACCCGGGAAATTGATGATTTCGGCGATGCCGCCAACCGCGTTGCGCAAGACATTGTCGGCCGCCTTGAAGGCATCGTCCATGGAAACGTCGTCGCCGAGAACGTCCATCAAACGGTCATTGAGAATGACAATCAGCGAATCGACGTGCTTCTGCAGCTCGGCGATACCGGCTTCAGCGATCTTCAGACGCTTTCCTTCGAAGCCGAAAGGCTTGGTGACGACGGCGACGGTGAGGACGCCGAGTTCGCGTGCCACCTCGGCGACGATCGGTGCGGCGCCGGTACCTGTGCCGCCCCCCATGCCGGCGGTGATGAAGACCATATGCGCGCCGGCCAGCGATGCGGCGATGGCTTCGCGTTCTTCCTCGGCAGCACTGCGCCCGGCGTCCGGTTTGGCGCCCGCGCCAAGACCGGTCTTGCCCAGTTGCAGGCGCTGCACGGCAATGCTGCGGTTGAGCGCCTGCGAGTCGGTATTGGCGGCGATGAAGTCGACGCCGTTGACGCCTTCGCGGATCATGTGATCGACGGCGTTGCCACCAGCACCGCCGATACCGATGACCTTGATCACCGTGTCTCGTTCGCCACCCAGTTCTTCCTTGTCGATGATTTCAAACATTGTCGTCTCCTCTGCAAAAAGCCTATTTTTACTGCTGAAAGTTGCTAATGGCCTGACACCGGACAGTACGCGGGTCAGAAGTTCTTTTCAAACCACGAGCGCATGCGCCCGAAAACCTGTTTCACGTCTCTCGTTTCACGCACCTTCAAACCGCGCTTGCGCTGCGTCTGCGCCTCGAGCAAAAGGCCGCAAGCGGTCGCAAAGCGCGGACTCTGGACGACGTCGGCGAGTGCTCCCTGGTACTTTGGGATGCCCAGGCGGACGGGCATGTGAAAAATCTCCTCGCCGAGCTCGATCATGCCCGGCATCACCGAGGCGCCGCCGGTGAGCACGATGCCTGATGACAGCACGTCCTCGAACCCTGAACGACGAAGCTCGGCCTGGATCAGTTCGAAGAGCTCCTCGACACGCGGCTGGATGACATCCGCCAGGGCGCGACGGGAAAGCTTGCGCGAAGGACGGTCGTCGACACCAACAACGTCGATCGTATCTTCCGGGTCGGCGAGGTCTGCCAGAGCACAGCCGAAGCGACGCTTGATGTCTTCAGCCTCGCGCGTCGGCGTGCGCAAGGCCATGGCGATGTCGTTGGTCACCTGGTCGCCGGCAATCGGGATCACCGACGTATGACGGATCGCACCCTGCGTCCAGACCGCCAGATCGGTCGTGCCACCGCCGATGTCGATCAGGCAGATGCCGAGGTCCTTTTCATCCTCCGAGAGCACGGCGCAACTCGAAGCCAGCGGCTGCAGCACCAGATCGTTGACTTCCAGACCACAGCGACGCACGCACTTGATAATGTTCTGAGCCGCCGATACCGCTCCGGTAACGATGTGCACCTTGACCTCGAGGCGAAACCCGCTCATGCCGATCGGCTCGCGGATACCATCCTGGTCGTCGATAATGAACTCCTGCGTCAGGATGTGGAGGATTTCCTGATCGGCCGGAATCGGCATCGCACGCGCCGTTTCGATGACCCGCTCGACATCCATCGGCGTCACTTCGCGGTCCTTGATGGCCACCATTCCATTCGAATTGAAGCTGCGGATGTGGCTGCCGGCGATCCCCGTATAAACGTCGCGCACCTTGCAATCGGCCATCAGTTCGACCTCCTGCAGGACGCGCGAAATGGTCGCCACGGTTTCCTCGATGTTGACCACCACCCCCTTCTTGAGCCCTCGCGATTCCTGCTGGCCCATGCCGATCACGTTCACCCGCCCTTCCGGAGTGAGTTCGGCGACCAGCGCCACGATCTTCGAGGTGCCGATGTCGAGACCGACGATCAGATCTTTGCTGTCCCTGCTCATTTCTTTCCTTTGACTTCGTGACCCGCAGTGGCCGGAAGGCGCAATGCGAAGCCGTTGGGATACCGCATGTCCACCGCCAACGGCCGCCCGTGGCGGGTTTCCGACAGGGTCGGGTAGTAGTCGACAAAACGCTGCAGACGCATCCGGATTGGTGCCTTCGCCTGCTCGCGACCGAGCTCAACCAACATCCCGTCCTCCAGTGCCAGCGCCCAGGCCAGACGTGGCGACAAAGCCACTTGTACCGGTTGCTGACCGATCGGCTGCAGGAGCCGGGCAAACTCCTCGTGGCGGCGCAGCACGTCGCCCGCCGACCCGCTTGGCCCGAAGAACCGCGGCAGACGCTGCTCGTCGGGCAAAGTGGCGGGAAAAACCTCGCCGAAAGTATTGACCAGCTCGCCACTCCCCTCGCCCCAGTGCGCAACGGCCTGATGTTCCTCGATACGAACATCGATACGCGCCGGCCATTTCCGCCACACCTCGGCTCGCCGCACCCAGGGCAATTGCTCGAGCGCCAGCCGCAGAGCTTCCAGATTGACGGTGAAGAAACTGCCGTGCAGCAGAGACTCGACTGACTCCTCCAGTTCGCTGCGCTGAACCGACTGCAACTCGTGCATCACCTGCAACTCGTTGAGTGGAATCAGCCGCATCCGCGGCGCACCCCAGATCACCGCCGCAACCAGCAAGGCGGCGCCGGCTGCCAGCAAGAGCAGGTCGGCAAGGGCAGTCATCAATTGCGGTTTGTGCCACATCGCTCATCCCAGGGCGGCTAGTGCAAGAACGCGAAGCACCAGTTCGTCGTAAGAAATCCCGGCCGCGCGCGCTGCCATCGGCACCAGCGAGTGATCGGTCATTCCGGGCGAGGTGTTAACTTCGAGAAAGTAGGCCTTGCGGGTCCCGTCTGCGGTCGCCGCATCCATCAGAAAGTCGACCCGTCCCCAGCCGCGGCCACCAAGAATGCGAAAGGCATGCAAGGCCTGGGCGCCAAGCGCTCGCTGCAGACTTTCCGGCAGATCGCAAGGACAGCGGTAAGCGGTGTCGTCGCGCAGATACTTGGCCTCGTAGTCGTAGAACTCGGCACTCGGCTCGATCTTGATGATCGGCAGCGCCTGCTCGCCAAGAATGGCGACGGTGTACTCGCCGCCAAGAATGGCACGTTCGGCGATTACCAGCGAATCGTGCCGCGCTGCTTCGGCATGCGCCGCGGCCAGCTCGCCCGCTTGCCTGACCTTGCTGATACCGATCGACGAACCCTCGCAGGCCGGCTTGACGAACAGCGGCAAACCCAGCGAGACTTCGACGGCGGCGTAATCGCTATCCGCTGCCAACATCACGTAGTCGGGAATCGGCACGCCAGCAGCTTGCCAAAGCATTTTGCTGCGCCACTTGTCCATACCGATCGCCGACGCCATCACGCCGCTGCCGGTGTAGGGAATTCCCATCAATTCGAGAACCCCCTGGATCGTGCCGTCTTCGCCATAGCGTCCATGCAGGGCAATGAAAGCGCGGTCGAAGGCGGCCAGATCGTCGAGTGGGCGCGTGGCCGGATCGAAAGCCTGCGCATCGACCCCTTGCCGGCACAAGGCCGCAAGGACGCGCGAACCGCTGTTCAAGGAGACTTCTCGCTCGGCCGAGCGGCCGCCGAAGAGAACGGCCACTTTACCGAAATTTTGAGCGTTCAGAGTTGTCATCCTAGCCACCCACCAGCTTGCCGGCGACGCCGCCAATCGAACCAGCGCCCATGGTCATCACCACGTCGCCATCGCGAGCGGCGTCGAGAATCGCCTTCGGCAGCTCGCCGACCTGGTCGACGAAGACCGGTTCGAGCTTACCCCCGACACGCAGGGCGCGCGCCAGCGCGCGACCATCGGCAGCGACAATCGCCTGTTCGCCGGCGGCATAGACCTCGCTCAACAGCAGCGCGTCGACGCTGCTCAGTACGCTCACAAAATCCTCGAAGCAGTCGCGCGTGCGGGTGTAGCGATGTGGCTGAAAAGCCAGCAGCAGTCGGCGACCAGGGAAGGCACCGCGAGCGGCGGCGATCGTTGCCCGCATCTCGACCGGGTGATGACCGTAGTCATCGACCAGGCTGAAGGAGCCGCCACCAGGCAAGCTGACCTCGCCGTAACGCTGGAAGCGGCGATCAACCCCGGTAAAGTCGGTCAGCGCCTTGACGATCGCCTGGTCGGCAATACCCAGCTCGCTGGCCACCGCAATCGCCGCCAGGGCGTTGAGGACGTTATGCCGGCCCGGTAGATTGACGGTCACTGGAAAACGGCTGATGTTGCCATTGACGCGAACGCAATCGAAGTGCATCTGGCCGTTATCGGCGACGACATTCTCAGCGTACACGTTGGCTGACGAGTCGAGACCGTAGGTAACGATCTGCTTGCTCACCAAAGGCATGATTTCGCGGACATTGGCATCATCGGCGCAGAGCACGGCAACGCCGTAAAACGGTAGGCGCTGCAGGAAATCGACGAAGGCCTGCTTCAGGCGATTGAAGTCGTGGCCATAGGTTTCCATGTGATCGGCGTCGATATTGGTGACGATCGAAATCACCGGCGAAAGAAACAGGAATGAGGCGTCGGACTCGTCGGCTTCGGCCACCAGGAACTCGCCGGAGCCGAGGCGGGCGTTGGCGCCGGCGGCGTTGAGGCGGCCACCAATGACGAAAGTGGGGTCCATGCCGCCTTCGGCCAGGATCGACGCCGTCAGGCTGGTGGTGGTTGTCTTGCCGTGTGTTCCGGCAACGGCGATTCCCTGCTTCAGGCGCATCAACTCGGCGAGCATCTGCGCCCGCGGTACGACGGGCACCTTGCGTTGCCGTGCCGCAATGACCTCCGGATTATCCTCCTTCACCGCCGACGACACGACGACCGCGTCGGCGCCATTGACGTTCTCGGCAGCGTGGCCAAGCACGGTACGCACGCCGAGTCCGGACAGCCGCCGGGTGACCGAGTTTTCGGCGAGATCGGAGCCGCTGATCGCAAAACCGAGATTGGCCAGCACTTCGGCAATGCCGCTCATACCGGCGCCGCCGATGCCGACAAAATGAATACTCTTGACTTTATGCTTCACTGAACCAGTTCCTCGCACATGCGTGCAACGTCTGCGGTCGCCTCTGGCTTGGCCAGTTGACGCGCCTTCGCGGCCATTTGCTCGAGCTGAGCAGGGGCGTATTTACGCAGCAGGCTGATGGCTTCCGGCGTCAATTCGCTCTGCGGTAGCAGCATGGCGGCGCCAGCCAGCGACAGAAAGCGGGCGTTGGCAGTCTGGTGGTCGTCGACCGCATGCGGAAACGGCACCAGAACGCTCGCCACGCCGCTTGCTGCCAGCTCGGCAACGGTTAGTGCGCCGGCCCGACAAAGCACCAGGTCAGCCCATTGGTAGGCAGCGGCCATGTCTTCGATGAAAGCCGCACAGGTGGCCTGCACTCCGGCGAGGCGGTAATTCTCCTGCAGTTGCGCGAGATGTTTCTCGCCGGCCTGATGAAGCACTTCGGGCCGCACCGCAGCGTCGATCAGGGCCAGGCCCTTGGGAACGATTTCGTTAAGTGCGGCAGCCCCCAGACTGCCACCGAGGACCAGCAGGTGCAGAGGCGACTGGCGGCCGGCGAGGCGCACTGCCGGCGCTGGCCCAGCGCTCATTTCCGCACGCAAGGGGTTGCCGACCCAGACTCCCTTCGGCAAGACATCCGGAAAGCCGCAGGCCACCCGGTCGGCGAACCTGGCGAGCACCCTGTTGGCCAGACCAGCGACCGAGTTCTGCTCGTGAATCACCAGCGGATAGCGCAACAGGGCCGCCATCAGGCCGCCTGGGAAGCTGATGTAACCGCCCATCCCGAGGACGACGTCGGGCTGCACGCGGCGAAGTTCGCGCTGCGCCTGCCAGCACGCCGAGAAGAGGTGAAAGGGAAGCAGTAACTTGCGCAACAGGCCCTTGCCACGCAGAGCGGCAAAACGGACCCAGGCCATTTCGTAACCACGCGCGGGCACCAGCTTGGCTTCCATGCTCTCCGGGGCGCCCATCCAGACCACTTTCCAGTTGCGGCTGCTGAGCAGGTCGGCCACCGCCAGCCCCGGGAAGACGTGCCCTCCCGTACCTCCGGCCATGACCAGCAGGGTCTTGTTGGTCGCCGCAGCATGCACAGCCGGCGCGCTCATACCTCGGCCCCGCGCATCAACTGACGATTCTCCCAATCGATGCGGAGCAGCACCGCCACCGCCACGCAATTGGCCAGGATCCCCGAGCCACCAAAGCTCATCAAAGGCAAGGTCAGGCCTTTGGTCGGCAGCAGGCCGCAGTTGACTCCCATGTTGATGAAGGCTTGAACACCAATCCAGACGCCGATTCCCTGTGCGACCAGCGCCGAGTACAAACGCTCGAGGGCGACCGACTGGCGACCGATGGCGAAAGCGCGTTGAACGAGCAGCCCGAAGAGAACGATGATCACCAGTACGCCGGCGAATCCGAGTTCTTCGGCGATCACCGCGAGCAGGAAGTCGGTATGCGCTTCGGGCAGGTAGAACAGCTTTTCGACGCTGGCCCCGAGACCGACCCCGAACAGCTCGCCACGGCCGAAGGCGATCAGCGAGTGCGACAATTGATAGCCACGGCCGAAGGCGTCTGCCCAGGGGTCCATGAATCCGAAAATGCGGTCACGACGGTAAGGCGAGAAAATGATCAGCGCCGCAAAAGCCGCGGCCAGGACAATGATCAGGACGACGAACAGGCGCGCCCGCATGCCGCCGAGAAAGAGAATGCTGAAAGCAACCGAGATGATCACCACGAAGGCGCCAAAGTCGGGTTCCTTGAGCAGCAGCACGCCAACGGCAACCATGGCGCAAGCCATCGGCAGGAAAGCTTTCTTCAGATCGTGCATGTGCGCCATCTTGCGCACCGTGTAGTCGGCCGCGTAGAGAACGGCGCAAAGTTTCATCAACTCCGAAGGCTGCAGGTTGACGATGCCAAGAGGAAGCCAACGCTGCGCGCCGTTCACTTCGCGGCCCACACCGGGAATCAGGACCAGGGCCAGGAGCAGGCAGCCGCCGACGAAAAGCCACGGGGACCACTTCTGCCAAGCGATCATCGGCACCTGAAAAGCGATAGCGGCCGCGAGGAGCCCGATGATCAGAAAAACGGCATGGCGAACCAGATAGTAGGCCGGCTGATGGCCTGTCGCGCGCGCCGCTTCGGCGGTCGCCATCGACGCCGAGTAGACCATCACCATGCCGATCAGCAGCAGGATCAAAGTGCTCCAGAGGAGCGCCAGATCGATCTCGGAAGGCAGGCGGCGCGGCGTATCGAACGTGCTCAACATCAGGCAGCCTCACTTTCGAGGCCACGAACGGCGTCAACAAACGCTGCCGCGCGATGGGCGTAATTGCGGTACATGTCCATGCTGGCACACGCCGGCGAGAGCAGAACGGCGTCACCGCGTTGCGCCTGCGCGGCACACCAGTGAACGGCTTCGGGCATGTCCAGGCAGCGCCGCAACGGCACCTCGGAGCCGGCCAGCAGCGCAGCGATGAGCGGCGCATCGCGCCCGATCAGGGCGATCGCACGGGCATGCCGGTCAAGCGCTTGACGGAGCGGCGAAAAGTCCTGCCCTTTGCCATCGCCACCGAGAATGATGGCCAGCTTGCAGCCCAGTCCCTCGATCGCGGCGAGGGTGGCCCCGACGTTGGTTCCCTTGGAGTCGTCGAAATAGCGGACTCCCTTGATCTCCGCAATCCGCTCGACGCGGTGCGGCAGACCCGTAAAGGCCGCCAGGGCCGGCAGTACGGCCTGCGGATCGATGCCAATCGCCGCGCACAAGGCCAGTGCGGCCAGCGCGTTGGCCGCGTTGTGACGGCCTACGAGCTGCAACGCCTTGAGCGCGATCAGTTTCTCCTCACCACGCACCAGGCAGTCGTCGACGAGTCCGTAATCGCTGGCCTGCGCCGGGGCACCGAGGCCAAAGCTGACGCAGCGACGGTCGCTGCGTGCGGCCGCCAGACTGCGCGGATCATCGCGATTGACGACCATCACGCCGCGCCCCTGAAAGACACGCGCCTTGGCAGCGCTATAGTCGTCAAGGCCAGTGTAGCGGTCGAGGTGGTCTTCGCTGATATTGAGCACGGTCGCCGCATCGGCGGCCAGAGTGTGCGTCGTTTCGAGCTGAAAGCTCGACAGTTCGAGGACCCAGACCGCCGGCAAGTCGTCGCCATCGATCGCGGTCATCAAGGCATCGAGAGCCGCCGGGCCGATATTGCCGGCGACGGTGGTACGCCGGCCTGCGGCCCGGCACAGGGCACCGACCAGGGCAGTGGTTGTCGTCTTGCCATTGCTACCGGTGATGGCGATCAGCGCAGCTTGCGGAGTCAGGCGGCGCACCGCCCAGGCAAAGAGCTCGATTTCGGAGACCAGCGGAATGGCGTGCGCAACGGCGTCCTGAAGCAGCGGCTCCTGTACCGGGACGCCAGGGGAAATGGCGATCAGTTCGACACCCGCGAAGGCCGCAGCCGAGAACGGTCCGGCGAAGAGGACCGCTGCGGGCACGGCGGCGCGTAGCGCTTCGGCCTGCGGCGGCGCGCTACGGCTGTCGGCGACACGCACGCGTGCGCCCTGCCGGTCCAGCCAGCGGGCCATCGCCAAGCCGCTTTCGCCGAGGCCGAGGACGAGCACCAATTTCCCCTGTAGTTCCATCTCAGCGCAGCTTCAGGCTGGACAAGCCGATCAACACCAACATGATGGTGATGATCCAGAAACGCACGACGACCTGTGTTTCTTTCCAGCCACCGAGCTCGAAATGGTGATGCAGCGGTGCCATGCGGAAGATCCGTCGGCCACCGCTTAGCTTGTAGTAAATGACCTGTGCGGCCACCGACAGGGTTTCGGCGACGAAGACGCCGCCCATGATCGCCAGCACGATTTCCTGGCGGACGACGATCGCCACGGTGCCCAGGGCTGCGCCAAGTGCCAGCGCGCCGACGTCGCCCATGAACACTTCAGCCGGGTAGGCGTTGAACCACAGAAAGCCAAGCCCGGCACCGACCATGGCGCCGAGAAAAATGGCCAGTTCACCAGCACCCGGAACATAGGGCAGCAAAAGATAGCGGGCATAGACCGAGTTTCCGGCCACGTAGGCGAAAATGGCCAGGGCCGCAGCAATCATTACCGCCGGCATGATCGCCAGGCCGTCGAGACCATCGGTGAGGTTCACGGCATTGCTGGTACCGACGACGACCAGGTAGCTGAGGACGATGAAGCCGATGATTCCCAGCGGATAGGCCACCGTCTTGAAGAATGGCACGATCAGCTGCAGCTGTTCCGGACCGCTGGCGCTGAGGCCAAGGTAAAGCGCTACCAGCAAGCCAAGCGCCGATTGCCAGAAGTACTTCCAGCGGGAAGCCAGCCCGCGCGGATCGCGGTTGACCACTTTTTGCCAGTCGTCGTACCAGCCGATGCCGGCGAAGCCGACGGTGACGATCAGCACCACCCACACGTAGCGATTGCTGAGGTCACTCCAGAGCAAGGTCGTAAAACAGACCGCAACGACGATCAGCGCCCCCCCCATGGTCGGTGTTCCCGACTTCACGAGGTGAGTCTGCGGACCGTCCTGGCGCACCGCCTGACCAATTTTCTTGGCTGCCAACCAGCGGATCAATGACGGCCCGGCCAGGAAGGAAATGATCAAGGCCGTCATCGCCGCGAGGACGGCGCGCAGGGTGATGTAACCGAAGACGTTGAAAGCGCGCACATCCTGCGCCAGCCATTGGGCGAGTAGCAGCAGCATCAGTCGCCCCCGTCAATCGCTGGCAAGACAATGGCGTCTGCCACCCGCTCCATGCGCATGAAGCGCGAGCCCTTGACCAGAACCGTGGTTTCCGGGTTCAGCTCGGCGATCAGGGCGGCGATCAGTTTGTCGAGGTTCTGGAAGTGCTCGCCACCGCTGCCGAAATTGTGCGCGGCGAGAGCGCTCGCCTCACCAAGGGTGAACAGGCGATCGATCCCCTGGCTTTTGGCATAGCCGCCGATTTCGTCGTGAAACTGGCCGCTCATCGCGCCGATCTCGCCCATGTCGCCGAGGACCAGCACGCTGTGCCCGATGGTTGCCGCGAGCACATCGATGCCGGCGCGGACCGAGTCGGGATTGGCGTTGTAGGTATCATCGAGGAGGAGCGCACCGTGCAAGGCCGCACGCCGTTGTAGCCGCCCCTTGAGACCCTGAAAAGCGCTCAGGCCAGCCTGCACAGCGGCCAGCGAGACTCCGGCGGCGAGACAGGCGGTGGCGGCGGCCAGCGCGTTTCGGGCGTTGTGCTGCCCGGGAAGGGCGAGCACAATCTCGACCTCGTCGCCGGCAGCGGCGACGCTGAGCCGGCTTTCGAGACCGTGCAGATAGAAGCGACCGCGGACGTCTGCGGCTTTTTCGAAGCCGAAAGTCATCATCCGCAGGGCGCGACTCTGACTGCGCCAGAGTTCCGCCCATTGGTCGTCGGCGCAGAACACGGCGATGCCACTCTCGTCGAGTCCCGAATAGATACTGCCTTTTTCGGCGGCGATCGCTTCGAGCGAGCCCATTCCCTCGATATGCGCACGCTGCGCGTTGGTCACCAGGGCGACGCTGGGGCGCGCAATTCCCGCCAGATAGGCAATCTCACCGGGATGATTCATGCCCATCTCGATGATCGCCGCACGATCACTGGCCTGCAGCCGCAGCAGCGTCAGCGGCAGGCCGATGTCGTTGTTGTAGTTGCCCCGGGTGACCAGCAGCGCATCGCCGTAGACGACTTTCAGGATGCTGGCGATCATTTCCTTGGTCGTCGTCTTGCCATTGCTGCCGGTGACGGCAATCAAGGGCAGCGTGAAACGGCCGCGCCAATCGGCGGCCAGGGCACCGAGTGACAAGCGTGTTTCAGCCACCTGAACCAAGGGCAGAGAGAGCTCCTGCAGCCCATCGACGGCATCGGCGGCGACCACTGCGGCGACCGCGCCGCGGGCCTTGGCGGCGGCTAGGTAGTGGTGACCGTCGAAATTGTCGCCGCGCAGGGCAAGAAAGAGCTCGCCGGCTGCGCTGCTTCGGCTATCGGTCGACAGGCCGCAGAACTGGACATTCTCGCCAAGCAGTTGGCCGTCGGTTGCGCGCGCAACGGCCAGGAGATCCATCATCACGGTCATTCGGCCATCTCCTGACGAGCAGTGAGTGCGGCACGCGCTTGCAGGACGTCGGAAAACGGCCGCCGCACGCCGCGGATCTCCTGATACGACTCGTGCCCCTTGCCGGCAATCAACACCACATCCGCGGGGTGTGCGGCAAGGAGGGTGCGCTCGATCGCCTCGCCGCGATCGACAAAGACTTCGGCAGCCGGTGCCGCGACGCGAATCTCGTCGATAATCGCCTGCGCATCTTCGCCACGCGGGTTGTCACTGGTCAACACGACATGATCGGCGCGCGCTGTGGCGATCGCTCCCATCAGCGGTCGCTTGCCGCGGTCGCGATCGCCACCACAGCCGAAAATGACGAGCAGGCGGGCACCACGAGCTGTCGCCACCGCCCGCAAGGCGCCCAGTGCGCTGTCCAGGGCATCGGGGGTGTGTGCGTAATCGACGACCACCAGCGGTTCGTTGCGGCCGCCGATCTTCTCCAGGCGACCGGCTGGCGAGGGCAACTGCGCGAAGCGTTCGGCGACGGCTTTCGGCGTCAAGCCGGCGTCGATCAGGACGGCGGCAACAGCGAGGAGATTGGAGACGTTGTAACGACCGAGCAGGCCGGTTTCGACCAGCGCGCGCCCGTTCGGAGCACAAAGCCGGAAGCGCAAACCGTCGACGCTTTCCTCGACCTCTTCGGCGCGAAGCGTCCCCTGCCGACCGTCGGGGCTGTCCTGCTGGGTGTAAGCGACCACTTTGGTGGCCGAACTGAGCGCCGCCAGCTGGCGCCCGAAAGGGTCGTCCAGATTGCACACCGCCAGGCGCAGCCTGGGCCAGGTAAAGAGTTCTGCCTTGGCCTGTGCGTAGGCCTCGAAGCTGCCGTGATAGTCGAGATGATCGCGCGTCAGATTGGTGAATACGGCGACATCGACGCGGGCGCCGTCGAGGCGACCTTCGGCAATGCCGATCGAACTGGCTTCCAGCGCACAGGCCTGAGCCTGGTCGTCGGCAAAGCCTGCCAGGGAGCGCATCAGGGTCGTCGCTTCGGGTGTCGTGAAGCCGGTCTCGAACAAATGGCCGGGGAAACCGGCGCCCAAGGTGCCAATGATGGCGCAGCGGCGCGGGTGGCAAGCGGCAAGCCATTGCGTCACGGTGGTCTTGCCATTGGTGCCGGTAACCGCGATCAGCGACAGCCGCTCACTGGGCCGCCCGTAAACAGCCTCTGCCAGCGGCCCACACAGTGACCGCAAGCCCTGCACCGGCAAATTGGCGATCCGCCACTCAGCGTTCCAGGCGAAATCGGCGGTCGCGGCAGCACCCGCCTCCCAGAGGACAGCGCAAGCGCCCGCGGCGATAGCCGCGGCAATGTGTTTGCGGCCATCGGCCAGGTCGCCAGGATAGGCGAGAAAGAGATCGCCGGCGCTGATCTGGCGGCTGTCGTCGCTGGCGCCGCTGGGCAGCACGCCAAGCGCCGCCAACTGCGCCAGCATATCGCGGGCAGTCGTGTCGGCCTTCATAAAGGCATCCGCCCTGCTCACAACCTGGCCTTCGTCGCGGGCTTGGCGCTCTGCGCAACCTCCAGCGGCGCATCCGGCGCGATGCCCAGCGTCCGTAAGGTGCCAGCCATCACCGCCGCAAATACCGGTGCCGCCACTTCGCCACCATAGTACTTGCCGCGTGGCTCGTCGATCATCACGGCGACGACCAGGCGCGGATCCGAGGCCGGCGCAAAACCGACGAAGGACGCGACGTATTTCTTGGTCGAGTAGCGACCGCCTTCAAGCTTGCGCGCGGTACCGGTTTTGCCGGCCACACGATAACCCGGGATCTGCGCCCTGGGAGCCGTGCCACCGGGCCGTACAGCCATCTCGAGCATGGCCCGCACCTCGCGCGCCGTCTGCGGGCTGAAGACTTGCTCGCCACGCGGCCGCGGGGAAGCAACACGGGTGAGCGAGAGCGGCACCAGATCGCCATCACGCGCAAAAACCGTATAGGCGCGCGCCAACTGAATCAGGGATACCGATATGCCATGCCCGAAGGACATCGTCGCCTGCTCGATGGGCCGCCAGGTCTTCCAGGGGCGCACCCGGCCGCTGACCGCGCCCGGAAATCCGAGAGCCGGTACCTGTCCGAAACCCACACCGTCGAACATCGCCCACATCGCTTGCGCCGGCAGCATGGCCGCAATCTTCGACGCGCCGACGTTGGATGACTTCTGGATGACCTCGGCAACGCTCAGCACTCCGTAGCGATGGGTATCGGAAATCGTCGCCGTGCCGATCCGCAAGCGACCGGGCGCACAGTTGATCGGGGTGTCGAAACGGACCTTGCCAGAGTCCATTGCCAGGGCAATGGTGAATGGCTTCAGGGTCGAGCCGGGCTCGAAAGTGTCGGTCAAGGCACGGTTGCGCAGCTGGGCGCCGGAAAGATCCGTGCGATTGTTAGGGTTGTAGGTGGGCCAGTTGGCCAGGGCCAGGATTTCGCCGGTCCTGGCGTCGAGGACAACGACGCCGCCAGCCTTTGCCTTGCTGTCGGCGATGGCCTGCTTGAGCTGACTATAAACCAGGTACTGGACTTTCGAATCAAGCGCCAGGTTGATATCTTCGCCGTCCTGAGGCGGCTTGATAGCGCCGACATCTTCTTCAACGATCTGGCCGCGCCGGTCCTTGATCACGCTACGGCTGCCGGGCGTGCCCAACAATTTTCCGTGGAAGGCCAGCTCAGCGCCTTCGAGCCCCCTGTCGTCGACGCCGGTGAAACCGACCATGTGTGCGGTCATCTCCCCAGTCGGGTAGAAGCGGCGATACTCCTTGTCCTGACCGATGCCAGGCAGCTTGAGCGCAGCCACCTGCGCAGCCACCGGCGGTGGAATCTGGCGGCGCAGGAAGACGAAAGGCTTATCGGTCGTCAGCTTGCGGGTCAGCGCCTGCGCGTCGGTCTCCAGCAGCGTGGCCAGTTGCTGTGTCTGCTCGGCGCTCAGCTGCACCGCCGGCGGGACGGCCCAGATCGACCGCATCGGCGTGGAGATGGCCAGCACGTCGCCATGGCGGTCGGCAATGCGTCCGCGCGAGGCGGTGATTTCTATGTCACGCCGGTAGCGTGACTCGCCCTTTTCCTGCAAGAAATCGGTGTCGAGTATTTGCAGGTAGAACGCACGGCCGATGAGAACCACAAAGGAAAAGAGAATCAGCAGCGCCATCAGCCGCGACCGCCAGGCGGGCAGGCGCAACTCCAGCAAGGGGCTCTCGGCGAATTTGTGGGCCACTTTTGCCTTGAAGCGCATCATCGCGACGCGCCTCCAGTCGGCGCCGTGGGGAGCAGAGTCTCGGCGTCAGGGGTGCGCATACCGAGCTTCTCGACGGCGATTTTCTCGATTCGCGGCGCCGTTCCCCAGGTCGACAGTTCAAGTTGCAACTGCCCGAACTCGACCTCGAGCTGACGCGTACGCTCGTGCTGTACGTCAAGCTCCTGGAAGAGTTGCCGCGCCTTGTGTTGCGAAGTGACCACGCCCAGGCTGCAAAGCATCACCACCAGGAGCAGGAGCAGATTCAGGCGCACCATTTCAGGCCGCCTTCCGGGCCAGTTTTTCGGCGACGCGCATGACGGCGCTGCGCGCCCTGGGGTTGGCGGCAACCTCTTCTTCGTTGGCCTTGAGCGGCTTGCCGACCAGGCGCAGCTCCGGCTGCGGCAGATCGACCGCACGCAAGGGAAGCTTCGCGGACAGGCGCTGATCGGGAGCGGCGGCGTCGCGCATGAAGCGTTTGACGATCCGGTCTTCGAGCGAGTGGAAGCTGATCACCACCAGCCGCCCGCCCGGCTTGAGGACTGTCATGGCCTGCGGCAGCACTAGCGTGAGTTGTTCGAGTTCTTGATTGATATGAATCCGTAGAGCTTGAAAGGTACGCGTCGCCGCGTCCTTGCCAGGCTCGCGGGTCCGCACGGCTTCGCGTACAAGGGCTGCGAGCTCGCCCGTGGTTGCAAGCGGCCGCTCTCCCCGAACAGCCACAACCTTCTTTGCAATCTGGACAGCAAACCGTTCTTCCCCATAATTCCTGATAACCTCCGTAATTTCCTGCACGCTGGCCCGCTGCAACCATTGCGCTGCGGTTTCCCCTTGCGTCGTGTCCATCCGCATATCCAGCGGTGCGTCGTAACGGAAGCTGAAACCCCGCTCCCCTTGATCAAGCTGTGGCGACGAGACGCCAATATCGAGAAGCACGCCATCGACGCCTTCCGCGACGTCGATTCCCGCCAGGCGCAAGGCCTCGCTCAACTCGCCGAAGCGCTGGTGCATGACCAGCAGCCTGCGATCCTGAATCTCTCGCGCCGGCAGCACCGCCTCCAGGTCGCGATCGAGAGCCAGCAGGCGACCGTCCGGCCCCAGCCTTTCGAGAATCGCCCGGCTGTGTCCGCCACGACCAAAAGTGCCATCGACATAGGTTCCGGCGGGTTTTATCTCCAGGGCGTCAACCGCCTCCCGCAGCAAGACCGTCTGATGCTGTGCCGACAAGCTCACAGCGCCAGATCCTCAAGCCCCGGCGGCAGACACTGATCGCTGAGGGCAAAGACCGCTTCCTGCTGTTGCTGCCAGCCGAGGTCGGACCAGATTTCGAAATGACTCCCCTGCCCGACCAGCCAGACCTGCTTTTCCAGCACCGCGAACTGACGCAACTCGGGAGCGATCAGCAGGCGACCTGCCGCGTCCATCGCTTCCTCGCGCGCATTACCGACCAGCAGGCGTTTGATCGCTGCCGATTGCGGATTCATGCTCGACGCAGCGAGAACCTTGTCGCGAATCGGCTCCCAGGCGGGCTCGGGATAGAGGAGCAAGCAACGATGCGGGTGCGCGGTCAGTACCAGGCGCCCGTCAGCGACCGCGGCCAGAGCTTCCCGGTGACGTACCGGAATAGCTAGCCTGCCTTTTACATCGAGACTCAACGCCGCCGCACCCTGAAACATCAATCCAACGCTTCCCTTGCAATCTTATCGAGAACACCGCAATCTTCCCACTTTCTACTACTTGCCCCCACTTTAAGACAAAGATTGCGCTAAAGCAAGGACTCTTGCATTGCTTTTCTCAATAGCTACAAGGACTTATAGACGACTTCTGAAGCACACTGAAAGCAACATTGTTTTATAAAACAAGGGCGCTATTTTCGTAGTTAAAGTGGTTTCTCAAGAGGAGCCGGTAAACCGGTCCTGCACACGCCCTAAGCGGCCGATTGGCGACTCAGGAGAGGCGATGAGGGGAGAGAGGGGGGAAGACTGAAATTGCGGCAGCAACAACAGCCTGTCAGGCAGAAAAGGTGGGAAGCCGATCGATAAGCCGGGTTCTGTCGTGGACAGCCATTCCTCTAGGCGTACTGTTGCCAGCACGCTCAAGCAGCCTACCCGGAAGCAGCGCGAGCCACGCCCGTGCTTCCCTATTTGGCCTTGCTCCGGATGGGGTTTGCCGTGCCGGCCGTGTTACCACGACCGCGGTGAGCTCTTACCTCGCCGTTTCACCCTTACCTGCCCACCCTCGGTTTCCTGAGCGCGGACATCGGCGGTCTGTTCTCTGTTGCACTTTCCGTCACCTCACGGTGCCCGGTCGTTAACCGGCATCCTGCTCTACGGAGCCCGGACTTTCCTCTCGGCGCGAGGGGTTAACCTTTTGCCCAGCGGCTGCCTGACCGACTTCCCGCGCCGATTATACCCGTCGCCGCGTTCGGCCCGCGCGGAATTGCCAGGCATCATCG
>QPGA01000003.1:0-41190 GCA_003332265.1 Candidatus Accumulibacter meliphilus
CTCGCCCGGCCTGTCCCTCGCGGGCGTCCGGTTGGTCTTGCGCTTGACCACGTGATGGGGCTTCCCGTGTTGCGTCTGCCTTCCTCTTCCACACATGCCGTCACCAATACCCCGGCGGAACCACAGACTGCGTTTCGCTCGCATTCGCCTGTGACGACGGCCTTCCCCGTATTAACGCCGGGTCGGCTTCCGCATCACCCTTTTCGGGGCCTGCTCAGTGTTCATGCATATTACGGCCTGCGTGGTCGCCAAGTCCCTTACAGGACCCTCTACACCAGAGGCTTCAGCCGCTTCGTTACCTCCACGACTGCTCCAGTTGCTACCGGCCGGAGCGAAAGTTGCCGGGCGGGATTCGCACCCGCTGAAAGACAGCGCCTTAGCACGGCGCACGTTAAACAGGGGCTAGCAGCGTAGAGAAGAGCCGGTCCAGCAATGAAAAACGGGGGCGTGTGCCCCCGTCTTGTTTGGCAAGGATGCTGCTCGTTGCCACTTAATGTGAAAGTCGCGCCAGCGACTCACGAATCTCCCTTCTCCCCTTGCGGGAGACGGGTCGGGGAAGAGGGGGAGACGGTCATGCCTTGCATGATTTGGGGTGTCTCCACGTGTCATGACCGTTAGCCGGCGAAGTTGGTCTCGGCGAAGCTCCAGTTGGCGAGCTGGGCGAGGAAGGTCTCGACGAACTTCGGACGCATGTTGCGGTAGTCGACGTAGTAAGCGTGTTCCCATACGTCGATGCACAACAGGGCCTTGTCGCCGGTGGTCAGCGGCGTGCCGGCAGCCCCCATGTTGACGATGTCCACCGACCCGTCGGCCTTCTTGACCAGCCAGGTCCAGCCCGAACCGAAATTACCGACTGCGGAAGCCTGGAAGGCCTTGCTGAACTCTGCAAACGAGCCCCACTTGGCGTCGATCGCCGCGGCCAGCGCGCCGGCGGGCGCGCCACCACCCGCGGGTTTCAGGCAGTTCCAGAAGAAGCTGTGGTTCCAGACCTGCGCCGAGTTGTTGTAGATGCCGCCAGCGGGCGCTGACTTGACGATTGCTTCGAGGTCAAGGGCTTCGTATTCGCTGCCCTTGATCAGGTTGTTGAGGTTCGTGACGTAGGCTTGATGGTGCTTGCCGTAGTGGTATTCGAGCGTCTCCTGCGACATGTGCGGCGCCAGAGCGTCGATGGCAAAGGGAAGTTGCGGCAGTTGATGTTCCATTGTTGTCCTCCGTGACGGCGGTTACAGGGTGAAAACAGGGTGAAAACGAGCGCGGTGAATGGATCTGGTGAAGATTTTCTCTTCATCCGTGGATCGGCGACTGCGGGATTCTATGCGCGGCCCGCGGTACTGGCAATGCCGCTTGTTGCAAAAGCCATTCCGTCCGGTCCGCCATGATCCGCGAAAAGTGCGGTCACCTCGGCCTCGAACCGTCCACGGTGCAACAAGACAGCGATTCGTGCGCTTGGTTCCAGCTGGCCGCTGTCACGGACGATTTCGCCCTGTGCGTTGGTGACGACGCTGTAACCGCGCGCCAGGACTGCCTGTGGGTTGAGGTGCGCGAGCCCGGCAGCCAGCCGTTCGAGGTCGGCACGCCTGGCGTGTTGCGCTTCCTGCCAGGCGCTGCGCAGCTGCGGTGCCAGCGCGGCCAGCCGACCGCCGTGGCGCGCCGGGTCCGGGCGCTTGAGCAGCAGGCGACGGCTGAGCTGGGTCAGTTCGCCGCGCGCACGGCTGCTGGCCTGGAGCAGGCCGGTGCCGAGCTGGCGTTGCAGATTGCGCAGACGTTCGCGATGCTGGGCCAGGTACTGCGCCGGGTGCTGCAGGCGGCGGGCCAGCCAGTCGAGCTGTTGGCTGCGTTGTTCGAGAAGCTGCTCGATCTGTCGGCGCAGCGCGCTTTGCGAGGTGGCGAGACGAGCCAGCAGGCCGGCCTGCTCGGGGGCGGCAAGTTCGGCGGCAGCGGTCGGCGTCGGCGCCCGCTGATCGGCGGCGAAGTCGGCGATGCTGAAGTCGGTTTCGTGGCCGATACCACAGATCACCGGCAGCGGACAGGCGCGGATCGCGCGCGCCACGCCCTCGTCGTTGAACGCCCAGAGGTCTTCCATGCTGCCGCCGCCGCGGCAGACGATCAGCACTTCGCAGTCGCGGCGCTCGCCGGCACGGCGAATGGCGTCGGCAATTTGCGCGCCAGCCCCGTCGCCCTGCACCGGCGTCGGGTAGAGGACGATGCGCACCTGCGGGGCGCGCCGCGCGAGCGTTGTCAGCACGTCGCGCAGAGCTGCCGCCTGCAGCGAGGTGACGACCCCGACACAGCGTGGGAACGCGGGCAGGGCGCGTTTGTCGGCGCTGGCGAAGAGCCCTTCGGCTGCGAGCTTTTCCTTGCGACGGAGGAACTGTTCGTAGAGGTTGCCGACGCCGCCGCGGCGCGCCGCTTCGACGTTGAGCTGGAAGTCGCCGCGCGCCTCGTAGAGCGTGACCAGTACCCGCGCTTCGATTTGCTGGCCATTTTCCAGCTGCCAGCCGAGCACTTGTGCGCGGCTGCGGAACATTACGCAGCGCACCTGTGCGGCGGCATCCTTGAGCGAGAAGTAGACATGTCCGGAAGCTGCGCGGCTGAGGTTGGAGACCTCGCCGGCCACCCAGCACAGCGGAAAAGCGGCCTCGAGTCGCTCGCGGACGAGGCGATTGAGCATGGCCACGGGGATCACCGGAGGGATCGTGGGGAAGGAGTTGCTGGGGGGGACGGTCTCGGCCATCCGCGAATTCTACATGCCTTGCCGCATCGGGCGCCGACGGGCGTGTTCCGGCGGTCCGGCGGGCCCTTCCTTGTCGATCCGGATGGCGCCCACGAGCACCGCTGTTGGCACTCGCCGCGCCTGTGCCTTGCTCGCTCGACAGGCGCCGCGAAAAAACGCTTGCCCGGCCGCCACTTGGACCGCTTGCCAACAGGCTGGCAGCACTTTTGTCCACAGCTTCTGTGGATTGCCGATCTGCGGGCCAGAGGGCGTGAGTTGCCTGGCGTTCGCGCGCAGCGCTGCGCAGAGGCTGGAGCTGGTTCGCAGCGTTTCGGCACTTGCCGCAAATGCTGGCGCAGGCTAAAGTTCCCCCCTTGAAAATCATCTGGGGTGCACCGTGTTTTCCATCGTTCAGGCTGCTGGTTGGCCCATCTGGCCCTTGCTGCTGGCGTCGATCGTGGCTGTGGCGCTGATTATCGAGCGCCTGGTGGCGCTGCGTCGAGTCAAAGTCGTGCCGCCCGACCTGCTGCAGCGGGTGGTCACCGAGTTCCGGCAACGCGGTGTAACGCAGGCGATGGTCGTCGATCTGGAAGCGCATTCGCCCCTTGGCCGGGTGCTTGCCGCCGGTCTGCGCAACGAGGCCAGTTCGCGCGAAATCATGAAAGAGTCGATCGAGGAGGCTGGCAGCGTCGTCTCGCACGAGCTCGAACGCTATCTGACGACGCTCGGCACCATTGCCTCGATCAGCCCCTTGATGGGCCTCTTCGGCACCATCGTCGGCATGATCGAAATCTTCGCGTCGCAGTCGCCCAGCGGCAGCAACCCGATGCAGCTGGCACACGGGATTTCGATTGCCCTCTACAACACCGGCTTTGGGCTGATGATTGCCATTCCGAGCATGATCTTCTGGCGCCACTTCCGGGCCCTCGTTTCCACTTTCGTCATCGATATGCAGCAACAGGCGGTGCGTCTGGTCGAAGTCCTGCACGGCGAACGCCGGTCCTGAGGAGGCGAGGATGAACTTTCGCCGCGGTCGCAGCAGTGACGTTCCCGAGATCAACCTGATTCCGTTCATCGATGTGCTGCTGGTGATCATCATCTTTCTGATGCTGACGACCACCTACGCCAAGTTCTCCGGGCTGGAGATCAACCTGCCGACGGCCGACGCCAGCAAGCAGAACGAACCGCCCAATGAAGTCAGCGTCAGCGTGACCCAGTCCGGTCAGGTGCTGGTCAACAAGGCGCCGCTCGACGCGGTCAGCGTGCAGGCGATCAGTGATGCCTTGCGCCGTGCCGCCGGCGACGCCAAGGACCCGGTGATCGTCATCAACGCCGATGCCAAGGCCACGCACCAGAGCGTGGTGGACGTCATGCAGGCCGCTCAGGCCGCCGGTTACCCGCGCATTTCCTTCGCCACGCAATCGCCGCGCTGATGGCCGCTGGCGGCCTCGCGAGTAGCCTTCCCCGGCGCTGGTACGAGCGCCGTCTGACTCCCGCCCTGTGGCCGCTACTGCCGCTGTCCTGGCTGTTCGCCGGGCTCGCCGGGCTGCGCCGCTGGCTGTTCCGCTGCGGGGTATTGCGCACGCAGCGGCTGCCAGCGCCGGTGATCGTCGTCGGCAACCTGACCGTCGGCGGTAGCGGCAAGACGCCGCTGGTGCTGTGGCTGGTCGAGCGCCTGCGCGAAGCGGGTTGGCGACCCGGGATCATCAGCGGCGGCTATGGTGGCAGTGGCCGTGGCGCGGGCGTGCACGCGGTGGCCGCCGGCTCGTCGCCGGCGCTGGTTGGCGATGAGCCGCTGCTGCTCGCGCGGCGTAGCGGCGTGCCGGTCTTCGTCGGTCGCGATCGCGTGGCGGCCGGGCAAGCATTGCTGGCCGCCCATGGCGAATGTGACGTGATCGTCTCCGACGATGGCCTGCAGCATTATCGTTTGCAGCGGGCGGTCGAAGTGGTGGTTTTCGACGGGCGTGGCGTCGGTAATGGCTGGCTGCTGCCCGCGGGTCCCCTGCGCGAGCCACTGCAGCGCTTGGCGGGAGTCGCCGCGGTGGTCTGGAACGGCCGCCGCGAGCCCCTGGTGGCTGATGCCGCCAGCGCTTGTCCACAGTTCGACATGCGCCTCCTCGGTCAGCGTTTCGTCGCTGCCGGCGGGCCTGCCGGTAGAGCTGCCGACAGTTGCGAGGCGGCGTCCTTGCGCGCTTGCAAACTATACGCGCTGGCCGGCATCGGCGATCCCGGTCGTTTTTTCGCGCAACTGCAGGCGCTGGGGCTGGAGTTCGAGGCCCATCCCTTTCCCGATCACCATCCCTACACGGCCGCCGACCTGGCCTTTGCCAGCAACGGCGTGCTGCTGATGACCGAGAAAGATGCGGTAAAATGTGCGCCGATTGTGACCGGCGAGGCTTGGCTTCTGCCGGTCGACGCGGTCATCAGCGGCCCGCCGGGTGGCGCTGATCTTTTCGAGATAATTCTGGAGAAACTCAATGGACGCACGACTGCTTGATATTCTCGTCTGCCCGATCTGCAAGGCCAACCTCGAATACCGCAAGCCGCAGTCGGAGCTGGTCTGCAAGCCCTGCAAGCTGGCTTTCCCGGTCCGCGACGGTATCCCGATCATGTTGCAGGATGAAGCCCGTCCGCTGACCACCACCGACGACGCCTGAGCGCCACCTCCAAGGATGCCTGCGATGCCGTTCAAGGTGGTCATTCCGGCGCGCTACGCGTCGACCCGCTTGCCGGGCAAGCCACTGCTCGACCTGGCCGGCAAGCCGATGGTCGTGCGCGTCGCCGAGCGGGCGATTTTGTCCGGGGCCGACGAGGTGCTGGTCGCCAGCGACCATCCACAGGTGCTGGCGGCGGCCGAGCAGCATGGCCTGCGCGCCCTGCTGACCCGTGTCGATCATGTCAGCGGGACCGATCGCCTGGCGGAGGTGGTCGAGGCCACCGGCTGGAGCGACGACACCGTGGTGGTCAATGTGCAGGGCGACGAGCCCCTCATTGACCCGCTGCTGATTGCCCAGACCGCGGCCCAGCTGGCACAGAGCGGCGCCGACATCGCCACCCTTGCGCACGCGGTCGTCGATGCCGCTGATTTCTTCAACCCACATGTGGTCAAGGTGGTGCTCGCGGCCAGTGGCGACGCGCTGTATTTTTCGCGAGCGCCGATTCCTTACGCACGCGACCACTTCGCACGCGAGGCCGGCGGCGAAACGCTGCCCGCGCAGATGCTTGCCTATCGGCACGTCGGACTGTACGCCTATCGGGCGCGTTTCCTGCGCACCTATGCCAGTCTGGCGCCTTCGCCGCTGGAAAGCCTGGAGGCTCTCGAGCAGTTGCGTGCCCTGTGGCACGGCTTTCGCATCAACGTCGCGATTGCCGATCAGCTGCCGGCTGCTGGCGTCGATACGCCTGCCGATGCGCAGCGTGTTCAGGCATGGTTCAAAAAGTTTGACCGTGCGCCAGTTTGAGGGTAAGTTGCAGCGTATTGGTCACGACAACGTGTTGGCAGCAGCCGCTAACTGAACTGCAAGTGTCTGAATTTATGGGCAAGTTGCTCGATTTGAAAATCAACGAAAGCGAACCATGAAACTCATTCTGCTAGGTGCGCCAGGGGCCGGAAAAGGCACGCAAGCCCAGTTCATTTGTGAGCATTTCGGTATCCCGCAGATTTCGACCGGCGACATGCTGCGTGCGGCGGTCAAGGCGGGAACCTCTCTGGGAGTGGCTGCCAAGAAGGTAATGGACGCCGGGGGGCTGGTCTCCGACGAGATCATCATCGGCCTGGTCAGCGATCGCCTGCAAAAACCCGACTGCGCCGATGGCTATCTCTTCGACGGCTTCCCGCGCACCTTGCCACAAGCAGAGGCGATGAAAGTCGCTGGCGTGGCGCTCGACTACGTGCTGGAAATCGACGTTGCCGACGAGGAAATCATCGAACGGATGAGTGGTCGTCGCGTTCATCTTGCCTCCGGTCGTACCTATCATCTGCGCTTCAACCCGCCGCAAGAGCCCGGAAAGGATGATGCGACGGGAGAAGAGCTGATTCAGCGCGCCGACGACCAGGAGGAAACGGTCCGCAAGCGCTTGCAGATCTATCATTCGCAAACCAAGCCCTTACTCGACTACTACCGGGCGTGGGCAGCGACTGGCGACCCGAAGGCGCCGAAATGCCCGAGAATTGCCGGTGTAGGAAGTGTCGAGGAGATCAAGAAAGCCGCATTCGATGCGTTGCAGTAGCGCGCCGTCAATGACGGTGGATCGGAAAATTGCCTCTGCGCAGTTCGCCCCAGGCACGACCCGCAGGCGCACAAAGGGTGTTAAAAGTCGGTTTTTTGTTGTTTGAGTCGCGGATGAGGTAAATTCGAGCCACGGGGAGTTTCCCTGGGAGCTGGGAACTTTAGAGAGGGAGGTTGTATATGGGTTATCTGGTGTTCGCGCTGCTATGCGCGCTCATTGCAGTGGGTTACGGCGCCGCAATGACTAAATGGATTCTCGGCTTGCCCGCCGGAAATCCAAAAATGCAGGAGATTGCCAAAGCCATTCAGGAAGGCGCCTCTGCATATCTCAACAAGCAATACACCACTATCGGCATCGTCGGTGCCGTACTCTTCGTGGTCATTTGGCTGGCCCTCGGCATGGCCATGGCCATGGGCTTCCTGATCGGCGCCGTTCTGTCGGGAGCCACCGGCTTCATCGGCATGAACGTTTCGGTACGGGCCAATGTGCGCACCGCCGAAGCCGCGCGCAACGGCATTGCCGCGGCGCTCGATGTCGCCTTCAAGGGGGGTGCAATTACCGGCATGCTGGTCGTTGGCCTGGGCCTGCTCGGCGTCGCCGGCTACTACGCCATTCTCAGAGAGCCGGGCGGCGATCTGCACCATACGGTTCAACCGCTGATTGGTCTGGCCTTCGGCGGATCGCTGATTTCGATCTTTGCTCGTCTGGGCGGTGGCATCTTCACCAAGGGTGCTGACGTCGGCGCCGACCTGGTCGGCAAGGTCGAGGCCGGCATTCCGGAAGACGACCCACGCAACCCGGCGGTCATCGCCGACAACGTCGGCGACAACGTCGGCGACTGCGCGGGCATGGCTGCCGACCTCTTCGAGACCTACGGGGTGACCGTGGTGGCGACGATGGTGCTTGGCGCGATGATGCTCCAGGGCGTCCCTGGCGCCAACGACAACCTGATCATCTACCCGCTGGTCCTCGGTGGCGTTTCAATCATTGCCTCGATCATTGGCTGCTTCTTCGTCAAGGCCAACGATGGCGGCAAGATCATGAACGCGCTCTACCGCGGCCTGGCCGTGGCTGGCGCCCTGGCCTTGGTCGCCTTCTATCCGGTGACCAGGATGCTGCTCGGCGACGGTGTGACGCTGGCCGACGGCAGTTTGATCAGCTCGGGGAGCATTTTCTGGGCGGCGGCCGTCGGTCTGGTTCTGACCGGCCTGCTGGTGTGGATCACCGAGTACTACACCGCGACCGAGTTTTCGCCGGTCAGAGGTGTTGCCGAAGCTTCGACCACCGGTCACGGCACCAACATCATCGCCGGCCTGGCCGTGTCGATGAAAGCCTGCGCGTTGCCGGTACTCTCCGTCTGCGCGGCAATTTACGTCACCTATGCGCTGGCCGGTCTGTACGGCATCGCCATCGCCGCGACCGCGATGCTGTCAATGTCCGGGATCATCGTTGCCCTCGACGCCTACGGACCGATTACCGACAACGCTGGCGGTATCGCCGAAATGGCGGGTTTGCCGTCGTCGGTGCGTGATGTCACCGACCCGCTCGACGCGGTGGGCAATACCACCAAAGCGGTGACCAAAGGCTACGCGATCGGCTCCGCCGGTCTGGCCGCGCTGGTCCTGTTCGCCGATTACACGCACGCCCTCGAAGCGAGCTTCGGTGCCACCCTGAGCTTTGATCTCTCCAATCACATGGTGATCATCGGTCTCTTCCTCGGCGGTCTGATTCCCTACCTCTTCGCGGCCATGGCGATGGAGGCGGTGGGTCGTGCGGCCGGTTCCGTGGTCGTCGAGGTACGCCGGCAGTTCGCGGAAATCAAGGGCATCATGGAAGGCACGGCGAAGCCGGATTACTCCCGTGCCGTCGGTATGCTGACCGCTGCCGCGATCCGCGAAATGATCATCCCCTCGCTGTTGCCGGTGCTGGTACCGGTTGTCGTCGGCCTGCTTCTCGGTCCGCAGGCGCTTGGTGGCCTGCTGATGGGAACGATCATCACCGGCCTTTTCGTCGCCATCTCGATGACCACCGGTGGTGGCGCCTGGGATAATGCCAAGAAGCACATCGAGGACGGCAACTTTGGCGGCAAGGGTTCCGAAGCCCACAAGGCATCGGTGACCGGCGATACCGTCGGCGACCCTTACAAGGATACGGCGGGTCCGGCGGTCAATCCGCTGATCAAGATCATCAACATCGTTGCGCTGATGATCGTGCCCTTGATGGTTCCTGCCGCGGGTGCCAAGCCGATGCCGGCAGCACAAGCTCCGGCGGCTTCGGCCGCTTCGGCCGCTCCAGCGGCGGCGATGGCTGCCGCCTTGCCGGGTGCCACGCTGTATTTCGAAGTCGGTTCGGCGGAGCTGCCGGGTGATGTGGCGATCACGCTTGAAGGCATGCTCCTGCATGTCACAGCCAATGCCGGCGCCAAGCTCGCCATTTCGGGTTTCCACGATGCAAGCGTTAGCACGGAAGCCAGTGCGGCGCTCTCGACGGACCGTGCCGTGGCTGTCGGTGAAGCGCTGAAAGCGGCTGGAGTTGCCGGAGAGCGTATCGAAGTGAACAAACCAGAGTCGATCAATGTCACCATTACCGGCACCGGTGAAGGCGCCGCGGCGCGTCGCGTCGAGGTCAAGGTGAAGTAAGTCTAGAGCCCGGTAGTGGTCGGCAGGGGCGGCGTGTGGCCTATTGGCCTGGCGCTGTACTCTGTCCGAGAAATGAAAAGGGGCCGCATTTATGCGGCCCCCTTTTTTGTGTCTGCCGCTTGGCGGTGAGCGGTGTGCTCTGCCGGCTGCTCTACTTGAGCGCCGGATTGAGCGTGTAGGTGCCGGTCAGGCTGGCCTGCGCCAGGACGTGTCCCTGCATCGCCGCCCGCAGTTGCTGGCCGGTCAGCCGGCCTTCGGCATCGAGCTTGGCGACGTCGAGCGCAAAGACGGTAAACACATAGCGGTGGACAATCTCGTCGTTCCAGGGCGGGCAGGGGCCGTCATAGCCGTAGTAGTCGCCGCGCATGTCGTTGTCACCGGCAAACCAGTTGGTGTAATCGTTGATTCCCTGGCGTGCCTCGTGTGGCGCGTGCGGACCGGGTTTGCCGCGCGGCGTGACATCGCTGCAGAACTCGCCTTCCCTGATTTCGCCGAGGCTGGCCGGTAGATCGAGCAGCACCCAGTGGAAGAAGTCGACGCGCGCCAGCGACGCTGGCACGCTGCGGTCCTCCTGATTGACGTCGTCACCCTGGCTCGGAACGTCGGGGTCATGACAGATGATGGCGAAGGACTGGGTGCCGCCCGGGGCGCCGCTCCACGCCAGCTGCGGGTTGCGGTTGCTGCCCAGGCAGACATGGTGATCGGGATCGGCAATGCAGAAAGCGAAGTCACCCGGGATCTGCTGCCCGTCACTGAAACTACTGCTGCTCAATTCCATTGTTGGTTCTCCTGATTGATTACTCGGCCGCGCTGCGTTTGAAGTCGCGCAGGCGAAAACCTGCGATCCATAGTGTAGCGAAATAGACGCCCGCACCGAAGCTTACGAGCATCGAAAGACGCAGCAGTCGTTGGCTGAGGGTCCAGCTCAACCAGGCACTTTCGTCGCCAACGGTGAACCATAGCGCCGCACCCATGCCGAGCATGGCCAGACCCAGACGAGCATAGAAGAGCAGCCAGCCCGGTTGTGGAACATAGATCGCGCTCTGCCGCAAGCCGCGGAAAAGCAGGCTGGCGTTGAGAATCGCCGCCAGGCTGATGGCCAGCGCCAGGCCGGCGTGCTGTAGCCAGCCGACCAGCAGCAGGTTCAAGAGCTGCGTGCTGCACAGTGAAATGATCGCGATCCTGACCGGCGTGCGCACGTTCTGGCGAGCGTAGAAACCCGGCGCCAGGACTTTCACCAGGATCAGCCCGAGCAGGCCGATACTGTAGGCGAGCAGTGCGTTGCGGGTCATCAAGACGTCGTTGGCGGTGAACGCGCCGTGGTAAAACAGCGTCGTGATCAGTGGCACCGCCAGAATCGCCAGCGCCAGTGCCGCCGGCGCGGCGAGAAGAAAAGTTAGCCGCAGCCCCCAGTCGAGCAGTCGCGAGTAATCGTCGTGCTGTTGTGCGGCATGGTGACGCGATAGCGAAGGCAGCAGAATGGTGCCCAGGGCCGCGCCGAGCATCCCGGCCGGGAACTCCATCAAGCGGTCGGCAAAGTACAGCCAGGAGACGCTGCCGGTGCCCAGGAAAGAAGCAAAAACGGTATTCAGCAGCAGGCTGACCTGGGCCACTGAAACGCCCAGCAAGGCTGGCGCCATTAGGCGCATGATGCGTCGCACGCCCTCGTCGCGCAGCTTCAGGGAGAATCTTGGCAGCATGCCGATGCGCTTCAGCGCCGGGAGCTGGAAGGCCAGCTGCACGGCGCCGCCGAGGAGAACCGCCCAGGCCAGGGCCATGATCGGTGGCTCGAAGTACGGCGTGGCAAACAGCGCCATGGCAATCAAGGAGACGTTGAGCAGTACCGGCGTGAAAGCGGGCACGGCAAAGCGACTCCAGGTGTTGAGCACGCCGCCGGCGAGCGCGACCAGTGACATGAAGAGAATATAGGGGAAGGTAATGCGCGTCAGGCTGACGGTCAGGGCAAACTTTTCCGGGTCGTCGGCAAAGCCCGGTGCGGAGAGGTAGACGAGCAGCGAGGCGCCGGCCATGCCGAGCACGGTTACGACCAGGACGAGAAGAAAAAGAGTACTGCTGACACGATCCACCAGCAGCCGGGCTTCCTCGGGGCCGCGCTGGTTCCGGTATTCGCCGAGAATCGGCACAAAGGCTTGCGAGAAAGCGCCTTCGGCAAAAAGCCGGCGCAGCAGGTTGGGGAGCTTGAAAGCGACGAAGAAAGCGTCGGTGAGCAGGCCGGCACCGAAAGTACGGGCAATCACGAAGTCGCGCACGAAGCCGAGGATACGCGACAGCAGGGTCATGCTGCTGACGGTGGCGAGGGTCTTCAGGAGGTTCATTGCGACTCCGGGCGGCGCCGCGCAGGCGCAAAGCCCGTCATCTTAGCGCTTGCGGGTCGGCAAGCAAACCGCCAGGAGGGTTTTTCAGGGCTTGTGCAGACAGAATGTACGGTGCTGCTTCAGCAAGCTCCCTTCAACGGCAAGCCGGGTTGCGAATTGCGTTGCGTTCTCGTTGGGCTCAGCGGAGCACGCAGTCAACTACTTGCGCTTGTCTTTTGCTGCTGGCGGCTCCTTGCGCGCCTCTTTCGTCGCTTCGTAGCCGCTCAGTTCCATGAAACCGACGCCGCTGTGCGAGCCGCTCAGCTTGATGGCCCCTTCCCAGTAAACGTTCAGCGTCGTCGTGCGCGCATCAAATTCGCTCGCTCGAATGACCGGATCCACCTGTAGCTGTACGCCCTTCGACGGAATCGAGAGGGTCCAGTCCAGCGGATAGCTCACTCCCGACGCCGGGCTCTTCCACCTGCCGCTGGAGCTGAGCCCAATGTCGCCATCGCCGAGCGCGCTGATCGTGCCGTTCCTGGTGTAGGTTCCCATGCGTTGCACCGGTTTTCCCTGGCGATCGAAGAGTTCGAAGATCATGATGTCGGCGCCATCGCTCAACTGCAGTGCAAACCAGTTCCAGCGCAGCTTAGCCGCTTCGAAGTCGCCCCATTGATGGTCGAACCACACTTCGCCGAGCACGGCTTTCTGCTCGCCGTGGAGGGTTAGCGTGCCTTGTACGCTCATGCGTGGGCGCGAGGTGTAATAGCTCTTGCCAGCGGCTGCGAAGTCGAGCAGGCCGGCGATAGGCGTTCCCGGAGCCTGGTGCAGGACTGGCGGGTTCTTGTCGACGAATTGCAGATCGAGCGAAAAATCCTTGCCGGCCATTTTCGCCAGGTGTCTTTCGCTGTTCCCTTGCAGCTGCCAGTTGCCGAAGCTGAAGTTGAAGCCATCGCGGCGCCCATCCGCAGGGTTTCCCGCAGTACGTGCCTGTTCGGTATAGCGCTTCTCGGTCTGATGGTCGAGCAGCGAGCCGTGGAATACGGTATGTGTCAGCGTTCCGCGGCGCAGGAAGCTGGCCAGATGAAAGGAATACTTTTCGCCGGAGTTGGTCTGCAGGTGGCCGCTGTAGTACCACCATTCGGTGAGCTTGTCGTGCACCGCGTCATCGGCCGGTAGCATCACCGGCAGCAAGTTGCCGGCTTTGGCGTTCGCGCTTGCCGCAGCCGCTGCCTGGCCAGCCGCGCCAGTCACTACTGGTCGCGGCGCCGCGGGCATGACAAGCGTCCAGGCGACGACCGCAAGAAGGGCCAGCCAGCCGGCAATGACCAGCCATCGATAGCGCCGGAACCAGCGTGCCGAGCCGGCTTGGGCTTTGCCACGACTGTGGCGTCGGCTGTCATAGGAGCTACTCATTTGCGTGCGCATCCGAAAAATCCCCTGCTGTTGTTTGCGGGCCGGCTTCAACAACGCCCTTCAGGTGCTTGTCAAGCCAGGCCAGCGTCGCCTCCTCGACCAGTGCGCGTTGCGCCCGCGAGGAGAAAGTGTGATCGGCATCGGCAATATCGACGCGGCGTACCTTGGTCGCGTCAGCGAGGCCTGACCAGGCCGGGTCGGTGGCAGAAAACTCGATAAACTCCTTGGCGGTATAGTCCTGCCCGCTGAGGATCAGTAGCAGCTCGCCGGGAAACTCCCGCCAGCCGGCCGCCATGCGATCCTGGAAGCCGCGCTTTTCCGAAGCCTCGCCGGGTGCACGCGAACGCCGCGCCAGGCGCGCGCTAGCGAGCAGGGAAGCTAACGCTTTCATGACTTCCATTCGGCCGCTGAGCAGTTTTCGCCAGAACTCGCCTTGCAGCAGGCGCTGGCCGTAGTAATGCTTGATGTGCGTCTGCGCCAGGCTGACTTCCGAGCGTACCCAGGGGTTGAGCAAGGTCAGGCCGGCTATCCGCGGGTCATGGCTGGCTTCGACGTAGAGCAGGGCGGCCGAGGCGGCGTCACAAAGGCCCCAGAGAACGAGGCGCTGCACTGTTGGGCAGTTGCGCTGGAAAGCTTCGATGGCCGCTGCGATGTCCGTCGACAGGTCTTCGAAGCCACGCATGCTGCCGCCGGCGTCACCCATGCCGCGGTGGTCGAAGCGCATCGTCGGATAACCGGCGCTGGCGAGACGCCTGGAGAGGAGCAGGAACTGGCGGTGACTTCCGACCCGGTACTGAGGACCGCCGACGATGATCAGCACGCCGCAGCGGCCAGTAGCCTGAGCGCTGGCGGAGTGGACAGCCTGTGGCCAGGCAATGATCGCCGACAGGTCTTCGCCGGCACAAGGGAAGAGCAGGGCTTGTTCGACGATGTTCATGCCGGAACCGCTTCGGAGAGGGCGCGCAGGCTGGCTTCGAGCAGCGCCGGACACTCACTGATCTCGGTCGTCTGCCAGAAGGCGGGACCACTCACTGCCGTGCCGCGCGCTTCCTGCCCGGCTGCTTGCCACTGCGTGAGCCGTGCCGTGGCGGCTGGTGACAGGCTGGCATCGGCTCGACCGGAGATCTCGATCCACTCGACGCGGCCCGAGCGGTGCGGCAGCAGCAGGTCCGCCTGTTCGAGACCCTGCGCCAGCGCTGGGGCGAGCAGATAGCCGGCGATCTCGATGGCGTCTCCCTGCCGGAGCTGGCCACGCAGGCGCTCCATGACGCCTTTGCCATCGCTGGCGAGTATTTCGGAGGCCACTTTCAGGCGCAGGAACTGCTGCAGAAATTGCTTGCCCGAGACAACCGGCTGCCAGAACAGCAGATTGACCGGCCCTTGCATGCGGTGTGCCGCTTCGTTGATCAGCAGGCAGCCGCTGCGCAGGCCCCATAACCACAGCGCGGCAGTCGTTCGCTCCTGCAGCCAGGCGCTGGCGAGTTTTACGTCGGCCAGCCATGCCTCCCAGGTGGCGTCACCGAAATCACCCGAACTGTCGCCGCAGCCGAGCAGGTCGATCTGCAGGACTATGTAGCCGGCACTGGCCATCGCCCTGGCCTGCAAGGCCGCCATGCGCCGTGACTTGTTGAGTTCCTCGCCGAAGGGATGCACGTAGACCACCGCACCACGAGGTTTCTCCGCCGGCTCTGGCGAGTAGAGCAGCACCAAGCGCTGGCCGACGCTGCTGGGCAGAAAGAAGGCTTCGCGGCGCATGGTCGGTGTGCTCAGACGCCCAGCTTGGCGTGCACGAAGTTCAGCAGCGTGCCGAGCGACGCAAAGACCGTGCCGTCGATTTCGTCGTCGTCCACGACAAAGCCAAAACGTTCTTCCAGAGTCGTGATCAGTGCCACCACGGCCATCGAATCCAGTTCCGGGATGGCGCCGAGCAGTGGCGTTTCCAGCGAAAAGGTGCTGGCGCGGCCCTTGAGGCTCAAAACCTCGTCAAGCACCGCGACCACTTCGTCTTTGATGTTCATAGTCTCTCCTGTAGCGCGACCGCTGCCGCATTCAACATTCAATGTTTCAGATTCAGTGTTTCAGCTTCCGTGTTTCGTGCTGCGCGTTTGGCCAGCCGAGCAGGCGCTGCTCAATTGAGCAGCGATTATAGCGAGTCGCTTAACGACTCTCCGTGTGAAAGGTCACGGGGCGGGGCACAAGCGCTGGAGCGCTGCCCGGGCGAGTTTCGCGTGTTCCCCTGCGGTCAGCCCTTGCTGGTCGGCTTGGTGGATGAGAAACTGGCGCGCATCGCCAAGCAATCAGGCTTGGCCGCGGCCGCGCCAGCCGGCAGCCCCGACCCGTTTCCTGGAGTAAAAAATGAGCGACTCGACCTTGCCGACGGCCACTGCAGCGGCCGCAGCCACGGCACTCCCGGCCTTCGAAAGCAAGATCGCTGCTCCAGATGAGCTGGCCGAGCGCCTCGCCGCTGTGCCGCGGCCCTTGGTGTTCACAAATGGCTGCTTCGACATCGTGCATCGCGGACATGTGACGCTTCTCGCCCAGGCACGTGTCCTCGGAGCGGCGCTGCTGGTGGCGGTCAACTCGGATGCCTCGGTCAAGCGCCTTGGCAAAGGGGACGAGCGGCCGGTGAATGCTTTGGCGGATCGGCTGGCGGTCATCGCGGCGCTGGACTCGGTGACCCTGGTGACCTGGTTTGACGAGGATACGCCGCTGCAGCGCATCCTCGATTGCCGACCCGAGGTGCTCGTCAAGGGCGGCGACTGGCCGCTCGAGAAAATCGTCGGCAACCGCGAAGTGCGCGCTTGCGGGGGGCGCGTCCTGTCTTTGCCGTTCATCCATCAGACTTCCACCAGCGCACTGCTCGATAAGATCCGTCGCCTTTAATGTGAAAGTCGCGCAAGCGACTCACGAATCTTCCTTCTCCCCTCGTGGGAGAAGGGTCGGGGAAGAGGGGGAAACGGTCATGACTTTCATGATTTGGGGTGTCTCCATGTGTCATGACCGTTAATGTGAAAGTCGCGCACCAGGGACTTTGCCGACTACTTGCGTTTCAGCAGATCCTTGAGGTTGGCAAAGGGCTGGCCGGTCGCTACGGCCCTGGTTTTCGCGCCGGATGAATCGATCCCGGCCTGACGTGCGGCGTCGGCGTCGAGTTGTCGCGAGTGCTCGTTGTCGTGACAGTACAGGCATAACAATTCCCAGTTGCTGCCGTCGCCGGGGTTGTTGTCGTGGTTGTGGTCGCGGTGGTGGACCGTCAGTTCGCGCAGGTTTTGGTGGCTGAATTCACGACTGCAGCGTCCGCAGATCCAGGGGTAAATTTTAAGCGCCCGTTCGCGATAACCCTCCTCGCGGCTCTGACGATTGCGTACCGCGTCGGCGATCAGACGATCGGTGTGCGCGCTCTTGCTATTGTCGTTGGCCATTTTCTGGATCCCCCTGATGGAATGAATGTGGTCGTTGGCGGCGGGCACTTCTTGCTGCCGCTAGGTGCGTACGGCGATCAATGGGACGCGCATCTCGCTGCTGCTGGTGCCGCCGTGCACGCCGAGCATGGTGTAGCGCTTTTCGCCAGGCAGCCAGTCCTTGATCGTCCAGTTGTCCTTCATCAGCAAGGTGTAGTCGCCAACTCGCGACGCCAGGGTGCGATGGTAGGGCGGCGGCCCGAACCAGCCGGCGGCGATCAGCTGTTCGCTAGCGTAGAGGTGGCAGGCGCGACCGAGATGGCGGCGGACGTAGGTTTCAAAAGCCGGCCGCTTGGCCTCGGCAACGTAGCAATAGGCGACGCGGCGCTCGCCGCATAGCGGCCGTTGCAGGAGCGCGGCCAGTTGCGGATGGTCGTCGACGTCGATCACCCGGCGGCCCGGCGAATCGATGAAACCATGGTCGGCGGTGACCAGCAGCCAGGTATTGCTGCCGCGCAGCCGCCGCCGCAGCTCGCCGAAATGGGCATCAAACGCAGCCAGCGTCTGCTGTGCCTGGCGGCTGTCGGTTCCGTAACGGTGCGAGTGGGAATCGAGATCGGGATAGTAGGCATAAATGTAGCGCGGCTTGAGCTTTTCCTGAGTCAGCTCGCTGATGCTGGCGAAGATTTCGGGCAAGGAGCGATAGGCGATGCTCTGCGCACCGCGCGAGTGCCAGGTGTTGAAGGCGCTGCTGGCAATACTTTGTGGCGCAATCACCCAGGATTCCCGGTTCAGCGTCTGAAACAGCGACTGATGTTCGAAAAGTCGTGGCGGTAGCTGCTCGGGCGGGGCAAGCAACGGCCCACTGCGGGGAGTCAGCGGCAGGATGGCCAGCGTCTGGTCGATCTCGTCGAGATGCATGTGCCAGCCGGTCAGTCCGTGCTGCGCCGGAGCCAGGCCAGTCATGAAAGTGGTGATCGCGCTGGCGGTCGTCGACGGGAAAACCGAGGTCATACTGCCCAGCTGGTGGTCTTGCAGATGCAGCTTGGCGGCGTGCCGGCTCAAGGTCCGCTGGCCGAGTCCGTCGACGACCATCAGCACGATATGCCGTGCACGGGCCAGTTGCGCTGCCGACAGCAAGGCCAGCGGCGGGTAGTCGCAGCGCCTGCTGCCGCAGGCCGTGGCGATACTCTGCATCAGATTGACGATGCTGCCGCCGCTGTAGTCGGGGAGTAGGATCGAGCTCATCAGGCAGGTGTTTGATCAAGCAGCGGCAGGCTGCCTAGCCCGCCGCTGGCGGGTCGCTGCGACCGGCGGCGTAGCTGCCGGGAGCATCCTCGATTACTTTCAGTGCCCGCTCACCCGGCTGGCGGGCGACGACCAGGGTATTGGCTTCGGCTTGCGCGAGCAGCCATTTTTGCCAATCGGTCCACCATGAACCGTGGTGCCGCGTGGCGCTGCTCAGGAAGTCGTCTGCCTTTTCGGGCAGGGGAGTCGTGTCGTTGGTCCAGTAGCCGTGTCGCCTGGCGGCGGGTGGATTGATCGTTCCGGCCAGGTGGCCGGAGCCGCCGAGCACGAATCTCCGCGCACCGCCCGGCAGTTGCGCGCCGCGGTAAGCGCTCTTCCAAGGGGCAATGTGGTCTTCGATGGTGGCCAGGAAATAACAGGGCAGCTTTACCCGGGAGATGTCGATGTCGACACCGGCCAGAGCAACGCCGCCCGGCTGGCACAGTTTATTGGCCTGGTAGAAGTTCTCTACATAGAACTGGTGCAGTGCCGTCGGCATGCGCGTCGAGTCGCTGTTCCAGTGCAGCTGTTCGAGCGGGAAGCGATCCTTGCCGAGCAGGTAGGTATCGACTACGAAGGACCAGATCAGGTCGTTGGCGTGCAGCATCTGGTAAGTGCTGGCCAGCGCCGCGCTGTGGCGATCGCGCGCGCGAGCGGTTTTTTTTGCCGCAGGAGCCGCCGTCGCGGCCAGGGTCGCTAGTTCGCCGGGTTCGGAAAAGTCGATCAGTGTCCCCAGGAAAGTCGCCGAAGCCGCGCGTGTGTCGCGCTGGGCGGCCATCCAGGCGAGGGTGGCCATCAGCAGCGTGCCGCCGAGGCAGTAGGCGACGAGATCGATCTGTTTCTCGCCGGTCGCCTGTTCAACGGCATCGATCGCGGCCAGCACGCCATCGACGAGATAGTCGGCAAACCCTTTCTGCGCCAGTCGCTGGTCGGGGTCGACCCAGCTGATGATGAAGGTCGTGAAGCCTTGTTCGCTTGCCCAGCGGACGAAGGAGTTGCTTTCGCCAAGGTCGAAGACGTAGTACTTGTTGATCCACGGCGGCACGATCAGCAAGGGCTTCCGGTGTTGATGGCTGCCGGCCGCCTGGTACTGAATCAATTGCAGCAGCTCGTTCTGGTAGATCACCTTGCCCGGGGTGCTGGCCAGGTCTGCGCCGAGGCGCAAGCCACCCCTGTCATGCGACCGTGGCAGCCCTTGCTGATCGCCTGCTGCAAGATCCTTGAGCAGGTGTTTCAAGCCCTTGAGAAGGTTCTTGCCCTTGCTATTTACCGTTTCGCGCAGCACTTCGGGGTTGGTGAGCGCAAAGTTGGTTGGCGATAGCGCGTCGACGTATTGCCGGGTGAGCGTGTTTACCCCGTGCTGGGTCGTTTCGTCGAGGCTCGCGGCGCTGGCCACCGTCTGGTGCAGGTGGCGAGCCGTGATGAGGTAGGATTGCTTGATGAAGTCGAAGAGGAAATTGTCCTCCCAGGCCTGGTCGTCGAAGCGTGTGTCGTGCGCGTCCGGGCTAACGACGCTGTGGAAAGGCAGGCCCATTCTGCGCAGTGTGGTTTGCTGCCACAGCTGGATATGGTCACGCATCATCGCCATCTGTGTTTGCGCCAGGCGGTAGGGGCTGGTCAGCAGGCGTGCCGAGAGATCCATGTATGCCTTGGCGAGCTCGAATTCCTCGCTGGGGAACCAGATGCCTTTCCGGGCGGTTTTCTTCATGTGCCGACGCAGCAGCAGCGACGCGCGCTGGGCGACTTCCAGATAGCTGTCGGCGACCTCTGCGGCTGCAGGCAGAGATCGGTCTTGGGCACTCGCTGGCGGCAATCTCATGGTCAGTGTCCTGCGGGTTTTCCTGCTGGCCTGGCGGCATCCTGCCTTCTGACGAAGCGGATCAGGCCGTTGTCGTCCTCGCTGCGCAGCAGTCGGCCGGCGTGCTCAAGCCGGTTGAGATGGGCGATCGCCTCACCCATGGCGAACATCGTCTGATGGGTGTCGAGATCGCGCGCGAACAGGGTCATCAGCAAGTCAGCCGCGCTGCGCGGGCTGGTGCACTGATCTTCGAGAAGCTGCAGCCGCTCTTCATGATGCGCATGCAGGGCATTGACCCGGTTCTCGATACCATGGAACGGCAAGCCGTGCGACGGCAGCACCAGCGTTTCGGGAGGCAGTTCGCGGTAGCGGTCGATCGAGTTCAGGAAATCGTTTAGCGAATCGGCCCGCGGGGTGACTGCGAAAACGCTGATATTGGTCGAGATCTTGGGCAACAGCATGTCACCGGAAATCAGGATCCCCAGCTCGCGACAGTAGAGCGCTGCGTGTTCCGGGGAGTGGCCGAAGCCGAGGCGAACCTGCCAGCGGCGCTTGCCGATGCGCAACTCGTCGCCGCCAAACAGGCGCTGGTAACTGGTCGGCAGGCTCGGTACGCCGCGGTTGTAGTTGCCGCTACGGCGTTCCAGCGCCGCGCAACGGTCGGCGTCGAGTCCGTGCGCGCGAAACTGGCGCAGCATCGGCTGATTGCCGTGGCCACCGATTTCGTGCCAGACGGCGTGCGCGGTCAGATACTCGCCCAGCGTCATGCACACTGGCGCACCGGTCTGCTCCTGCAGCCAGGCCGCTAGGCCGAGGTGATCGGGGTGAAAGTGGGTGACGATGATACGCACGATACGCCCGCCACGCTCGCTGGTGTTCAGCCGCGAAAGGATCGTCTGCCAGCACGCCTTGACCGCATCGAGAGCGAAACCGGTATCGACAATCGTCCAGCCGTCGTCGTCCTCGAGCAGCCAGAGATTGATGTGATTCAGCGCGAAAGGCAGCGGCATCCGCAACCAGTGGATTCCGGGAGCGACGGAAAAGGTTTCTCCGGCAGCCGGCGGGGTGGCAAAAGGATAGTCGGGGAGCATTTGGCCGTGGATTGTAAAAACGTCCGAAATCTATAAACTTGGCCGCTCAGGAGGCTGGCCCCTGATGGCCTCTGCAGCGAAGCATTCTACACGTGATCAGACTCTGGACAGCCCTGCGGTGGACCAGCAAGCGACGACCTTCAGCATTTCCGATCTGGCGCGAGAGTTTCACATCACGCCGCGAACGATCCGTTTCTACGAAGACCAGGGTCTGCTGTCGCCGATGCGCGAGGGGCGGACACGCGTCTTCACGCGCCGTCACCGCACGCGTCTGAAGCTTGCCCTGCGCGGCAAGCACCCGCGCTAAGTCACCACCAAGCCCACCCAAGGAGCGAGAGACATGGAATATCCGAGCCTCAATTTTGCCCACGGCGAAACGATCGACATGCTGCGGGAAAGCATTCGCAGCTTTGCTGCTGACGAAATCGCGCCGCGTGCCGAGGCCATCGATCGTGACAATCTGTTCCCCGCCGACCTGTGGCGCAAGCTCGGCGCCATGGGCCTGCTCGGGATGACCGCCGATGAGGAGTACGGCGGAACCGGGCTCGGCTATCTGGCGCACATCATCGCCATGGAAGAAATTTCGCGGGCGTCGGCGAGTGTCGCCCTGTCTTACGGGGCGCACTCCAACCTCTGCGTCAATCAGATCGGTCGCAACGGCAGCGCGGCGCAGAAAGCCCGCTACTTGCCGAAGCTGATTTCCGGCGAGCACGTCGGCGCGCTGGCGATGTCCGAAGCCAACGCCGGTTCCGACGTGGTGAGCATGAAGCTGCGCGCCGAAGCCAGGGGCGATCATTTCGTGCTCAATGGCGGCAAGATGTGGATCACCAACGGCGGTGACGCCGACACGCTGGTGGTTTACGCCAAGACCGACATCAACGCCGGCCCGAAAGGGATCAGCGCGCTGATTGTCGAAAAGGGAATGAAAGGTTTCTCCTGCGGATCGAAGCTCGACAAACTCGGCATGCGCGGCTCGAACACCTACCCGCTGTTTTTCGACGACTGCGAAGTACCACTGGAAAATGTGCTTGGTCAGGTCAACGGCGGCGTGCGCGTGCTGATGAGTGGCCTCGACTATGAGCGCGCGGTGCTCGCCGGTGGTCCGCTGGGGCTCATGGCCGCGGCGATGGATCTGGTGTTGCCCTACCTGCACGACCGCCAGCAGTTCGGTCAGGCGATTGGCGAGTTCCAGTTGATGCAGGGCAAGGTCGCCGACATGTACACCACTTTCAACGTCTGTCGGGCCTACGTCTATGCCGTGGGCCAGGCCTGCGATCGCGGCGAAACGACGCGCAAGGACGCCGCCGGTGCCATCCTCTACGCTGCCGAAAAAGCAACCTGGATGGCCGGCGAAACGATCCAGACGCTCGGCGGAAATGGCTACATCAACGAGTATCCGGCCGGCAGGCTGTGGCGCGACGCGAAGCTCTACGAGATCGGCGCCGGTACTTCGGAAATCCGTCGTATGCTGATCGGTCGCGAACTATTCGCCGACACCCTTTGAGGCGCAAAACGCAGCGCAAAAAACGCAGCGCATGCCGCCGGCGCAAGCGGGCAAGGCGCATCCCTTGCGCCAGCGCTGCACGCATTTTCAGCCACTGTTTTTTCCATCCACGCACCTAGTCTTCCAGAAGATCATGACCACCACTCTGCGTAACCTCACTGCTGACGATACCGCCGCTGTCGAACATGTTCGCCAGTTCTTTCGCACCTACGCCGCCTGGCTGGGCGTCGATCTGTCGTTCCAGGGTTTCGAGGAGGAAATGGCTTCGCTGCCGGGGGCCTATGCGGCTCCCGCCGGTCGCCTCTTCTACGCCGAGCGTAACGGCCAGCCGGCTGGCTGCGTCGGCATCCGGCCGCTCTCCGCGGGACTGTGCGAAATGAAGCGCTTATACGTCGAGCCCAGTCAGCGTAGTGCCGGTGTCGGCCTCGAGCTGGCGCTGGCGGCGATCAAGGCGGCCAAGGAAATCGGCTACAAGCGGCTGCTGCTCGACACCCTGCCGGCGATGCGCGTCGCTGTGCGCCTGTATCGCGAATTGGGGTTTCACGAAGCGCCAGCCTACTACCAGACGCCGATCGAAGGGACGATGTTCCTGGCTCTCGATCTGCAGAACTGGACCGAGCAAGAAGTGGCCAACGAAAACCTCTTTCACCTTTTCGACTTCAACCGTGCCTGGTCGAATCGCATGCAGGAAAGCGATACCGAGTACTTCATGCGTCTGTCGCAGCTGCAGACGCCGGAGTATCTGTGGATCGGGTGTTCGGACTCGCGGGTGCCGGCCAACGAGATCGTCGGCCTGCTGCCGGGCGAGATCTTCGTGCATCGCAACGTTGCCAACGTCGTCGTGCACACCGATCTCAACTGCCTGTCGGTGATTCAGTTCGCCGTCGATGCGCTCAAGGTGCGGCACGTCATGGTCGTCGGCCACTATGGCTGCGGCGGCGTCAAGGCGGCGCTCAATCGCGATCGCGTCGGGCTGGTCGACATCTGGCTGCGGCACGTCCGTGATGTCCATGACAAGCACCTGGCGCGCGTCGATGGCCTGCCGCCTGAAAAGCGACATGATCGCCTGTGCGAGCTCAATGTCCTCGAACAGGTGGCCAACGTCTGCCAGACTTTCGTTGTTCAGGATGCCTGGCAGCGGGGCCAGGCGCTGACCGTGCACGGTTGGATCTACGGCCTCAAGGACGGTTTGATGCGCGACCTTGGCTTTACCGTGCATCGCCCGGACGACCTGCTGCCTACTTACTTGACAGCGCTCGAAGCCTTGCAGGGCTGAGTGTGGCGGCTTCCTTGTCAGTGGCCCTGGCGCGCGTGGCGGCGTCGCCGGCAACCTATTTCAAGCTGATTGCCACGGCGGCGCTGTGGGGGGCGACCTGGGTCGCCGCGCGCATCGCGGTCAGCGAGGCCGCGCCGCTGGCCGTGGCCAGTTGGCGCTTCCTGCTTGCTGCGCTGGTTCTCGGCGCGCTGCTGGTCGTTCGTGAAGGCTGGCCACGCTGGTCAGTCGGCGAGTGGCTGACGCTGAGCGCCATGGGCGCCAGTGGCATTTTCCTCTACAACGTCTGCTTTCTCTACGGCATGACCATGATCCAGGCCGGTCGCGGCGCTCTGGTGGTGGCCCTGACGCCGGCGCTGATCGCCGCCAGCGACAGCCTGCTGTTCGGCGCGCCGATGTCGCCGGGCAAGGCGCTCGGCATCGGCCTGGCTGCTTTCGGCTGCCTGCTGGTGGTCACCAATGGCCATCCCTACCTGCTCATCGCCGGTGAGGTGGGTCTTGGCGAATGGCTGATCATCGGCTGTGCCGTGATGTGGACGGCCTACACTTTCCTCGGGCGGCGAGGTACTCGTTCGCTGTCACCGCTGGCGATGACTTTCGGCGCCAGCCTTACCGGCTGGTTGATGCTGACTTCTGCGGCGCTGTTGCAGGGGTCGCTGTTTTCGCTGGCAGAAACGAGCTGGCGTGGTTGGAGTGCGATCGCCTTTCTGGGTCTTTTCGGCACCGCCCTGGCCTTCACCTGGTACGCCGAAGCCGTGCACCGCATCGGCGCTACGCGCTCGGCAGCGTTCATCAATCTGGTGCCGGTCAGCGCTGTCATTCTTGGCGCCGTTTTGCTCGGCGAGCGGCTCGGGGTGGCGGTGCTGAGCGGTGGGGCGCTGGTAATTACCGGCGTCTACATTACCAATCGCGCCGGCGCGAAACTTGCGTCCGGTGCCAATTTCAAGGAGAAAGCTGCATGATTCTGACTCAGGAACAGGAGATGATCCGCGAATCGCTGCGTGACTTCGCGCAGGAGCGCCTGGCCCCCTTCGCTGGCGAATGGGACCGTAATCACACTTTCCCGGCGGAAGCCTTGCGCGAGCTCGGCGAGCTAGGTGCGCTCGGGATGGTCGTTCCTGAACAATGGGGCGGTGCCGGCATGGACTACATGTCGCTGGTGCTGGTGATCGAAGAAATCGCCGCCGGCGATGGCGCCACTTCGACCATCGTCAGCGTCCAGAACTCGCTGGCCTGCGGCATCACCATGAAATACGGCACTGACGAGCAGAAGGAGACCTGGCTGAAACCGCTGGCCAGCGGCGAGAAGCTCGGCTGCTTCTGCCTGACCGAACCGCACACCGGTTCCGATGCCGCGGCGATCACCACTCGGGCCGACCGCGACGGCGACCATTTCGTCCTCAACGGCGTCAAGCAGTTCATCACCACTGGCAAATACGGGCAGGTGGCGATCGTCTTCGCCGTCACCGACAAGGCGGCCGGCAAGAAAGGCATTTCGTGTTTCCTGGTGCCGACCGATACGCCTGGCTACATCGTCGCCCGCATCGAGGAAAAAATGGGTCAGCGCGCTTCGGATACCGCCCAGATCCTGTTCGAAAACTGCCGCGTTCCCGCCTCCAGCCTGCTCGGTGGCGAAGGTGACGGCTACCGCATCGCCCTCTCCAACCTCGAAGCCGGCCGCATCGGTATCGCCGCGCAGTCGGTTGGCATGGCCCGTGCCGCCTTCGAATGCGCGGTGCAATACGCCAAGGACCGTGAGACTTTCGGCAAGCCGATTATCGAGCACCAGGCAGTCAGCTTTCGTCTCGCCGACATGGCCACCCAGATCGACGCCGCACGGTTGATGGTCTGGCGCGCCGCAACTTTCAAGGATGCCGGCAAGCCCTGCCTGAAGGAAGCTTCGATGGCCAAGATGTTTGCTTCCGAAATGGCCGAGAAAGTCTGTTCGGACGCCATCCAGATTCTCGGCGGTTACGGCTACGTCAGCGACTTCCCGGTCGAGCGGATCTACCGCGACGTGCGCGTCTGTCAGATTTACGAAGGCGCCAACGACATCCAGCGCTTGGTCATCGGGCGCGCCGTTGCCGACGCGTAGCATGAGCCCTTATGCTCGTCAGCCGGAGGTGGACACCGTCTGGCGCGTGATGCGGATGAAAGACCGACGAGATTTTCGATAATCGGCCGACCTTGATTTACGGCGACACGCAGCCAATGCAGAGAGGTGTTTCATGATTGAAATAGAGCTACTGGAAAGGCAGATCGCGGAGCTGGATGAGACTTCCTTTCGGAAGCTCCGCGAGTGGTTTCTCGAGTTCGATCAGTCGCGTTGGGACCAGAAGCTTACAGACGACTCCAGCGCTGGAAAGCTTCAATTCCTTGTCAATGCAGCGCTCGGCGAGCTTGAGTCCGGACGGACGCGAGACCTTTGAAACACAAGGCGGCGTCCAGCTTCTGGACTTGCTACGAACGTCTGCCGGTCGAAATCCGAAGCGTCGCCGACAAGAATCTTCAACTACTGAAGACAGACCCTTCTCACCCTTCGCTGCACTTCAAGAAGCTAGGGAAAGTCTGGTCTGCGCGGGTTGGATTACATTATCGAGCACTCGCCACACCGATTGAGGGCGGTTTCCTCTGGATCTGGATAGGCACGCATGCCGACTACGACAAACTATTTGGCTGACACCGTGCCGCGGCGAAGTCGCTTCCCCGGGCGCTGAGCCTGAACGGTCAACCCATCCTCTGATCGCGAAAACCAGACCATGTCCGAACCCATAGACTTCTACTTTGACTTCTCGTCCCCCTATGGCTATCTGGCGTCCGAGAAGATCGACGAACTGGCCGCGCGCCACGGGCGCACAGTCAGCTGGCGGCCGATCCTGCTCGGCGTCGTGTTCAAGCACACCGGTGCGGCACCATTGACTCTGGTGCCGCTCAAGGGCGAGTACTCGGTGCGCGATTTCTCGCGCTCGGCGCGCTTCCTCGGGCTGCCCTACAAGCATCCGGCGAACTTTCCGCTTGCCACGCAGCACGCGGCGCGCGCCTTTTACTGGTTCCACGATCAGGATTACGAGCAGGCCTGTGAACCTGCGCGCGCTTTCGCACAGGCGGTTTTTCGTGCCCTTTATGTCGATGGTCGCGACGTTTCCTCGCTTGATGTGGTGCTTGACTTGGCAGCGCAGCAGGGTGTCGACCGCGATATCCTGTCAGAAGCGCTCGCCGGCGCCGCGCTCAAGCAGCGCCTGAAAAGTGAATGCGACGCAGCGCTGGCCGGGGGGGTTTTTGGATCACCGTATATGATCATCGACGGCGAGCCATTTTTTGGCGTTGACCGCCTGCCACAAATGGACCGCTGGCTGACCTCTGGAGGTTTCTGATGCCCGTGTTGCAAACCCAGCTCAACTCGCGAAGCGCCGATTTCAAGGCCAACGCCGAGGCCATGCGCAGCGTCGTAGCCGATCTGCGCACAACTGTCGCGCGCATCGCCCTCGGGGGGCCTGAAAGCGCGCGTCAGAAACATCTGGCCCGCGGCAAATTGCTGCCTCGCGAGCGCGTCAACGCCCTGGTCGATCCCGGCTCGCCCTTCGTCGAACTGTCGCAGCTGGCGGCCTACGGCATGTATGGCGGCAGTGCCGAGAATCCCTTCGAGGTGCCGGCGGCTTCGCTGATCACCGGCATCGGTCGGGTGAACGGCGTCGAGTGCATGATCGTCGCCAACGACGCAACGGTGAAAGGTGGCACCTATTACCCGCTGACCGTCAAGAAGCACCTGCGGGCGCAGGAGATTGCCGGCGAGAACCGCTTGCCATGCATCTATCTGGTCGATTCGGGTGGCGCCTTCCTGCCCATGCAGGAGGAGGTCTTTCCCGACAAGGAGCATTTCGGGCGCATCTTCTACAACCAGGCCAATCTGTCGGCGGCCGGTATCCCGCAGATCGCGGCGGTGATGGGCTCATGTACCGCCGGCGGCGCCTACGTGCCGGCGATGTCCGACGAATCGATCATCGTCAAGGATCAGGGGACGATTTTTCTCGGCGGGCCGCCGCTGGTCAAGGCGGCGACCGGTGAAGTGGTCAGCGCCGAAGACCTCGGCGGCGCCGACGTGCATACGCGCATCTCGGGGGTCGCCGATCACCTCGCCGAAAACGATGCGCATGCACTGGCCATCGCTCGGCGCATCGTCGGCAATCTCAACTGGCGCAAGCGGCCGGCGCTTGCCCTGAGCGAGCCGCGCCTGCCGCTGTACGCGGCGGAAGAGTTGTACGGAGTGATCCCGACCGATACCAAGAAGCCTTTCGATGTCCGCGAGATCATCGCCCGCATCGTCGATGGCTCGGACTTCGACGAGTTCAAGGCGCGTTACGGAACAACCCTGGTCTGCGGTTTCGCGCGCGTCTGGGGTTATCCGATCGGCATCGTTGCCAACAACGGTATCCTGTTTTCCGAATCGTCGCTGAAAGCCGCCCACTTCGTCGAACTGTGCGCGCAGCGCGGCATACCGCTGCTTTTTCTGCAGAACATCACCGGCTTCATGGTCGGTCGCAAGTACGAAAACGGCGGTATTGCCCGTGACGGTGCGAAGATGGTGACCGCTGTCGCCTGTGCCAAGGTGCCGAAATTCACCGTCGTCATCGGCGGTTCTTTCGGCGCCGGCAATTACGGCATGTGCGGTCGCGCCTACTCACCACGTTTCATGTGGATGTGGCCGAACGCGCGTATTTCGGTGATGGGCGGCGAGCAGGCAGCGGCGGTTCTGGCGACGGTCAGGCGCGACGGCATCGAAGCCGCCGGCAAGTCGTGGAGCGCTGCTGACGAAGAAGCCTTCAAGGCGCCCATCCGCGCCCAGTATGAGCTCCAGGGTCATCCCTACTACGCCAGCGCCCGTCTCTGGGACGACGGCGTCATCGACCCGGCCGACACCCGCCGCGTCCTCGGACTCGGCCTGTCGGCGGCGATGAACGCTCCTGCCGAAGCGACGAAGTTCGGCATTTTCCGGATGTGAACGAGGCTTTGATGAGCGACTACCAATCCATAGTGACCGAGGTCGACGGCGGCGTCGGCATCCTGACCCTGAACAAGGCGCAGCGCCACAATGCCTTCGACGAGCAACTGATCGCCGAGATCACCGCCGGCCTGCGTGCACTCGACGCCGACCCCGAGGTTCGCGCCGTCGTCCTGTCATCTACCGGCAAGAGCTTCTGCGCCGGTGCCGACCTGAACTGGATGCGCGCGGCTGCTAACTACTCGGAGGAGGAAAACCTGCGCGACGCGAATCGCCTCGCCGAGCTCTTGTCGACCCTCAACGAACTCTCGAAGCCGACGATCGCGCGTGTCCAGGGGCCGGCCTACGGCGGCGGCGTCGGCTTGATCGCCGCTTGCGATATCGCCGTCGGCACTTACGACGCCGTCTTTTCGCTCAGCGAGGTGAAGTTGGGAATCATCCCGGCGGTGATCAGTCCCTACGTTCTGGCGGCCATCGGCGAGCGCTACAGCCGGCGCTACATGCTGACCGCCGAGCGCTTTTCGGCCGCCGAAGCCTATCGCATAGGCTTGCTGCACGAGATCGTCCCCGGTGACGAACAACTCGACGAAGCCATCGGCGAGATTGTCGATAGCTTGCTGGTCAATGGCCCAAGCGCGCAGGGCGAGTGCAAAGCGCTGATACGCGTCGTTGCCGGGCAGCCGATCGACGAGCAGACCATCGCCGAAACGGCGCAACGCATTACCCGTGTGCGCGCCAGCCCGGAAGGCCAGGAAGGTCTCGCCGCTTTTCTCGAAAAGCGGCGGCCGCACTGGCTGCTCGCGTGAGGCGCCGAGTTGCCGGGGAACGCTGCCCGGAGATCAAGATCTATTGTCCTGCAGCTTGCCGCTGCTGACTCCGCTACTCGCGCCGCTCTGGCGGCGTGAAGGTGAAAGGTGCTCCGATGTTTACCAAGATTCTGATTGCCAATCGCGGCGAGATTGCCTGCCGAGTGATCAAGACTGCTCGTCGTCTGGGCGTGCGCAGCGTCGCCGTTTACTCGGAGGCCGACGCCAATGCCCGCCACGTGCGCCTTGCCGACGAGGCGGTGTGCATCGGTCCGGCTGCCGCCCGCGAATCGTATCTGGTCGGCGAGCGGATTCTTGACGCGGCTCGTCGTACCGCGGCGCAGGCGATTCATCCGGGCTACGGCTTTCTGTCCGAGAACGACGTCTTTGCCGACGCCTGCGCTGCGGCGGGGATCGTCTTCATTGGTCCGCCGGCGGCAGCGATCCGCGCCATGGGTTCGAAGTCGGCCGCCAAGGCGATCATGAGCGCGGCCGGAGTCCCGGTGACGCCGGGCTATCACGGCAACGACCAGGCCCCGGGGCGCTTGCAGGGAGAGGCCGACGCGATCGGCTATCCGGTGCTGATCAAGGCCGCGGCCGGCGGCGGTGGCAAGGGCATGCGTCTGGTCGAGCGCGGCGAGGATTTTGCCGCGGCGCTGGCTTCGTGCCAGCGCGAGGCGGCCTCGTCCTTCGGCGACGACAAAGTGCTGATCGAGAAGTATCTGAGCCGTTCGCGGCATATCGAATTCCAGATTTTCGCCGACACGCAGGGCAATTGCGTCCATCTCTTCGAACGCGACTGCTCGGTGCAGCGCCGGCACCAGAAAGTCCTCGAAGAAGCGCCGGCTCCGGGAATGAGCGCGGCCCGGCGTGCGGCGATGGGCAAGGCGGCGGTCGACGCCGCGCGCGCGGTCGGTTACGTCGGCGCCGGTACCGTCGAGTTCATCGCCAGTGATACTTTCGTGCACGACGGTAGTTTCTATTTCATGGAAATGAACACCCGCTTGCAGGTCGAGCATCCGGTGACCGAAATGATTTCCGGGCAGGACCTCGTCGAGTGGCAGTTGCGCGTCGCCAGCGGCGAGCCGCTGCCGCTGCGCCAGGAGCAACTGGAAATCCGTGGGCATGCGCTCGAGGCGCGTATCTATGCCGAGAATCCGGAGCAGGACTTTCTGCCGTCAACCGGGCGACTGGTGCATCTCTCGCCACCGGCCGAAAGCCTCAATGTGCGCGTCGATACGGGCATCGAACAAGGCGACGAAATCTCGCCTTACTACGATCCGATGATCGCCAAGCTCGTCGTCTGGGATGTCGACCGCGACGCGGCCCTGGCGCGCATGTGGCAGGCGCTGGCCGACTATCGCATCGTCGGCGTCAGTACCAACGTCACTTTCCTGTCACGCCTGGTGGTCTGCCCGGCTTTCGCCGACGCCGATCTCGATACCGGCCTGATCGAACGTAGCCGCGAGTTCCTCTTCCCGGCCCGCAGCGCACCACCGCGGAATGTCTTCTTTGTCGCCGCGGTCGCCGGTCTGCTCCGCGAGCAGGCGGCGGCGCTCAACAGGGCCAGCCATTCGGGCGACCCCTGGTCGCCGTGGAGTTCGCACGACGGCTGGCGCTTGAACATCCAGTCGCAACGCACGCTAACCTATCGTAGCGGCGATTCGGCGTACGAAGTGGCCGTTGCTTACGAGGCTGATGGCTGGCGCCTGGCGCTGGCTGGCGAGTCGGTGCTGGCGCGCGGGCGGGTTCTCGAAAGCGGTCGCTTTGCCGGCCAGCTGGCGGTCGAGCTGGACGACCGTCGCCTGGTGGCCAGCGTCGTCGCCGTCAATGAGAAGCAGGAACAGAAGCGGCACGTTTTCCTCAATGGCACGACTTACGTCATTCTGCGCGACGATCCCCTGCACCTGGTTGAAGCCGGCGGCACACAGGGAGGCGGCTTGACGGCACCAATGCCGGGCAAGGTGGTGGCCTTGCTGGCGGTGCCTGGCCAGCAGGTCGAAAAGGGCGCCGCGCTGCTGATTCTCGAAGCGATGAAGATGGAACATACGATTACCGCGCCGAAGAACGGTATCGTCAAAGCTTTCTGCTATGCCGCCGGCGATCAGGTGGCCGATGGCGCCGAACTGGTCGATTTTGCCGCGGAGAATTGAGATGACGCTGCCGGCACAGGTCAAACTGGTCGAAGTCGGTCCCCGCGATGGCTTGCAGAACGAGGCGCAGATCGTCCCGGCGGCGATCAAGGTCGAACTCATCGAACGTCTCGCCGACGCCGGCCTGTCGGCCATCGAGGCGACCTCGTTCGTGTCGCCGAAATGGGTGCCGCAGATGGCAGACAACGCCGAGGTCCTGCGCGCGGTCTTGGCGAGTCCGCGACGCCGACTGCAGGTGGCCTACCCGGTTTTGACGCCCAACCTCAAGGGTTTCGACGCGGCGGTAGAAGCGGGGGCGCAGGAAGTTGCAATTTTCGGTGCCGCTTCGGAGTCATTCTCGCAGAAGAACATCAACTGCAGCATTGCCGAAAGTCTTAAGCGTTTCGCTGCCGTCGTCGACACCGCCAGCGCGCTCGACCTACGCGTGCGTGCTTACGTGTCATGCGTGGTCGCCTGCCCCTACGAAGGCGCCGTTGATGCGCAGCGTGTTGCCGCGGTCGCGCGGCAGCTGCTCGACATGGGTTGCTACGAGGTTTCCCTCGGCGATACCATCGGTGCCGGGACGCCGGCGTCGGTGCAGAGAATGCTGGAGGCCTGTGCGGCAGTGGTGCCGATGAAGCGCCTGGCGGGCCATTACCACGACACTTACGGGATGGCGATCGCCAATATCTACGCTTCGCTGGAAATGGGCATGGCGGTCTTTGACAGCTCGATCGCCGGCCTCGGTGGTTGTCCTTATGCGGCCGGCGCGAGCGGTAACGTGGCCACCGAAGATGTCGTTTATCTGCTGCAGGGCTTGGCCATCGAGAGCGGCGTCGATATGGACAAGTTGCTCGCTGCCGGCCAGTTCATATCGAGTCATCTGGGCCGCGAACCGGCGTCGAAAGCGGCGCGCGCGCTGCTCGCCCGCCAGCGGGCTGGCGAAAAGCGGGAGCAAGGTCTTTGATGGGGAGAAGATTGTCGTGAGTCAACTGCCGACGCCAAGCGTCGCTTCGCCGTGCATCAACGTCTGCAAAATGGACGACGACGGCGCTTTCTGTGTCGGCTGCTTCCGGACCATCGAGGAGATCGCCGTCTGGAGCCGAGCGCGGGACGAGCAGCGTCTGAACATACTGGTGGCTGTCGAGCGTCGCCGCGTCGAGCACACTGGCTGTGCGGCAGGCGGGGACTTCGGTGGCGACTGTGAGCCTTGACGGGCAGCAGCAGAGGCGAGGAGTGAGCGAGTGAAGAATAGGCCGGTCGGCAGTGGATTACTTGAGCAGGGTCATCGAGAATGAGCGCAACTGAAGACGACTATCTCTGCGTCGGCGTGTGCATGTTCGACCCCGATTCCGGTTACTGCCTTGGCTGTGGACGCCCTCCCGAGCCGGTATCCGAGGCTTCGCAGGGGATCGTCGCCGAGGAAGCGGGTCCGCTGCGGGTCGTCGATGCGGGGCTGGACGGCGATTCTCCAGGCAAGCACTGATGCCGCCTGGCGCTTCTCCGGGCGAGTCCTGATGTCGCCCGACGACCCTCCGGGCGGTCCCTGATGCTGCCCGAGAACCTGCTGGTTCTCGAGCGCGGCTGGTTGTCGTCGAACAATATCGTCTTTCTTGAAGGCGAGCAGGCGGCCTTGATCGACAGCGGCTACGTCACGCAGGCCCAGCAGACGGTCGCCTTGCTCGAACACGCGTTGGCCGGTCGGCGGCTGACACGTTTGCTGAACACCCATTCCCATTCCGACCATATCGGCGGCAACGCAGCGGTGAGCGCGGCTTTCGGCTGCCAGGTCATTGTTCCGCACGGCATAGACGCGACGATTGCCGAGTGGGACGAAGAGGCGCTCCTGCTATCGCCGCTTGGCCAGTCCGCGACGCGTTTTCGCCACGATGCGACGATTGCCGCCGGCGATGAAAGCGAGCTCGGCGGTCTCAACTGGCGGGCCATCGCGGTTCCCGGCCACGACATGGACGCGCTTGCCTTTTACAACCCCGAGCGACGCATCCTGATCTCCGGCGATGCCCTGTGGCGGAACGGCTTCGGGGTCATCTTCTCGGAGATTCTCGGCCATCCGGAAGATGCCGGCGGCTTGAAGGCGGCGCGTAAAACGCTCGACGTGCTGGCTCGCCTGCCGGTCGAGGTGGTGATCCCCGGTCATGGCCCGCCGTTCATCGAGGTCGAAGATGCTTTTCAGCGGGCCTATCGGCGGCTCGCGGCTTTCGAACAGGATATCGACCTGCTCGTCTGGCACGCGCTGAAGGTGATCCTTGCTTTTGCTTTGCTGGAAAGGCGACAGCTACCACGCGCCGATCTGCCCGATTTTCTGGCCGGCCTGAGTTTCTGCCAGAGCGTGAACGCGCGCTATCTCAAGCTCGGTAACCAGACGCTGGCACAGCGTCTGGCTCACGACCTGATCCGCGTCGGTACCCTACGCGACGAGCAGGGCGTTCTGGTCGCCCTGTAGGCGCGGTACGGCGCGGCCTTGGCTAGGCCTGTGGGCAGAGGTCGCCCAGGCGCGCTGCGTTGAGTCGGCGCAGGTCCTCGTCGTCCTGCCAGCCGTGCCGCTCGACGTTCGAGAAAGCGTATTCCTGACTTTCTTCAATGCTTTGTTCGAGGAAAGCTTCGATTGTCCGTCTCAGGTGACTCGCTGTGGGCAGCATCGTCCCGTAGAAAAGGACCAGGTCCCGGCGCTTGATGAGTAGCGTCGGGAAGTTGTCCACATCAATGTCGCCCAGATCGTCGGCGTGCTCCTCGATATCCAGCCAGTGAAATCCTGCTCCCGGAAACTGGCAGGCAAGCTTCGTGAAGCCGTCCTGGTACTCGCGGCAAACGCCGCACCATTCAGCGCACAGGCAGACGATGACGAACTCGGTCAGCGCGGGTTTTCGTTCCGCGCGCGTCGGCGTTTGTTCGGACCTTGCCGTGCTCTCCCTCTTCATATCGCCGCTGCTGGTTGCGTGCTGCCTCAAGCGCCGCTCTGTCCGCCAAGCAAGCTCTGAATATGGGCGAGCAGTTGCGCTTCGGGGTAGGGTTTGCCGAGCAGCACGTTTACGCCGGCGGTGTGGGCTTCACCGCGCAACTGCTCACTGTCCGAAGTGACCATGATGATCGGCAGCCCTGCGGTCGCCGCATTGGCGCGCAGCTGCCGCGTCAGTTGCAAGCCGCTCATGCCGGGCATATCAACGTCGGTAATCAGTACATCGGGTAAGGCGCTCTCGATTTGCCGGGCGGCGTCCAGTCCGTCTTCAGCCATTACCACTTGATAGTGCTGCGCGCCCAGCAGCCGGCCGGTCTTGACGCGGACCACCTTGGAATCGTCTGCGACCATGACCACTGTTTCTTCTGGCGTCTTCGCTTTTGCCGGCGCGACGGTCGCGGTGCTGGCCGCGGCGAGCTGCCGTGCGTCTTCGGCGGTTTTCCGTTCCGCCGCCCGACGGGTATTTTCCTCACTTGCCTGGCGCTCTGTTTCTCGAGCAATGGCCTGGTCGACCGCCAGACGTTCCTCATCTTCCAGGCGCTGGGCTTCCTCAACGGCCCGGCGGTCGGCCTCGGCCTGCGCCGCTTCCCTAGCGGCCTTGCGCTCGGCTTCGGCACGAGCGGCTTCCTCGGCGGCCTTGCGCTCGGCTTCGGCACGAGCGGCTTCCTCGGCGGCCTTGCGCTCGGCTTCGGCACGGGCGGCTTCTTCGGCGGCCTTGCGCTCGGCTTCGGCACGGGCGGCTTCTTCTGCGGCCTTGCGCTTGGCTTCGGCACGAGCAGCTTCTTCGGCGGCCTTGCGCTCTGCTTCGGCACGAGCGGCTTCTTCGGCGGCCTTGCGCTCGGCTTCGGCACGAGCAGCTTCTTCTGCGGCCTTGCGCTTGGCTTCGGCACGAGCAGCTTCTTCTGCGGCCTTGCGCTCGGCTTCGGCACGAGCAGCTTCCGCGGCGGCCTTGCGCTCGGCTTCGACACGGGCCGCGTCTTCAATTGCCGTCCGTTCTGCTTGCTCGTTCGCTGAACGACGTGTGTTGAAGGAGCGCCACGCGAAAAAGGCCACGCCGATTCCTGCGGCGATCAACAACAAGCTCTCATTGATTGACATTGAACTGATCCTTCGCCCTCTTGGCATTCACCCTCGTTGGAATGTGCCGACGCACACCCAGTTACCGTTCAATTGGTCAGCCGACGGCCCTGGGCCGTCGCTGTCGACCATGATAAAACGAATAATTGACTTGTTGGGCGATCGCTAGGCCGGACCTTGGTCGACGAATAGCCCCGATAGCAGCAACTGCCTCATCCCTGCATAGCGGTCAAGCCCGGAAACTGAGAGAATGCCGGGCTCGGGAGCGATGCTGACCGGGGCGGCGTTTGCCAGGCGGGCTTTGCCTTCCATGCCCAGCTGGAGCGGTGTGGCGTCCGAGGAACCGGCATTGAACCTGGCCGCCCTAATGTGAAAGTCGCGTACGCGACTCACGAACCTCCCTTCTCCCCCTGCGGGAGAAGGGTCCGGAGAAGAGGGGGACGGTCATGACTTTCATGATTTGGGGTATCCCGACATGTCATGACCGTTAGCAGGCGATGGCCTTTCGCCAGTTGGCGTGGGCCTATTTGCGCGCAAGCCCGGCGCGGAGGATGTAAAGAATGGCACCACAGAGCACTTCTGGCGATGTATCGCCGATCGAAGAAATCATTGTCGAAATGCGTGCCGGACGGATGGTCGTCCTGGTCGACGAGGAAGACCGCGAGAACGAAGGCGATCTGATTCTCGCCGCCGAGCATGTTACGCCGGAAGCGATCAACTTCATGGCCCGTTTCGGGCGTGGCCTGATTTGCCTGACGTTGACCGAAGCGCGCTGCGGGCAACTGGGCCTGACGCAGATGGCGCGTGACAACAAGAGTCCGTACAGTACGGCGTTCACAGTTTCAATCGAGGCTGCCGAAGGGGTGACCACGGGGATCTCGGCGCAGGACCGCGCGCTGACCGTCCAGGCGGCGGTGGCGCGTAACGCCGAGCCAACCGACATCGTGCAGCCTGGGCATGTCTTTCCGATCATGGCGCGCGCGGGCGGTGTCCTGGTGCGTGCCGGTCATACGGAAGCTGGCTGCGATCTGGCGCTGCTCGCCGGGCTCGAACCGGCGGCGGTGATTTGCGAGATCCTCAACGAGGATGGCAGCATGGCCCGCCTGCACGACCTGGTCGACTTCGCTCGCCAGCATGGCCTCAAGATCGGCACCATCGCCGATCTGATTCATTACCGCAGCCAGCACGAGACCCTGGTCGAGCGCACGCTGTCGAAACCGGTACACTCTGCGCACGGCGAGTTCATGCTGCACGCGTATACCGATTGCACCTCGAACGAAGTGCATCTGGTGCTCAGCAAAGGCGAGATCTGCCCCGATCAGGAGACGCTGGTGCGGGTACATGAACCGCTCTCGGTGGTCGATTTCCTTGACCCGGGTGGCGAGCGCCATACGTTTTCGCTCGACGTCGCGCAAGCGGCGTTGGCGCGGGCAAGGGCGGGGGTGATCGTCTTGCTGCACCGTCCCGAAAGCGGCCAGGATATTCTCGCCATGCTCCGTGAGCCAGCCGCCAGCAAACGTCCGGCTGCGCGTTGGGACCCGCGCATCTACGGTATCGGAGCGCAGATCCTGCGCGATCTGGGGGTCGGCAAGATGAAATTGCTGGCCAGTCCGCGGCGGATGCCGAGCATGACCGGCTTCGACCTCGAAGTCACCGGCCATATTGCCAAACTGACCGACCTTGAAGGACTCTGATGAGCACCCAGACAACGCGTAACAACACCGCTCCCGTGCATCGCGAGGAGAACATCGACGAATGTGCGGCTTCGCTGGACGGCGAAGGGCTGGCGATCGGCATCGTCATGAGCCGCTTCAGCCCGGAAATTGGTGAAGGCCTGCTCAGCGCCTGCCTCAGGGAACTGCAGCGCCTCGGCGTCGACGCAGTGCGCATTACGCTGGCCACCGTCCCGGGCGCTCTGGAGATCCCCCTGGCCCTGCAAACGATGGCACATAGCGAGCGTTTCGACGCGCTGGTCGCGCTCGGCGCGGTCATCCGCGGCGAAACCTATCACTTCGAGATCGTCGCCAACGATTCGAGCCGGGGCTTGATGGAAGTGCAGCTCGACAGCGGCGTGCCCATCGCCAACGGAATTCTGACCTGCGAAGACGACGATCAGGCGTTGGCACGCATGCAGCAGAAAGGCGCCGATTGCGCACAGGTGGCGGTCGAGATGGCCAATCTGCTGGCGGCGCTCGGGGAGCGCTCGTGATGGCCGGTGTCTCGCCGAACAAGGTCAACGCCAAAGCCACTGCCGCCAGGTCGCCGCGTCGCCGGGCCCGCGAGTTCGCCCTGCAGGGGCTCTACCAGTGGCAGCTGAGTGGCAACGACGAAGCAGCAATCGAAGCGCACCTCGGCGACGTCGAAGGCTTCGACAAGGCTGACCGTGAGTTCTTCGTCAAGTTGCTGCGCGGTGTTCTCGTTCAGCGTCCGGTGCTGCAGGAGCAGCTACAGGCGTATCTGGATCGGCCCTTTCACGAGCTGTCACCGATCGAGGCCAGCGTCCTGCTGGCGGGAGCTTTCGAGTTGGGTAATTATCCGCAGACGCCCTATCGGGTGATTATCAACGAGTCAATCGAACTGGCCAAGGCTTACGGTGGTACAGATGGCCACAAGTACGTCAATGGCGTACTCGACAAGCTGGCTGCCAGTTTGCGTCCGGCCGAGGTCGAAGCCAAGCGCGCAGCACGCGCCAAAGCACGCTGAGCGGCGTCGCCGAGCAAGCCCGGCAGGTCGTGCATTGGCCAGGAGGCGGTGATGCCCAGTGAGTTTGAACTGATCCGAACGTATTTTTCCAGGCCGACGCCGCAGGCGGTTCTTGGCCCCGGTGACGATTGCGCGCTGCTCGTGCCGTCGGCAGGCTGCGAACTGGCGATCAGCACCGACATGCTGGTTGCTGGCCGTCATTTTTTTCCCGATACCGACCCCCGTCAGCTCGGCTGGAAAGCTCTGGCGGTGAACCTCTCCGACCTCGCCGCGATGGGCGCCAAACCTCGCTGGGCGCTACTTGCGGGCAGCCTGCCGGAAGCGCGCGCGGAATGGCTGGCGTCGTTTTCGGAAGGCGTCTTTGCCTGCGCCAGTCGCTACGGCGTCGATCTGGTCGGCGGCGATACGACGCGCGGTCCGCTCAATCTGTGCTTCACGGTGCTCGGTGAACTGCCTGCCGGCGAGGCGCTTCGTCGCGATCGGGCCTTGCCCGGTGACGACCTCTGGGTTTCCGGGTGGCCGGGCCTGGCGGCCCTGGGGCTGGCCCATTTGCAGGGGCGGGCTGAGCTCGCGGAAGCACTCGCCAAACGCTGTCTGGCGGCCTTGCAACAGCCGCGGCCGCGCGTCGAACTGGGTCTGGAATTGCGCTCGCGTCGCCTGGCGAATGCGGCCATCGACGTTTCGGATGGCTTGCTCGCGGATCTCGGGCATATCCTTGAACGCTCTGCGGTTGCCGCCGAAATTCATGTGCCGCAGCTGCCATCGAGGCCGGCCGGCGTCGACCCGGCGTTCGCGCGCCAATGTCAGCTGGCCGGCGGTGACGACTACGAGCTTGTTTTCTCGGCGGCGCCGGCACGACGGCTCGAGCTTGCCGCGCTGGCCGCCGAGCTTGATCTGCCGCTCTGGCGCTTCGGCCGGCTCGTCGCTGCGGCGGACCGTCGCCTGACGCTGCTTGACGAAGACGGCCAGGAACTAGCCGTCGATGGCCAGGGATTCGACCACTTTGCCTGATCCGAATCCTTACAATTCTTACAACCCCTCCCATCCGCCATCCCTGCAGTTTCTCATGGCGCATCCCGCGCACCTGGTAGCCTGTGGTTTCGGCAGTGGTTTGTCGCCGCGCGCGCCAGGGACTTTCGGCACGCTCTTCGGCTGGTTGTCGTTTCTGCTGCTGCGTCCGTACATGAGTGACTTCGAGCTGCTGGGTTTTATTGTCGTCTGCTTCCTCGGCGGCGTGCTGGCGGTACACAAGACCGGCGTCGATCTGGGGGTCGTCGATCACGGCAGCATCGTCTGGGATGAGATCGTACCTTTCTGGCTGGTGCTGCTGTTGTGTCCCGATAACTGGTTGTGGCAGACCACCGCTTTCTGCCTGTTCCGCTTTTTCGACATCAGCAAGCCGCAACCGGCGCGTTACTTCGACGAGCAGGTGAAGAACGGATTCGGGGTGATGACCGACGACCTGGTCGCTGCCGGCTATACCGTGCTGGTGCTGGCGATTCTGCGTTTTATCTTGTCATGAGCGCCAGCGATCAATTTTCGCTGGAAGCGCTGGCCGCCGAAGTCGGCGAGCAGCTCCTGGCCAATGGCGAGCGCCTGGCGACCGCCGAATCCTGCACCGGTGGGTGGGTGGGGCAGTGCGCGACGGCGATTGCCGGCAGCTCGCGCTGGTTCGAGCGGGGTTTTGTCACCTATTCGAACGATGCCAAGATCGAGATGCTCGGCGTCGGCGCCGAAACACTTGCCGCGCACGGGGCGGTAAGTGAGGCCTGCGCGGCGGCCATGGCGCTCGGCGCCTTGTGTCGCAGCCGTGCGGATTGGGCTCTGGCGGTCACTGGCGTTGCCGGTCCGGCTGGCGGGTCTCCGGGCAGGCCCGTGGGAACCGTCTGCTTCGCCTGGGCTGGGCCGCAAGGGCGACTCGAGACCGAAACCCGCTGCTTTGCTGGCGACCGCTCCGCGGTGCGCGCGCAGTCGGTGGGGCATGCCCTGCAAGGGCTGCTGCAGCGCACCAGGAGGCCATTGGACTAACGGTCATGACATGTCGAGACACCCCTGATGATGAAAGCCATGACCGCCCCCCTCTCACTTGCAGTGCGCATTCCGGCTTGCACGCCGGAATCGTTCGCCGCGCAGGGAGCATGCTCCCTGAATTCCCCGCCTCACCCCTGACCGTTCTCCCGCGAGGGGAGAGTGAGTTTCGTGAGTCGCTTGCGCGCCTTTCACATTAAGGCCCACAGCGAGCCCCGTAGAAATTTTATAGAACATTAATAAAATAAAGAAATGTGATAGTTAGGCGCACCACAGGCGGGGCCCCTTGGAATAGAATAAGCGCCGAGAATCTGCTCTCTGTCATCTTTTCGGAGCATGCGATGCGCTCGATAATCCACACTCCTCTCGCTATGTGGGGTATTTGTTCGCTGCTGGCGATTGCCTTCGTAGCGACGGGTGGCGCCGCGCTGGTCGTCGACAACGCCGGCGCCGCGGCCGTGCTCGATCACAGCGCTTGGTGGCTCAAGCTGGCGGCCTTCCTCGGTTTGCTTGGCGGCGTCCGCTGGCTACTTCGCCGTCGCCGTGAGGAGTGCTTCGAGCCGCCTGAGCTCCCGCTCACCGACGTCCCCTCGTTTGACAGCAGCGACGATTCCGGTTGGGAGCTGCAGACCAACAACGAGCTCGATGTGTCGCCTGTCCAAAGCGACAGCAGCATGCTTGCCGGTGCCGTCCCGGCGAGCGATGGCGTGCCGGGGTCGCCGGCCCAGCCGCAGCCAGAGCGCGGTGACGCCGAGGTCGCTGCGGTCCTCGAACTCGCCAAGATCATGCTCTGCTTAGATC
>QPGA01000003.1:41211-133875 GCA_003332265.1 Candidatus Accumulibacter meliphilus
GCCGGTGCCGTCCCGGCGAGCGATGGCGTGCCGGGGTCGCCGGCCCAGCCGCAGCCAGAGCGCGGTGACGCCGAGGTCGCTGCGGTCCTCGAACTCGCCAAGATCATGCTCTGCTTCGGGCGCACCCGAGGCGCAGAGCAGGCGCTGGAGGGCTTTGTCAGCGCCCACCCTTTGGTGGCGCTGACGCCCTGGCTGAAACTCCTCGAACTCTATCGACAGAATGGGCAGCGTCAGGCTTTCGAAGCGCTGGGCCTGCGACTCAGACGCCATTTCAACGTGGCTTCACCAGAATGGGAGTCGGTCGGCGAAGTCTTTGAAGCGCTGGCTTTTGTTGGCGAAGAACCAAGCGCATCGATCGACCAGCTGCTGCCGCAGCTGCCAACGCTTGGCGGAGTGGCACGCATCAGCACGGAGATTTCACGTACCTGGGGCTCGCCAGAATGCCTGACTTACCTGAACAAACTCCTGCGTGACAACCGCAATGGCGAGCGACAAGGTTTTGCCGCAGGGGCGGTGCGCGAGTTGCTATTGCTGATCGGTCGTATGGAAAGTCGCCTCGCTCGCACCGCTTGAACCGGCGCCTCGCCGAGCCGCAACTCCCAGCCACAGTTTGTAAAGGCAGATCATTCCCTGGCGACTGTATATAATGACAGTCCTCGCTGGCGCGGAGGTTGCCATCTTCAGTGCCGTCGAACATGGGATAATTCCGCTCACTCAAGCAAGGGGACTGGCAATGGACGATAACAAGGCAAAGGCGCTGGCAGCAGCGCTGGCCCAGATCGAAAAGCAGTTTGGCAAGGGCTCGATCATGAAAATGGGCGAGGGCAGCGTGGTGACCGATGTACCGGTTGTCTCCACGGGCTCGCTGGGACTGGACATCGCACTTGGCATCGGAGGCCTTCCGCGTGGCCGCGTGGTTGAGGTCTATGGCCCGGAATCCTCAGGTAAGACGACCTTGACCCTACAGGTCATCGCCGAAATGCAGAAGCTTGGCGGTACGGCAGCCTTTATTGATGCCGAACACGCGCTCGACCCGGGCTACGCGCAGAAGCTTGGTGTAAACCTCGATGAACTGCTGATCTCGCAACCCGATACCGGCGAACAGGCGCTGGAAATCGCCGATATGCTGGTGCGTTCTGCCAGTGTCGATGTGGTGGTCATCGATTCGGTCGCCGCGCTGGTGCCGAAGGCCGAAATCGAAGGCGAGATGGGTGATTCCTTGCCCGGCCTGCAAGCGCGTCTGATGAGTCAGGCGCTACGCAAGCTGACGGCCAACATCAACCGCACCAATACCCTGGTGATCTTCATCAACCAGATTCGCATGAAAATCGGGGTCATGTTCGGCAGCCCGGAAACCACCACGGGTGGCAATGCACTCAAGTTTTATGCGTCGGTACGTCTCGACATTCGCCGCATCGGCAGCATCAAGAAGGGCGACGAAGTCGTCGGTAACGAGACGCGCGTCAAGGTTGTCAAGAACAAGGTTGCGCCGCCCTTCCGCGAAGCCATCTTCGATATCCTCTACGGCGAAGGAACTTCGCGCGAAGGCGAGATCATCGAACTCGGTGTGCTGCACAAACTGGTCGAGAAATCGGGTTCCTGGTATGCCTACAATGGCGAAAAGATAGGCCAGGGCAAGGATAATGCGCGTGAGTATCTGAAGACCAAGCCGCAGATCGCCGCGGAGATAGAAGCAAAAATTCGCGCCGCCGTTAACGTTCCCTCACCTTCGGCGAAGACGGCCGCCTAGAGCCCCCGGAGATGGGCGAAGCTTTGCGCGAGCGGGCTCTGCGGATGCTCCGGCGCCGCGACTACGCACGGCTTGAGCTTGCCGGCAAGTTGGCGCCGCACGCGGAATCGGCGGAGCAGGTGCAAGCCTTGCTCGACGACCTGAACGCCAGCGGCCTGCTGTCGGATGAGCGTTACGCACTGGCGCGGGTAAGTGCTCGTGCCGGGCGCGTCGGTGACGCGCAACTGGCTCATGAATTGCGATCAAAAGGCGTTGTCGACGAACTGCTGAGCGCTGCGCTGGCGACGGGCGAAGACGAGCTGTCGCGGGCGTGGCGCGTCTGGCAGCGGAAGTTCGCTCGTCAACCAGCGCTGGCCGCCGACGATGCTGTGGCGCGCAGCCGCCAGATGCGCTTTCTGGCCGGTCGCGGTTTTTCCGCTGAAACCATCCGACGCGTCCTGCGCGGCGATCTTGAAGACGATTGAGAAATGTCAGATACGCAGAGCACACTTTCCACGCAGAATCTCAAGAAATGCTACAAGTCGCGTACCGTGGTACACGATGTCTCATTCGAAGTGCTCAGCGGGGAAGTTGTTGGCCTGCTCGGCCCGAATGGCGCCGGCAAGACGACCTGCTTCTACATGGTCGTCGGCCTGGTCGCCTGTGATGGCGGTGACGTTCATCTCGACGGGCAGACGCTCACGCACTTGCCGATGCACAAGCGTGCCCGACTGGGCGTCTCCTATCTGCCGCAGGAAGCCTCTGTTTTTCGCAAGCTGACGGTCAGCGAAAACATCGAGGCGGTCCTCGAGCTGCAGAAGCTGTCGGCTGACGAAGTCGAGGCGCGTACCGTGGAGTTGCTCAACGAGCTGCATATCGGCCACCTTCGTCTCAGCCCGGCGACCTCACTCTCCGGTGGAGAGCGTCGGCGCGTCGAGATCGCGCGTGCCCTGGCCACCGGGCCACGTTTCATTCTGCTCGATGAGCCCTTCGCTGGCGTGGACCCGATCGCCGTGCTCGATATCCAGAAGATCATCCGCTTTCTCAAAGAGCGCGGCATCGGCGTGCTGATCACCGATCACAACGTGCGCGAAACCCTTGGCATCTGTGATCACGCCTATATCATCAACGAAGGGAGCGTTCTGGCCGCTGGCCGGCCTGAGGAAATCATTTATAATGAAAACGTCCGGAAGGTGTATCTGGGTGAGAATTTCCGCCTCTGAGCCCGCCGGTTTTTCAGCCACAATTCGAGAACCCTATGGGCAGTTTCCCGACCACAATGCGGCGGCTTCCCCGGTTCTGTAAATGAAACCGTCCCTCCAGCTCAAGCTTACACAGCATCTTGCCCTGACCCCACAGCTCCAGCAATCGATTCGGTTGCTGCAACTGTCGACGATCGAGCTCGAACAAGAGCTCGAAAAGTACTTGCTGGAGAACCCGTTGCTTGAGCGCGAGGAAGAGTACGCGCGGACGGATGCGCCAACGAGCGGTAGCGAGGAAGCGGCCGCCGACCCGGTAGCGGCGGACGAGCACGCAGAACGTCCCGAACTCTCCGAGCATAGTGAACAGTCGTTCTCCGACGACGACGCCTGGCCCGGTGACGAAAACGGTCAGCACAGTTCAATGGCTTCCGTCGACGACGAAGACAGTGACTATCAGGATGTCCAGGCAGCGACGGTTTCCCTGCGCGAACACCTGCTGTGGCAACTCGGCCTGATGACGCTGCCCGACCGCGACAGCGTGCTGGTACGCTGTCTGGTCGATGCGCTGGATGACGACGGCTATCTCACCCAGTCGCTGGTGGAGCTTGCGGAAGCCATGCCGGTGGAGCTGGAGATCGAACCTGAAGAACTGCAGATTGCGCTCAAGCACCTGCAGCATTTCGATCCCACCGGCGTTGGGGCTCGCAGCGCACAGGAGTGCCTGGCGTTACAACTCGAAGCCTTGCCCGCAGATCCGACGCGTAAGCTGGCGCTGGAGATCGTCCGTCACTGTCTGGAGCTATTGGCCAGCCATGACTTTGTCAAGCTCAGGAAGCAGACGGGTTGCGACGACGACGCCCTACGTGCGGCACATCTGTTGATCTGCAGCCTGAATCCAAGGCCAGGCGCAGCGTACGCTTCGGCGGAGACTCGTTACATCTCGCCCGACGTGGTGGTACGCAAAGTGCGGGGGCAGTGGTCGGTCAGCGTCAACGCCGATGCCTTTCCACGTCTGCGAATCAATAGTCTCTACGCCCAGATTCTCTCCCGGCAAAGGGGCTCCGGGCTTGCCGGCCAGCTCCAGGAAGCGCGCTGGTTGATCCGCAATGTGCAACAACGGTTTGACACGATCCTGCGTGTGGCGCAGGCTATCGTCGAACGTCAGCGTCAGTTCCTTGACCACGGTGAAGTTGCGATGCGGCCACTGGTCTTGCGTGAAATTGCCGATGTCCTGGGGCTGCACGAGTCGACCATCTCGCGGGTAACCACGCAGAAGTACATGGCAACGCCGCGCGGGATTTTTGAACTGAAGTATTTTTTTGGCAGTCACGTCGGCACGGAAGCTGGCGGGGCATGTTCAGCAACGGCCATTCGTGCGTTGATCAAGCAGTTGGTCAGCACCGAAGAACCGAAGAAGCCTCTTTCGGATAGCCAGATATCCGAAGTCCTTGGCCAGCAGGGCATTGTCGTTGCACGGCGAACAATTGCGAAATACCGTGAGGCGCTTAATATTCCGTCGGTCAACCTACGCAAGTCCATTTAGAAGAAGGAGCCACATCATGAACCTGCAAGTCAGTGGACACCACCTCGAGATTACTCCAGCACTGCGCGATTACGTCACCGCTAAACTCGAGCGAATCACCCGTCATTTCGATAACGTGATAGACGTGAACGTGATTCTGTCGGTGGAAAAACTGAAGCAGAAAGCAGAAGTGACCGTTCACCTGGCTGGCAAAGACGTCTACGTGGAAACGGTCGATGAGGACCTTTATGCCGCCGTGGATGCTCTGGCCGACAAGCTTGAGCGCCAGGTCCAGAAGTACAAGCAGAAGTTGCAGGATCATCACCGCGGGAGCAAGATCGTCGACCACATCGTCGTCGAGTGATCGATGTTTCGTCTGCGCACGGCAGGCTCGGCAGCAATCGCCGGCTAGTCCGTGCGCTTCCCAGTTTGAATTAATCCACGTCAGCCTTTTTCGGGTTTTTGTCGCATGAGCCAGATTACCCAGTTACTTCCCCTCGAAAATATCATTCTTGATCTTGACGCAAGCAGCAAGAAACGCGTCTTTGAACACGTGGGCCTCCTTTTTGAAAACTGTCTCGGCATCGCGCGCAGCGCCGTGTTCGATAGCCTGTTCGCGCGCGAGAAGCTTGGTTCCACCGGGCTTGGCCAGGGCGTGGCCATTCCGCACGGCCGTATCAAAGGCCTGAAAGATGCCACGGGCGCTTTCCTGCGCCTGGCGGCGCCGGTGCCGTTCGACTCCCCGGACGGCAAGCCGGTTTCACTGTTGTTCGTTCTGCTCGTTCCCGAAGTGGCTACCGAGCAGCATCTACAAATCCTCTCCGAACTGGCACAGCACTTTTCGGACCGCACGTGCCGCGAAGCTCTTGCCAGTGCCATCGACTCGAATAGTGTTCGCCAGATCTTTGCCGACGGAACATGAGTGCCCCGCGCCAGTTCAGCGTAATCCAGCTGTATGAAGATCACCGCGAGAAGCTGAAGCTGTCCTGGGTCGTGGCAGTCGGCGTTGACCGCCAGATCGAGCTCAAAGAGCAGAGCAATTATGGTGCCGATGTCGTCGGTCATCTCAACCTGATTCACCCGGAACGGCTACAGGTTATCGGCCGTGCCGAGCATGCCTGGGCGCAACGCGTCACCGTGGACCGCCTGCGCCAACAGGTGCGGGAACTGATGGCGGCGAGGCCACCGGCGCTGATCATCGCCGACAATCTGGACATCCTGGCCGAGATTCGCGACGCTTGCGAGTCCACGCAAACGCCGCTGTTTGTCAGCTCGAAACCCTGTTCGGCGGTCATCGACTTGCTGCGCATCTATCTTTCGCGCCGTCTGGCCGGTTCAACGTCGGTGCATGGCGTGCTGATGGACGTGTTCGGAATGGGTGTTCTGATTACCGGCGATTCCGGTGCCGGCAAAAGCGAATTGGCCCTGGAGCTGATTTCACGCGGCCATGGTCTGGTCGCCGACGATGTCGTCGAGCTGGCATGTATCGCCCCGACAACGATCGAAGGGCGTTGCCCGAGTATGTTGCGTGACTACCTGGAAGTGCGTGGACTTGGCTTGCTCAACATCCGCACCATTTTCGGCGAGACGGCGTCGCGCCGGAAAATGAAACTCAAATTGATTGCCCATCTGCAGAGGCCGCTAAGCAGCAGCGATGGCCCACGCCTGCCTCTCGACGCCCAGTCGCAGGATATCCTCGGTGTGTCGATACGCAAGGTTGTCATCCCGGTCGCCGCCGGGCGGAACATTGCGGTTCTGCTCGAGGCTGCGGTCCGCAACAGCATCCTGCAGCTACGCGGGATCGATAGCATGGGCGACTTTATCGATCGCCAGCAGCAGGCGCTGCTTGACGATGACCTTTAGCAGTGGCCTAATCACAGCGTTTCCTCAACCTAGGAGAAATTCCGATGAAAGCTTTCATCGCTATTGCCGCTCTTGTCTTTGCCTCCAGCGGCGTTCTTGCTGCCGAAGAAAAGAAGGAACCCTCTGCAGCCCAGAAGGCACAACAGGAGAAAATGACCTTCTGTAACGCCGAGGCCAAAACAAAGGCTCTGACCGGCGACGAGCGCAAGCAATTCATGAGTAATTGCCTCAAGAAAGCGCCGGCCACGGCGACTCCGGCAGCAAGCCCGGCAGCTGTAGCGCCTGCCAAGACGAGTCAGCAGGACAAGATGACGGAATGCAACGCCAAGGCTGGCAGCAAGGCGCTCAAGGGTGACGAGCGCAAGGCCTTCATGAGCGAGTGCCTCAAGGGCTAGCCAAGAGGCATTCGGGCGTCGCTCTCCGGCGCCAGCTCTCAGACCGCTGACGGCGTTTTTTTGCTGTCGGTGGTTGCAGACCAGCGTTTCGCGGTTTTGCGTCGCACAGATCTTTCTTCATCAGCCTCGCCGGCGGCCAGCTTGACAAGCAGATTGCCCGGCGTGGCGGTGTGAATGTGGCCTCTTGGAAGGCTGACGACGTAGGCCTCGCGGCGGCGGGGCTTACGGAGTTTTTCCAGGTGCTGATCAGCCTCCTGCGCCGTTGCATATAGGCCGCCAAGAAAGGCATTACACGCCGCCCAACGCCCCGCGGGAGTACGCAATACGACAACCGGGCGGCCGCCGTCGACAAAGGCCAGCAGGCAATTCGAATAACGGTCGGCCCAGGAAGCGGCAACCAGGTCCATGGCCTCGGGTCGTGGCACGCACGCGGCGACCAACGCGTCTAGCGGGGAATAATGCTCGGAACGAACAATTGCCGGGAAGTAAAGGTGAGTAGCTTGTCTGGCGAGCGATGTCATGACTTTGAGCTTCTAACACGCTCGGCCGAATTTGTAAAATCTGGCTCGTCCGACGAGCGCACAGTTGTACCGTTCTTCTCTGAGCCCCATCTGCATGCAAGCTAGCGAGTTTGACGTTCTTATAGTGGGTGGCGGCCTGGCGGGTCTCTCGCTGGCTTGTGCGCTGCGTGACGCCCGTCTCAGGCTTGGCCTGGTCGAGCAGCGTCCCCCGCAGCGGCCAGCGGGCTGGGATGCGCGCGTTTATGCGGTTTCGCCGGCCAATGCCGCCTTCCTGCGGGAGATCGGCGCATGGAAGCACATGGCCGCCGAGCGCATTGCCCCGCTTCACGCCATGCAGATTTTCGGCGACGGTGGCGCCGAGCTTGACTTTTCGGCCTATGAGACGGGCATCCCGGAGCTGGGCTGGATTCTGGAGTCGTCGTTGATGGCCTGCGAACTCTGGGAGAACGCCAAGCGGCAGGGCAATCTCAGACTATGTTGCCCGGCCATGCCGCGGTCATTGGCAATGGCTTCCGAGGCCGCTGTGCTGACCCTTGCCAACGGTGACACACTTTCGGCCAAGTTGCTGGTTGGCGCCGATGGACGGGACTCATGGGTACGCGAAGCCCTTGCCCTGCGGGCACTCAACACCGCGTATGGCGAGATGGGCCTGGTGGCCAATTTCGAATGCGAGCGCCCACATGGCGGCACTGCGCGGCAGTGGTTTCGTGCGGACGGTGTTCTTGCCTGGCTGCCGCTGGCCGGAAATCGCATCTCGATCGTCTGGTCCACGCCCGACGAGAACGCCAGAAGCTTGCTCGCGATGTCTGCCGACGATTTGTGCGCCCGGGTCGCAGCCGCCGGCTGCCACCAGTTGGGAGCCCTGCAATTGCTCACTTCTCCCGCGGCGTTTCCGCTGCGCCTGATGCAGGTACCGCGGATCGTTGCCCCCAGGCTGGCGCTGGTTGGCGATGCAGCACATGGTATCCACCCGCTCTCCGGCCACGGCATCAATCTTGGCTTTCAGGATGCCAAGGTGCTTGCGCGCCTGCTCGCCGGGACGCCCGACTGGCAGGACATTGGCAGCGAGCGCCTGCTCCTGCGCTACCAACGTGAACGGCGGGAGGAAACCCTGCTCATGCAGACGACCACGCACGCCTTGCACAAACTCTTCCGCGATGACTTCCCGGGGCTGAAGCCCTTGCGCAACCTGGGAATGAACCTGGCGAACGCATTGCCAGTCCTAAAGAACTCTCTCGTGCGCTACGCAATCGGCGCCTTCTGAAACACCCGTCCCTCAACCCGGAGAAACCAGATGTATATGAAATTCATGCCATTTGTCGTCGTCGCTGCCGCGCTCAGCCTGCCCACCCTGGCAGATGAGGCAAGCGTCAAGAAGGCGCTCGAAGGCAAGCTCGGTGCTCCGGTCACCAGTGTCACCAAAACCCCTTATCTGGGGCTCTATGAAGTGTATGCGGATGGCCAGATCATTTACACAGACGAGAAGGTTTCGGCCCTGCTGGTCGGCTCCTTGATTGACGGCAAGACGATGAAGAACGTGACCAGCGAGCGGATGCAGAAACTCACCGCGATCAAGTTTTCGGAGCTTCCCCTGACGCAGGCGATCAAACAGGTGCGCGGTGATGGCAAGCGCGTCTTCGCGACCTTCGAGGATCCGAACTGCGGCTACTGCAAGAAATTGGCAAAAGAACTTGCCAAGCTGGACAACGTCACCATCTACACCTTTCTCTACCCGATCCTGTCGCCCGATTCACTGGAAAAGTCCAATCAGATCTGGTGTTCGGCTGACAAGGTCAAGGCGTGGAACGATTGGATGGTTGACGGCAAGGCGCCGGGCGGCAAGGGCGATTGCGACACCACGGCGGTGAAGAAGAGCGTCGAAATGGGGCGCAAACTGGCGATCAGTGGGACGCCAACGATCTTCTTTGCCGATGGCGAGCGGATCCCGGGTGCAATCCCGCTTGCCAGGATCGAGGAGAAGCTCGCCGAGGCGCCCAGCCCCACCAACTAGCCACGGTGCTTCGCGCCCCACATGGTCACCGTCGGCGACGACCAGCCCCGGGTCGGCTGCGGTGCCGCGGTGGTGGAGCGCGTTCGTTCAGCGCTCGGTCAAGGTCAGCAGAATGTCAGCGTACCAGGCACAGTTGAGGCCGAGTGCCTCGTCCTGGTTCGGGTCGCGGAAGCCGACATCGAGGCGGGCGGAGTGGACGCCGAGAAGCATCCACGGCAAGTCGCTGGACGCCAAATCCTCTGCCGCGACGCGCATGACCACCGGCGCACCGCTGGTCCCGCGGTGCGTGCGGGCGTCGGTAAGGAAGTAGCCTTCCCCCTGAAAACGGAGCCCGAACGAAGAAGCAACGATTGCCTGGCGTACCACCGGCATGTGGTGCAGGCTGTCCTGGAAGCCTAGCGGGAAGCCGACCACCAGCAATGAGCTGCCTACTTCCACCTGATCAAAGCGCAGCGGCAGGTGGCATGGGGTAAAGGCATGGTATACCCCCGTTTTCGGCAGCGCGGCGCCATCGATCGCGACCACCGCGACGTCGATCGCGCCCGCCGTATCCAGGCCTTGCCGCCAGACTCGCTGGCCGTAAGCGTACAGGGGAATCGAGAATGCGGTCGACTCGGCGAGGTTGTCCGGGTTGATATGCAATTCGATCTCGATGCGATCCGGGGCGTGCTGGCTAGGTTCGTCGTACAGCACGTGCCGGCTGGTGACCAGGAACAGCTGCTCATCACGCCTGAAGAAGAAGCCGCTGGCGTTGGTCAGCGCTTGCTGCTGATGGAAGGTCGTGATGCGCGTTGCGGCAAGGAGGATGGATTCAATCATGGCCAGCCTGCTGCCGGTTCAGGGACCGATGGGGTGGCGGCCAGGAAGGCGAGGCGAGCCGAAAGAGCGCGCGCGGGGCTGATCGCAAGAAGCGCTGACAGCTCGCGCTGGCCCGCGGCGAGAAGCTGCCATATCTTCAATCTGCTGGTCGTGTGGATATGCAAAAGCCTTGGGTAGGCAGGCCGGAACGCACGAGGGGGACCACAAAAGTCCCCTTCGTCTCTCGCACGGCGCTGTGTTGGCAGGTGCTGTGGGAACGCGGTGATCAGGTCGCGTGTTGGTGTGTGCCAAGCGTCCTAGCTGTTGCCGTTATCCAGAAAACTGCGCAACTTGTCTGAACGCGACGGGTGACGTAGTTTGCGCAGGGCCTTGGCCTCTATCTGCCGAATCCGCTCGCGGGTGACGTCGAACTGCTTGCCGACTTCCTCGAGGGTATGGTCGGTATTCATTTCAATACCGAAGCGCATGCGCAGCACCTTGGCTTCACGCGGTGTCAAGGTATCCAGTACGTCCTTGGTAATGAAGCGCAGGCTCGAGTAGAGGGCGGCCTCGGTAGGTGCCAGGGTTGCCTGATCCTCGATAAAATCGCCCAGATGCGAGTCGTCGTCGTCGCCGATCGGCGTTTCCATCGAGATCGGTTCCTTGCTGATCTTGAGAATCTTGCGGATCTTCTCTTCCGGCATCTCCATCTTCTTGGCCAGCGTCGCCGGATCGGCTTCGAGGCCGGTCTCCTGGAGAATCTGCCGAGAGATACGGTTCATCTTGTTGATCGTCTCGATCATGTGCACCGGGATGCGGATCGTTCGCGCCTGATCGGCAATCGAGCGGGTGATCGCCTGGCGAATCCACCAGGTGGCATAGGTCGAAAACTTGTAGCCGCGACGGTATTCGAACTTGTCGACAGCTTTCATCAGGCCGATGTTGCCCTCCTGGATCAGATCGAGGAACTGCAGGCCGCGGTTGGTGTATTTCTTGGCGATCGAGATGACCAGACGCAGATTGGCTTCGGTCATTTCGCGTTTGGCGCGACGGGCCTTGGCTTCTCCGGTGGACATCTGCTTGTTGATGTCTTTCAGCTCTTTCAGCGGGATCCCGATGCGTTCTTGCAAGGCGAGCAGCTTGCGCTGTTCTTCGGTGATGTTCGGAGCATTGCGTGTGAGGATCGCAGCGTAGGTCTTGCCCGCTGCCGCGATTTCGCTGGCCACCCATTCGAGGTTGAGTTCGTTGCCCGGAAAGACCTTGATGAAATGCGGGCGCGGCATGCGTACGGTGTCCACGCAGATCCTCTGGATCTTGCGCTCGCAGCGCCGTGCTTCGTCAACCATAGCCCGCACCGTGTCGCAGAGGCGCTCGATGGTTTTCGAGGTGAAGCGAATACCCATCATTTCGTCCGAGATCTGTTCCTGGAGCGTCAGATAGGCTTTGTCCTGCGAGCCGTTGCGGGAGAGCAGAGCGTTCGCCTTGCTGTCGTACTCCCGAATCAGCTCAAGGCGAGCGAGTCCTTCCGTCCTGAGTTTGAGCAACGAGGCTGCTGCCGCAGCGCCCTCGGTGGATTCGTTGGTGTCGTCGTCTTCGTCGTCATCACTATCGTCGTCGTCAGCGTTGTCGCTTTCGTCGGCATTCTCACCGGGATCTTCTGGAGAGCTTTCTTCTTCCGGGTAAATCAGCCCGTCGATCAGTTCCTCGATGCGCATTTCCTCGCGGCTGATCTTGTCAGCGCAATTGAGGATTTCAGCGATCGTTGTCGGGCAGGCGGAGATTGCCTGAACCATGTGTTTGAGGCCGTCTTCGATGCGCTTGGCGATTTCGATCTCGCCTTCGCGGGTGAGCAGTTCCACCGAACCCATCTCGCGCATGTACATGCGCACCGGGTCGGTTGTCCTGCCGAACTCGGAGTCGACGGTGGACAGCGCTTGTTCCGCCTGTTCTTCAACGTCGGCATCGTCTGCCCCGGAAGCCGGTGCGGCGTCCGACATCAGCAGAGTTTCAGCGTCGGGGGCCTCGTCGTAGACCTGGATCCCCATATCGTTGAAGGTACTGATGATGCTCTCGATCTGCTCGGCATCGACGACATCATCGGGTAGATGGTCGTTGATCTCGGCGTAGGTCAGGAAACCGCGCTCCTTGCCGAGCTTGATCAGCGTCTTCAGGCGAGTCTTGCGCGTTTCGTCGTCGATCGGGGGCGGTTGGTTGCCAACCGCCAATAGATCTGCCGCTGCCTTGGCTTTTGCCGCCTTCGTCGTCGTAGTTGCCACCTTTTCCCTTGCCATGACCAATTCCCGGATAGCGTTATGCTGGAAAAACTCTAAATTCTACCATAGCTTACACTGCGTGGCTGCCTTTGCTGCGCGCGCTGAGTGCTTGCAGGTACTCCTGTTTTTCTTCGTTCGATAGACCGCCGACACCAAGTTTCTGGATCTTGTCCTGTAGTCGAGTGAAGGCCCGTTTGTGCTCACTCTCCAGCAGCTGTGCAAGCGTACCGTCAAATTCGCTGTCGATCTCGTCTTCGGCAAAAGGCTGTTGCATTAGTTCAGCTGCCGCGGCGTGCAGCATCGTCTCGTCCTCGCTGCCGCGCAGCTTTTCGAGCAAGGCGGGATAGGCCAGTGGCTCCGCGCCGGAGCCGGCAATTGTTGCGCAGAGCAGGCGAATCGCGCGCGCTTCCGGCGCATGCTGGGGGAGCAGTTCGAGTGGCAAGCGGGAGGCCAGGGTGGGATTCTGGAGCAGGAGGCGCAGCAAGGGCCGCAGCAGCGAGGGTGCCTGTCGCGGCGCCCGTGCCGGCGCTGGCTTGACGATTGCACGCAGCGAGCACAGGCGTTCGACTTCTGCCTGTGAGAAGCCGCTGACCTGAGCCAGTCGCTTGACCAGTTGTAGCCGCAACAATGGCGACAGCATCCGGCCAAGCAAGGGCCTGGCGTCGGCGACGAGTCTGGCTCGCCCTTCGGCACTGCTCAGCTCGCAGTGCTGGCTCAGTTCGCGCAGCAGGAAATCAGAGAGCGGTGTCGCTTCGATGATCATCCGCTGGAAGGCTTCGCCGCCGCGTTGGCGTACCAGGCTGTCGGGGTCCTCGCCTTCCGGCAGGAGGACAAAGCCGATGCTTTTTTGCTCGGGAAGAACTTCGAGGCTGTTCTCCAGTGCTCGCCAGGCGGCCTTGCGCCCAGCTGTATCACCATCAAAGCAAAATACGACGCGGTCGGCCTGACGGAGAAGCTTTTGCACGTGCATCGGGGTAGTTGCCGTGCCGAGCGTCGCTATCGCGTTGTCGACCCCGTGTTGTGCCAGCGCAATGACGTCCATGTAGCCCTCGACGACGATCGCCGTTTCTCGGTCACGTATTGCCGTGCGCGCCTGCGGCAAGCCGAACAACTCGCGGCCTTTCTCGAAGAGGGGGGTTTCGGGCGAGTTCAGATACTTCGGCTCACCCGCGCCAAGGACGCGGCCACCAAAAGCGATCACCTCGCCCTTTTGGCTGACAATCGGAAACATCACCCGGTCACGAAACCGGTCGTAGAGGCGGCCTTGCTCGTTCTTGATGACCAGGCCCGCCTGCTGCAGCTCCGGATGGCCATAGTCTTCGAAAGCGGCAGCCAGGCCTTGTCCTCCCGCAGGCGCGTAGCCAACGCCGAAGCGGCGGGCTATCTCGCCGCTGACGCCGCGCTCCTTGAGGTAGCGGATTGCGTTTTCCGAGCGTTTGAGTTGTTCGTAGTAGAACTTCGCGGCCTTGCCCATGCTTTCTGCGAGCTGCTGGCGTTGCGGACCGTGCTGCGGTGCGTGCCCTTGATCATCAGGAAGCTGCAAACCGCAGCGCGCCGCGAGTTCCTTGAGTGCATCAATGAAGCCGGCCCCTGAGTAGGCCATGATGAAGCCGATGGCGTTGCCGTGCGCGCCGCAGCCGAAACAGTGGTAGAACTGCTTGCTTGGGCTGACGGTGAAAGACGGTGACTTTTCGCTGTGGAACGGGCAGCAGGCCGCGAAATTGGCGCCGGTTTTCTTCAGCGGGACGTAGCTGTCGATCAGGTCGATCAGGTCAACGCGATACAGCAGATCCTGAATGAATGCGTCCGGGATCATCCGGGCCTCCCTCGGGCGGGTGGCTGGCAGCCCTGGTGGTGATGTTCAGGCGCCGCCAACGAGGCGCATTTTGACGAGCCGCGAAACCTCGCTCATGTCGGCGCGCCCCGCTAGTCCGGGTCGCAGCTGCGCCATCACCTTGCCCATGTCAGCAGGGCTGGCAGCGCCGGTTTCTGTAATGGCCTGCGCAACCGCTTCGACAAGTTCTTCCGTCGACAGGCTCGCAGGCAGGTAGGCGCTGAGGAGTTGGGACTCGAATTGCTCCGCGTCGGCGAGGTCCTTGCGCCCGGCTGCTGCATACTGGGTGATCGAATCCCGGCGTTGCTTGAGCATCTTGCCGATGACGGCGACGATCGCGTCGTCGTCGAGTGTGATGCGCTCGTCGACTTCTTTCTGCTTGATTGCCGCCAGCAGCAGACGCAAGGCGCCGAGCGTTTTCGCGTCGCGCGCGCGCATCGCTGCCTTTACGTCTTCGTTGATGCGTGCTTTGAGGGTCATCGCCAGGCACCTCCCGATCTACATGATTGCTGCACGAAGGCAGCTCCGCGCGCACCGAGTGCGGGTGCTTCAGAAGCGTGAAAAGCCGCCCATCTTCAGACAGGCGGCCGTTCAACCGACGCTGACGATCTCTAAAAAAGCTTGGGAGGCAGGGTCTGGCTGCGCATGCGCTTGTGATGACGCTTGACCGCGGCGGCCAGCTTGCGCTTGCGCTCGGCGGTGGGTTTCTCGTAGAACTCGCGCGCTCTCAGTTCGGTCAGCAGGCCCGTTTTTTCTACGGTGCGCTTGAAGCGCCGGATGGCAACTTCGAAAGGCTCATTTTCTTTTACACGAATGGCAGGCATAGACTCATCCAAGGTTCAGGTGGGTATGGTACAGCTTAGCCGCGCATTATATACAGGCTTGCGGTTCGACGCCAAGCATCAATTTCGCAATCCAGGATCCGCCAGCCTCGCGATGGCTACTCGGAGCTGTCGTTCCTGGATCAGCCCTTCTCGTTTGGCCCCTCTTTCTGCGCTGCTGGCTTTTCGGCTTGGGGCCCGGCAGCTGTATTCTGCTGACGGCGGATTCGCACCTCATGGATACGGCGCCGCGATGCGCGTTCGATTCTTACTTCAAGACCCTCGAGGGCGAGGTGCTCACCCGCTTCGGGAATACGTTCGAGGTGGGTGATCACCCAGAGATTTACCGAGTCGTACGGCTTGCCTGAGAGTTCCTGGCCAAAGTGGCCTTCCAGGACGCGCAGTTCCGTCATGCCATCGACCAGCAGCTCGCTGCCGTTCGCCTTTCCGAGGAGCGTCTGATCCGCTTGCGAAGCTTCCGTGTCGTCATGGATTTCACCGACCAGTTCTTCGAGGATGTCCTCCAGGGTGAAGAGGCCAAGCAGGCCGCCAAACTCGTTGACGACCACCATCAGGCGCTCCTTGTCGGCTCTCAGTATCCTCAGCAGGCTGTCTACCGGCTGATTCGGCGGCACGAACAGCGGCTCGCTGCCTGCTTCCTTGAGGGGCTTGTCGAGATTGCCTTGGGCCACCTCGCCGAGGACGATCTGCAGAGTGATGACCTGATTGATCTCGTCCGGATTGCCCGAGTGAAGGGGGATCCGGTAGTGCGAGCTGGCGATGATCTCGTCCAGGGCGTCGCGAATAGAGCGGTTGCCGTCGAGCGAAAAGATCTCGTGGCGGTGCACCATGATGTCGCTGGCGCGCAAGGTGCTGAAATCGAAGATTCGCCGGATCATCATGTGCTCGCCGGCCTCGATCGATCCTTCCCGGGTGCCATGGGCGGCCAGAGCGATCAGCTCTGATTCGGTGATGCTTGGATCCTTTGGCGGGCTGCTGAGGCTGTGCATCCATTCGATCAGTCTTTCCATTGCCCACACCAGCGGGAAAAGCAGTTTGCCAAGAATCTCCAGTGGCGTTGCTGCCAGCAAGGCGACGACTATGGCGTAGCGTGTGGCATAGGTTTTCGGCGTGATCTCGCCAAATACCAGGAGCAACAGGGTGATGAGCCCGACGGCAAGGCCGGGGCCGAGGTGGCCGAAATGCTCGGTGGCCACCACCGTGGCCAGGGTTGCGGTGCCCGTGTTTACGAGATTGTTGCCGATCAGGATGATGACCAGCGTCCGATTCAGGTTGCTCTTCATGCGATGCAGCGCCCTGGCACCTAGCCGTCCTTCGGCCAGCAGCGATTCGGTGCGTGCCCTGGAGAGGGTGGTGAGGGCGGTTTCGGAACCTGAGAAGAAGGCCGAGAGGGTGAGCATGATCAGCAGCAGAAACGCTTCAAACACGGTGAGATGGCTCCCAGAGTTGGCGCGCCCGGCTCGCGATATTCAGGGGCCGGGGTAAGGACTTCCTAGCGTTGATACACTACTTGCAAGGCCGGTGCAATGCTGCCGAGCTGAGGCCCCCGCTGGATGTTCGGGGCGGCAGCCGTGGTGCGCCAGTGCCGGCCGAAGCTGCCTCGTCGTCGAGCGGCGTGCTCTTACCAGGCCGCAAGCTCGTCGGCGTTCGGCAATCCTGGCGGCGAAGGCCCTGGCAGAAAAGCGCTAGCTTCGGCGAATGGCGAGCTGCACCCGGGCTTTTCCCTGCACCGTGTCAGGTACGCTAGCCGTCTGCGGGCCAGCTTTGGCGGGTTGCGCGCCGTGCGCGCCGCGGTTTGACTTTGGCATCAAACCCGCTGATAATCGGCGGTCGTGCGCAGGTGCGGGCAAGTTCGTCTTTAGGCGAAGCAGCTACGGACGCTTATGCCGCCGCTGAATTGCCGGTGTGGTCGTCAGGAGCTTCGCTGCCGTGGTTTTGTCCGCTTTTGCATCGTGCGCTTTCAAGGCGTTCCGAAGGCTGCGTGCAAATTTTCTCGAGGAGTGAAGAATGGATCCAGCACTTTGGATAGAGCTGGCGGTTTTTGTCGTCCTGCTGGTGTTTTCGGGTTTCTTCTCAAGCACCGAAACCGCGCTGTTTTCTCTGAGTTCGTTCCACCTTGATCAGATGCGCAAGGCCAAGAACCCGCGCATCGATCTTATCGAGCGTTTGCGCAGCGAGCCGCGCCGGCTGATTGTCACCATTCTGATTGGCAACGAATTTGTCAATGTCGCCGCTTCGGTGATCTCTGCCGCAGTGATCATCAAGCTGTTCGGCGCCGAGAACGACATGCTCAATCTGCTGGTCATGGTGCCGATCCTGCTGCTGTTTGGCGAGATCACTCCCAAGGTTCTGGCGATTCGCAACAACATGGCGTTTGCCAGCTTCCAGGCACGCCCAATCCATCTGTTTGCGCGTCTGATCACCCCGCTGCGCGAAGTGATCCGCCAGGTCGCCGAGTTTTTCATCACGCTGATCGTCGGTAAGCAGCGCTCGCAGGGCAATCTGGTTACGGAAGACATGATCCGTACCCTGGTGACCGACGCTGTTGGTGAAGGCGCTCTCGACAGCCAGGAAGCGCGCTACATCGAAAAAATCTTCGACTTCGGCAACAAGTCGCTGCGCGACATCATGCGGCCGCGCTCGGACATCGAATTTCTGTCGGCGGATCTTTCGGTGCCCGAGTTGATTGCCGGGATCAAGGCTACCCGTCAGTCGCGCTATCCCATTTATCGCGAGCGGCGGGATACCATCCTCGGCATCTTGCACACCCGTGATCTGCTCGGTGTCGACCTCGGCAGGCTGGAGCGCGACCCGCATGCTTTTCGCAAGCTCCTGCGGCAGCCGAACTTCTTCCCAGAGTCCAAGCCGGCGGTCGAGCTGTTCCATACCTTCCGCCAGCGCAAACTCTCGTTCGCGCTGATCGTGGACGAGTACGGCGGGGTCACCGGTCTGGTGACCATGGAGGATTTGTTGGAGTGCGTCTTCGGTGAGATTGCCAGCCCATCGGATAGTGAGGCGCCGGACCGGCACATGGTCAGCGAATTCGACGATGGCCGCCGCCTGATCGACGCCGGTATGTCTCTGGAGGAGTTCAACCGCACTTTCGCGGTGACTATCGACTGTGAAGATGCCGAGACTATCGCCGGTGTTTTGCTCGACGCTTTCGGCGAATTGCCGGCGACGGGCGCATCGATTGTTCTCTGCGGCATGAAGCTGACGGTCGAGAGCGTTGAATTCAATCGCATCAGCCGGGTGCTGGTCGAGCCACCGGCTGTGGAGTCGACGGCGGACGCGGGTGAGAGCACAGAGGTGGAGGCCGCGGTCGAAACGGACGCGACGAGCGGCGGGGAGTCCGGCGACCAAGCCGCGGCTACGGATGCGAAGAGCGCCCCCGTCGAGCCGCCGAAGAAAGCGGAGGGCGTCTAAATGTCCGATATCTGGCTCACTGTTCTGTTCATGTTCGCCTGCCTGATCGCGGAGGCATTTTTTTCCGGCTCGGAGCTCGGGATCGTCAGCGCCGACCGCATGAAGCTTCGCCACGATGCGGCTAAGGGCTCACGGGGAGCACGCCTGGCTCTCGATATGCTCGAGAAGCGGCCCGAATGGTTGCTGTCGACGACTCTCGTCGGGACGAATATCGCCGTTGTCGCCAACTCGACGATCACCACGGCGATGATGATCTCCTTGTTTGGCGAAGCCGGCAGCTGGATGGCGGTGCTCATTGTCGCGCCCTTGATCTGGGTATTTGGAGAAATCGTCCCGAAGAGCATTTTCCAGCAGCGCGCCGATGTCATGGCTCCTTATCTGATCTACGTGCTGCGCTTCTTCTCGATTCTCTTTTCGCCGATCCTGATCTTCTTCGTGACGCTGTCGAAGTTCCTTTCCCGGCTCGCCGGCGGCGCGGACGAAGAAAACCCCTTTACCCTGCGCCAGCAGATTCAGAGCATGGTGCAGATGCCGCCGCACGAAGGGGGTGACATCCAGCTGATCGAGAAGAACATGATTCGGCGCATGTTCAATTTCTCGGAGACCACCGTTTCGAAAGTGATGGTGCCCTTGATTGACGTGGACGCGGTCGAGAAGACCTGTACCGTTGCCGAGGCGATTCGCCTGGCTGTGGCCGGCTCGCACATTCGCTTGCCGGTCTTCGATGGGCGTATCGACCGCGTCGTCGGAGTGCTCAACACGATGGATTTGCTGGGTGTGGACGGGTCCGCGTCGATCGAGTCTTACATCAGCCCGACGCAATACGTTCCAGGTAGCAAGAGTGCCGAATCGATGCTCGTCGAGCTGCGCAAGGATGGCGATGCGATGGCCGTGGTGATGGACGAGTTCGGCGGTGCCGAGGGGATAATCACCATCGAGGACATCATCGAGGAAGTGATGGAGGATATGCAGGACGAGTACGATCGCCAGGAGAAGCCGGCCGAGTGGTTGAAGAAACTGGGCCATCATGACTACCTGGTCAGCGCCCGGGCCGATCCGGCAATGCTCAATGAAAAGCTGGGGCTGAAGCTGCCCGAGGGCGACTACGATACCTTGTCCGGTCTTCTCCTCGAGCATGCGCGCGAAATCCCGAAAGTGGGAACGGTCATCGAAGTGGCGGGTATCAAGTTTACGGTCCAGCGGGCGACGCCACAGGTTGTCCAGGAAGTGCAGATCCTCTGGTAGACCGAGCCAGTCAGCTGGGTGTGGCCCGCTGCGCGGGATGATGGGGCTGGAAGGGCTTGGCCCGCAGGCGCTCCGGTGACGATGCCGGCGGCGACCTACTTGCCTTGATCGCTGACTTCGTCAAGCGGCGTCACGGTGACCGCGACGTCCGGCTCGTGGGCGTCGCCGCCGAGAATCACTCCCCGTAGCGGTGAAACGTCGGCAAAGTCGCGCCCCCAGGCCAGCGTGATGTGCTGGGTGTCTGGCAGGAGGTTGTTGGTGGGGTCGAAGTCGACCCAGCGGCCACCTTCGAGTTCCGGGCAGTACACCGACACCCAGGCGTGTGACGCGTCGGCGCCGACCAGCCGCGGTTGGCCGGCTGGCGGGTGGGTGAGCAGGTAACCGCTGACATAGCGCGCAGCCAGGCCCTGTGAACGCAGGCAGGCCAGCATCAGGTGCGCGAAGTCCTGGCAGACGCCGCGTTTGTCGGCCAGCACCTGCAGCACGGGGGTGGCGACCGTGGTTGCTTCCGGGTCGAACTCCAGCTCCTCGTAGATGCAGCTCATCAGTGCCTGAACGGCCTCGAGTAGCGGCCGTTGCGGGGGGAAGCATCTGCTGGCGTAACTCAGGAACTCGTGCTTTACGCGTACGTGCGGCGATTCGAACTGGAAACGGCTGGCGTCGACGAGAACCGGACGCGAGCCATAGGCCAGCGCTTCGCGTACCCTTTCCCAAGCTGGCGAGCAGGCCAGGAAGCCAGGCCTCTGCCCTGCAGAGCCTGATCGAAGGGCTTGGCGACCGGCTTCCGGCGAGTCGCCAAGCAGCATCGGCTGCGGGTCAAGCGGCAGGTGTGGCAGCACTTCGATGGTGCTCTCGGCGCGAACGGTGAGGCTGTCGTGCGGAAATTCGATGGCCAGTTCCCGGATCGGATTGCCAAAGCTGTCGTGCCGCTGGCGGCTCGCGCTGGCCTCGGGAGCGACCGTGATCTGATGGCTCAGGCAGCGCTGCCAATGGCAATCGCGCGGCGTCAGATGCAGCATCTGGCGCGACAATGAAACCGGGCTCTCGTAGCGGTAAATCGTTTCGTGAACGACGTGATAGCGGCTGGCAGGCAGGTTCGCGGGGGTCATGAGGTGAGTGTGTAGTGACTGACGTCGCTGACGTGGCTGAAATAGCGCATCGCCAGGCGGTCGGAAAGTGCTGCCCCGGCAGCGGCCGTCTGCTCGAGAATCGTCGCCAGTTGCAGGCAGGGGTTGCAAGCGCGGCAATCGCCGAAGCTTTGTCCCTCGAAAAGGCCGAGGTCGAAAGCTTGCAGTCGTTCCTGCGCTTGCCGCAGGGTTTCGTCGCGCGGGCCACGGAGCAGGCGGGCCTGCTGGTCCAGGTAACGGAGCAGGATCTGCAGTTGGAAGGCAACCGAGTGCGGGTTGGCGTCGTCGAAGACGACCAGGTCGAGCGTCGGTAGTAGCTCCGGTTGCGTCATGTAAGACGAACGGTAGGTAATGATGCTGTCGGTGAACTCCAGCAACCACTCCAGGCCGCCGGGAGCGCGGGTTGATTCCAGGCGCAGGAAATGCGCGCAGGCTTTGGCGAGGAAGATGAGTCGCTCGATGCGCCGGCCGATGATCAGTAAACGCCAGCCGTCGTCACGCGTCATGTTGTCCATCGCAAAGCCTGCCAGTGAGGACGAGGCGAGCAGGACCTGGTCGAGAAAAGCCAGCGCGTCGCCAAGTTCCTCGGCTAGCGCTTCGCTGCTGCGCAGCCGGCTGTAGGTCTGCAACTGGTGTTGCAGGCGATTCAGGGCATGCCAGTTATCGAGCGAGAAGCGTTCGCGCACCTGTGCGGCGACCCACAGCAGGCGGCGTAGGTCGCCGGCCAGCCCGGCGCCCCATTCCTTGCCGCAAATTGCAGTCAGCATCAGCGCCTCACGCTGCACCCGCGAGGCGGGGACCTTGGCCTCGGTGTCGCTCTCCGGGTCGGCTTCGGTGACTGGCAGGAGCTTCAGCGCCAGGCACAGGTCGAGCGCTGAACTCAGCGCCGGGGCGGCGTCATCGCCCGCGTCCACCAGCCGCGCGAGCGCGACGCGCAAGAGGCGGGCGGTTTTGTCGCAGCGCTCGGAGTAACGGCCGAACCAGTAGAGATTTTCGACGACTCGCGAGGAAAGCTTGAGGCCGCCGCGTACCAGATCGGCTTTGCCGACCGAGTGCTTGAGCAGGCTGAAAGTGTTGACCGCGGCATTGGTGAGCACCCAGGTATCCTTGCTCGAGCCACCGCGCTGCATCGAGATGGTGCGCGCGTTCGCTTTTGCCGATACGCGCGTCAGTCCGCCCGGCATCACCACGTGACCAGACGGCGTGGCGGCGACGTAGACGCGCAGGGCAACGCCGCGCGGCAGCAGGCGCCGCTTGTGGTCCGCACTCCAGCTTGGCGCCTGCGAGTAGTTAACCAGCTCTTGCGCAACGTAGGCCTGTGGTCGCGCGCGAAGACGGGCAATCATTTCGTCGCGGCTGCTGCCGGTCAACTCGTTGCCGAAGAGCGGGTCGAAAGTCTGCGAGGGGTAGGCGCCCTTGATGACGAGATGCTCAAGGTTGGCGATCGTATAGTCGAGCGCCTCCTGCTCGCCGCACCACCAGGTGGCTACCGACGGCATGGCCAGCCGCTCACCAAGCAGCTTCTCGCAGGCGCCGGGCAGGAAACCGGGCAGGGCTGCGGACTCGAGCAGGCCGCTGCCGAGAGCGTTGGCGACCAGCACATTGCCAGCGCGCACCGCCTGCAGGAGGCCGGGAATACCCAGCGCCGAGTCGCCGCGCAGTTCAAGCGGGTCGCAGTAGTCGTCGTCGAGCCGGCGCATGATGGCGTGCACACGGCGCAGGCCGTTGAGTGTCTTCAGGTAGACGCATTCACCACGCACCGTCAGGTCCTGCCCTTCGACCAGTGGAAAAGCGAGGTAGCGGGCGAGGTAGGTGTGTTCGAAGTAGGTTTCGTTGTAGGGGCCTGGCGTCAACAGCACGATCAGTGGTGGCTCGTCGCCGTGCGGTGCCCAATGCGCCAGGGCCTGCTGAAATTTGCGGAAGAACGAAGCCAGGTGCTGGACGTGCAGGTCGCGGAACTGTTCTGGAAAGAGGCGGCCAATGATGGTCCGGTTTTCGAGCGCATAACCCGCGCCGGATGGCGTCTGGGTGCGGTCCGCAATGACCCACCAGCGGCCGTCCGGCGAACGCGCGAGATCGGCGGCGTAGAGGTGCAGGTAGGTGTCGCCGAGTGGTTTGATCCCCTGACATGGCCAGAGATAATTGTTGTGCCCGTAGATCAGTGCCGGCGGCACGATGCCGTCCCTGAGCAAGGTCTGTTCGCCGTAAAGGTCGCGCAGCACGGCGTTGAGCAGGCGCGCACGTTGCTGCACGGCGCTGGCTATCGCCTGCCACTCGTCGGGGCAGAGAATCAGCGGCAGAGGATCGAGTTCCCACGGTCGGTCGGCGCCTTCGGGATCCGCATAGACGTTGTAGGTGACGCCGTTTTCCAGGATGCGCCGGCGCACGTAGTCGAGGCGGTGACGCATCTGTTCGGGCGTCGCCGCCTCCAGGTGCGCAACGAATGGCTGCCAGGCGCGGCGGATGCTGCCATCTTCGGCGAGCATTTCGTCGAAGCGATCAGGGGTCTGCGGATAGGTCGACAGCAAGGATCTTGGCATCAAGCAAACAGGCCCGGGAGTTAGCCCGGGCCGACTGGTTTCAGGAACGCCGCAAGTCTAGCGTAAACGGGAAGCCGGCATTGTCCGGCAGTGGCGCTACCTCAATCTCTCCGGGGGAGTGGCCGAAGGGCGTGAATCGCGCCAGACGGCGGCCTTCGGCCTCGTTGGCGTTAACCGGGTAGCGGTCGGGGTTGCGACCGCCGGGGTGCTCGACGTGATACTGGCAGCCGGCGAGCGAGCGCTTCATCCAGGTGTCGACCAGGTCGAAAACCAGCGGCGCATGTACGCCGATCGTCGGATGCAGGGCAGACGGTGGGTTCCAGGCGCGGTAGCGGACGCCAGCGACGAATTCGCCGACTTTGCCGGTCGAGCGCAGCGGCACGCGGCGGCCGTTGCAGGTGAGCACGTAGCGCTCGGCTGCCATACCGCTCAACTTGACCTGCAGACGTTCGAGCGACGAGTCGACGTAGCGCGCAGTACCGCCGACCGAGCCTTGTTCTCCCATCACGTTCCAGGGCTCGAGCGCATGGCGCAACTCGAGTTCCATGCCCAGCACCGAAATGCTGCCATGCACCGGGAAACGGAACTCGAAATGGGGCGCAAACCATGCGCTGTCGAGTGCGTAGCCGGCGCCGCGCAGGTCGCTGATGACGTCGTCGAAGTCCTGCTGCACGAAGTGCGGCAGCATGAAACGGTCGTGTAGCTCAGTTCCCCAGCGGAGCAGCCGCTCGGGCGCATAGGGCGTGCGCCAGAAGTGTGCAATCAGTGCGCGCAGGAGCAACTGCTGAGCGAGCGACATGCGTGCGTGCGGCGGCATTTCGAAGGCCCGCATTTCGAGCAGCCCGAGGCGGCCGGTGGCGCCGTCGGGAGAGTACAGCTTGTCGATGCAGAACTCGGCACGGTGGGTGTTGCCGGTCGCGTCGATGAGCAGATTGCGCAGCGCCCGGTCGATCACCCAGGGCGCAATGCCTTCGGCAGCCTCGGCCGTCGCGCTGGACAGCTCGCTGAAGGCGATCTCCAGCTCGTACACTGAATCGTTACGGGCTTCGTCGACGCGTGGCGACTGGCTGGTCGGGCCGATAAACAGACCCGAGAAGAGGTAGGAAAGGGACGGATGGTTGTGCCAGTAGCTGATCAGGCTGCGCAGCAGGTCGGGTCGCCGCAGGAAGGGGGAGTCCAGTGTCGTCGCACCGCCGAAGACGAAGTGGTTGCCACCGCCGGTACCCGTGTGGCGACCGTCGAGCATGAACTTCTCGGTGCACAGGCGCGACAGATGCGCCGCCTCGTAGAGGTGAGTCGTGCGCGCGACGAGTTCGTCCCAGCTTGCCGACGGCTGGATGTTGACTTCGATTACGCCCGGGTCGGGAGTGACCCGGAAGTTGGTCAGTCGTGGATCGGACGGTGGCTCGTAGCCTTCGACGATCACCGGCGCAGCGAGGGCCTCGGCGGTGGCTTCGACAGCGGCGATCAGCTCGAGGTAGTCCTCGAGCGCTTCTGTTGGCGGCATGAAAATGTAGAGCACGCCGTTGCGGGCCTGCGCCGAAAGCGAGGTCCGGGTGACCAGGCTTGCCGATTCGCCGGCGCGCGGTGGGCTTTCATTGCCACTATCGGCGCCGTGGGCAAGGGCATCAGCGACACGTTCCAGGGCTTTTTCGGCGAAGTGTTCGCCGCTCACTGCGGCATTGACGGCAGGCAGGCCCAGACTGCGGCTGATGGCGAACTGCGCGTGCATCTCGCTGTGTGCGGGCAGTGCCGGGAAGGCCTGTGTCGGGTCGGGCGCGTGCACGTAAGGATAGTCGGCCTTGGCTACCCAGGGCTGCGAGTCGAGCGGCAAGCGATAGCCGACCGGTGAATCGCCCGGAACCAGATAGCAGCGGCCGCCGCGCAGATACCACGGTCCGCTTTGCCAGCCGCCTTGGGCACGCGCCTGCAGCGGCAGCACATGGCCGACCACCGCATCGAGGCCCTGGCGAAAGACCTTGGCCAGGCGCTCCCGTTCGAGCGGGTCATCGAGGCGGGACGCAAAGGGGTCGACGTTGACCGGCAGGCGATCTTCCCGCCACAGGTGGTAGTAGACATCCTCGTAGGCGGCGAATACGTACTTCGGGTCGATGGCCAGGTGCTCCGCGAGTGTTCGCAGGAAGCGCCCGGCCAGTTGACCGTCGGCGCCATAGTCGCGGCTCTCGTCGGCGTAGAGTGCCGGATTGTTCCACATTACTTGCCCGTCGCGGCGCCAGAAGCAATTCAGCGACCAGCGCGGCAGCTGCTCTCCCGGATACCACTTGCCCTGGCCAAAATGTGGCAGTCCTTGCGGCGCATATTTGTCGCGCAAGCGCTGAAAGATTTCGGCTGCGCGGGCGCGTTTCGTCGGGCCGAGCGCTTCGGTGTTCCATTCGCCACCGTCGTGGTCGTCGATGGAGACGAAAGTCGGTTCGCCACCCATGGTCAGGCGCACGTCATCGCGGACGAGGTCGGCATCGATCTGATGGCCGAGGGCCTCGATCGTCTGCCACTGCTCGTCGCTGTACGGGCGGGTCACCCTTGGCGCTTCCCATACACGCTCGACCTGCATGTGGTGCTCGAACTGGCATTCGCATTTCTCGGTCAGGCCGGTAATCGGCGACGCCGACGATGGCTGCGGCGAACAGGCGAGCGGGATGTGCCCCTCGCCGGCGAACAAGCCCGAGGTCGGGTCGAGGCCAATCCAGCCAGCTCCGGGCAGGTACACTTCACACCAGGCGTGCAGGTCGGTGAAGTCGTGATCGGTTCCTGAAGGTCCGTCGAGTGATTTCACGTCAGGTACCAGCTGGATCAGATAGCCTGAAACGAAGCGCGCCGCCAGGCCGAGATTGCGCAGTACCTGCACCAGCAACCAGGCGGAGTCACGACACGATCCGAGCGCCAGCGTTAGTGTTTCCTCCGGCGCCTGCACGCCGGGTTCGAGGCGAATGACGTAACCGACCTTGTGCTGCACGCGCTGGTTGAGATCGACCAGAAAGTCGACGCTGGCGCGCGCTGCGCGGGGAATCGTTGCCAGGAACTCGGTCAGCAGCGGGGTCCGCGGCAAGGGGGTCAGATAGGGCTCGAGCTCTTCTCGCTGCCAGGCCTCGTATGCAAATGGAAAGGTCGTTGCGTAGGGCTCGGGAAAGAAGTCAAAGGGATTGATCACCGACATCTCGGCCACCAGATCGACTTCAACGCGAAATTCGCGGGTCTTCTCGGGGAAAACCAGGCGCGCCAGGTAGTTCGCCTGCGGATCCTGCTGCCAGTTGATGAAGTGTTGTGCCGGCGTAATTTTCAGCGAATAGCTCAGAATTGGCGTGCGCGAATGCGGGGCTGGCCGCAAGCGGACGACTTGCGGTGCGAGGCTGATCGGCCGATCGTAGCGATAGTGCGTGACATGGTTGAGGGCAACATGAATGGACACGGTTAACTCCTGGGGGAAGGCGAAGAGGGTTGTTGGCAAAGCATACGCCAGGCTGGGCAGCTCGCGCCGGCGATCACCGCGGTGCGCGCAGGCCATGCAGCAGCAGGACGGCTATCGGCAAGAAAGAGTCGCATCGTCAGAGTTGCAACTGTTTCAGCAAGTCGGCCTCGAGTTTCACACGACAGGCACTTTCCTCGAGATGGCCGCCACTGATCAGGAAAGTGTCTTCGACGCGTTCGCCAAGGGTGACGATCTTGGCTGTGTGCAGATTGGCGCGATGGGCCGCCAGCTGCGTGGCGATGGTGAACAGGAGGCCAGGGCGATCGGCTGCGACGACGGTCAGTACGAACATCTTTCCTGTTTCATCGGCTTCGAGGCTCACCAGAGGCTGGATGCTGACCAGTGGCTGCAAGGGAAAATGTCTCACTTGACGCGAGACGCGTCCGCTGGCCGGTGCGTCGCTGGCTGACTGCCGAGACAGACGTTGGCTCAGTTCGTGCTCGATGTAACTGATCATCTCGCGCTCGCTGTGGCGATTGGTGACATCGAGCAGGACGAAAGTATCGAGGGCATAGCCATCGCTGGTGGTGTGGATCTTGGCGTCGACGATGCTGTAATCGGCGCTGCTGAAGAAACCGACTATGCGCACGAACAAGTCGGCTTGATCGTGCGCGTAGACCATCACTTCGAGTCCTGTGGCGAGCGGGCTGAGGCGTGCCTTGACCAGCGGAATGTCGGTCTGGCGGCGGTCGTGCAGCACGCGTGCGTGCCAGGCGATCTCCTCGGCTGATTGGCGCAGGAAGTAGACCGTATCGACCTGCTCCCACAAGCGTTCATGGATGGTTTCGGGAAGCGCGAGAAAGCGCATCACGCGTCTTGCTTCCTCTTGCCGCTGCGCGACGACTCCCGCGGGCATCGGCGGCGCTTCGCTCGACAGCAGGTGTCGCCGGGTGGCGGTGAACAGCTGCTCGAGCAACTGTCCCTTCCATGCATTCCACACCTTCGGACTGGTGCCGCGGATGTCGGCAACGGTCAGCAGGTAAAGGGCCACCAGATGTCTCTCATCACCGATGATGTCCGCAAATCTGGCTATGACGCTGGGGTCTGAAATATCCTCTTTCTGGGCGCTTCTGGACATCAACAGGTGCTGGCGAACCAGCCACACGACCAGTTCGCTTTCCTCCGCCGCGAGGTCGTGGTCGGCGCAGAACTGGGCAGCGTCGATTGCGCCGAGTTCCGAGTGGTCCCCGCCACGGCCCTTGCCGATGTCGTGAAAGAGGGCCGCGATGTACAGTACCCAGGGATTGCCGAAGTCACTGATCAGTCGGCTGCAGAGCGGGTACTCATGTGCAAATTCCTCGATGGCGAAACGGCGCAAGCGGCGCAGCACTTGCAGGATGTGCTGATCAACCGTGTAGACGTGAAACAGGTCGTGCTGCATTTGCCCGACGACACGTCCGAAATTGGGCAGATAACGACCCAGGACGCCGAGCTGGTTCATGCGCCGCAGGGACTGGGTGAGGCGATTTCCGTAGGTGAATAGCTCCAGAAAATGCCTGCGGTTGGTCGGGTTGCGGCGGAAGTCGTCATCGATCAGGGTGCGGGCACGCCACAGGGCGCGTTGCGCACGAGCGGTCATGCCGTGCAGCCCAGCATGCTGCTGGAGTAGCAGGAAGGCCTCGAGGATGGCCCACGGGGTCTCGTCGAAGACGTCTTCGCGCACCACGTCGAGGAGCTCGTGCGCATTCTGGAAACGCTCGTTGATCGGCTGGGGTGGCTCCTCCCGGGGCGGTACCAGGGCGCTACCGATGTTCTGCAGCAGGATGGCGTTGATCTGCAGGACCGCTTTCGCGCGCCGGTAGTAGCGCTGCATCAGCTGTTCGCTGGCGCGTTGGGTGGCGGTGGCGGTCATGCCGAGTTGTTCGGCCAGGGCCGTCTGGTACTCGAAGAGCAGGCGATCTTCGCGCCGTCCTGCGAGCAGGTGCAGGCGTGTGCGCAAGTCGCGCAGGAAGGCCTCGCTGCTCTCCAGCAGCTGTTCCTCGTGGATGGTGATGAAACCTCGCTGTTCGAGATCTTTCCAGGAGTTGCCATAGCCTGCCGCCTGGGTGGTCCACAGAATCAGTTGCAAATCGCGCAGCCCGCCGGGGCCTTCCTTGCAGTTTGCTTCCAGACTGTAGGGCGTCTCACCGAAGCGTTGGTGGCGGTCTTCCTGCTCGATGCGCTTCGTCTGGAAGAAGTTTTTTGCATCCAGTGCGGCTTTGACGCGCACCGAAAAGCTGGCGAAGAGTGACGCGCTGCCGGCCAGCAGGCGGGCTTCGATCATCGACGTCTGGACGGTAATGTTGCCGCTCGCCTGCTCCAGGCACTCCTCAATGGTGCGCACGCTGTGGCCGATTTCCAGTCCGATGTCCCAGAACAGGCACACCAGGCGTTCGAGCTGCGCGGTCAAGGCGTCGTCTGCGTGCTCCGGCAGGAGAATCAGCAGATCGACATCGGAGGCCGGGTACAGCTCGCCGCGTCCATAACCGCCGACGGCCAGCACCGCGAGCGAGGCTGGCAAGTTCACCGTCTGGCAGAGGTCGCAGAGGACGTCGTCGATCAGCCGGCAGCGCTCATGCAGCAGAACGAGGGCGTCCCCGGTCGTGAGAAATCCCTCACAGATCGCTCTTTGACCCTCCTGCAGGCGATTCCTGAAGCTGCTGATCAGCTTGCTTCGCGCTGCGTTTTCGGCGCTCATGGTCTGTCGCCCGTCGCTGCGGGTGAGCCGGCGTGCAAGAGGAATCCTGGCAGCAACGGCCAGACAAGCAATGCCCGGCGGGCAAGCCAGGGGAGAAGCATCGGAATTGTCATCTCGTCTTTCGCTGATCAGGAAAAGCCTTTTTGGGGCAGCAGGCCATTGCTGTCGGTCTGGCCCAACTCGGGTGCGGCCCGTTAGGTGCAAGCAAAAGTCGCGCCAGGAGCGCTGGCGAGCGCCGCCGCCGCCTTCGTCTTTGGTTGCGACAGGTGCTCTACAGGGCTGGGTCGCTGGCGGCAAACGTTTTTTCTGAGCGGAACTACGCTACACTTGGCGGCAAAGTTTGTCCGCCGGCCGTGGCGCCGGTGCGCTTCGATCAGCTGCTCGCACAGACTTGGGGCGGCAGTGGTGATCGAATGGGGTGTGTGCCTGTCAGGTGCGGGCGAGCAATTCTCCGGAGAGACCGTCAGCTTGGCGGTCGGCGCTGCAGAAGCCGGGGAGTGTGTCAATTGAGCGCAGGTTGAACAGGATGAAGACGCCTTTGTTTTGGGCCTTGGCAAAGGCGAGCAAGAGGTGCTGGCCGGCGGATTGTCCGCCACCTGCAAGTCGTGATGTCGAGTATCTGACGGGGAGTTGAGTGATGAGCAGCGAACGTAAGGCGACTTTGACCATTACCGGAGAAGCTCCGGTGGAATTTCCGATTCTGACGCCGACACACGGCAACGAGTGCGTGGATATTCGCGCGCTCGGCGGCAACACCGATCGCTTTGGGTATGACTCCGGCTTCGAGTCGACCGCCAGCTGCAAATCCAGCATTACCTACGTCGACGGAGCGAAGGGTGAGCTTCTCTATCGAGGCTATCCGATTGAGCAACTGACCGAGCGCTGCGATTTTCTTGAAGTGGCGTATTTGCTGAAGAATGGCGAACTGCCAAATGTGGCGCAAAAGCTGAGCTTCGCGGAGACGATCAGGAAGAACACGCCGGTGCATGGCCAGATGGTGAATTTCTACCATGGCTTTCGCCGCGATGCGCACACCATGCCGGTGATGGTTGGCGTGGTTGGCGCGCTGTCCGCGTTCCATCGTGAAGCGGCAGACTTTTCCGATGTCGAGCAGCGCAGCCTGACCATTCATCGCATCATTGCCAAGATGCCGACGCTGGCAGCGATGGCCTACAAGTACACCATGGGTCATCCGCCGGTACATCCGCGTAACGACCTCGATTACGCGGCCAACTTCGTGCACATGATGTTCGCCAATCCGGCGGAGAAATTCGAGCTGAACCCGGTGCTGATGCGGGCCTTCGACCGACTGTTGATCCTGCATGCCGATCATGCTCAGGACGCTTCAACCTCGACGGTGCGCATGGCGGGCTCGTCCGGGGCTAACCCCTTCGCCTGCATTTCTGCGGCGATAGCTTGCCTGTCGGGTCGCGAGCACGGCGGCGCCAGCGAAGCCTGTCTGGCGATGCTCCAGGAAGTCGGCGATGTGCGGAAAGTTGCGGCGATGATCAGCCGCTCCAGGATCGAGAGCGATCACTCCAAAGTGACCGGCTTTGGTCTTTACGTTTACCGTAACTTCGATCCGCGCGCAAAGCTGATGCGCCGATTGTGTACCGAAGTGCTGACCGAGTTGCGCCTCGAGAATGATCCGCTGTTCAAGTTGGCCATAGAACTCGATAGGATCGCACTCGAAGACCCCTACTTCGTCGAGAACAAGCTCTACCCGAACGTCGATTTCTATTCGGGTATTCTGCAGAAAGCGCTGGGTCTGCCGGCTTCGATGTTTGGTTGCATCGTTGCCGTGGCGCGCACGGCGGGCTGGATGGCGCAGTGGGAAGAAATGCGCGCCGACCCCGAATACAAGATCGCCCGCCCGCGTCAGCTCTATATCGGCTCCGCGCGGCGCGATGTTCCTGCCCCTTCGGCGCGCGGGTCTCAACGCATACCCGCATAGCAGACAGTGGCTGTCCGGCGGATTACAGCGGCCGCGTGACCGACAAGGCGCCGCGGATCTCGCCGGCGACGTAGCCGGTCGCCTGGTCGTGTGGGTAGTCCTTGGCCAGCGCTGCCTTGAGCTCGGGCGATAGCGAATCAGCCGGCCCGTGGCAGGTCTGGCAGACCTCGACGACCGGCAGCGCTTTCATGTAGCGGAAACTGCGCTGCCCGTCGCTGGCGGCGACGATCTCGCCAACTTCCAGTTGTTGAGGCTTCGCACCGTTGGCGACCATAATGTTGAATTCGGCCAACTGGCGCGCTTCCCAGGCGTCAGGCGTGCCGGTCGTCGGGTTACGTGTCTTCAGGCTGACACGGTGGATCGTCCAACCGGTCTGCTGTTGCATCTCTAGCAGTAGTTGCGGCGCTTTCTCCTTGCAGACCGCTATGGCGGCGACGGGACCCTGTTCCTGCACTGCTGTCTGCATCGCTTGCACCACTTTTGGCAAGACCGGCAGCGCGGTTTTTCGTGTTTCGCTCATTAGTGCCGCGGGTTCCTGGGCGTGCACGGATTGTGTGGCGGAGGTGAGCGAAAGTGCAAGAATAAGGGCTGTGGACTTCTTCATGATGGCTCCCGAGAGTGTATAAGAGATGTCTAATATAACATGTCAAGGCCCCGCCGGGGATGCGCGCTCTTGCCTTAAGGCGCGATCATCCTGTGCGTTGCAGGCTTTCGCCCACCTTTCCACCGCGAGCCGCACGTGGCCCCGGGTCAGGGTGTCATGCACCGTCGCGGTGCTTCGCGGGGCGTTTTGTGCACCATTCGCGGGCGCCGTTGCCTGTTCGCCGCATGGCGCTCGCCCGCTGGCGCCTTGTTTAGCTTATGGCACGGTTTCTGCTTAATGCTGCTTAATCCACTCTGGCGGTGAGCCCCATGAATGTTGACTTCTATAACGAGATGTACGATTTTGCCGGCGGCTTGCGGCCCCACTACGAGGGTTTTGCGGCCTGGCTGGCAGCGATCTCTCCCGAGCGTCTGGCGAGCAAGCAGGCCGAGGCCGATAGCGCGTTTCACCGTCTTGGCATTACCTTTGCCGTCTATGGAGAAAAGGCCGGCACCGAGCGCCTGATCCCCTTCGACATCATCCCGCGCATCATTCCGGCGAGTGAGTGGACGGTGATGGAAGCGGGCTTGCGGCAGAGGGTGAAGGCGCTCAATGCCTTTGTGCACGACATCTACCATGATCAGGAAATCCTCGGCGCCGGACATATCCCGTACGATCAGGTGCGCAACAACGCGCAGTTCCGGCGCGAGATGATCGGCGTCGACCTTCCTTCCGGGATTTACGCTCATATCGCGGGCGTCGACATGGTGCGTGCCGGGGCAGGTGAGTCCTACGTCCTCGAAGACAACCTGCGCGTGCCGTCCGGCGTGTCCTATATGCTCGAGGACCGTAAGATGATGATGCGGCTCTTTCCGGAGCTCTTCTCGCGGCACATGGTCGCGCCCGTTCAGCATTACCCTGACCTGCTGCTCGAAAACTTGCGCACCGTGGCACCGAAAGGCGTCTCCGACCCGACGGTGGTGGTACTGACCCCCGGCGCCTACAACAGCGCTTATTTCGAACACAGCTTTCTTGCTCAGCAGATGGGCGTCGAGCTGGTTGAGGGCAGAGATCTCTTCGTCAAGGACCAGGCGGTCTTCATGCGCACCACACAGGGTCCGCAGCGGGTCGACGTGATCTATCGTCGGCTCGACGACGACTTCCTTGATCCGCTGGCCTTCAACAAGGAATCGATGCTCGGTGTTCCGGGTTTGCTCGGCGCCTACCAGGCCGGCAACGTCAATCTGGCCAATGCCATTGGTGCCGGCGTCGCCGATGACAAGTCGATCTATCCCTACGTGCCGGAGATGATCCGCTTCTATCTGGGTGAAGAGCCGATACTTCACAACGTACCGACCTGGATTCTGCGCAAGCCTGACGACCTCAAATATGTACTGGCGCATCTGCCGGAACTGGTGGTCAAGGAGGTGCATGGAGCGGGGGGCTACGGCATGCTGGTCGGGCCGGCGTCGAGCAAAGCCGAGATCGAGGACTTCCGCGCGCGTATCGTCGCCGCGCCGGAGAAGTACATCGCACAGCCGACGCTGGCGCTGTCCAACTGTCCGACCTTCGTCGACTCGGGCATCGCGCCGCGCCACCTTGATCTGCGTCCGTTTGTGCTCTCCGGAGAGAGCATCCGCATGGTGCCCGGTGGCCTGACGCGGGTCGCCCTGCGTGCAGGCTCGCTGGTGGTCAATTCCTCGCAGGGCGGCGGTACGAAGGATACCTGGGTGTTGGAAAACTGAGATGGATGGAGAGCCGAGATGTTGAGCCGCACAGCTGATCACCTTTACTGGATGGCGCGCAGTACCGAACGCGCGGAAAACATGGCCCGATTGCTGGACGCCTCCTACCAGATGTCGATGGTGCCGCAGCCCCTTGCGGCGCAGAACGAGAACTGGCGCGCCATCCTCGCCCTGAACAGCCAGGAGGAAGCGTTCGCTCAGGTTTATGACGAGGTGAACGCCGAAAATGTCCTGCGGTTCACGGTCGCCGACGCCGCCAATCCCTCGTCGATCTTCAGTTGCCTGCGTGCCGCGCGCGAGAATGCGCACGCGGTGCGCGGTACGCTGACCGCTGAAATGTGGGAAAGCGTCAATGCCACCTGGATTGAACTCCGCGAGCAGAATGTCGAGCAGGTACTGGCGCGCGGCGTCAGCGAGTTCTTCGAGTGGGTCAAGCTGCGTTCGGCCGTCATCCGCGGGGTGACTTTCGGGACCATGCTCAGGGACGACGCGCTGCATTTCATTCGCCTCGGCGGACTGCTCGAGCGGGGTGACAACACGGCGCGCATTCTCGACATGCAATATCACGTCCTGCGCGACGGCGACGAGGGGGCGAGCGATTTCTATCGCTGGGGCGCTTTGCTACGCTCGCTGTCGGCGTTTCAGGTTTACCGTAAGGTCTATCGTGATGCGATCACCCCGGCCCGGGTCGCCGAACTGCTGATTCTGCGCATGGATCTACCGCGATCCCTGCATTCCTGTGCGGACGGCATCGTTCGCATGCTGCCCCTGATTGCCAACAGTGCTTCGGCGGAGACTCAGCGTCAGGCGGGCGTACTGCATGCCAAGTTGCACTTCGGGCGTATCGAAGATGTGCTGGCCGGTGGGTTGCACGAGTATTTGACGGATTTCATGGATCGCATCTATGAACTTGGCGAGGGCATCAGTCGCGACTTCCTTATGCCCGCCTGAACGCTTCTCGGTGGCCGCTGGCGACTCGGCTGCTGCGCGTGATATCCGTTGCTAGCTCGTTATCCACATTGACCCGACTATCGACTTATGATCTAATCCCGCCTTCTGTGGGGTCGCTTCCCGGATGGCGCGTCTTTCGGTGGCACGGTCTGTCGGCGTCATTTTTCGGCAGCCTTGCAGCCGCTGCGCATCAACAGCTGCCGTCCCTGCAGTAGCACAACATCGGGCGATTAACTCAGTGGTAGAGTGCCACCTTCACACGGTGGAAGTCAGTGGTTCGAACCCACTATCGCCCACCATCATTGCCGTCGCCACAAATTCCGGACTGGCCTGGCCCGAGTTGTCCGCCAGTCGTCCATGGCCGCGCCATTGATCACCCTGACATTGGCCAGCAAGGCTCTTCACGAGCCGCCAAGCAGGCGCCTTTCTGGTAGAATCCGGGTGTTGCGCTTCGCTTTAGTCATTCGACGACAATCCCGGAAAGTCGTTGGTGCTCCTCTTCGTTACGATATCACCAAGACATGACCACTTCGTCGCATTCCTCCTTCATCATCGTCGGACGGACCACCGCCGGCAAGAAGTTCCGCCCAAGCGACTGGGCCGAGCGTTTGTGTGGCGTTCTCTCGGCGTTCGGCGCCGAGAAACGAATGCGCTATTCACCGTACGTCGGGCCGCGCAACTACAAAGGCGAAAAGGCTGTTTTTGTCGATGGTGGCTTGTACGAAGTGGAGCCCATGGCCTATAGATTCGTGCTGCATTTCGCACAGGACAACGATCTCGAACTGATCGAAGGCGTCCTGCCCGGCCGTTAGGGGATTTCTGTCAAAGGACAAGCCGTCTTCCGTGTTGCGGCAACCGTTACCGAGTTCGATGACGCGCCTTGCTGTGAAAATCGCGCTAGCGACTCACGAAATTCCCTTCTCCCCTCGCGGGAGAAGGGTCGGGGAAGAGCGGGAGACGGTCATGACTTTCATGATTTGGGGTGTCTTCACGTGTCATGACCGTTAGCCGGAAGCCGACGGGCTCGCCGGCTTGCCGGTTCATCGCCTCGCCACAGGCGCCCCGCATCCCCCACTCCCTCAGCGAATCCTTTTTACGCGTGCGCCAAGCTGGCCGAGCTTTTCCTCGATGCGTTCGTAGCCGCGGTCGAGATGGTAAATGCGCTCGATCACGGTTTCGCCCTGCGCTACCAGACCGGCGATGACCAGGCTGGCTGAGGCGCGCAGGTCGGTGGCCATTACCGTCGCCCCGTCGAGATGGTCGACGCCGGTGACCATGGCGTTGCTGGCATCGATCTTGATGTCAGCCCCGAGGCGGATCAGTTCGACGGCGTGCATGAAGCGATTCTCGAAGATCGTCTCGCGGATAACCGCCGATCCCTCGGCGACACAGTTGACGGCCATGAACTGCGCCTGCATGTCGGTCGGAAAAGCCGGGTAGGGTGAAGTGCGGATGCTCACCGCCTTTAGCCGTGGCGGTGCCTGCAGCGTGATCGCCGTGCGCTCGATGAGCAGTTCGCAGCCGCTGTCAAACAACTTGTCGATCACGGCGTCGAGATTGGCAGCCGCGGTATTCGTCAGCCGGATATTGCCCCCTGTCGCCGCGGCCGCGCAAAGATAGGTGCCGGTCTCGATGCGGTCGGCCATGATCGCATGCCTTGCGCCATGCAGGCGCTCGACCCCCTGGATGCGAATCCTGGCGGTGCCGGCGCCGGCGATCTGCGCACCCATCGAAACGAGGCAGTTGGCCAGGTCTACCACCTCCGGTTCGCGAGCAGCATTCTCGATGATCGTTTCGCCCTTGGCCAGGACTGCCGCCATCATCAGGTTTTCGGTGCCGGTGACGGTGACCATGTCAGTGACGATGTGCGCCCCGGTGAGGCCACCTTTACCCTGCGCCCTGGCTTGGATGTAGCCATGCTCGACAACTACTTCGGCACCCATCGCCTGCAAGCCCTTGATGTGCTGTTCGACCGGCCGCGCGCCAATTGCGCAACCGCCCGGCAAGGACACCCGCGCTTCACCATGGCGCGCCAGCAGCGGGCCGAGGACCAGGATCGACGCACGCATGGTCTTGACCATATCGTAGGGGGCAAGCGGGTTGTTGAGCCCGCGGCTGTTCAAGACCAGCCCGTCGGCGCCAAGGTCTTCGACAGCGACGCCCATCTGTTCGAGCAGGCGCAGCATCGTCGAGATGTCCTTCAGCCGCGGCACGTTGGTCAGATGCAGCGGCTCGGACGACAGCAGGCTGGCGCAGAGAATCGGCAGGGCGGCGTTCTTGGCTCCCGAAATGGCGATTTCGCCGGCCAGCGGCGTGCCGCCCTCGATCAGCAACTTATCCACGCGTTGCGCTCCATTCGGCTGGTGTTTGCGTCTTCATCGACAGTGCGTGCAGTGCGCCGCTGTTAAAATGCTGACGTAGTATTTCGTTCACCGCTTGCTGCCTTTGCACACGGCTCTTGCCGGTGAACTCGCCGCTGACGATCAGGGCTTCAAAATGCTGTCCATCGCCGGCGACTTCGAGATGCTCGCAGGGGATGCCTTCGGCGATGATTTTGCGGACTTCTTCAGGGTGCATCATGATTCAGGACCTCAGTTTGTAGCCGCTCCTGAGGAGTGCCAGCGTTGCCGCCGACACGAGCAGGAAAGTTGCGGTGACGACTGCCAGACTAATTCCCGGCGGCACGTCCGAGACGCCGAAAAAGCCGAAGCGAAAGCCGTCGATGATATAGAACACGGGGTTGAAACGCGAAACGAGTTGCCAGAACTCGGGCAGCGAATGAATCGAGTAAAAGACGCCCGAGAGCATGGTCAGAGGCATGATCAGGAAGTTCTGAAAGCCCGCCAACTGGTCGAACTTGTCGGCCCAGATGCCGGCGATCATCCCCAGGGTACCCATGATCCCGCCGCCGAGGGCGATGAAGAGCAGAATCCAGTGCGGGGCGGCGAAAGTCACGGGCGCGAACCACATGGTTACCGCCAGCACGCCGCCGCCGACCATCACGCCGCGCAGCATCGCGGCAACGACATAGGCCAGGAAGAACTCGACGTAAGAGATCGGTGGCAGAAGCACGAAGACGACGCTACCCGTCACTTTTGACTGAATAAGGCTCGACGAGCTGTTGGCGAAAGCGTTCTGCAGCGCCGACATGATCACCAGGCCGGGGATGAGAAAGGCCGCGTAGGGCACACCGTTCACCTGCACGTGCGACTCCAGCACGTGCGAGAAGATCATCAGGTAGAGCAGTGCGGTCAGTACCGGCGCGCCGACAGTCTGGAAACTCACTTTCCAGAAACGCAAAAGCTCCTTGTAGAGCAAGGTCACGAAGCCGCTGCTCATCTTGCGGCATCCTGCGCGCTACCACTCTCCTGCATGACGCCGAGAAAGACGTCCTCGAGGTCGGCTTGCGTCAGCCGCAGGTCGTCAATGCCGCAGCCAGCCGCGCGCAGGGTCGCCAATAGCGGTTCGAGCTCGTCGAGGCTTGCCAGGTGGAAGGAGCAGGTCTCCTCACTTTCACTGGCGCGAGCACGCAGCGCGGCCGGCAGCGAAGCTGGCCCGCCCGCCAGACGGAGGTTCAGTGTCTGACCCGAGAAGCGTGCCAGCAGGTTGCGGGTCGTATCCAGGGCCACGACCTGTCCCTGCTTGAGCATCGCGATTCGCTCGCAAAGAGCTTCTGCCTCCTCAAGATAGTGCGTCGTCAGGATGATCGTGTGGCCGTCCTGGTTGAGACGGCGGATGAATTGCCACAGGCCCTGGCGCAACTCGACGTCGACGCCGGCGGTCGGCTCGTCGAGGACCAACACTGGCGGCTTGTGCACCAGCGCCTGCGCGACCAGGACACGCCGCTTCATGCCACCGGACAGGCGGCGCATGTTGATGTCGGCCTTGGCAGTGAGATCAAGATTGGCGAGAATCTCGTCAATCCAGTCGTCGTTTTTGCGTATTCCGAAATAGCCGGATTGAATCCGCAGCGTTTCGCGTACCGAAAAGAAGGGGTCGAAAACGAGTTCTTGCGGAACCACGCCCAGCCTTCGCCGCGCTTCGCGGTAGTCGCTGCGCACATCGTGGCCCATGACGCTCAAGGTGCCGGCATCCGGGCGGGTGAGGCCGGCCAGGCAGGAAATCAGCGTTGTCTTACCGGCGCCGTTCGGGCCGAGGAGACCGAAAAACTCGCCTTCGGCAATCTGCAGCGAAACGCCCGCAAGCGCCCGCAAGCTGCCAAAGCGCTTTTCGACTTGAGAAATGGAAACTGCGACGCTCATGGCATCGGGCATCGGGTCGAAGCTGCGTCGCCCGTTCAGGCGAGCGGGAGGAGTTCGGAGACGCCGTATAGCTCTGCCAGGCTGATCATGCTCGCCGGCGGATGGGCAATTCGCAGCTGGACGCCGCGCTCGGTAGCCTTGCGCTGCCACGCGAAAAGCGTGCTCAGCGATGACGAATCAAGCTCGGTCACGCCGGCAAGGTCGAGCAGCAATTCGCCTGATGGTGCGCCGGAATTCAGCAGCGGGTAGCCTGCTTCGAGCAGCGCACGAGCGTTGGCGATGAGCATCGGCGCGGTGACACGCAGCCGGCCTTCCGCTTGCTCGATCATTTGTTGGCGTTTGCCAGTTGTGTGTTTCTATTGCCGAGCATCTGGATCAGCCCGTCGATACCCTTGTTGCTGACTTCGCGGGCGAAGGAGCCCCGGTAATTGGTAACCAGGCTGACACCGGAGACGATGACATCGTAGACTTTCCATTCGCGGCCCTGCTTTTCGAGCGCGTAATTCAGCGGAATTGATTGGCTGCCCGGTTGCACGACTTCGGTCTTGACAATGACATCGGTTGCGCCGGCTGCAAAGGTGCTCGGCCGGTAGGATACGCTCTGGTCCTTGAACGAGGTCAGGGCATTCGAATAGGTGCGTACCAGCAGGTTCTTGAACTCTTCAGCCAGGCGTTGCTGCTGCTCGGGTGTGGCCTTGCTCCAGTTGCGTCCGACGGCCAGGGCCGTCATGCGCCGGAAATCAAAATACGGCAACACCTTTGTTTCGACCAGTTTGAGCGCCTTGGCGGTGTCGCCGCTCTGAATGTCCTTGTCCTGACGGACGATGTTCAATACATCGTCGGTGACCTGCTGCACAAGTGCATCCGGTGATTGCTCCAGTGCGACCGCGGAGCCCGTCAGCAGCAATAGAGAAAAGAAAAGGGACAGTAGAGATCTCATGAATATTTCCGTGCAAGTGAGGACTGCTGCTTGACGCAGCATGGTCTACAGCAGCCGACGCGGCCGCTCAATGGTCAGGGGAAAGCGGTGGCGGGGGACTGTCGACACCGTCGAATATCAAGCTGCGACGATTCTGCAGGTAGGCATCGCGTATATACGAGTATTTGTCGAAAGCCGCCTCTTCAACCACCTTGTCAGCCGCCAGGTAGCCCGCTCTTATGTCTGTGTAGCGCAGCGCAACCAGGCTGTTGCGCAGCGCGACGTCGTCGACGCGCCAGACCGGATCGTAATAGGTATCGACCAGCCAACCGAAGGTGTCCCGTGTCGTACGCGGTCCGATGATGGGCCAGTAGAAGTAGGGGCCGTTGGGAACGCCCCAGGTGCCGAGCGTCTGGCCGAATTCTTCGGTGTGTTTGACCAAGCCCATTTCGCCGGCCACGTCAAAGACGCCGCCGATACCAATGGTACTGTTGATCAGCACCCGTCCAACATCGGAAAGGGCGTCAGCTCCCTTGCCCTGCAGGAGGTTGTTGATTGCCGTCCACGAGTCCCAGATATTGCCGAAAAAATTGCCGACCGCGACTTTGACCGGCAGCGGCGTCACCGCGTCGTAGCCTTGGGCTACGGGCTTGATGGCAACCTTGTCCAGGCCTTCATTGACGGCAAACATGGCGCGGTTGAAGCCCTCGAAGGGGTCTGCCGGATCCTGATCTACCGTCGCGCAACCGCTGGCAGCAAGGATCGTCACTGCGCAGGCACAGGCGGTAAGGCGGCGCGGAAAAGTTGGTTTCACTGATTTCCTTCCGTTATTCTGTCGGACCTTCGGAGGCCTTGTTGAACATGAACTGACTGATCAGGCTTTCCAGTACCACGGCGGATTGCGTTTTCGTGATCACGTCGTTGGCCTGCAGCATCTTTTCGTCGCCGCCTGGATCGAGCCCGATGTATTGCTCACCAAGCAGACCGGCAGTCAGGATCAGGGCGAAAGTATCTTTTGGAAAACGATAGCTCTCGTTGATGTGGAAAGTGACCACCGCTTCGTAGTCCTTGGCGTCGAAGCGGATGTCAGCCACGCGGCCGACGACGACGCCGGCGCTCTTTACCGGCGCCCTGACTTTCAGGCCGCCGATATTAGCAAACTTGGCCGTCAGCGGGTATGTTTCGGCGAAATTGCCAGCCGAGATGTTGCCGACCTTCAGCGCCAGGAACAGTACGCCAGCCAGTCCCATGGCAACAAAAATTCCGACCCACAGGTCGAGTAACTTGCGACTCATCAAGCCTCCCGCAACATGAACGAGGTTAATACAAAGTCGAGCGCCAGGATCGCCAGTGCCGACTGCACGACGGTGCTCTTGATCGAGCTGGACACGCCTTCCGCTGTCGGTACTGCATCGTAGCCCTCGAACACGGCAATCAGCGAAACCGCAATGCCGAAGACAAAGCTCTTGATGATGCCACTCCAGATGTCATGGTAAAAATCAACCGAAGCCCCCATCTGTGACCAGAAAGCACCTTCGTCGACGCCGATGAAGACGACCCCTATCAGGTAGCCGCCGAAGATACCTGCCACCGAGAATAGCGCCGCCAGCAAGGGCATCGAGATCACGCCACCCCAGAAACGCGGGGCCACGACGCGGCCAATCGGGTTGACCGCCATCATGTCCATTGCCGTGAGCTGCTCGGTTGCCTTCATCAGGCCGATTTCGGCCGTGATCGCCGAGCCCGCCCGCGAAGCAAAGAGCAGTCCAGCGACCACGGGGCCAAGTTCCCGGACCAGCGACAAGGCTACCAGAACGCCAAGCGCGTCGGCCGAGCCGTAGCGCTGCAATGTTTCGTAGCCCTGCATGCCGAGCACCATGCCGATGAACAAACCGGAAACCATGATGATCAGCAGCGACTGGAAGCCGGAAAAATAGAGTTCGCGGATGGTCAGATGAATACGTCGGAAGGACTGTCCGGACGAGAGCAGCAGCACGACAAAGAAACGCGCGACAAAGCCCAGCTGCTGGAGCGCGGAAGTTACGCGGTGTCCCAGGTGGGTGACCATCGCCACGACCGTACTCCAAGCACCGTGTTTAGGCTCGCTCATGGGCCGCTTTCCCAAGCAATTCCTCAACAAGAGGCTTGGCAGGATAGTGGAAGGGGACCGGTCCGTCCGCCTGCGCGAAAACGAACTGGTGCACAAAGGGATGTTGCGAAGCACGGATCTCGTCGGGCGTACCCATCGCCACCACTTTTCCGTCGGACATGAAATAGATGTAGTCGACGATCTGCAACGACTCCTGAATGTCATGGGTGACCATGATCGAGGTTGCGCCGAGCGCATCATTCAGCTTGCGAATCAGCTGCCCGATGACGCCCAGGGAGATCGGATCGAGTCCGGCAAAGGGCTCGTCATACATGATCAGCATTGGGTCGAGCGAAATCGCCCGTGCCAGTGCTACTCGTCTGGCCATGCCGCCGGAGAGCTCGGCGGGCATCAGCTGATCAGCGCCGCGCAAGCCAACGGCATTGAGCTTGAGGAGGACCAGGTCGCGGATCAGTTCTTCGGGCAGATCGGTGTGCTCGCGCATCTGATAGGCGACGTTGTCAAATACCGAAATGTCCGTAAACAGCGCGCCGAACTGGAACAGCATGCCCATGCGCCGGCGCAGATCGTAGAGCTCGTCATGGCGCAATTTGGGTACCGACAGGCCGTCGACCAGTACCTCGCCGCGGCTGGGCTTGAGTTGCCCACCAATCAGCCGCAGCAGAGTGGTCTTGCCGCAGCCGGAACCGCCCATGATCGCGACGACCTTCCCGCGCGGGATCTGCATGCTGATCCCCTTGAGGATCGGTCGATCGTCGTAGGCGAAATCAAGGTCCTTGATTTCGACCAGATTATCGTCAGACACTGTTGAATCCTGAGACAAAAAAATCCGATTATACCGGACTCTCAGCATCAGCCGCGTGAATTGCTTGGCGCCCGTGTATCTGGGAAACAATGACGTGTTAATCTATCCGGAAACAACGGCCCGTTTTTCATTCTTCCCATGACGGAAATCTCCTTGCCCGAAAAACCCCTGCTGCTGATTGTTGACGACGACCCGCTGATCTGTGACAGCTTGAGTTTTTCGCTGAGTTCGCTCTTCGAAGTGGTCACCAGCCATTCGCGCCCGCATGCCTTGCAGCTGCTTCGGCAGTTGCGCAGGCCGCCGGAGCTGGCGCTGCTTGATCTCGGTCTGCCGCCGCTGCCACATCGTCCGGACGAGGGTTTTGCGCTGATCTCGGAGCTGCTCAAGGTCGCACCGGAAATGCGCATCGTTGTCCTCTCCGGACAAAGCGAGGACGGCAACGCACGGCACGCGCGGACGCTTGGCGCGGCCGATTTCGTGGCCAAGCCGTGCAACCCCGCCGATCTGCAGCAGCTTCTCCGGGGGGCGCTGGCGTTTCGCGCCCTCGTCGAGAAACGTCCGCCGGGCGCGGCGGCCTCACCGCTTATCGGTCACAGCCCGGCTATCGACAAGCTGCGGCTGCAGTTGCGACAGTATGCCGATCTGCCTTTCGCGGTACTGATCGAAGGCGAGTCGGGGAGCGGCAAGGAAATCATCGCCTCCGCTGGTCTGCATTACGATACGCGCCGCCGCGAGAAGCCGTTCCTGGCGCTGAATTGCGCTGCAATTTCGCCGAACCTGGTTGAAGCGACCTTGTTTGGCTACGCGCGCGGCGCGTTTACCGGCGCCATCGCCACCAAGGCGGGCTACTTCGAAGACGCCACCGAGGGCACCTTGTTCCTGGACGAGATTGGCGAACTGGCGCTCGAACTACAAGCCAAGCTGCTGCGGGTGCTGGAAAACGGCGAGTATCAACGGGTCGGCGAAACACAGCCGCGCGTCAGCCGGGCGCGCATCATTGCCGCCACCAACCGCGATTTGCGCAAGGAGGTGCGGGCCGGCAATTTCCGGGCCGATCTCTACCACCGCCTGTCGGTGTGCGCCATCGTGGCTCCGCCATTGCGCGAGATGGGCGACGACAAGCTGCTCCTGCTCGAACACTTCCGGCAGCTGTACGCGGCCCAAGCGCAGCTACTGCCGTTCAGTCTCTCCGCTGAGGCAAGCCGCCTCTGGCTCGACTACGGTTTTCCAGGCAATGTCCGCGAGCTGCGCAACATCGTCATTCGTCTGGCCAGCAAGCACGCGGGGCAGGTGGTCGACGTAGCTGCGCTGGAAGCCGAGCTTGACGTGCCTGACGAGCCCCTGGTCGCTGCGACGGGCATCGGCACTGGCGGTGAGGAGTCCGACGGCGAGGCCATCATCGCGGCGGCAACGCAGCGCTTGCGGCAACGCGAGCCCTTCAGTCTCGATGGTTTGCTCAATGCCACCGAACGCGGCTATATCGAAGCCGCGCTGAAGCTGGCGCATGGCAATGTCAGTCAGGCTGCTCGCCTGCTTGGCATCCATCGCACGACGCTCTACAACCGCATGGAATCGTCGGCGCGGGAACCCTGATGTATCTGGAACATTTCGGCCTGCATCAAGCGCCGTTTCGGATCACGCCGCATACCGAGTTCTTTTTTGCCGGCGGCAAGCGCGGCGCGACCCTCGAGGCCCTGATCTACGCGATCACTCACGATGAAGGCATCGTCAAGGTCAGTGGCGAGGTGGGTAGCGGCAAAACGATGCTCTGCCGGATGTTGCTGGAGAAGCTCCCGGATAACGTCGAGACGGTCTATCTGTCCAATCCGCTGCTCTCGCGCGACGAAATTCTCTTCGCCATTGCCGAGGAGTTGCGCATTCCCCTTGCGGAGGGGCGTAACCATCTGCTGCTTCGCTCCCTGCAAGAGCGTCTCCTGGAGATCTACGGCAGCGGCCGCCAGGTGGTGGCCTTGATCGACGAGGCGCATGCCATGCCTCCCGAGGCTCTGGAAGAGATTCGGCTGCTTTCCAATCTGGAGTCCAACCGCCACAAACTGCTACAGATCGTCCTCTTCGGTCAGCCCGAGCTGGATTCCCGCTTGCGGCAAACGAGCATGCGCCAACTCAATGATCGCATCACCCACAATTTCAGGCTGGAACCGCTGCGCCGCAGCGATGTTTCGGTCTATCTGTTGTTCCGCCTGCGCGCGGCCGGTTATCGGGGGCCGGATCCCTTCACCAAAGGGGCTGTCGAGCTGATCAGCAAGGCCTCCGAAGGGCTCAGCCGACGCATCAACATTCTTGCCGACAAGGCCCTGCTCGCCGCTTTCTCCGAAGGTGTGCATCAGGTCGATCGGCGGCAGGTGCGGGCGGCGATTCGCGACGTCGAGTTCCGCCGCCTCAAGCGCCGTTTTGGCGTCGGCTGGGCCTGGGCGGGAGCAGCTGCTAGTCTTTGCGTAGTGGTCGTCGTGGCTTATCTCGCCGGCGCGCGGCACCTTGCCAGCTTTGGCGGTCCGGTCAGCACTCCCCTTGCCGAGCTGCCGGTCGCCGTGCAGCCGCTCGCCGCGGCCGCGGCACAGGGCGTCGAGGCACCGCTTGCGGCGCCGGCCTTGCCGCGGGACGCAGCGTCCGGCGCCGCAACGGCGGAGCTTTCGGTCGCCGCTGCGGAGGCCTCGCCACCAGCCACCGAGTTGCCGCGTGCGCCAGGGTCTTTGACGCTGGCTGAGCGCAGCGCGGCCAGCGCTGCCTGGCTGGCAAAGACTCCGGATAGTCATTTTTTCATTCAGTTGCTCGTCGTTGATGCCGCAAGTGAGAAAGAAGTGCTGGATTTCATTGACAAGCATGCCGCAACGCTTGATCTGCAGCAGCTTCGCGTCTATAGCTCCAGTCTGAGTGGCCGCGACCGGCTCGGCGTCATTTATGGCGACTATCCGTCGCGCGAGTTGGCCAACGCTGCGCTGGCCAAGCTCGCCGAGGTCAGCCCGGCGAGCAAGCCCTACGTTCGAGCGGTCAGTCGACTACGCTGACGAAGGTCTCCGGGGCGCCTCGGGATAGAGTCGTAACACAATAAAAATCATGCACTTGCCTCGAAGTTGTGTCGTGGTATCATGAAGTCAACCCTTAACCGGAGCAAGCCCGAGCGTGCCTCTGCAAACTCTCAGCGCCATCTTTTTTGCCCTTCTCCTTGGCGCCTGTACGCCAACGACGCTCAGTGGCGGGCCGGCGCCTGCCCACCTGCAAGCCGACAGCGTGGTCAGCACGCCGGGCACTATTCCTGCCCCGGTTCAGCAGAGCCTCTCGCTACCGCGGCCACGGCCGGCCGGCAAGACCGAGACCTACAGCGTAGTGGTCAACAGCGTCGCCGTTCACGATCTGCTTTTTGCTCTTGCCCGCGATGCCAAACTGAATGTCGATATCCACCCCGGCATTGTCGGAGAAGTGACGCTCAACGCCATCGATCAGACCCTACCGCAACTGCTCACCCGCATCTCCAAACAGGTCGATATGCGCTTCGAACTCGATGGCCCGAACCTGGCGGTGATGCCGGATACGCCTTACCTGAAGAACTACAAGGTCGACTACGTCAACATCTCTCGCGACGTCACCGGCACGATAGCGACCAATACGCAGATTTCCACCAGTGCGCTGGCGACTGGCAGTGGCGGCGCGGTGGGGACGGGCAACACCTCGCGAATTCAAATCGAGAACAAATCGAACAACCGTTTCTGGGCGTCCCTCGAAAAAAATCTCAAAGACCTGCTCCATGAGACCGACAAGGTCTTCCCGGAAGGCTCGACCGAGACGGTGACCGAGGAGGCTAGCGCACAAAGCACGAGCGGTACCGGTGCCGGCGGGCCGGCACCGGCAAAGAGCCCTGCGGCGCGCCTGACGCAGCTCGCACAAGGCTTGGCCGGCAGTCCAAATCCGGCGACGCTGCAGAACACTGGTGCTACCGTCGTCAAACGTATGACTTTTCGGGAAGCGGCCTCGGTGATTGTCAGTCCGGAAACCGGAGTGGTCGACATCCGGGCGACCTCCCGGCAGCATGAGCGCGTGCAGGAATTCCTCGATCGGGTAATGGGCAGCGCGCGGCGGCAGGTGCTGATCGAGGCGACCATCATCGAGGTGGGCTTGAGCGATGGCTATCAGCAGGGTATCGAGTGGAGTCGCATTACCAGTGGTAGCGACTACAGCGTGACCAAACCCGCGTTGACCACCAACGTCGGAAACGCGGTGACGCCTTACGTCCTCAAATACCGGAATACCAACCCCTTGAATCTCCTGTCGACCGTAGAGCTGCTGCGCGCTTTCGGTACCGTCAAGGTGCTTTCCAGCCCGAAACTGACGGTCCTCAACAACCAGACCGCAACGCTCAAGGTTTCCGAGGATTTCGTCTACTTCAATGTCAAGCAGGACGTTGTTCCGGGTAATACCAACACCAATGCCACGGTGACCACGACGACCACGCCGCAGTCGGTGTCGATCGGTTTCTTCATGAGTCTGACGCCGCAAATCAGTGACAACGGCACGGTGACCCTGAACGTTCGCCCGTCCATTTCCAGCATTGCCGAGCTCAAGCAGGATCCCAACCCGAGTCTGGCCGCCAACAACATCAAGAACCTGGTGCCGCAGATCCGCATGCGCGAAATCGAGTCGATCATGCGTGTCGAAAGTGGCGACATCGCCGTTCTCGGCGGGCTGATGGAAGACCGCCTGGAAAACCGTGACGGGCGTCTGCCCGGCCTTGGCGATATTCCGTTTGTCGGTGAGATCTTCAACACCCGCAACAACTCGTCGACGAAGTCGGAGCTGGTGGTCCTGATCCGCCCAACCGTGATCAAGGACGCTTCCATCGATGGCGACTTCAGCAGCTTCAGAGATAGCCTGCCCGACAAAGATTTCTTCAAGACCGATCAGGTCTACCGGCCCTTCTCGCTTCCCGAGCGCTCTCCGGAGCCCTTGCAGTGAGTCTGTTGATGGACGCCCTGCGGCGCGCCGAGGAAGCCAAGCGCAAGGCTAGTGCCAACGCTCGGCCGACGGCTACGGTGCCGAGCGAATTGCGCCTTGACCCTTTGCCGCCGGAAACTCCGGCGAGCAGGGGGGCTACGGAGACTGTGGAGGCTGCGGAGGAACAGCCGTTTTCCTCGCTTGCCGAGGGCTTCGACGCGCTGCAAGCTGATCTGGCTTCACGAACTTCGCCATCGGCGCCAACAAAAGCTGCCGCTACAGCGGCGAGCTCGCGAGCCAACTTCGAGAGCCAACAGGCCGATGAGCGCAGCGCGGCGAAAAACCTGTTTGCCGTCAAGCAAACGCCCAGGTCGCGCACCTCGCTATGGCTTTTTCTGGGACTGGTCGGCGTCGCAACGCTGGCCATCGGGGGTTATTTCTGGTGGCAGTTGCAGTCGATTTCCGGCGGCACACTGGTCGCATCGACGGCCGTCGCTCGGCCGCCTGCCTATCCGATGCCAGCAACGCAGCCAGCCCTGCCCTTGGCCGAGCAGCCAACGCAGCCAGCGCCACCCGCACAGTCGCCGACCAATACGCCGCCGGGTTCACTGGAGGGGGCTGCAGAAGTTCGCGGCGAGCTACCGCCAGCGGGCACGCCCGCAGCAGAAGCGCGGCAACGGTCGACGCCGGCGAAGCGACTTCCGGATCCCTCAGCGACCACTTCCGCGGCGGCGAAGCGCCCCTCCAGAGACCCTGCAAGCCGTCCGCGAGCAGCCGCTCCGGGGGTCTTCCAACCCAGCAGCAGCAGCAAGCAGCAGGCGCAGACCCTCGACAAGGCCTACGACGCCTGGCTATCTGATCGACTGGACGAGGCGCACCACGGCTACGAACAGGTTCTGCGCAGGGACCCCCGGAATGCCGACGCGCTGCTCGGGCTGGCGGTTATTGCCAGCCAGCGGGGGAACGGCGAGCGCGCACAGGCGCTTTATCTGCAGGTTCTCGAGTCCGACCCCGGCAACGTGACTGCGCAGGCCGCGCTGATCAACATGCGCGGGCAGAGCAGCGCCGCTCGCTCCGAGAGTCGTCTGAAGACCTTGATCGCCAAGCAACCGGACTCGGCCGCTTTGTTCTTCGCGCTTGGTAACCTCTACGCCGGGCAGAGCCGCTGGAGCGAGGCGCAGCAGGCCTATTTTCAGTCCTATTCCCTGGAGCCGGGCAACGCCGACCATGTTTTCAACGTTGCTGTCAGTCTCGACCAGCTACGCCAGAAGAAGCTGGCCGCGCAGTATTACCGGATGGCCCTGACCGCCGCCGAAACCTCGCCTAGCGCCTTCGACAAGAATGCCGCGGCACAGCGCATCGTTGACCTGCAGCAATGATGTTCATCGTCTGCGCCGATCGCCGTCACTGAAGGGGCTGTTCGCGCGCTCATGAACTCTCCAGCCACACCCATCCATCCGGCCCATTCCCGGCCGCTGGGCCAGATTCTGCTCAGCAAGGGCATTCTCAGCGAAGATCAGCTGCGTATTGCCCTGCTCGAGCAGATGAAGTGTAACCAGCCGATCGGCAAGCTTCTGGTGTCGCTCGGCTTTGTCTCCGAGGCGACCCTGCGCGACGCGCTTTCGGAAAGTCTTGGCAAGCAGAGTGTCGATCTGTCGAATGCGATCATCGACCCCTCGGCGCTGAAATACGTTCCGCGCGACCTCGCCAAGCGCCACCACCTGCTGCCGCTCGACTACGATGCCGAAAACCTGCGTTTGACGGTCGCCATTGCCGACAGCAACGATATTGTCGCCCTGGATCGAATACGTACCCTGACCAGCGACGAGATCGAGATCGACACCCTGCTGGCCGGCGAGACAGAAATCGACCGTGCCATCGACCAGTACTACGGTCACGAGTTGTCGATCGACGGCATCCTGCACGAGATCGAGACCGGCGAGATCGACTTCCGCGGCCTGCAATCGTCGGCCGACGAGTACAGCCAGCCGGTTGTTCGCCTGATCGACTCGCTCCTGACCGATGCCGTCAAGCGCGACTCGTCGGACATTCACTTCGAGCCGGAAGCCAGTTTCCTGCGCATCCGTTACCGCATCGATGGCATGCTGCGGCAGATTCGCTCGCTGCACAAAACCTACTGGCCGGCGATGGCGGTGCGCATCAAGGTCCTCTCGGGCATGAATATCGCCGAAACACGCGCTCCCCAGGATGGCCGCATTTCGCTCAACTTGCGCGGTCGGCAGATCGACTTCCGCGTTTCGGCACAACCGACGATTCACGGTGAGAATATCGTCCTGCGCATTCTCGATCGGCAGAAAGGGATCGTGCCGCTCGAAGGCCTGGGTCTTGCCGACAAGCAGCTCGATCAGCTGAAGCTGATGATTGCCCGCCCGGAAGGGATCATCTTCGTGACCGGGCCGACCGGCAGCGGCAAGACGACCACTCTCTACTCGGTGCTCAACCACATCAACTCCGAGGGGGTGAACATCATGACCCTTGAAGACCCGGTCGAGTATCCGATGACCATGGTGCGGCAGACCTCGGCGGCCGATTCGGTAAAACTCGATTTCGCCAATGGCATTCGCTCGATGATGCGCCAGGACCCGGACATCATTCTGGTGGGTGAAGTGCGCGACGCAGAAACCGCCGAAATGGCCTTGCGCGCGGCGATGACCGGCCACCAGGTGTATTCGACCCTGCATACCAATTCGGCCCTCGGCGCCATACCCCGCCTGCTCGACATCGGCATCGTGCCCGATATCATGGCCGGCAACATCATCGGCATCATCGCCCAGCGGCTGGTGCGGCGGCTGTGTGTGCATTGCAAGATCCCCTACCAGGCCGAGGCGCACGAGGCGCGCCTGCTTGGCAACCTGGCCGATGGACCGCGGCCGGTGGTCTATCGACCGGGCGGTTGCGAGCGCTGCGAGTTTCAGGGCTATCGCGGGCGCCTGGCGATCATGGAACTGCTGCGCATCAATGGCGACATGGACGAGCTGATCGCCCGGCGCAGCACTTTCCGGGAAATGCGCACGCTCGCTAGCCGGCAGGGCTTTGCCACGCTCGCCGACGACGGCCTGCGCCGTGTTCTCGACGGTTCGACGGCGCTCGAGGAAGTCGGCCGGGTCGTCGACCTGACTGACCGGATGTAGGATCGGTGCCGCTCTACACCTATAAAGCGGTCAGTCCCGAAGGGCGGATGCTTCTCGGCAGGATCGATGCCCTCAACCTGGTCGACCTCGAAATGCGTTTGCGGCGTATGGAGCTGGATCTGGTCAGCGGCGAACCGGTCAGCCAGCGCAGTCTGTTTGCCCGCGGTGGCGTGCCACGCCGGGAAATGATTCACTTCTGCTTCCATCTTCAACAGCTGGTACGTGCCGGCGTGCCGCTCATCGACGGGCTGACCGATCTGCGCGACAGTCTCGAGCACCCGCGCTTCCGTGAAGTGGTGGCCAGCCTGATCGAAGCGATCGAGGGCGGGCAGACACTGTCGCAGGCCATGGACGGTCACCGCAGCGTCTTCGATGCCGTTTTCGTCAGCCTGATCCGCGCCGGTGAAACGACCGGTCGGCTGCCGGAAGTCTTGAACAGTCTCAACGAGTCATTGAAATGGGAAGACGAACTCGCGTCGCAAACGAAAAAGATGATCGCCTACCCGGCTTTCGTGGGTGTCATCGTCCTGGCTGCCAGCTTCTTTCTGATGGTATACATGGTTCCCCAGCTCAAGATGTTCGTGAAGAACATGGGGCAGGTTCTGCCGACGCAGACGGTGGTTCTCTTTTTCATCTCCGACCTGATGGTCGACTACTGGTATGTTCTCCTTTTGCTGCCGGCGTTGCTGGCGCTCGGCCTGCGCGTCCTGTTGCACTCTAATCCGCTGGCACGCTTTCGCTTCGATGGCGTCAAGCTTGGCTTGCCGTTTGTCGGCAACATTCTGCGCAAGATTGCCCTCTCCCGCTTCGCCAACACCTTCGCCCTGCTCTACGCTTCCGGGATCCCGATTCTCGAGTCGATCCGCACCACGCAGGACGTCGTCGGCAATCTGGTCATTCGCCGCGGCCTGGAGCGCGTCGAGCAGTTGATCGGCGAGGGGCAGAACGTGACCGCCGCTTTTCACGCCACCGGCTTCTTCCCGCCGCTGGTGATCCGCATGCTGCGCGTCGGCGAGAATACCGGGGCGCTCGATGACGCCTTGATGAACGTCAGCTATTTCTACAATCGCGACGTCAAGGAGTCCGTGGCGCGCATGCAGCAGCTGATCGAACCGATGCTCACCGTGGTCATGGGGGCGCTGCTCGGCTGGATCATGCTCTCCGTTCTCGGGCCGGTCTACGACGTGATCAGCAAGATCAAGGTATAGCACGATGGCTGCCAGTCGCCTCCTCTACCTCAGCGCCCATCACCTGTCGGCTTTTTCCTGGCAGTCCGGCGCTTTGGCCGATGAGCACTCGTTCGACGCCAGCGAAGCCGGGCAAGCGGCATTTGCCGACTATCTGGCGGCCAACTCAAACCACGTCTTCTCGATCCTGGCCAACGTCTCGGAAGAAGGTTTCCAGATCGAAACCATCCCGTTTCTACGCGGCGCAGACCGTCAGGCGGTCATTGCGCGCAAGCAGGGACAACTGTTTTTCAATGCCAAGCTGGTGACCGCGCTTTCGCTCGGTCACCAGAAATCGCGTCGCAAGGACGAGCGCATCATGCTCGCCGCGCTGACGAGGTCGGAGGTCTTCGCCCCCTGGCTCGATGCTCTGGCCGCCGCCGAGCTGGCTCTCGCCGGCGTTTACTCGCTGCCGTTGCTGGCGCCGAGCTTGCTTCGCAAGCTCGGCATTGCCGCCCAGCCTTGCCTTTTGCTGACCATCCAGGACCAGAGCCTGCGGCAGAGTTATCTGGAAAACGGCGAACTGCATTTCAGCCGCCTGACGCCTCTGCACAACAGCAGTATTGGCGGTATCGCGCAGACTTTCTCGAGCGAAGCTTTGAAACTCCAGCAATATCTGGTCGGTCAGCGCCTGATCGGTCGCAAGCAGCCGATCAAGGCCTACCTCCTGGCGCATGCCAGCGCTCGAAAGGCGATCGAGAACAGTTGTGTCGATAGCGAGGCCTTGTCTTTCACCGTCCTCGATATCGAAGACAGCGCGCGCAAATGCAAGCTCAAGACCCTGCCCACCGACACCCACTGCGAGCCTCTTTTCCTGAACCTGCTGGCCACCGATCCTCCGCGCGCGCAGTTCGCCAACGATGATCAGCGTCACGGCTACCATCTCTGGCTGCTTCGCTCGGTCGTCCGCAGAGTCGCTTCGCTGGTCTTGCTGAGTTGTCTGCTGCTCGCCGGCAAGCAGCTTTTCGACGCCTCGCGGATCGAGAACGAGGTCGCTTTTCTGGCCAGCGAGACCGGACTCACTCGCCAGCGCTATGCAGACATCGTCAAGACCTTTCCGCCGATTCCAACGACCAACGAAAACCTGCGTCGAGTGATCAACCGCTATCTAGACCTGGAGAGGAATAGTGCCTCGCCGGAGCACCTGTATCGCGAGATCAGTCGTGCCCTGGACCGCGCCGAGTGGGCCGATCTGGAGGCCATTGATTGGCAAGCCGGGAAGCCGCAATCGACGTCGGCGCCGGGTGGCGTCAATGTCGTGAGCAGCGCGCTGCAGCCGGTCGATCAGGAGACGGCAATTGTCCGCGGAACCCTGCGCCTTGACGGCGACAGCAACCCGCGGCAGGTGCTGGCCGTTTTCAATCGTCTCGTCGCAGCCCTCAGGGCCAAGCCGCAGTTAGAGGTCGAGGTTCTGCAACAGCCCTTCGATGTCGAGTCTGGCAAGTCGCTCAAGGGTGGCGACGCGGCGCTGGAAGGCAAGGAGCCGCGATCGTTCAAGGTGCAGATTCGACGGACGATTGGCTCATGAAAATTGTTCCTGCCGATTTTCGCAAGCTGCAAGCGAGCGTTGTGCTCGCCGTTCTGATGATCGCCGTCGGCGCCCTTGCCCTGTATTTCGCGTTTGCGGCCATGAAACGCGCAGAGCAGGCCAGGGTCAGCATCGCTGCCCAGTTCGCGGAAGCCGACGGCAAGCTGAAGCAGGTACGCAACGAAGAGAGCGAGGTCAAACAGAAGTCGATTGTCTTCAACAAGCTGCAAGAGCGTGGCATCATTGGTGACGAGCAGCGCCTGGATTGGGTGGAGTTGCTGAAAGAGATTCGCGACAAGCATCGTCTGATCGATCTACGCTACGAAATTGCGCCACAACGCATGCTCGAGGGCCAACTCGGAAACGACTTCGTTTTCTTTGCCAGCAGCATGAAGCTGGAACTGAAACTGCTGCATGAAGAAGATCTTACCCGACTGCTCGACGACTTGCGGCGGCAGGCGAAGGCACTGATCCGGGTCAACAGTTGTCGCATCGAGCGCTTGCCGGCGACCGGCGAACAGCGTGGCGGTGGGCGGGCGAATCTGCTGGCCGATTGCGAAATCGAGTGGTTGACCTTGCGTGACCTGCGTGGCAAATGAGCAGGAAAGCGCAGGAAAGGGCAGGAAGGGGCAGGAAGGGGCGGGACAGTCAATGACCGAGCTTATACCGACTGCAAAGCTTGCCGCGCTGGCGGTGAGTGCCTGGCTACTGCTGCCGGCGACCTGCCCGTCAGCCGTCGCCGAGGAGCAAGCGCTCGGCCGCCTTTTCTTCACTCCGGAGCGCCGCCAGCAACTTGATCGTCAGCGTGAAATGAATGTCCTCGATCAGCAGCCAATCCCCGCCGACCCGACCCTGACCATTGACGGCGTCGTCACGCGCAGCAGCGGCCGACGCACGGCCTGGGTAAACGGCCAGCCCCAGCACGAAGACGACCTGTGGAGCGGCCTGACGGTTACCCCGCGGCACGGCGAGCCGGGCAAGGTGTTGCTCGACATCAGCGATGCGCCAGCGGCGAGAGCGCGTGTCGGGCAGACCGTGAACCGCAACTCCGGCGAGGCGACGGACCTGCTCAAGGGCGGTCGAGTCAGCGTGCACTCGACGTCGCGAGGAGCGAGGTAGGCGATGTCGCGGGCTGTGGACGCGCTGCGCCGGGCGGTCGCGGGCAGTCGGCCCGTGCGCCAATGAAACGGCCGCGCATCGACCAGCACCGGCTTGCGTGTCGATCACGCCAGAGCGGCATTGCGCTGATGGCCATGCTTACCCTATTAACTCTCTTCGGACTGTATGTGTTCGTTGGGCAGTTGAGTGCAACACGCTTTCTGGCGGCTAACACGGAAAGTGCTGCGGCCGCACTTGCCGAAGCCCGCGACGCGCTGATCGCTGACGCCGTATCTCGCACCTCAATAAGCCCGGGAGCATACTACGCCGCGGGATACATGCCGCTCCCTGATCTGGGAAGCCTTTTTGAGGGCGGAGCACCTAGTGAGGGTGCCGTGCCAACCCTCAATCATACGGGCAACTCCAAGGAACGCTCGATTGTCGGCAAGTTTCCCTGGAAGACGCTGGGTACGGGCGCTCTCCGTGACCAACAAGGGGAATGCCTGTGGTACGTGGTTTCGGGCCGTTTCAAGATCACGCCGAAGACCGACGCACCAATGAACTGGGATACTCAGGGCCAGATCGATATCATCGACGGCAGCGGTGCCCTGCTTGCAAGCAATCTTGCCGCGCTGGTCGTGGCTCCCGGTCAAGCGTTGGACGGCCAGAGCCGCGCCTTGGGCGATGTCGCTTACGCTGAATGCGGAGGCAACTACGATGCGCGCAATTACCTTGACACTTTTGACAACACCAATGCGGTCAGCGGCCAGCTTAACTACTTCGCCGGTAGCACCAACAACCGCGCGGCTCCCGATGCGAGCAACAAGCGTTTTGTGGTGGCCGAGACTGCCTTTTATAACGACCGCTTTCTGTTTATTAGTGTCGCAGATATCTTTGATCCGCTGATCAGGCGTCGTGACTTTTCTGGCGCGGTCGCCAGTTTGCTGGATAATCCTGCTTTCCAGGCCGACCTGCAGGCCATCGCGCTCACCGGCGCGAAGGGCACCGACAATCTGGACTGCAGTTTCGCAGCAGACCCGGTTTTCTGTACGAGTTGGAAAGAAATGCTGTTCTTGACTCAACTCCCGGCGCCGGCACCGATTACCATCGACGGTGTTGCCTCAGGCAACTGCCGCCGCGTCCTTATCTTCGCCGGCCGCCGGGGGGCTGGCCAGAGTCGTAACGATGATACCCAGAGAGGCCAGCCGAACAATTACCTGGAGGACCCCAACCTCGCGTTGTTCGCTGTCCCCACGGCCGCAGGGACTGCCTTCTCGGGAGTGTCGGCGTTCGACTATCGCACTCCCGCGAACGATATCCTACGGTGCTTGCCATGAGCCGGGGCCATTTCCTGCGGGCAAAGAATAGAGGCTTCACGCTCGCCGAGCTGGCCATCGTCCTGGTCATCGTCGCGTTGCTGGTTGGCAGCCTGCTGGTCCCGCTGTCGACGCAGATTGATAGTCGTAACCTTGCTGACACCAGGCGGGCTTTGGCCGAGATCCGCGAGACGATACTCGGCTACGCCGTCGTCAATGGCCGTTTGCCGTGCCCGGCGCTGGCGAACGTTGCCAGTGGCACGGCGGGCGCCGGGCTAGAAGGGACGCCAGATGCCAGCGGTTGCCCCAATATTGCCGGGGTTGTGCCGTGGGCGACGCTGGGAGTTGCAGAGACCGATGCGTGGGGACGACGCTATTCTTATCGAGTAACGAAAGTCTTCACCAAGAAAGTCCCGGTTACCAACCCTGCCCTCTTTACCGGTGCCGAGTGCACACCACCGTCGATCCCGCAGAGCGCAGGCTTCGCGCTGTGTTCACTGGGCGAACTGACCGTCTATGCCGCCGGGGGGGGGGCCAAAATCGCCACCGCTGTGCCGGCCGTCGTTGTCTCGCACGGCAAGAATGGCAAGGGTGCCTACACGGTTCTGGGGACGCAAACGGCGTCCGGTGCCGATGCCGATGAACAGGACAACCAGTTGACCGGCGCGGGGAACACGATGGCCAATCCTGATTTCGTCTACAAGCCAGCGATTCCTGGCTTTGACGACGAAGTCGTGTGGATTGCGCCGGGAGTGCTTTTCAGCCGGATGATCCGGGCCGGCAAGTTGCCATAAGCGGTTTGCCGGCAAGGTCGGAATTTTCGGCGGCAGCGTGGCACCGTTGCATTGACCCTCCGCGTCGATTGGGGTCCAATAGGCCTATGCCTACGTTCTACCTTCAGCAAGCCAGCCGATGAGTGCCGTGCGGACCTTCCTTGACCGCCTGCGTAACGCCGGCATTTGCCCGGGCGACAGCGAAGAACTGCGTCTGCAGAAGTCCCTGCTGTTCTTTGCGACCGGCCTGATCAGTCTGGCGTCGATGGTCTGGCTGTCGATTTATTGGCAACTCGGACCGAGGTTCTCGTCGAACCTCCCGTTTGCCCTGCAGCTCTTGCTCGTCGGGAATCTGCTGGTTTACCTGAAGACTCTGAACTTCAACCTCTTCCGCCTGATCCAGTTGTCCCTGTTCCTGTTTACGCCCTTCGTGGCGCAGTGGAGCATCGGCAGCTTCATCACTGCCAGTGGCATCAGCCTGTGGGCTTTGCTGGCGCCGATCGGTGCCGTGCTGTTCATCGGACCGCGTGCGTCCGGGGCCTGGTTTTTCGCCTACGTTTGTCTGACCACACTTTCCGGCGCTTTCGACTACTACCTCGCCGACGCGGCGAGCAGTTTGCCGCCCGAAGTTCCGGCCGCGACGGCGGCCTTTTTCTTTGCGCTCAACTTTACGGCCGTATCGAGCATCGTTTACCTGTTGCTGCGCTACTCGGACAGCGAAAAACACCGCGCGCAGCAGCGCCTGCAGGAAGCGCACCGCTTGCTGCAGGTCGAGCAGGAGCGTTCGGAGCGACTGTTGCTCAATGTCCTGCCGGCGCCGATTGCTGAACGCCTGAAGAATAGCAGGCAGCCGATCGCGGACGGCTTTGCCGAAGTCTCGGTGATGTTTGCCGATATCGTGAATTTCACCCGGGTCGCCGAAGGAATGACGCCACAGCAGGTTTTTGCCATGCTCAACAAGATCTTCTCGTGCTTCGATGAGTTGGCCGAGAAGTACGGCCTGGAGAAAATCAAGACCATTGGCGACGCCTACATGGTGGCCGGCGGCCTCAACGACGAACGCGGCGACTTTTCGGGCGCTCTGGCCGAAATGGCGCTGGAGATGTGTCGCCTGCTGCACGATGACGTACAACTCAACGAGATGCGTCTCGAACTCCGCATTGGCATGGGTACCGGGCCGGTGGTAGCCGGTGTCGTCGGCAAGAAGAAGTTCATTTACGACCTTTGGGGCGACACCGTGAACATTGCCAGTCGGGTCACCAGCGAAGGTGTTCCCGGCGTGGTTCAGGTCGATGACCGTACTTATCAGCGTTTACAGCATCGCTTCGAGTTTCATCCGGCGCAGACGATTTACCTGAAAGGCAAAGGCAATATGGTCGTCCACCGGCTGATCGGTTGCCGAAGCGGTAGCGCGGCCGCATAGTCATGGGCGGGCGACTGCCCAGAATTTCGGGGTGCCTCAATCCCTCGCTCACTCACTCACTCACTCATTCACTCGTTGGCCGCCGTTGCTTGCCCATTTCGGTGCAACTCGAAGCACACTTTGCCGGGCTCGTTGCAGGCCAGGCGCAATTCGTGACCGCAACTCTCAGCCTGGCGCGCAGCGTGATAGAGGCCGATGCCCAGCCCGTTTTCCGACGCCAGCGGTGCGTGTAGCAGGTCGGCAAGGACTTCCTCCCTGATCGCGCTGCCGCTATCACAAACACTCAGCAGCGAGGCGTCGTCGGCAAGAGCGACGTGAACCTGCAATTCGCTTTCCGATTGGCGTTTGAGCAAGGCGTTGTGCAGCAGATTGTCGGCGACGCTGTCGAACAACGCGCTTGGCACGAGCACCTCGGGGTCGAGGTTGGCGGCAGCAAAGCTGACTGGCAGACCCGCGTAGCGTTGTTGCTGGATCTTCCACCACATGGCCGCTGGCAGTGCCCCGCCCGCCTCGCTCTGCGGCTTCTGCAGCTTGGCCAGTGTTTGCTGCAGGCGTTGCGTGATCTGCGGCAACTGCCGTTCGAGAAGCAGTTCTAGGCGTTTGCTGTCCTCGCCGTTGGCGGTCTGCGCCAGGTAGCAGAGGTTGTGCAGCGATTGCAGGAGGTTCTTGACGTCGTGGGTCAGGCGAGCGCCGGTTTCGTGGATCGCGCGCAGGTAGCTGACCTGCTGCAACTCACGCGCGCGCAGCTTGGCGATGTAGTGCTCGTTGGCCAGTTGCGCCAGCAGGTGGAAGTGCCAGACGAGTGCCGGGCTGAGTTTGTGACGGGTGTGCAGGGTCAGCTGTAGGGGCTGCCCGGAGAATTCATGGCAAAAGTGCTGCGACGCGCCGCCAAAAGTGCCGTTGCGAGTCCCGGCTGTCCAGGTGCCACCTTCCACCCAGGGCAGATCGAGCATCTCCGTGAGTGCTTGCGAGAGAAACTTCTCGGGGTCGCTTTCACTGCTGGCCAGTGTCGTCAGGCGGTGCAGCCAGTTCTCGAAGGGCAGCCCGATGCTCAGCAGGTAACGCGAGAAGAAAACGTCGATGCCGGTGAAGCCGGGGCGCGTGTTCCAGGTCCAGCCGATGAGCAGCAGCAACAGGGCGATCGTGGTCAAGGTGTTGAACACGGCCTCGAAATAGCCCGACTGGCGGAGCAGCATGAAGGCCAGGCTGCCGAGCACCAGAACGGCAATCAGCAGAAAGATGAACAGGCTGTAGAACAGGTCGACCATGCCGCCGCCTGGCCGGTCGCTATCTTTCGACAGTGGCAGCAGGGTCATGACCAAAAGGAACAGGGGCATTCCCCAGGCAAACTCGGGATCCAGAGAAGGCCCGACCAGAGTTGCATTCGCGACCACGCGTGGCACCAGCCAGAAGAGCAGCGCCGCGAGCAGGTAGGCAAAAGCGATCAGGTAAAAGATCCGCGTCGGCCGATGATCGATGAACATCACTCGTCCGCCGACCAGAGCGGCCAGGATCACCACCCAGACGATCAGCAGCCACCAGCCATAGAAGGCGATGCCGCAGCCGAGGAGCAGGGCAATCACCGCCAGAGCGCTGAAATCGAGCCGTCGCTCGGCGTAAATGAAGGGTTGCCAGAGAATGAACAGGCCAACATCTACCAGCCAGCAGAGCGTGCCGAAGGCGCGGTCGGCTTCGGCCAAAAGGGCCAGATGCAGCACGCCGAGCAAGGCGATCAACAGCCAGCGCTGCCGCTGGCGCAGGATGCTGGCCAGGTGCTTGAGCGGTGTCATGAGCGGCTCCCGGCACGGGCCATGAGCCGCTCATGACCCTCCTTGAACGCGTCGGGGAGGCTCTTCATCAGTCCGACTCCGGACACAAGTGTCGAGAAATCGACAGTTCGGACGGTTTTTGCCGCCGTAGAAGCCAATTCAGGCTGGCATGAAACATGCTTGTTGCTCCATATCACTTTTGATAAACACTGGAGAACGAGATGAACCAGCTGCAACAGCGACAGGCGGGTTTTACCTTGGTAGAAATTGCCATTGTACTCGTCATCATAGGCCTGCTGCTTGGCGGGGTGCTGAAGGGTCAGGAGCTGATCAACAGCGCCAAGGTAAAGAATATGGTCGGCGATTTCCGCACCGTGTCGAGCCTGGTCTACGGTTACCAGGACCGCTTCAAGCTCTTCCCAGGCGACCAGACACAAGCGCAACTCGATCTGGCTTTTGGCGCTGGCGTGGCAACTGCCTGCTCGCCGGTTGCCACCGCAGGCCTCTGCGTCCAGAACAATGGCCGCGTCGACGGCGTGTGGAACGCCGGTGGTGCCGGTACCGGTGTCGCCACCGATGAAACTTCGGTCTTCTGGCAACACGCCCGCCTCGCCAACCTGGCCACCGGTGCCACTTTGCTGGCCGACGTCAACTACCGTCCGCGCAATGCCGATGGTGGTTTTATCGGCATCGAGAGCGGTATCAACGCAGCTGGCGCAGCCGCACCGTTCATCGCCGGCATGCGCGGTTCGTTTTTCATCTGTTCGTCCGGCATCCTCGGGCGTTACGTCAAGCAGATCGACAGCACAATGGACGACGGCAACACCGCCGGCGGTTCGGTACAGGCGGCCGTCGATACCGCGGTCCGTGGCGCGGCGGCAGTGAATACGGCGGCCATCGTCGATGGCACGCAATATACGGTCTGCTCGTCCTACTGAGCGTTTTGAGCGCGCCCCCGCGCGGGGCGCGCTCAGGAGAAATGGCTAGCAAGGGAAAGCCCGCCTGCGGCGGCCTTTTCCCTTGCCTGCTTTCTAGTGTTTACCCCTTCAGCAAGCGCTCCTCGGCGGCGCTCAAGGCGCGCGGGGTGCCGAGCAGCACGATCACATCGCCGCGGCGACGGTTCGAGGGCGCGGATGTTACGTCGGCGGACGGCGGTCACTTCAACGCCGATTTCCTGCAAGCGCAGCTCGCCAAGTGTGCGGCCGACGGCGTGTGCGCCTTCGCCGAGCAGAACCGAATGCAGGCGCGCTTCGTCGCTGTCGTGGGCCTCTTCTTCGAGATCGCTCTCGCCGTGAAAGAAGCCGCGCAGGGTCTTGTAGTGTCCGATGCGCGTCTGGCGGAAGTGTTCGCGGACTTGCGCATTGGGCACGCCCAGATGGCGCAGGGCGTGCGCAGCGAGCACCATGCTCGTTTCCAGCGTTTCCGGGACGACCTCGGCGGCGCCGGCGTGCAGCAGCGCGTCGAGATCCTTTTCGTCGAGGGTGCGCACGACGATCGGCAAGTCGGGATTGATCTGGCGAGCGTGTTCCAGCACGCGCTCGGAAACCCGCGCATCGGCAAAGGAAATGATCAGCACGCTGGCGCGGCTGACGCCGGCCGCAATCAGTGTTTCGTGCCGGGCCGCGTCGCCGTAGATGACGTTTTCGCCGGCCGCCGTTGCCTCACGGATGCGCTCCGGGTCGAGGTCGAGCGCCAGATAGGTGACGTCCTCCTCTTCCATGAAGCGCGCCAGATACTGGCCGGTTCTTCCGTAGCCGCAGATCACCACGTGCTTTTCAGTGTTCATCGATTTCGCGGCCAGCTGCGTCATCTGCATCGAACGCATCAGCCACTCGCTGGCCGCGAAGCGCAGCACGATCTGGTTGCTGTACTGGACGATCAGCGGTGCCAGCAGCATCGACAGGACCAGCGCCGCCAGCACCGCCTGCAGGACCATTGGCGGCAGCAGCTGCAGGTGGCGCATTTCCGAGAGCAGGACGAAGCCGAATTCGCCGCCCGCACAAAGCCACAGCCCGGTGCGCATGGCGCCGCCGAAAGTCGAGCCGAACAGCCGCGAAAGACCGAGCACGAGGGCAAACTTGGTCACCAGCAAGGCGCCGAGCACGCCCAGCACCAGTGGCGCGTTGGCGAGCACCAGCTGGATGTCGAGCATCATGCCGATAGTCACGAAGAAGAGTCCCATCAGGACGTCGCGAAAAGGCTTGATGTCCTCTTCGACGTGGTGCCGGTACTGCGTCTCCGAGATCAGGATGCCGGCCACAAAAGCGCCCAGTGCCAGCGACAGTCCGGCCACCTCGGTCAGATAGGCGAGTCCCAGGGTAATCAGCAGCACATTGAGCATGAACAGTTCGGCGGACTTGCCGCGGGCGACGATGAAAAACCATTTGCTCATCAGCCGCTGGCCAAAAAACAGCACCAGCGACAGGACGACCACCGCCTTGAGCATCGCCAGGCCCATCATTGTCGCCATGCGCTCGGGCGACTCGGAGAAGGAGGGAATGAGGATCAGCAGCGGAACTACGGCGATATCCTGGAAAAGCAGGACGCCCATCACTTCGCGGCCATGCGCCTTGTCGAGTTCGAGACGCTCGGTGAGCAGTTTGGTGAGCACCGCCGTAGAGGACATGGCCAGCGCGCCGCCGAGCGCGACACCTTCCTGCCAGCTGAGCTTCAAGGCAGTGACAATGGCGGTGACCACGGCGATGGTCACCAGGACCTGCAGCAGGCCAAGACCGAAGACGATGCGCTTCATCGCGTACAGCTTGGGCAGCGAGAACTCGAGGCCGATCGAGAACATCAGGAAGACGACGCCGAACTCGGCCAGATGCTGCATGCCACTGACCCCGCCGACCAGATCGAGCGCATGCGGGCCGATCACCGTGCCGACGAGCAGGTAGCCGAGTACCGGCGGCAGGTTGACGGAACGGAAAATGATGACCGACACCACCGAGGCACCGAGCAGCATCACAATTGTGGGCAGCGTATCCATCATCCGTTCCCTTTGTCTTCGCGGGCACTGTTTCGCCAGGCGTGTTGCTCGGCGCGGCGATGAGCGCGCCTAGGCCTTCTGTTATACTCGACCGATGATAACCGCTGTGCTCCGATGAACCAAATCATGCCATCGTCGAAGGCGCTCGACCTCGCCCGACAGGTTCTGCGCATTGAAGCCGACGCCGTGATGGCCTTGGCTGAGCGCATTGATGGGGCCTTCGTGCAGGCGCTGGCACTGATTCTCAATTGTCACGGTCGGGTGATCGTTAGTGGCATGGGAAAATCCGGCCATGTCGGGCGCAAGATCGCCTCGACACTGTCAAGTACCGGCACCCCCGCATATTTTGTCCATCCTGCCGAAGCCAGTCACGGTGATCTCGGAATGATCACCCGCGACGATGTGCTGATCGCCATTTCGAACTCGGGTGAAAGTGCCGAGCTGCTGATGATCGTGCCGATCATCAAACGCCTCGGTGCCAAGCTGATCAGCATGACTGGAAACACCCAGTCGTCGCTGGCCGTGGAGGCCGATGTGCACCTCGATGCGGCGGTCGCGCTGGAAGCCTGCCCGCTAAATCTGGCGCCGACCGCCAGCACCACGGCGGTTCTCGCCCTTGGCGACGCGCTGGCGGTGGCGTTACTCGATGCGCGTGGTTTCGGCGCCGAAGATTTTGCTCGCTCACACCCCGGTGGCAGCCTCGGTCGTCGCTTGCTGACGCACGTTCGCGACGTCATGCGCGCAGGATCGGCGCTGCCCGAAGTCGTTCCCACGACCCGCGTGCCGGATGCGATTCTCGAGATTTCGCGTGGCGGCATCGGCATGACCGCGGTGCTCACTCCCGAACGCCGGGTGATCGGCATTGTCACCGACGGCGATTTGCGCCGCGCCTTTGCCAAGGGCCTCGATTTGCGATTGCTCGTGGTCGCCGACATCATGGGTCAGAAGCCGCGCGCCATCGGTCCGGACCACCTCGCGGTTGAAGCGGTTCAAATGATGGAGCAGTACAAGATCAATCAGCTGCCCGTCGTCGATGAAAGCGGCATTCTGCTTGGCGCGCTCAACATGCACGACCTGTTCAGGGCGAAGGTCATCTGATGGCTGTTGACAGCGTCGCGCTGCCGCCGTCGTTTTCATCTTGTCTGCCAGCGGAGTGCGGGCAATGAAGCGGTGGAGCAGCGCAATGCTGCCGCTCGGTATCCTGCTGGTTCTGGCGGCACTGACTTTCTGGCTACGCTACGTCACCGATTTCACCGAAAAACCCGGCGATGGCAACCTTCGCCACGATCCTGACTACATCGTCAATGGGGCGACCCTGCGCAAGATCGGCGAGTCGGGAAGCCTGGAGTACACGCTGATCGCCGACGAGATTCGTCATTATCCCGATGACGATACGACGCGCATGGATAAACCCAAGCTTGTTTACCTGCATCCGACCAAGCCGCCGGTGACGCTCAGTGCCGTACACGGAGTGATGGGCCCGAAAGGTGAGCGGGTGGATCTCAGCGAGCAGGTCGAAGTGCACCGTGCGGGTAGCGACAAGCACCCGCCCTTGCTCGTCGAGACTGCCGAATTGACCGTGTTGACCAGTGAGGAAAAGGCGTTTACCAAGAGCCGTGTGTTGATCACGCAGGGCAACTCATGGGTGCAGGGGGTCGGTATGCAGGTCGATAACAAGTTGCAGACTTATTTGCTGGAATCCCGCGTCAGCGGGGAAATTGAAAGCCGTTCGACCAAGAAAAAGAAACCACAGACATGAAAAAGACATTTCGCCTGGCCTGCACGAGCGTCCTCCTGGTGCTCTTGTCGATGCCCGCTCAGGCCGAGCGCGCGGACAGCGAGAAACCGGTTCTCCTCGAAGCCGACCGCATGAGCATCGATGACCTCAACAAGGTACAGGTTCTCGAAGGCAACGTGATCCTGACCCAGGGCACTTTGCAGATTTTCACGGATCGCCTGGTCGTCATCCAGGATGCCGATGGTTTCCAGAAAGGTACGGCTTTCGGAGGGGCGGGCGGGCTTGCCCGCTTCAAGCAGAAGCGCGAGGGGAAAGACGATTACATGGAAGCCGAGGCCGAGCAGATCGACTATGACGCGCGCGCCGACAAAAGCGAACTCTTCAGGCGCGCCTGGGTGAAGAGCGGGCTCGACGAAGTCCGGGGCGCCTACATTTCCTATGACGCTCTCAATGAGAAATACCTGGTTACCACCGGCACCGGCGAGACCAAGAGCGCCACTGGCGCCAGCCAAGCGCGGGTGCGAGCAATCATTCAGCCGCGCGGCAAGAACGTGAATCCTGAGGCGCAGAAAGGCGCGCCACTGACCCTGAGGCCTGCGCCAGTTGGCAAGTAGCACGCCGAAGGCGCTCCCTGGCCGCACGCGCAGAGGCTGAGCGACGCAGCAGAAAATGCCTTTTCCGGTTCCCATAAAGTGCTGCAAATACCACAGAAATTCATATAAACCAGACATGTACAGAATTTGTTGCGACGCACAAAAAACTCTTGACAAGTTTTGGTAAGCGTCTATAATTCTGCTCATGGTGCAGTGCAGCAAACGATCCGGGTGCCAAGAAGGGCGGGATCAATGAGTTTGACATTGCACGTGTTGTGCCCCCATTTTTTTTTTAGGAGATTGACCATGTTTACCAAACCCGAGCAATTCGCCGCCGCCAACAAAGCTTCTGTTGATGCCATGCTGACCCTTGCCAATACCGCTTTGGCGAGCGCCGAGCGCATCGCCGCGCTGAATCTGAATACCGCTCGTTCGATGCTGGAAGACGGCGTTTCCAATGCCAAGGCAATGCTCGGTGCCAAGAATGCACAAGAGCTGTTTTCGGTGCAAGCTTCGCTGGCGCAGCCGAATCTCGAAAAGGCAGTGGCCTACACGCGCAGCGTCTACGAGATCTCCGCACAGTCAAAGGAAGAAATCTCCAAGCTTCTCGAAGCGCAGTTTTCCGATTTCCAGAAGCAGGTCTTTGCGCTGATGGAACAAGCCGCCAAGAGTTCACCGGTCGGTTCTGATGTTGCCCTTTCCGCCGTCAAGTCAGCCATCGCTTCGGCGACGTCGGCCTTCGACAGCATGAACAAAGCCGCCAAGCAGGTTGCCGACATCGCCGAAACCAATGTCGCCGCGGCGACCAACGCAACGGTCAAGGCGGTTGGCGCCACCGCCGCGGCTGCCAAGAAATAGGCTTCTGACTGAGTCTTGACTATCTACGGCGGGAGCAGAGACGCAGCGTGTCGCCGCGTTTCTGTAACGCCCCTCATTACGACCAAACACGGAGATATACACATGAACACCATCGATCTCGAAAAACTGGCCGAAAGCCAGAAAGCCAACGCCCAAGTCATGATGACTCTGGTGCGCACGGCCTTCCACGGCATGGAGCAACTCTCTGCCCTCAACCTTGCCGCCAGCCGTGAGCTGTTCAACAACAGCGCCAACGGTGCGCAGCAGTTGATGGACATCAAGGATCCTGCGCAATTGAAGAGCCTCGCCGGTTCAATGGCCCAACCCAATGTCGACAAGCTTCTCGAGTACTCGCGTGGCCTCTACGATCTGTCCGCCAACATGCAGCGCGAAATCACGTCAGTGATGGAGCAGCAGTACAGCAGCATGGCCCAGAAAGCGGCCGGCCTGGTTGGCACGGGAGGCGTTCCCACGCCGATCGCCGGTGACGTCTTCGGTGCCGCCATGAAGCAGATGATGAACGCTTCCAGCACAGCTTTCGAAAACATTTCGCAGATGTCCAAGCAGATGACCGAAATCGTCGACACCAATGTCAAGGCCCTGAGCGCCGCCACGACCAAGGCCGCCTCAGCGCTGACCCCAAAGGCGTAAGTCAGTAGCCGCCCTTCGCGGCTGCACAGAAAGGACCCCGGCTATGCCGGGGTTTTTTTGTCTACGGTCGCCGCGTTTTGTCGGTTGTCAGTGCTGTCAGTGCCCTCGCTGTCGTCAGCGGCCGCGTTCTATGATCGCCATTGCCAGTCGATACCCCGCCGCTCGACCTCCAGGCGGATGCGACTCATCGCCTGATCGACCAGTGCGTGCTCGCCTTCGACGCCCAATTCGAGGTGCCGCCTTTGTCCGTCCGGCCCTATCGACGGCAGGCTGAACAGCCGCAGCGTCGGAAAGTCGGCGACGATTTCTTCCATCAGATCGAGCAGCGCACTCTCGTAGCTGTTGGCACCCGTCAGCAGGAACGCTTGCTCAACGCTGGCCAGGGAATCGAAAAGATCGCTGTAGAAGGTTTCGAGTGCCCATTCGACCATCGGATGCGCCATTTGTGGAAATCCGGGCACGAAGTAGTGATCGCGAATGCGAAAGCCCGGGATGCGATTGAACGGGTTCGGAATGATGTCCACGCCGCGCGGGAAAGTGCCCAGCAGCAGGCGAACATCGTTGATCTGGTCGCCAAAACGGGCGCGGATTTCGCGTTCCGCATCGGGATGCAGAACCAGGTCCACGCCCAGCGCTTCCGCCGCGGCCTGCCGCGTCCGATCGTCGGGCGTGTTGCCGATGCCGCCAAAGCTGAAAACCACATCGCCAGCGGCCAGGCTGCGGCGCAGCGTGGCCGCGATACGCGCGCGCGTGTCGCCCAGGTATTCGACCCACGACAGGCGCAGTCCACGCGCGGCGAGCAACTCGGCGACCTTGGCAAAGTGCTGGTCGACGCGTTTGCCCGACAGGATCTCGTCGCCAATGATCAGCGCCCCGAAGCTCCTCATTTCACCTCCTCGATTTTCGGCTGCTCATCGATCACCGCCACCAGCGCTCCCTGGCGCAAACCCCGTAGCGCCTCGAGGCAGTAGTGCGAATAGGCCAGCGCCGCCAGTGTCGGCGTCAGCAGGCCGAGCAGCGGAATGTGCGCCAGCAGCGCCAGGGTGATGCCGAGCACCAGTAGCGGGATGCCGTGCTCACGCCTGAGCGCACGCCATTCCTGGTCGGTGGCATGTACAGTGAGCGCATCGAAAGCAAAGGTGCGTCGCGTCAGCCAGGCCATCCACAGGATCGGCAGCACCAGCCCCAGCCCGGGCACCAGCCATAGCGGCAGGGTCAGCAGCATGCCGACAATGTACAGCAGCAGCGCAGCGACACTGTTCCAGGCCCCCGCGACGACGCTGTCCTTGCCGACTCGTGCCAGTTCGGGGTAGTCGGCCAGGGCGACATGATTGAGCAGCAGTGGCATCACGAAAATCGCCGCCAGCAGCAAGGCGGTGATGAATGCCGCCGCGAGAATCAGCAGCCAGCCGCCGAGCACCGCGCCGAGCTTGGCCAGCCACACCGCTCCCCAGCCAGCCAGCCAGGTCATCGGTGGTTGCTCGACGAGGGTCGCAATCAGGCTTTCCAGCGCAAACACCATCAGCGCGATCCAGATTACCAGCGCCACCGCCGCCGGCCCGAAAAACATTAGCCAGACGCGCCCACGCCCAAGCGTGCGCAGGCTGCGTCCCAGCGCAAGAACAATTTCAGTCACTTAGTCACTCTCCATCTCTTACGATCTGACGATCGTTTGGCGATCACTGGATACCCTCCCACATTTTCTGCAGCCGCTTGCTCGACACCGGCACCGGTGTGCGTAGTGCTTGCGCAAAGAGGTGCACACGCAATTCCTCAAGCAACCAGCGGAACTGTTCGACCTGCGCGTCGCTGACCCCCTGTTTGGCCAGCACGGTTGCGCGTCGTTGATAGGCGGTCCATAGCGGCAGGTACTCCTCGGTCAGCAGACGTGCGTCGCGAGCCGCGCCATGGGCGCCGCCGGTCTTCAGCTTGTCCAGGCGCACGGCGATGGCGTTCAGATAGCGGGGATATTGTTGCAGACGTTCGAAAGGCGTGTCGACCACGAAACGTTTGCCGATCAGCCGCGCCAGTTGTCCCTCGATGTCATGCACGGTGCTGCCGTAGGCCTTGAACGCTGGCAGCTTCTTGTGCAGCGCCAGCCAGTCGCCGAGAATCTGACCGACCAGGCGGCATACCTCCTGCGCCAGCAAGCCCAGCCGCGGTTTGGCTTCCACGCAGCGGGCGTTGAAACTCGCCGCGTCGGTCGGCCAGGGCTCTTGAAGACAGGCGCGCGTGAAAGTCAGTTCCAGCAACTGCCGTCGCAGCTCGTCGAGCGTCCCCAGCGCCATGAACTGCATCGCCATCTGCGTCAGTGCCGGCAGGTTCTTTTCGAGGTACTTGATCTGCTCGCGAAACTGCAGCATGAACAGTCGCAGCAGCCCCCGCGAATGTGCCTGCAGCGCCTCGTCGGGCGAATCGAAGACGCATACCGAGACGCTGTCGCCGTCGTCGGTCAGTCCCGGGTAGCCGAAAACCGTCTGGCCGCCGCCGACCTCGACTTCAATCAGCTCGGTCAACTCGCCGAAACCCCAGTCGGTCATTCCCGAAAATTCGGCCGGCGTCTCGTGCAGCTCGGCGAACTCCTGCTTCGCCTCGCGTCCCCATTCGCTGCGCAGTTCGCTCAAGCTGCGGCTCATGCCAAGCTGGCGGCCGTTTTCGTCGACCAGGCGAAAATTGAAGCTTAGATGAGCCGGCACCGCGTCAGGGCGAAAAGCGTCGGGAGTGACGTCCCAGCCGCGCGCGTTCAGCCCGCGTGTTTGCAGGATGAAGTGGACCAGTGCGCTGACCAATGGCTTGTCCGTCGGCGGCACCTGCTCGACGAACTCGTTGGCGAAGTCAGGCACCGGCACCAGCTTGGCGCGAATCCGCTGGGGTAGCGTTTTCACCAGCTGCTGCACTTTTTCCTTGAGCAGTCCCGGTACCAGCCACTCGCAGCGTGCGCCAGGGATCTGGTTCAGCTGCGCCAGCGGCAGGGTCAGCGTCACGCCGTCGCGAGCGCTGCCGGGTTCAAAGTGGTAGGCCAGCGGGTAGTCGACGCCACCGAGTTGCAGTTGATGCGGAAAAGCCTCGCTGGTGATGCCGGCGGCTTCGTGGCGCATCAAGTCCTCGCGCACCAGGTGCAGCAAGCGCGGTTGCTCGCGTTCGGCGCCGCGCCGCCACTTGTCGAAGCTGGCGCCGCAGTAGATTCCCTCGGGGATGATCTGGTCGTAGAAGGCAAAAATCAGTTCGTCGTCGACCAGTACGTCGGGTCGGCGCGACTTGTGCTCCAGGGTCTCGATGTCGAGCACCAGTTGCTGATTGTTCTGGAAAAAATCCCAGCGCCGAGCGAATTCTTCACTGACCTCGCCGGCGACCAGGGCGTCGCGGATGAACAGCTCGCGTGCCGCCGGTGGGTTCAGCGGCCCGAAGTTCACCCGTCGGCGAGGATCGACGACGATTCCGTACAGCGTGATGCGCTCGAAAGCCACCGCCTGCATCGCCTTCTTCTCCCAGTGCGGGTCGAAATGACTGCGCTTGAGAAGATGCGCACCGACCAGCTCCAGCCACGCCGGTTCGATGCGCGCGACGCAGCGGGCGAACAAGCGCGTGGTTTCGCTGATCTCGGCGGCGACAATCCACTTGCCGGCTTTTTTCTGTAGGGCCGAACCGGGATGGATCAACATTTTGATGCCGCGTGCGCCGAGGTAATGCGCTGAATCCTCCGACTTGTAGCCGATGTTGCCGAGCAGGCCGGCGAGCAGTGCGCGGTGGACGGCGTCGTAGGTCGCCGGGACCTGGTTCACGGGCCACTTCTGTTCGGTCGCCAGGGCGTGTACTTGGCCGTGGATGTCGCGCCATTCGCGCATGCGCAGCGCCGATAGGAAGTGCTCGTGGCAGGCCTGCACCAGTTTGCGCTGCGACTTGCGATGTTCGACTTCGAGCTGGTACCAGTCCCATAGCTTCAGCCAGGCGAGGAATTCGGATTTCGGGTCGGCAAACTTGCGGTGTGCGAGGTCGGCGCTGCCCTGTCTGTCCTGCGGTCGCTCGCGCGGATCATGGACGCTCAGCGCGGCGGCAATGATCAGTACTTCGCGCAGGCAGCCTTCGTTACGGGCGGCAACGATCATTCGTCCGACACGCGGGTCGAGCGGCATCGTCGCCAGTTCCTGGCCGATTGGCGTCAGCGCATTCTCGCTGGTCACCGCGCCGAGTTCGAGCAACAATTGGTAGCCGTCGCCGACGGCCTTGCGCGGGGGCGCTTCGAGGAAGGGGAAGTCCTCGATGTCGCCTAGACGCAGCGCCTTCATGCGCAGGATCACCCCGGCCAGCGACGAACGGAGAATCTCCGGTTCCGAATATGCCGGACGGAGTGCAAAATCCTGCTCTTCGTAGAGGCGGATGCACACTCCGGCCGCGACCCGCCCACAGCGCCCGGCGCGCTGATTGGCCGAGGCCTGCGAGATCTTTTCGATCTGCAGTTGCTCGACTTTGTTGCGGTAGGAATAGCGCTTGATGCGCGCCAGGCCGCTATCGACGACATAGCGGATTCCCGGCACGGTCAAGGAGGTTTCGGCGACATTGGTCGCCAGTACGATGCGTCGGCCAAGGTGCGGCTTGAAAATCCGTCCCTGCTCTTCGCTCGACAGGCGCGCAAACAGCGGCAGAATTTCGGTATGCGGCGGGTGATGCTTGCGCAGCGCCTCGGCGGCCTCGCGGATCTCGCGTTCGCCGGGCAGAAAGACCAGCACATCGCCAGGCCCGGCACGATCGAGCTCGTCACAGGCGTCGACGATCGCGTCGCAGAGATCGCGCTGGTCGTCGCCGCGCTCGCTGCGCCCCCCACTATCGCCGCCAGCGCTGCCCGTTTCGCCGCCCTCGTCTTGCTGCACGGGTCGATAGCGCAACTCCACCGGATGCAGTCGGCCCGAGACCTCGATGACGGGTGCGTCGTCGAAGTGCCGGGAAAAACGCTGCGCATCGATCGTCGCCGAAGTGATGATCAGCTTCAGATCGCGGCGTTTGGGCAACAGCTGTTTAAGGTAGCCGAGCAGAAAGTCGATGTTCAGGCTGCGCTCGTGCGCCTCGTCGATGATCAGCGTGTCGTACTGCTCCAGCCCGGTGTCGCCCTGCGTCTCGGCGAGCAGGATGCCGTCGGTCATCAGCTTGATGAAGGCATCGGGCGTGGTGCGGTCGCTGAAACGGATCTTGTAGCCGACCAGTCGCCCGACTTCGCTCTGCAGTTCCTGCGCGATTCGCACCGCGGTCGACCGTGCGGCGATCCGGCGTGGTTGCGTATGACCGATCAGGCCGGTGGTGCCGCGACCAATTTCCAGGCAGATCTTGGGGATCTGCGTCGTCTTGCCCGAGCCGGTTTCGCCGCAGACGATGAGTACCTGATGCTTGGCAATCAGCGCCGCAATCTCGGCACGCCGCCGATTGACCGGCAGATCGTCGGCAAAGACCGGCGTCGGCAGGCGCGCCCGCCGGGCGGCCACGGCGGTGCGGGACTTCGCTATCAGGTTGTCGAGCTCGGTCTGCAGCGCGTCGCGCTTGGCGCCGAAGCCGTGCCGCAAAGCGCGCGTCAGCGCGCGCAGCTGACGTTGGTCGAGTGCCAGGCAGTCGGCGAAAGGATTCTGCGAATGGCTTGCGGTACGGGCGCTGGTAGGGGTCATCGGTCAGGAAAAGCGGGGTGCTGGCAGGGGCCGTCGGAGTGCTTCGGGCACAGCGGACCATCGCGCACAGAACAGCACAGAAATTGTGCGCCGTCGCGTCGCCTTTTAAGGGGCGCCATTTTACCCCAGAGCGTCGAGCGGACTGTGTACTACTGCATGGCTGTCCTGTTACACGCCCTTGTTGAGCGGTCGCGTGTCGCGGAAGAATTCGAGGCCCCGAAGCGTGCCGTTTCGCAGTATGGTTGCCGCTGCAGTTTCCAACGGGAGAGGGCCGATGCCACTGCAAGACATTACGCCAATCAACAGCGTGCTCAGGGAGTTGAAAACCTTCGACCGACGGCCGATCGATTGCCAGGAGGCGGCATGAGATCCCACTTTGCGATTGTATTTTCATGCCTGCTGTTCGGTGCCTCAGCGCTTGCTACGCCTGCACCCTGGTATCTTTGGCGCAGCAAGCTTGATGGTCAGGTATTCTGTGCTCAGACGCCGCCAGGCGTCGGTTGGCAGCGGGTCGGCGGGCCATACCGGGATGCGCGCTGCGAGAACACGGGTGTGCCCGGCAAATAGTCGTTGGCCGCATCTTTCCTGCGAACTTTTCTTGACCGGAGTGAGTCGGAAGACGGGGCGCAAGCCGGGATTGAGCAGTCGCGATTTACGGTCAACCTAACGGTCATGACACGTGGAGACACCCCAAATCATGAAAGTCATGACCGTCTCCCCCTCTTCCCCGACCCTTCTCCCGCGAGCCGAGAAGGGAGGTTCGTGAGTCGCATACGCGACTTTCACATTAATGATTGGGTTTTGAGCATGGGTAAAAAGAAGAGCGGCCTGGTCTTTGCCTACATTCTCGACGGGGGGGCCGGCAAAGCGATGAACTGGGATCGGATCAGCAGCTGGGAACCGGGCCAGGGAATCCTGTGGTTGCATCTCGATTACGCCGACGAGGGAGCCAGGCAATGGCTGGTCGAAGAGAGCGGGCTCGATGAAGTGGCGTGCGCCGCCTTGATGGCCGAAGAAACCCGCCCGCGGGTATTGTCATCCGGCGCGTCCCTGCTCCTCATCCTGCGCGGCGTCAACTTCAATCCCGGTGCCGATCTCGAAGACATGGTCGCCATTCGCATGTGGTTCGAGGAGCACCGCATCATCAGCATGCGGCATCGGCGGGTGATGGCCATGGACGACATCAACAAGAGTATCCAGGCCGGCAAGGGGCCGGATTCGATCAGCGATTTTGTGGTCATGGCAGTCAGCAAGCTCACCGATCGGCTGGCCGACGTGATCAGTGACATCGATGACAGCGTCGATGAGCTGGAGGACACGGTATTGACCGAGGAAAGTCACGAGCTGCGCCCCAAACTTGCCCATCTGCGCCGACAAACGATCAGCATGCGACGCTACATATCGCCGCAGCGCGACGTGCTGGCACGCCTGCAGAACGAGCGCGTTCCCTGGCTGAACGAAGTCGATCGGGTGCGCATCCGCGAACTCGCCGAACGCACGGCCAGGTTCGTCGATGATCTCGACTCGGCGCGCGATCGTGCGGCGATTACCCAGGAAGAACTCAACAACGCCCTCTCCGAGAAGATGAATAAAACCATGTACGTGCTGTCGATCGTCGCCGCGATCTTTCTCCCTTTGGGCCTGTTTACGGGTCTTCTGGGAATCAACGTCGGCGGAATTCCGGGAACCGAAAATAGCTCCGCATTTGCGCTCGTCAGCGTCATGCTGCTTGTTTTTGCCTTTGCTCAGTACATTCTCTTCAAGAAAATGAAATGGATTTGATCGGCAGGGGAGCGGCCACGGGTGGGCGACGCGGTGCTTGAAGGTGGCTGCCATTGCGGCATTGACACAATATTCGGCTAAAATGCGCGGCGTCGGTTCCCGGCTTGCCGCCATGGCACTCCACGCTGCGCGCCAAGTTGCTGTTCTGGCACCCGTTATGTGTGCCGGTATAGGGGTACCGTGAATATTTTCCCGTGCCCGACCGGGCGCCCCACGACCAACAGTGGTCCAATTTGAAGAAGGATAATTCAATGAAGCAATACAGCGCGGAGTTCCTTGGAACATTCTGGCTTGTTCTCGGTGGCTGCGGTAGCGCGGTACTTGCCGCCGCGTTCCCAGAATTGGGCATCGGCTTTGCCGGCGTTTCACTGGCATTCGGATTGACCGTCCTGACCATGGCCTTCGCCATCGGCCATATCTCGGGTTGTCATCTCAACCCCGCAATTTCCATCGGTCTGTGGGCCGGCGGTCGTTTTCCGGCGAGCAAGCTTGCACCCTACATCGTCGCGCAGGTTCTCGGTGGCATAGCTGCCGGCGCGGTGTTGTACGTCATTGCCAGCGGCGGCCCCGGCTTCGAGTTGTCGAACGGTTTTGCCGCGAACGGCTACGGCGAGCATTCTCCGGGCAAATATTCGCTGCTCTCGGCGCTGGTCACTGAAATCGTCATGACCATGTTTTTCCTGCTGGTGATTATGGGCGCTACCGACAAGCGCGCGCCGGCCGGCTTCGCACCCATCGCCATCGGCCTGTGCCTGACCCTGATCCACCTGATCAGCATTCCGGTCACCAACACCTCGGTCAATCCCGCGCGCAGCACCGGCGTTGCCATTTTCGTCGGCGACTGGGCGACGGCCCAGCTCTGGCTGTTCTGGGTGGCTCCGATCATCGGTGGCGTGCTCGGCGCGCTGGCTTATCGCTTCATCGCTGGCGACGAAGAAAGCTGAAAATGGTCGCTCCGGGTCGGGCGGTTCTCGCCCCCGATCCGACGAAGCCACGTCTCACTCGCAAGCTTTCAGCCACAAGGAGATCCAGATGCATCTCAACGCATTGCTGCCGCGCTACCCGGTTCCCGCCCTGAATGTGGCGCTGACCTCCGGCGGGCGTTTCGTCCTCGGTGCGTCACCCGCCGAACACTTCGACCTGCTGGTTTTCTATCGCGGCCTGCATTGCCCGATCTGCGCCAAATACCTGCTCGAGCTCGAACGCCTGGCGCCCGAGTTTGCGTCGCGTGGTGTTCAGATCGTGGCCATCAGCAGCGACGGTGAAGAACGTGGCCGGCAAATGGCCGAAAAAGTTGGCGCCAAAGGCGTGCAGTTCGCCTACGGCCTGAGCCTGCACAGCGCACGCCAATGGGGGCTGTATATCAGCACTTCGCGCGGCAAGACGTCGATCGGAATCGAGGAACCCGAGCTGTTCAGCGAACCCGGCGTTTTTCTGGTTCGCCCCGATGGGACGCTGTACTACGGGGCGGTCCAGACAATGCCCTTCGCGCGTCCGCAGTTCCAGGATCTGCTTGGCGCGGTTGACTTCGCCATCAGCAAGGACTACCCGGCGCGCGGCGAATTCACCGGCGCAGTCTAGCAGCCGGGCCAGCTGGCAAGCTGGCAGTTCGCGCCTCGTCGTCAGCGTCAGCCGGCGGCAGCCAGTCGCCTGAGCACCTCTTCGCGCGGGAAAAGGGCGACCAGGGCATCGACCGATGGCGTCTGGTCCTGGCCGGTGAGCAGCACCCGCAGAGGCATCGCCAGCTTGGGCATTTTCAGCCCGTGCGCGGCGACGCTGTGCTTGATCAGGGCGCCAATCGCCGCCGGCTCCCAGGCGATGTGCGGCAGGCCGGCGACGAAGTCGGCCAGCGCCGGCAGGGCTTCCGGCGTCAGATGCTTGACCAGGAGCTCGGCTTTCGGTGTGATGTCGATGTAGAACACTTCGGCGGCGTCGGCCAGCTCATTGAGGTTGGCGACCCGCTCCTGGTACAACGCGATGATCGCCGGCAAGGAAGGTGTGGCGCTCACCGTCACGCCGCGCGCTTGCAGGCGCGGCAGGACCAGCGCCGCCAGTCGCTCAGGCTCGGCGCGCTTGAGGTAGTGCGCATTGAGCCAGTTGAGTTTCTCGGTGTTGAACTGCGCGGCCGACGGTGTGATGTGGTCGAGGTCGAACCACTCGCAGAACTGCGCCATCGAGAAGATTTCGTCGTCACCGTGCGACCAGCCCAGGCGCGCGAGATAGTTGAGCACCGCTTCGGGCAGATAGCCTTCGTCGTCGTACTGCATGACGCTCACCGCGCCGTGGCGCTTGGACAGTTTTTGGCCATCGTCACCGAGAATCATCGACAGGTGCGCGTATTGCGGTACTGGCACGCCGAGCGCCTGCAGGATGTTGATCTGCCGCGGCGTGTTATTGACATGGTCGTCACCGCGAATGACCTGCGTGATGCCCATGTCGAAGTCATCGACGACGACGCAGAAGTTATAGGTCGGTGTGCCATCGGCGCGGGCGATGACCAGGTCGTCGAGTTCGGCGTTGGCAATTTCGATGCGCCCCTTGACCAGGTCGTCCCAGGCGACAACGCCGTCGCTCGGATTGCGGAAGCGAACCGCCGGCGAGACGCCGGTCGGCGGCGTCGGCAGGACCTTGCCCGGCTCCGGCCGCCAGGTGCCGTCATAGCGCGCTTTCAGTCCTTGCGCACGTTGCTCCTCGCGCAGGCGATCGAGTTCTGCGGGGGCCATGTAGCAATGGTAGGCGGTGCCGGCAGCGAGCATCTCTTCGATGACCACCTGGTAGCGAGCCATGCGCTGCGTCTGATAGAAGGGCCCTTCGTCGTGGGTCAGGCCCAGCCAGTCCATGCCGTCAAGAATTGCCTGCACGGCTTCCGGCGTCGAACGCGCCAGGTCGGTGTCCTCGATGCGCAGGATGAAGCTGCCGCCGTGGCGACGGGCATAGGCCCACGAGAAGAGCGCGGTGCGCGCGCCGCCAATGTGCAGGAAACCGGTCGGGGAGGGCGCAAAACGGGTGCGGATCATGGCTGGGGGTCGCAGTCTGGCAAAGCGCCCATTCTAACGGCCATGACACGTGGAGACACCCCAAGTCATGAAAGTCATGACCGTTTCCCTCTTCCCCTGACCCTTCTCCCGCGAGGGGAGACGGGAGTTTCGTGAGTCGCGTGCGCGACTTTCACATTAACCCTAGACCCGCCGCCGCCCCGCTGCTGTGCCGGCGGCTCTCAGCCGCGCTGTTCGCCATCGTGAAAGCGAATGAAATTTCGCCCGGCCTGCTTGGCTTCATACATGGCCGCATCGGCCCACTGCAGGATCTCGTCCTGGGTGGCTTGATGACCGATGAACAAGGCCACGCCGATGCTCGCCGAGCACTGGTGGGTCAGCGTCGTGGCGCTTTTTCCTGCGGACCGGATGCTCAGTCGATACGGTTGCAGCAGGGCGATACGAATCTTTTCGGCGATGATGGCGGCTTTCTCCATTGACGCGTACTTGTCCGCAGCCAGCTCGCTGATCATCACCACGAACTCGTCGCCACCGAAGCGGGCGACGGTATCCACCTCGCGGACACAGCTCTTCAGACGCCCCGCCGCCTCGACCAGGAGCAGGTCGCCGATGACGTGCCCATGCGCATCGTTGAGCGGTTTGAAGTTGTCCAGGTCGACGAACATTACGGCACCATGGCAGGGTGCTCGCCCGCTGGCGGCCATCGTCTGCTGTAGACGGTCGTTGAGCAGGCGGCGGTTGGGGAGCGCGGTCAGTGGGTCATGAAACGCCAGTTTGCGCACCTGCTCCTCGGCGTGCTTGCGTTCGGTGATTTCCCGGCTGACGCCGTGATAACCGATGATCGTGCCCTGCGCGTCACGTTCGGCCGTGGATAGGACTTCCAGCCAGATCAGGCTACCGTCCTGGCAGAGCTGTGGCAGTTCGAAGCGCGTAATCCCGGTGTGCACGCCGCGCCGCTCGGCTTCTGCGCGTAGCGCCTGCTTCTCCCTGAGAATGGCGATACCCTCGGCGGTCAACACTTCTGTCACGTGCCGCCCGATGACCTGCTCTGCCTTGTAGCCGCGTAGGCGTTCGTCTGCCGGGCTGATATAGGTGAAGTGATGATCGCGGTCCTGTCGCCAGACGATGTCGGAGACATTCTCGGTGAGCAGCCGGTAGTGCGCCTCGCTGGCTCGCAGCCGTTCAGCCGCGAGGTTGCGCTCGATGGCGATACTGGCCAGGCGGGCGGATTGTTCGATCAGCTCGATATGGGCCGCGCTCGGGCTATGCGGGTGACGATGATAAATGGCGAAGGTGCCGAGGACTGTTCCCGGCGATGAGCGAACCGGTTCGGACCAGCAGGATCCCAGGCCGGCGCTCGCCGCCAGCGCTCTGGCACGCTCCCAGTAGGGATGCGTGGCGATATCTTCGACGATGACGCGCTGGCCGGTAAACGCCGCCGTTCCGCAGGAACCGGCTGCGGCGCGGATTTTCATCCCGTTGACCGCGGCGTTGAAGGCGTCGGGCAGGCTTGGGGCTGCGCCGGTGATGAGGCGCTGGCCATCGTTGTCGACCAGCAGGATGCTGCACAGCATTCCCGGGTTGAGTTCCTCGACGCCCTGCGCCAGCGCTTCAAGAATGCCGCGTAGAGGCGCGCTTTCCGCCAGCAGTTGCAGGATGCGGCCGCGAAACTGTTCGTATTGCTCGGCTCGCTTGAGGGCCGTGATATTGCTATGCGTAATCACTACGCCGCGCTCGATGTCGGGACCCAAAGGCATGACGATCATCGTGAACCAGCGCTGTTCTTGCGGCGAGTGGCAAGCGTATTCGAGACTGAAGGAAGGCTGGCGGCGTTCCAGAACTGCCTCGATTCCGCGCCGCGGGTTGGCTGCATCGTCGGCCAGGGCCGCAGCGTCAAGCGTGCAGAAATCGAGGTAATTCACGCCGGCTTCGGTATGTGCTGCGGGCTGCCCTGGCTGGCTGCTGTTCTCCCGCGAAAACCGCCGCCAACCCTTGTTGACCGCCTGTATCACACCGTGCTGATCGAGGACGACGATTTCGGCAGCCATGGAATTGAGGATGGTGTTCTTGAAGGTTTCGCTTTCCTGCAACGCTTTTTCGCGATTGCCAAGGGTTTCGAGGAGGTGATTGAAGCTGGCGATGAGGGCGCCAACTTCGTCATGGCGGGCTATCGGCAAGGGTTGCGGGAGCTGCTGCGTAGCCGACAAACGGGAGAGCAGCTTGGCAGCAGAAAGCATCGGTGCAAGCTGCCGACCCAATATCCACCACGTTGCGGCTGCTGCCAACAGGGTCAGCAGCAGCGCTGCCAGCAGCATGCGCTGCTGCATCGCGAGAATCGGGGCAAAAGCTTCGGAGGTGGGAAGTATCGCCACCAGGTCCCAGCCTGACACGGCTATTCTCTTGGCCGAGGTCAGTATTTCCGTGCCAACGGCGCTGACGTAGACGATGGGCCCCGAGAAACCTTCGATAAAGCGATCAATCGTCGGATTGACGCCGGGTGCGGGAAAGCTGGCCATGACGCGGCGCTTGTCGGTCGCCGTGATGATCTGGCGGTACTGCGGCGCAACAAGAAGATAACCACCGGTTTTGCCGTAGCGGCCGTCGGTGATGTGGTCGAGAAAGTTGGGTATGGCCAGATTGACGACCCCGCTCACGGCGCCAATCACATTGTCACGTGGGTCACGAATGGCTACGCTCATGCCAAAAACCGGCGCCTGCAGTTTCTTGCCTATCACAGGCCGGCTGATCGTCGATTTTCCCGCCTGCAGCGCCGTAGCGATGCTGTCGATGTCCATGTAATTGACTCCCTGCCGCCCCGATGCGGGAGGAAATTCGGCGACCGCTGTGCCGTCGAGTCGATGGGCAATGATGCCGCCGTTGAATGGCTCGCCTTCGAGTGCCAGGCTTTGCGCCAGGAAGGCCTGTAAGGCGGTGTTGTCGGCCAGCATCGCGGCAGTCACGCGGTTGGCAATTCTCGCCAGAATTGCCAGGCCGTCGCCCAATTCGTGATTCAACTCGTCGGCCAGCAAGGAAACCGTTGACAGTTGCTGGTCACCCAGCAGACGTCCCATATCTGCCCGCAACATTCGGCTGCTGTAAAAAGCCAGTGACCAGATGCTGACAAGGAAGATGGTGAGCGTAAACAGGGTGATTCTCGTCTTCAGCGAGCTCTCTCTAAAGCGAGTCCAGTTCACGAGGTTTTCACGCAGTCGATAACATTTTTGGATTGGCGATAGGGAAGCTTAATACATTTTCTGGCAGCATGGTTTCTCAAAAAAATTTCCTTGGCAGCGTCTGCCTGCGCCCAGGAGGGCCTGCAGGTCCCTTGAATGGCTGCAAAATTTTGAGGCGGAGCCTTGTCGGTCGCAATGTGGCGTGGAACCACCTTGCGTGTCGGCTGCCAAAGCTTCGTCAGTCGCGGCAGCACCGAGAGGGCGCCAGCACGATAATTTAACAAGAGCTCGCGGTGCGGACGCTGGGACTGAAATCGGGAGTGGCGCCGGGAATGGCGGCGCTTGACAGGGCGGGCACGCGAACAGATACTGCCCTGCCGTCGACTGCGCTACCGACGAGTCTCCCATGTTTGGGGTTTCAAGCTGTTTGTGTCCGTAAGGAGAGAACGCATGCAACGTACTCTGCTTGCCGCTTTGGCGGTGACGCTCATTCTCGGTGCTGGCTTCGGTGTTTTCTACCAACGCGGCATCAATATCGGCGACGCGTATGCGCAAGTTGCAGCGGCTGTCCCGCTTGCCGCCCCCGCCGAACGAAGCCTTCCGGAAGTGTCGATTATCGACCAGGACGCGCCGTATCATGAAGCCTGTGCCCGCGAAGGACTCAGCGAGTCGGAATGCGTCGGACGGCTGATCTGGTTCAAGGCCACTGCCGGTAACGACCGCTTTCATACCTATACCTTCCAGCAGCGGATTGGCGTCCTGGTCGACTGGTTTCGCGTCCTGCGTTCCGACCAGCGCGACGATCGCTTCTGGGCCTGGGGAATCATCAACGATCCCTCGTGCTGCAAACCCGGCGCTCCCGACTGCCCGGCAAAATCGGCGGCGGAAACCTATGGCTTCGACTGGTGCCCTGGCGATGACGTGCTCCTGAAGTACGTCGGCAAACCGGGCTACATCGACCCCGCCTGCGGCCTCAAGGATGCGGCCCTCGACCCGGACGACCCGCACAGTCAGGGTGGCAAGCTCGATCAACGGCACTCGGCTTGCGATCTCAAGTTCGGCACCTCCACGGGTGCCCTGGGGATTCGCAAGTTTCCCAACCCGCGCTTCGACGCCGCCAAGTGGCAGGCCTTGAATGGCGAGCCGGGAAGCTGGTCTGGTTTTGACCGTCCGCTGATCGACAAGACCGGCATCGCCTCCGATCAACGGGTGAGCCGCTTATCCGATGGCTCGGTCGAGCCGCCGTTCCTGATCGGCACTTCCTGCGGCTCCTGCCATATCGCATTCGATCCGCTCAATCCACCGGCCGACCCGGCGCATCCCAAGTGGGAGAATCTCAAGGGACTGATCGGCAACCAGTACACGCGCATGTCCGAACTGCTCGGTTCGGGCCTGCCAATGAGCAGTCTCGAGTATCAGATGTTCGCGCACGCCCGTCCCGGCGTCACCGACACTTCGGCGATTTCACATGACCAGGTCAACAATCCGGGGACCATCAATGCCCTGATCAATGTGGCGCAGCGGCCGGTATTCAAGGGTGAAGTGGTGACCAAATGGCGCAAGGCGGCGAGTTGCGGCAGCGAGACTGACGCGAGCAAGTGCTGGTGCGAGCCGGGGCGCGAAGGCAAGTGCTGGCTGCGCAGCACTCGCGACGACGACACCACGCCGGTCAATCTCGGCGGCCAGAAAGTTCTATTGCCCGGCGTCCATCACATCCTCAAAGGCGGCGAAGACTCGACCGGCGCGCTGGAAGCGATCCAGCGCGTGTACTTCAACATCGGCTCCTGTTCCGAGCAGTGCTGGGTCAATCATCTCGCCGACATGCGCGAGGTGGACCCGGAGCAACGCGGTTTTGGGCAGACGCCTTTCGATATCGGCCAGTGCCGGCGCGATTGCCCGAACTTCCGGGCCGTCGAGGACCGCTTGCAGAACGTGCTCGATTTCTTTGCCTCGGCCGAGTCGGATCAGACCGACCTCTACGCGGCGCTGGCCAATGCTCGCCAGGCGGGTTCGACCGGGGTGGCCTATACTCGCGCCGATCTGGTCCGCGACCTGGAAAGCGAATTCGGCGCCGGTGCCGTCGGCCGCGGACAGCTGGTTTTTGCAGAGAACTGCGCGCGCTGCCATTCGAGTATTCCGGAGAGCGAAGGCGGCTCGTTCAAGAATCGCGACTTCGCCGCCGCCAGCGAAACGCATCCGCGCCAGGTAAGAGCCGATTTCCTGGGCAACGATCAGCCGACACCGGTCACCGAAGTCGGCACTTTCCGTTGCCGCTCGCTGCACTCCAACCACAAGGCCGGCAACCTGTACATGGAGTCGGCGTCGGACACCCTGCGCCAGCGCGAGGTCGTTGCCGACATTCCCGAGCGCGACGAGCTCAAGGATGCCGGTCGCGGCTACATGCGCAATGTCTCGCTGGTCAATATCTGGGCGACCGCGCCGTTCATGCACAACAACGCCATCGGCCCGGAAATCTGCGGCAAGCCGGCGAACAAGGCCAACGATTTCCAGCGCGCCCGCTATGTCGACAGCGGCGGCCAGCTGCTCGCACAGCAGCCCGATTGCCTGCGCTACGACCCGAGCGTCGAGGGCCGCTTCGAGCTCTACAAGCTGTCGATGTTCGAGCTGCTGAACCCGAAGGAGAGAGGCACGAAGCGGACGCTGACCAACGCCGACCTGATCATCGACGTCGGCATCCGACCGCTGGACGGCAAGACCGAGAAGCCGCTGTTCGGTTTCGGGCAGGTCACGATTCCGGCTGGCACCAGCGCCGGCTTCCTGAATGGCCTGATGCACAAGCAGCTGATCGGCGACCTGTTCCTCGCCAAGCGCCACCCGGACAAGCTCGAAGCCGCCGGCAAGGCGAGCCTGTTGCCGACGCTGCAGACGATCGCCGACGAGATCATCAAGAATCCGTCACGCTTCGTCGAAATTTTGCGCGAGCAACGCGATTTCATCAGTGCCAACTACCAGACCTGCACCGAGGAGATCGAAAACCAGGGTCACCGCTTCGGCGAGGATCTTTCCGAGGCCGACAAGAAAGCGCTCACCGCTTTCCTGGCCACGCTGTAAGGAAACGGGAGATCACATCATGCGACTGCCGCACACCTTTGCCCTGAACCACTTGCGCGCCGCGCGCATCCAGCGCAGCCAGCGCACAGACCGGATGTCACGCTTGGCGCTTGGCGCGCTGGCGACGCTCACCGCGCTTGCCCTGGCCGCATGCAGCAAGCCGGAACCCCCGGATATCAAGTTCGCGCCTTACGCCAAGAGCTACCAGACGAAAATGAGCCTGGCGCAGGTCGACCATCAGTATCCGATTCCGCCCGCCGAGCTCGCGAAGATCACGCCCGACTATCTGGCGACGCTGGACGAGGAGCAGATCGATCAGATCTACGCGCGCCTGACCGCGGGGCCGATCCCGGACGGCGCTTTCGAAGGTCGCATCCTGTTGCCGCGCGGCAGCAGCGGCAAGTTCCGGCTTTCCGAGCTGGTCGGTGGCTTTGGCGGCACCGTCCTGCACCTCAAGGGCCTCGTCGTCGAGGAAATTGGCGAAGTGCTCTGGCGCGGCAAGGTCTTCTTCCGCGACGAAGGCGTGCTGCGCAACCGCATCGAGGATCTGTCACTGCTCAAGAAGCTCGGCCTGGTCGAAGGCGAGCCGAAGAAGATGAACTACGCGGGCAAGGAAACCTGGTTGCTGTTCCCGGCCAAGCTTTATTGTGGTCAGAGTCTGCTCGACTCGCGGCGAGAGTCGATCATCATCGACTACTTCTTTACTGACGAAATTGCCGGCTACCAGGAAAACCCCGACTACCTCGCCGGCCGGCGCGGGCTCAGGGTGCGCGACGAAATCCGCATGATCCGTCCCGGCTTCTACCTTGGCCGCGCCTATCTGGACCGTGGTTTTGCGCTCAATTTCACGCTTTACGACAAAGCCACCGACGAGAAGGCACAGGCGAATTTCGTCGCCACCGGCAAGGTGCAGGAAGACTGCTGGCCGGGAACGCAGCAACGCACCGTCGTCGCTGCTGGCAAGCCTGCCAAGCCCTGAGTCTGGCGCAGCCGGGGCATGGGCTGACGATGCGTCTGCCTGCGACCTCGCTGGCGATGCTGCGGCGGCTTGCCGTGGGTCTGGCAGCGGGCTTGGCAGCGGGCTTGGCAGCGGGCTTGGCAGCACTCGTCGCCATGCCGGTGCTGGCGACTGAAGCGCGGCCGACGGAGGCGGCGCCGGTGCCGGTGGCTGCGCTGCCGGTCGTCAATCCGGCCGACCCCGGCGAGCATCTCCCGAGCCAGGGGCGTTCGCTTTTCGAGCAACTGTTTGCCGTGCGTCGCGGCGCGTCGGCGGAGATCGAAGTGCCTTTTCCCTTCGAAGCACTGTTGGCCCGCATCGATTCGCAGTTGCTGCGCGACCCGGCGAGCCTGCTGCCGCCTGCCAAGCGCGTACTGATTCCTCTTGGCCGCTCGCTGCAGCGGACGGCGGCTGCACCGGACTACTTCGCCTATCCACGAGTTCTGGTGGCCGTCGACAGTCCGCCGGTCGCCGCCGGCATGCCACTGCTCAAGGACCGCCTGTACATCGGCTACCAGGAGCAGTCGGCGGTCATCGAGATCATCAGTTACAACGAGGCCGCCGGGCGCTTCGAATTCCAGTTGCTCAAGGATTACCGCGCCGGCAGCAAGCCGCGCCTGATCTACGCCAACCGCAGCATCTGTTTTGCCTGCCACCAGAACGGTTCGCCGATTTTTTCGCGGGCGCTGTGGGACGAGACCAACGCCAATGCCAAAGTGGCGGCGACGCTGCTGGCCAGCGGTCGAAGCTTCTACGGCATTTCCCCAGACCGCGGCGTCGACGTCCCCTACGCCATCGACAATGCCAGTGAGCGCGCCAACGGCTTTGCCCTGACCCAGCTTCTGTGGCGCGCGGGCTGCGGCGGCAATTCGGCCGCGGCGCAAGGCTGCCGCGCCGGCCTGTTCGCCGCCGCCTTGCGACACGCGCTCTCCGGCGGTCAGACCTGGACCCCTGATGCCCGCTTCATGCAGGCGGTTGACAAGCGGCTGCGCGAGCAGGCGCGGCGCCGCTGGCCGGGCGGCCTGAGCGCCGGTAATCCCGACATTCCCAACCGCAACCCGCTGCAGGCGCTTGACAGCTGGCCCGCGGATAGCGCTGCGCGGGCGGCTGTGGCGGCGGTGCCGGCGCGCTTCGATCCGCTCTTGCCGCGCCCAGCCGGGGCGCTGTGGCGACCGGACGCAGCGGATGCGCTGCGGCAACTGCTGGCTGGCCTGGCGGAGTTTGTCGCCGACAGCGACCGGCGGCAATTGGATAGTGCGCTGGCGCGCTTGGCGCCAGCTGTCACAGAGCGCCTGAGCGTGCCCTGCCGGATCGACAGCAAAGTCGCTTCGCGCTGGTCCTTGCGCTGCACCGCTGCGGGCGGGAGTCTGCTCGCCGGAACACTGTCGATGCAGGCGGGAAAACCGAGCGGAGGGCGGCTGGCACGGCTGACGCTGCCTGCTGGAACGGCCTTGAACGGCGTCGATCTGACGCTCCTTGACGAGGCGACGCCGAGCGGCGCGACCCTGCTGCCGCAGGTCGGGGGCCTGCCGGCCCGCACCGCCGCTGGCAGCGCCATCGGCAGCATTGGAATCCGCCGCAATGCAGGCGGCGGTGTTGGTGTCGATGGGGCCGACGGCGAGGTGACTCTGGAAATCCGCCACGACTTCAGCGTCGTGCAACAGGCGATCGATCGCCTGGCGGCGGGGCGCGACGCCGCGAATCTGTTCGGCCCCATGCCTTTCCCCCGCGAAAGACTCTTCGCGGCACTGTTCGCCGAGCTTGGCATGCCGGCCACGCCAGCGTGCTGCGCGGCTGCCGAGCATCTGCCACCCGCACAGCTGGAAGTGGCCGCCGTGGCGCCGGGTCAGACACCGAGCAGCGCCGGCGATCCGCTGCTGCGCAGCTTTCAACCCTATTGCGCCGCCTGCCACCAGACCGCCGAGACTTTTCCGCCGAATTTTCTGCAAGGCAGTCCGGCCGAAGTCGATGCCAGGCTCCGCCACTGCGCCCCGCGCCTCTACGTGCGCCTGGCCATGGCCGATGTCCCGCCGGCGCAGCGCGCGAAGACGCCAATGCCGCCGGAAAGCATGTTGCCGGCTTTTGCCAGCGACGCTCAAGCATGGCGCAGCAGCCCGGTGCGCGCCGCACTGCTCGCGCAGGTGACGCAATGGCTGCGCGCCGAAACCGGTCAGTCGCCGCAACTCGAAACGCTGCTCGCCGCCGGCTACGAGGCCCTACGCCCGTGTTTGCCGGCGCACTGAGAACCAGCAAGAGGGGAACACAGCATGAACGAACTGAACGGACAGCAAAAAATAGCGAAAAGCCCCTGGAAGCGACGCTTCATCATTCTCTTCATCCTCACCGTCGTCTTGCCGATGCTGGCCGTGGTCTGGCTGGTACAGCGCTTCGGCGGCGACGTCCCGGTGGACTACGCCAGCCCGACCGAGCACTTCAAGTACGGTTCCACTGGCGGCGAACACGAGATGGGTTTCCCTTACTGGATCTGGCGGGTGCTGCCCGACGTCTGTCCGCAGTATCTGCCCGGCAAGGGCTACCAGTCGCTGGGAATGGTGTTCGAGAAGAACGCCGACGGCAGCGACCGCGACCTGCCGGTCGGCACTTCGCAGCGCCGCTACCAGGGAATCGACCGCGTCTTTGTGAACTGCGCAGTCTGCCATACGAGTACCGTGCGTACTGCCGCCGACCAGCCACCGACGATCGTCCTCGGCATGCCGGCCGCGACTTTCAACATGAAAGGTTTCGAGGAGTTCTTCTTCCACTGCGCCGCCGATCCGAAGTTCTCCAAGGAATTCATCCTGCCGGAGATTGAACGTCAGGGCGGCCAGCTCGATCTGCTCGACCGCTACGTGGTCTATCCGGTGGCCATTGCCATCATGCGCGACCGCGTGCTGGCGCTCGCCGGGCGCTTTGACTGGGTCTCCAGACAGCACGCATGGGGCCCGGGACGCGTCGATACCTTCAACTCGGCGAAAGTGATCTTCAATTTCCCGATGGCCCATCTCGATCCCGACGAGTTCGACGCCCCGGCCGACTTTCCCTCGCTGTGGCGGCAACGCCAGCGCAAGGAGCCGCAGGAGATGCAGTTGCACTGGGACGGCAACAACACCACCGTCGAAGAGCGCAACAAGAGCGCCGCCTTCGGCACCGGCACGACGCCGCCGACCATCGACCTCGAACGCATCAGCCGCGTCGAGGACTGGATCCTGGAGGTCACGCCGCCGAGCTTCAGCCAGTTCTTCCCGGTCGACGCCGAACTGGCGCAGCGTGGAGCGCCGATCTACAAGGCCTATTGCGCCAACTGCCACGGCGCCTCGGGCAGCGATTTCAGCGGCGAGCTGGTCGGCAAAGTGACGCCGCTGGCCGAGATCGGTACCGACCGGCGCCGCCTCGATTCATACACCTACACGCTGGCGGTGAACCAGGCCACGCTCTACGCCGGCTACCCGTGGCGCTTCACGCACTTCCGCAAGACTCACGGCTACGCCAACATGCCGCTCGATGGCGTCTGGCTGCGCGCGCCCTACCTGCACAACGGCTCGGTGCCCAGCCTGCGCGAACTGCTCGAACCGGCGGCCGCCCGGCCCGCGAGCTTCTATCGCGGCAACGACGTCTATGACCCGCTCAAGGTCGGCTTCGTCTCCGATCAGGCACAGGGTAACGGTCCGCCGTTTTTCCTTTTCGACACCACCGCTCCCGGCAACGGCAATGGCGGCCACACCGGCAAGGCCTACGGCACCGAGCTGAGCGCCGACGAAAAGACCGCCTTGGTCGAATTCATGAAAACCTTCTGAGGAGCCGACGATGAGCATGCGATCCTGCAGGAACTGGTTCCGCGCCATCGGCGTGGTGATCATCGTCACGATCGTTGTCGGCGGGGTGATCGGCTACGACCGCGGCTTCCGCGAACGTCCACAGCCCGATTGGGTAACGGCCGATTTCGAGACGCGCTTCAAATACGGCTCGATCGGCGCCGAGCACGACGCCGGCATCCCCTACTGGATCTTCTACGTCCTGCCGCGCGTCTTTCCCGAAAAACTGACCCAGGACGGCAAGGTCCTTCCCGGTGGCTACGCTTCACTCGGCGTCCCCTGGGAGCAGGGCCAGGAACTGCCGGCCGGCTTCAGCAAGAAAACCATCGGCTTTCCGCGCGTCGCCAACAACTGCGCCGTCTGCCACACCACCAGCTACCGCGAATCGCCCGACGCCAATCCGGTCTTCGTCGTCGGCGGTCCGGCGCATACCACCAACGTCGAAGGCTTCTTCCGCTACCTGATCGACTGCGCCAAGGATCCGCGCTTCAATGCCGACATCCTGATGGCCGAAATCAATCGCGTCACAAATCTCGACTTCATCGACCAGCTCCTCTACCGCTTCTTCGTCATCCCGATCACCAAAAAGCGCCTGCTCGAACGCGAGCAACAGTTCGCCTGGATCTACCGCCCCGACTTCCCCGACTGGGGCCGTGGCCGCGACGACGCCATGAACCTCACCAAATACTTCATGATCGGTGCTCCCATGGACGACACCTTCGGTCCCACCGACATGCCCTCGGTGTGGAACCTCAAGAAGTACGTCTGGGACAAAGGCCACCGCATGAATTACGCCGGTGACAGCAGCGACGCCTACTCGGTGATCATGGACTCCGCCCTGGGCCTGCTCGGCGCTGCGCCCGCCAACAAGCAGGAGTTCGTCGAGCAGGTGCAATGGCTGCACAGCTACCTCTCCGAATTGCCACCACCGAAATACCCCTTCGCCATCGATCAGGCAAAGGCGGCCGAAGGCAAAGCCCTGTTCGACGCCAACTGCGCCAGCTGCCACGCCAGCGAACTCACCGGCCGGCCGCTAGCCCTGGCTGAAGTCGGCACCGACCGGGGGCGGCTGGATTCCTGGAACAAGGGCGCGGCGATCAAGGCCAACCAGGTGGTCAAAGAGATGGGGCTGGAACGTAAGGGACTGGTCGAGGAAGACCTGATCGGCTATGTCGCGCCGTTCCTGGACGGCATCTGGCTGAAGGCGCCGTATCTGCATAATGGCTCGGTACCTACTCTGCGGGATTTGCTGGAGCCGGTGGGGCAAAGGCCGACGGTTTTCTGGCGGGGTTATGACGTGTATGACCAGGCGCGGGTCGGGTTCGTTAGTGATACGCCGGCGGCGAAGCGCGTTGGGACAAGGCTCGATACTGGCAGTATAGGTGGCAGCAACCAGGGGCACGAGTTTGGGACGGCGTTGTCGGCGGCGGAGAAGGAGGCGCTGGTGGAGTATTTGAAGACGCTGTGATTTGGAATAGGCAGAAGAAGCCGTGAAATCGTGGAATCTCGAATCCCAGCGGCGGCTCGATGTACTTCGAGAAGTGTTCTGCGAAACGCAACGATTGATTGAACCGGGAAACCGGGGGAAACCGGGGACAGACCCCGGTTTATTCGTCGCAAATAACACAAAACAGATCTTCAGAAACTGGGTCGCTACGCTTGCGCCGCTTGCAACGGCTGCCATGCCCGCTCAGCGAGGGAGGCCGTGAGCTTTCTCCTCTCCCGATTAGTCCGCACAGGGCTGCGCTGTGCCATTCGCGCGGGTTTTAGACGAGGCCTACTGTAGGGCGTACGCTAAAATCGCTCGATCCGGAGGTCCACTGAGCACCCTGGCCGCCAGCGAAGCAAGAGCGAATCTGTATCGCCTGATCGATCACGCATCTCCCATCCTCCTCGCAATGACGTGGGGGCGGGTGTGGCAGCGTGGAGCGAAACCGCGCGCCGATGGACAAGAACCCCACATCAGCTCATGGTGCTCTCGCCGTCTCTTTGTTGACTATGCAAGAGGAATCATTCGACAAACTTCCTCAGTGACTACCTGAAACTCCAGGCGAGGTAGGGCAACTATCTGTCCGTCGATGAGTACATCGGGAAAAGCAATAACAAGGGGGGTTTCCTTGCCGATCGCTATGGGTGCGGTCTTTACAAGATAGCTTCGTTTCCCGATCAGGCGCTGGCCAAATATCGCTCCTTCATGCAAGGTGTCGTTGGCGCCGCGAAATGCCAATAGTGGCTCGAAGAGGTAACGATCAAGACCGGCATGCATTCCCGGACGCTTTGTACGCGGTCCGTCGACCGGTGATTCCTCGGACGACGAACAGATGCGGGTCCCGGCCTGAACACGGCACGAGACTTCGTATTCGATGCTTGCGATCTGCACCATTACCGGCTTCATGGCGCCAGCGGTGAGCTGAACTTTTCCGTCCAGGAAGCGCATTGTCGAGTTGTTGGCCAGTTCCACCGAAATGCACAGTTGAACCGCGCTTCCCGCCGCTGGCAGGTACTTGTCGCCGCAGAATGCGATCATCGCTGATGCCTGGTCGCCAAGCTTCAATCCGGCGTAGCCGGGCAGTTGTGTGTAGGTCTGCACGTACTTGCGGCTGTCAGGCGTTGGCTTGTAATACGATGCTACATGACAGCTGGAACAACCGGTCAGCAGAGAGGCGAGAACCAGCAGCTGTGAGCGAAGGATCATGGATGGTCTCTTTTTCCGGCGTGGAGGGGCCCAGGTTCCGGGTTCAATCTGCAACACGCAGGGCCAGGTCTTGACTCTTTCCCAAGGCACGAGGGTAGACCCTGACGCCGCGCTTCGCGGCGAGAATGGCGGGCCTTTCCTGCCTCGTGTGCGGCCTCGCCCGCTATCTCGGCAAGCTCGCTCGATGCGAAGAGCAAACTCATGCGTTCGGGCACAGGTCAGCGCGCTGGCGCCGGCTGACTTCCTCCCAGATCGCGGATGAAGCGCTGAAATTCCTGGTTGCTCAGCAAGAGCTCGCGACCGGCCGCGATCAATTCGTCGACCTGCGCCTCCTTTAACGAAAAGCTGGTCGGAATCTGGTTCAGGAAGAGTTTTCGCTGAGCTTGCGGGACGTTCTTGAAGTCGATGTCGACGAAATAGGATTCGACCGCTTGTCCGGGTGTTGACAGTTCCGCCGCCCAGCGCTTGATACTGCTCTGCATGAGGGCCATCGTTGCGGCGTTGGTGCGATGCAACTGGACGTCGGTCACCAGATTGACGGTATCGGCCATCGATGGCGGGGCCTTGCTCAGTTCCATGCCGTATTGCGGCGAAGTCGAGGCATTGACCGAGATGACGATGAAACGTCGTCCGGGTACGCCGCCAAGCGAGCCGAGCAGATTTCTTGCGCCGCCGGCCAACTCGATCATTTCGTAGATTGCCAGGAGGCCCAGGTTGTCGGTAATGCCGCCGTCGACCAGGTGGATATAGCGGCGCTGGTCTTTGAGCGCGTAGCTGTTGAGGCCGTCGACGACATGCGCCAACTGCGGCGAGCGGTTGGCACCGGTCTGCAAGTCTGTCAGGAAGGTTGGGGCGCGATCGCCACAGCCTTTGCGGTTTTCGAGCACCAGCGGATGAAACAGGACCGGCACGGCGGATGAAGCAGTGACGGCGCTGGCAATCGGAAACGAAGACAGGTCCGAGCACAGCAGATCAAAGTAATCCTGGAGGAAGGAAAAGCGTACGCCCCGACCGAGATCGGTGGCATTGATCACGATCAGCGGCCCGTCCCCCTGCTGCAGGTCAGCGAAGGTCGCGCCCTTGAACACACTGCCGTCGTAATAATTGGCCGCCATCTCGGTACGGCCACGTTCGGAGAGCAACATTGCCGGGTCCAATAATCCCTGCATCAGTTCAGCGGAGATGTTACGGCGCAGGAAGTCCTTCTCGAAATCCGTAAAGATCTTGTCGCCATACAAGCCGAAATACGCGGCCGTGAAACTGCCGCCCGATACCGAGCTGATGGTGTCGATTTCGTCCAGCAGCCGTTGCGATTGTCCACCGAGCTCGATGCGGGTGTCGCGCAGCGCCTGCAGAACGCCGTAAGCCAGTGCGGCGGCACGGGTGCCGCCGCCAGAAAACGCCAGGATCATGGTCGCTTCGTCCGAGCGGCCGGAATGCACCGCTTGGGTGATCGAGTACCTACCGGGTGACTCGTCTTCGGCGATAATGGGTTCGTTGCTTATCTTGCCGTACGACGCGCAGGCCGAAAGCAGCGGCAGGAAAAGTGCCAGCAAGACGGCGAGGTGCTGGCGGCCGAAGAGAGAACTGTTCATTGGATCCTG